>NZ_JBXWNS010000022.1:0-1272 GCF_059610485.1 Ruegeria sp. CDSC081 | reverse complement strand
GGTTTTTTCACCCAGTCTCTCTCAGCGCGCGACCCAGAGCTGTTCGGCTCGATCACGTCCGAGCTGGGCCGTCAGCGCGACGAGATCGAATTGATCGCGTCCGAGAACATCGTCTCTGCTGCCGTGATGGAAGCGCAGGGCTCGGTGATGACCAACAAATACGCCGAAGGATACCCCGGCAGGCGGTACTATGGCGGGTGTCAATTTGTTGATATCGCTGAAAATATGGCCATCGACCGCGCCAAGAAGCTGTTCGGTTGCGGCTTTGCAAACGTCCAGCCGAACTCTGGCTCTCAGGCAAACCAGGGCGTGTTCCAGGCACTGATCAAACCCGGCGACACCATCCTGGGCATGAGCCTGGATGCGGGGGGCCACCTGACCCATGGCGCCGCACCCAACCAGTCGGGCAAGTGGTTCAACGCCGTCCATTACGGTGTGCGCAAACAGGACAACCAGATCGACTATGACCAGATCGAAGCGCTGGCGAAAGAGCATCAGCCCAAGCTGATCATCGCAGGCGGGTCGGCCATTCCGCGCATCATTGATTTTGCCCGCATGCGCGAGATCGCGGATATGGTCGGCGCCTATCTGCATGTCGACATGGCCCATATCGCCGGTCTGGTCGCGACAGGCGCACACCCATCGCCCTTCCCGCATGCGCATGTGGCTACTACCACCACGCATAAAACCCTGCGCGGTCCGCGGGGCGGCATGATCCTGACCAATGACGAGGCGATCGCCAAGAAAGTGAACTCGGCCATCTTCCCTGGCATTCAGGGCGGCCCGCTGATGCATGTCATCGCGGCCAAGGCCGTGGCCTTTGGCGAAGCACTGCGACCCGAGTTCAAGGACTACATCGCCCAGGTGGTCACCAACGCACAGGCCCTGTCGGACCAGTTGATCAAAGGTGGGCTGGACACAGTCACCCACGGCACCGACACCCATGTAGTTCTGGTGGACCTGCGCCCTAAAGGCGTCAAAGGCAACGCGACCGAAAAGGCACTGGGCCGGGCGCATATCACCTGCAACAAGAACGGTGTCCCGTTCGATCCCGAAAAACCGATGGTGACCAGCGGCATCCGCCTTGGCAGCCCCGCAGGCACCACCCGCGGCTTCGGCGAGGCCGAGTTCCGCCAGATCGCCGACTGGATCATCGAAGTGGTCGACGGTCTGGCCGCAAATGGCGAGGACGGTAACGGTGAGGTCGAGGCCAAAGTCAAAGCCGAAGTCGCAAACCTCTGCGCCAGATTCCCTATCTATCCAAACCTGTAA
>NZ_JBXWNS010000021.1:0-1384 GCF_059610485.1 Ruegeria sp. CDSC081 | reverse complement strand
CAAACAGAAAAAGCCCGCCCCGGTTTGGGGCGGGCTTTTTTTGTTTCGACGGTTAGGTCTGAGACTATTCGGCGAACGATCTCATCACCGCCTCCGATCACTCAACACTCTTTGGTGTACGACATGGGCGCGTCGCGGGCTTGTCGAGATCAAACGAGAAAGGGCGCCGGATGGGCGCCCTTTCCATTTGACCATTCGCTTGCGCGAATTACTCGACGATTTTCGACACAACGCCGGCGCCGACGGTGCGGCCGCCTTCGCGGATGGCGAAACGCAGGCCGTTTTCCATCGCGATCGGTGCGATCAGCTCAACCTCGAACGACACGTTGTCGCCGGGCATAACCATCTCGGTGCCAGCTGCCAGGGTCACGGTGCCGGTCACGTCAGTGGTCCGGAAGTAAAACTGAGGACGGTAGTTCGCGAAGAACGGCGTGTGACGGCCACCCTCTTCCTTGGTCAGGATATAGGCTTCGGCTTCGAACTTGGTGTGCGGTGTAACCGAACCCGGCTTACACAGAACCTGGCCACGCTCAACGCCTTCACGGTCGATACCACGCAGCAGCGCGCCGATGTTGTCGCCCGCTTCTCCACGATCCAGCAGCTTGCGGAACATTTCAACACCGGTACAGGTGGTTTTCTTGGTGTCGCGGATGCCGACGATTTCGATCTCGTCGCCAACATTGATCACGCCACGCTCAACACGACCGGTCACAACTGTACCACGGCCCGAGATCGAGAACACGTCTTCGACCGGCATCAGGAACGGCTGGTCAACAGCACGCTCAGGCGTCGGGATGTACTCGTCCACGGCAGCCATCAGCTTGCGGATCGATTCTTCGCCGATTTCCGGGTTGTTGCCTTCCATCGCGGCCAGTGCCGAACCGGCAATGATCGGAATGTCGTCGCCAGGGTAATCATACGAGCTCAGCAGCTCGCGGATTTCCATTTCAACCAGCTCCAGCAGCTCTTCGTCGTCAACCTGGTCAACTTTGTTCATGAACACGACCATGGTCGGGATGCCAACCTGGCGGCCCAGCAGAATGTGCTCGCGGGTCTGAGGCATCGGGCCGTCAGCCGCGTTCACAACCAGGATCGCGCCGTCCATTTGCGCCGCACCAGTGATCATGTTCTTGACGTAGTCGGCGTGGCCGGGGCAGTCAACGTGGGCGTAGTGACGCGCGTCGGTCTCGTATTCCACGTGGGCCGTCGAGATGGTGATGCCGCGGGCCTTCTCTTCCGGCGCGCCGTCAATCTGGTCATACGCTTTGAAGTCACCAAAATACTTGGTGATCGCTGCGGTCAGCGTCGTCTTGCCGTGGTCAACGTGCCCAATCGTGCCAATGTTGACGTGCGGCTTATTACGCTCAAACTTTTCCTTTGCCAT
>NZ_JBXWNS010000020.1:0-2699 GCF_059610485.1 Ruegeria sp. CDSC081 | reverse complement strand
TGATCCACTGGATCAATTGCTTAACGTCTTCACCTCGTCAGGCTCATAACCTGAAGGCCAAAGGTTCAAATCCTACTCCAAAAAACAACTTTAGAACGAAAATTACAAATACTTACACGCCGATCAACGCCAAACATCCCGCAAAAAATAATGCCTATATCCCTCCGTCAGAGCCTAAAACATCGCCTGTGACAATGGAATAAACGCCTCTTTTATGGCTTTGAAATCAGACTATCGCATGAATCGGACCTTTCTCGACGGATTCAGGCATTACTCTCCAATTCGACATCTCTGACGCTATATCAACCTTGATGCCCGTCAAGTTTAGCGCGCGCTCAAGCATCAGGCCCAAGCAGCAATACTTGGATATCTGCAACATTGGTTCCGGTCGCACCAGTCATCAGAAGATCACCCGATAGTCCCAATGCCCGGTGACTGTCGTTGTTTGCTAACAGCGTGGACGGATTTTGCCCCGCATCGCGGATACGATCGAATGTTCCCACATCCACAATCGCACCCGCTGCGGGGGTCGGACCATCACGGCCATCTGTTCCACCGCTGAGGAAGATCCAGTTGCCGGGAATAGCTTCCCCTTGCGCCAGTTGGGCGACGCGCAGCGCTAGTTCCTGATTGCGCCCACCAAGACCCGTACCCCGCAGCCGGACGGTTGTCTCCCCTCCGAAAAGCAGAGCGATCGGGCGGTCGGAAGCCACAGAACGGGCCGCTTGCAGAATCTGACGTGCAGCGTCGGACACGTCTCCTGTCAGTGCTTTGGATGCAATTTCAGCCCGACAAAACTGCGCCGCACAGCGATGCGCAGCCTCAAGGCTTATCGTGTTCGACCCGATCAGATGATTTGTCGCTTCAACTGCTATCGTCTGTTCAGGAACGCTGTGTTCTAGATGGTCCCGCACGGATTGGGGCAGACGCTTCCAGATGCCAGCCCCAATGCAGATCCTGCGGGCATCGGCTTGGGTTCCGATGGGTGGAGAAGTGGGGCCGCTGGCAACGGCACGCAGGTCATCTCCGATCACATCCGACAGAATATAGGCTGTGACCGGTGCAGGTGAACCGTGCCGCAGAAACCCTCCGCCCTTGAGCTGGCTCAGATGCTGGCGCACCAGGTTCATGTGCACGATGTCCAATCCGGAAGACAACAAGAGCTCGTTGACCACAATCTTATCCGATAGGAACAATCCGTCCACAGGTGCCGGAACCAGGGCCGATCCCCCGCCAGAGATCAGCGCTATGATCTGATCTTGCTCGCGTGCTGTGCTGAGCAGATCAATGATCTGCCGACCGGCTTTGAGGCCCCGTTCGTCCGGAACGGGGTGTGCACTGTTCAACACAGTTGCACCGGGTACGACCGCTTGGTTTTCGGAATGGGTCACGGCCAGAGCGACATGATCACCCTGAACGTTTTGCAAGGCTTCCGCCATCATGGCTGGAGCGGCTTTACCAATCGCGATCAGGATGCTGCGCCCACCCTGTTTGGGCGCAGACAATGGGGCTGATTGCAGTCGTCTGCTCAGGGATACCGCCGGATCTGCCGCGGCTATGGCTTCGGCAAATATGTTGGCGGCACAATCGCGTTGAGACATGGACGATTGTAAAGTCATGAGGCGATCATGCTGCTGCGATTTGACGGGCCTTCTCAACCATAACTTCAGCTTGACGGATCGAAGCATAGTCGATCAGGCGGCCATCCAACGAAACCGCTCCCTTTCCCGCTGCTTCGGCTTCGGCCATTGCTTCGAGAATGCGTTGTGCCTTGGTGACTTCGGCGTCGCCCGGCGACATAACATCGTTTGCCAGTGAAATCTGGCTGGGATGGATGGCCCATTTGCCCTCGCAGCCTAAAACTGCCGCGCGCTTTGCGGCGGCTTTGTAGCCGTCCGGGTCTTGGAAGTCTCCAAATGGGCCGTCGATCGGGCGCAAACCATTGGCGCGGGCAGCTACAACCATACGGGCAAGCGCATAGTGCCACATATCTCCCCAATGGGTCAGGCGTCCTCCGTCCGTATCCGCGTCAGTCAGAACGGAATAATCCGGGTTAACACCGCCGATAATAGTCGTCCGTGCGCGGGTCGAGGCGGCATAGTCGGCTACGCCGAAATGCAGGCTTTCGTTACGTTTCGACGCCGCCGCGATCTCACTGACGTTCTGCATCCCTAACGCAGTTTCGATGATATGCTCGAATCCGATGCGTTTTTTGTGCCCCTTTGCATCCTCGATTTGCGTGACCATCATGTCGACGGCATAGACATCTGCCGCGGTGCCGACTTTGGGGATCATGATCAGATCAAGTCGCTCGCCAGCCTGTTCAACCACATCCACCACGTCGCGGTACATGTAATGCGTGTCGAGCCCGTTGATGCGTACCGACATGGTCTTGCTGCCCCAGTCGATGTCGTTCAGAGCCTCAATGATGTTTTTGCGGGCTTGTTCTTTCTCGTCCGGCGCGACGGCGTCCTCCAGATCAAGGAAGATGACATCCACGTCCGATTGTGCGGCCTTTTCGAACATTCCGGGTTGGCTGCCAGGTACGGCGAGTTCGCTACGGTTTAGGCGGGCAGGAGCCTGTTCGATGGAATGAAAGCTCATGGGTTGGTGTCCTTCAGTTTACAGGTTTGGATAGATAGGGAATCTGGCGCAGAGGTTTGCGACTTCGGCTTTGACTTTGGCCTCGACCTCACCGT
>NZ_JBXWNS010000019.1:0-2744 GCF_059610485.1 Ruegeria sp. CDSC081 | reverse complement strand
AAGACGACGACGACTGTGGGTCTGGGTGACGGTCTGAACCGGATCGGCAAGAACGCGATGATCTGTATCCGTGAGGCTTCGCTGGGCCCGAACTTTGGCATGAAGGGCGGCGCTGCGGGTGGTGGTTACGCGCAGGTTGTTCCGATGGAAGAGATGAACCTGCACTTCACCGGTGACTTTCACGCCATCACCAGCGCCCATTCACTGCTGTCGGCGATGATCGACAACCACATCTACTGGGGCAATGAGTGCGAGATCGACATTCGCCGTGTAGCGTGGCGTCGTGTGGTCGACATGAACGACCGCGCGCTGCGTCAGATCACGGCCAGCTTGGGTGGCGTATCGAACGGTTTCCCGCGCGAGACCGGCTTTGATATCACCGTGGCCTCTGAGGTTATGGCGATCCTGTGCCTGGCCAATGATCTGAAAGATCTGGAAAAGCGGTTGGGTGACATCATCGTCGCGTATCGCCGCGACAAGACAGCCGTGTATTGCCGCGACATCAAGGCCGAAGGTGCGATGACGGTGCTGCTGAAGGACGCGATGCAGCCGAACCTGGTGCAGACGCTGGAAAACAACCCGGCCTTTGTGCATGGCGGCCCGTTTGCCAACATTGCACATGGCTGTAACTCGGTCATTGCGACCAAGACCGCGCTGAAGGTTGCTGACTATGTGGTGACCGAAGCGGGTTTTGGGGCCGATCTGGGCGCCGAGAAATTCATGAACATCAAGTGCCGCAAAGCGGGTATCGCGCCGTCGGCTGTGGTGCTGGTCGCCACCGTGCGTGCGATGAAGATGAATGGCGGTGTGGCCAAGGCTGATCTGGGTGCGGAAAACGTCGACGCGGTCAAATCGGGCTGTGCCAACCTGGGTCGTCACATCGAAAACGTCAAATCCTTTGGCGTGCCGGTTGTGGTTGGCATCAACCACTTCGTCACCGATACCGACGCTGAAGTGCAAGCCGTGAAAGACTATTGCTCTGACCACGGGGTCGAAGCGGTTCTGTCGCGTCACTGGGAGTTGGGGTCGGAAGGTTCGGCGCCGCTGGCCGAGAAGGTGGTCGAAATCGTCGAAGGGGGCACAGCGAACTTTGCGCCGATCTACCCCGACGATATGCCGCTGTTCGAGAAGATCGAAACCATCGCCAAGCGCATCTATCGCGCGGACGAGGTTCTGGCCGACAACAAGATCCGCAACCAGCTGCGTGAATGGGAAGAAGCCGGTTACGGCAACCTGCCGGTCTGCATGGCCAAGACGCAATATTCCTTCTCGACCGATCCCTCGTTGCGCGGCGCGCCCACCGGCCATTCGGTTCCGGTGCGCGAGGTGCGCCTGAGCGCGGGTGCCGGATTTATCGTGGCGGTCTGTGGTGAGATCATGACTATGCCGGGCCTGCCGCGCAAACCGGCGGCCGAAAGCATCTGCCTCAATGACGCAGGTGAGATCGAGGGCTTGTTCTAAGTCGCCAGATAAGACATCTCGTGATCCGGAGAATGCTCCGGGCCACGAGGAGATCACGATGCCCACTCTGACACCGCCGCAAGACTGCGCAACGATGCAGGATCTGCGGATTCAGATCGACCAGCTGGACCGGCACCTGATCGAGATGCTGGTGAGGCGCGCCAGCTACATTGATCGCGCGTCTGAGTTGAAGCCGGGCGAGGGCCTGCCGGCCCGTATTCCGGATCGTGTTGAAGAGGTGGTGCAAAAGGTGCGTGCCAGCTCTCAGGCGGCGGGGATGGACCCCGATCTGGCCGAGACGCTGTGGCGCATTCTGATTGACTGGTCGATTGCGCGTGAGGAACGTGTGCTCGGCAACGACTGACTGACCGGGCGCCCCAAGCGCCCGATCCGTTTTTGGGAAGAAGGGATCGAAGAATGGTAGCGCAGGTTATCGACGGTAAGGCCTTTGCAGCAACGGTGCGGGCACAGGTTGCCGATCAGGTTGCAAAGCTGAAGGACGAAAATGGCATCACCCCTGGTCTGGCCGTGGTTCTGGTGGGCGAAGACCCGGCCAGCCAGGTCTATGTCCGCTCGAAGGGCAAGATGACCGTCGAGGTCGGCATGAACTCGTATGAGCACAAGCTGGATGTGGACACCTCCGAGGCAGACCTGCTGGCATTGATCGACAAGCTGAATACCGATCCCGCAGTCCACGGCATTCTGGTGCAGCTGCCGCTGCCCAAGCATCTGAACGAAGATCTGGTGATCAATTCGATCGACCCGGCCAAGGATGTCGACGGGTTCCACATCTCGAATGTGGGCCTGCTGGGCACCGGTCAGAAATCGATGGTGCCCTGTACCCCGCTGGGCTGCCTGATGATGCTGCGGGACCATCATGGATCGTTGTCGGGCATGGATGCGGTTGTGATCGGCCGCTCGAACATCGTTGGCAAGCCGATGGCGCAACTGCTGCTGGGCGACAGCTGCACCGTGACCATCGCGCATAGCCGCACCAAGGATCTGCCCGATGTTGTCCGTCGCGCGGATATCGTTGTCGCCGCTGTGGGCCGCCCCGAGATGGTGCCCGGCGACTGGATCAAGGAAGGCGCCACGGTCATCGACGTGGGCATCAACCGCATTGAACGCGACGGCAAGAACAAGCTGGTTGGAGACGTGGATTACGCCAGCGCCGCCGAACGCGCCGGAGCAATCACCCCCGTCCCCGGTGGCGTCGGCCCCATGACAATCGCATGCCTGCTGGCCAACACCCTGACCGCCGCATGCCGCGCAAACAAACTCCC
>NZ_JBXWNS010000018.1:0-4493 GCF_059610485.1 Ruegeria sp. CDSC081 | reverse complement strand
GATCAGCCCCTGGCCAGTGCGGGGGCTGATCTGGTTGTCGTCTGTTTACTCAGCTGCGTCTTCGTATTCGGACATTGGTGGGCATGTGCAGATGAGGTTTCGGTCTCCGTATGCGTTGTCGACGCGGTTGACGGGGGACCAGTATTTGTCGACGCCCATGGAGCCCGGGGGGAAGCAGGCCTGTTCGCGGCTGTAGGGCCGGTCCCAGTCGCCGACCAGATCGCGCACCGTGTGTGGGGCGTTTTTCAGCGGGTTGTTCTCGGCATCGATCTTGCCGTCGATGATGTCCTGCGCTTCCGAGCGGATCGACAGCATGGCGTCGCAGAAGCGGTCCAGCTCATCCTTGGGTTCCGATTCCGTGGGCTCGACCATCAGGGTTCCGGCCACCGGCCAGCTCATGGTGGGCGCGTGGAAGCCGCTATCGACCAGACGTTTGGCGATGTCGTCGACGCTGACATGGGCCGCCTCGTCCAGGGGTCTTGTGTCCAGAATGCACTCATGCGCCACCCGGCCTGTCTCGGACGTATAGAGGATCGGATAGGCCTCAGCCAACCGTGCGGCGATGTAGTTGGCGTTCAGGATTGCCACCTTGGTGGCCTGGGTCAGACCAGCGCCGCCCATCAGCAACACATAAGCCCATGACACCGGCAGGATCGACGGTGAGCCGAAGGGCGCTGCCGAGACCGGACCCACGGCACTGCCGTATTCCGGGTGGCCGGGCAGGTGTTCGATCAGATGCGCCTTGACGCCGATCGGACCCATGCCGGGGCCGCCGCCGCCATGCGGGATGCAGAAGGTCTTGTGCAGGTTCAGGTGGCTGACGTCACCGCCAATGTCACCGGGGCGCGACAGGCCCACCATGGCGTTCATGTTGGCGCCATCGATATAGACCTGACCGCCGTGATCATGGGTGATCTGGCAGACCTCCTGTACGGTGGTCTCGAACACGCCATGGGTCGACGGGTAGGTGATCATGCAGGCGGCCAGATGATCGGAATGCTTTTCCGCCTTGGCGCGGAAATCGTTCAGATCAATGTTGCCCTTGTCATCGGCCTGCACCGGCACCACCTGCCAGCCCACCATCTGCGCCGAGGCCGGGTTGGTGCCATGCGCCGAGGTTGGGATCAGGCAGACATTGCGGTGCCCTTCGCCGCGCGCAAAATGGTAATTGCGGATGCTCAGCAGCCCCGCATATTCCCCCTGCGCGCCCGAGTTGGGTTGCTGGGAGATCGCGTCATAACCGGTGATCTGGCACAGCTTGTCGTTCAGATCATCAATCATCTCATGATAACCCTGCGCCTGATCTTGCGGGCAGAACGGGTGCAGATTGCCGAACTCGGGCCAGGTGACCGGGATCATCTCGATCGTGGCGTTCAGCTTCATCGTGCAGGAGCCCAGCGGGATCATCGCCCGGTCCAACGCCAGGTCGCGGTCGGCGAGACGGCGCATGTACCGCGTGATCTCGGCCTCGGCCCGGTTCTTGTGGAAGATCTCGTGGGTCAGATATTCGCTTTCACGCAGCGCGTAATCCGGCAGACGGTATTGCTTGTTCGAGCTGTCATCCGCCCGATCGATGCCGAAGGCACCCCAGACGGCCTCGATGGTCTCGGGCCGGGTCTGTTCGTCCAGGCTGATGCCGACCTTGCTGTCGCCGACCTTGCGCAGGTTGACGCCGCGGGCCACGGCGGCCTCCATCACGACATTCTGCAGATGGCCGACCTCGACCGTGATGGTGTCAAAGAACACTTCCGGTTCCACGGCAAAGCCCGCCTCTTCCAGACCGGCGGCCAGGCGCGAGGTCTTGCGGTGCACCGATTGCGCAATGGCCTTGATGCCATCAGGGCCGTGATAAACCGCATACATCGACGCAATGACGGCCAGCAACGCCTGCGCGGTGCAGACATTCGAGTTGGCCTTCTCGCGGCGGATATGCTGTTCGCGGGTCTGCAGCGCCAGGCGATAGGCCTTGTTGCCCCGGCTGTCGATGCTGACGCCGATGATCCGGCCGGGCATCGACCGCTTCAGCTTGTCGGTGGTCGCCATATAGGCCGCGTGCGGGCCGCCATAGCCCATCGGCACGCCAAAGCGCTGGGTCGAACCGATGGCGATATCCGCGCCCATCTCGCCGGGGGATTTCAGCAGTGCCAGCGACAGGATGTCGGCGGCAACGATGGCAATGGCTTTATGTTCATGCAGCGCCGCGATCTCGGCGGTGAAGTCGCGCACATGTCCATGCGTGCCGGGATACTGGAAGATCGCGCCAAACACCGCGCCCGCGTCCATCGTATCCGGATCAGCCACCTGTACGTCGATGCCCAGAGGCTCGGCGCGGGTTTTGATCACCGCAATGGTCTGCGGGTGGCAGTTTTTATCGACGAAGAAAGCCGCGTTATTGGCCTTGGACCGGCCACCGCGCTTGGCCATCGCCATCGCCTCGGCAGCAGCGGTTGCTTCGTCCAGCAGCGAGGCGTTGGCCACGTCCAGCCCGGTCAGATCGCTGACCATGGTCTGGAAGTTCAGCAGCGCCTCAAGCCGGCCCTGGCTGATCTCGGGCTGATAAGGCGTATAGGCCGTGTACCAGGCCGGGTTTTCCAGGATATTGCGCAGGATCGGCGCAGGCGTGGTGGTGCCGTAATAGCCCTGACCAATCAGCGAGGTCAGAACCTTGTTCTTGCTCGCCACCTCTTTCATGTGGAACAGCGCATCGCGCTCGGTCATCGCCGGACCCCAGTCCAGCGCTTCCTTCTGCCGGATCGCAGGGGGGACGGTGGCGTCAATCAGCTGATCCAGCGTCGTGAAGCCGATCACCTTGAGCATGTCGCGCATCTCGGTCGGGCTGGGCCCGATATGGCGACGGTTGGCAAAGTCATAGGCTTCGTAATCGGTGAGTTTGAAGGCCATGTGTAGCGCTCCTCAAGGAATGTCTCGCCCAGCCGCTCTGGCAGATGCCTCCGGCGGGAGTATTTGGAAAAAGATGAAGCCCGGGGCCCGGTTTCAGGGCCCCGGAATTGAAGTTACCCGATGAAGGCCTTGTAGCCGGCTTCGTCCATCAGATCTTCCAGCTGCGACGCATCCGTGATCTTGATCTTGTAGATCCAGGCCTCGCCCTCGGGGTCGTCGTTCAGCGCGCCCGGATTGTCGGCCAGCGCCTCATTGACCTCGACGATCTCGCCATCAACCGGCGCATAAAGCTCGGACGCCGCCTTGACGGATTCGATCACGCCAATCTCGCCACCCTTCTCGAACTCGTCGCCTGCTTCCTGCTGTTCCACGAACACCACGTCGCCCAGCTGTTCAGCCGCGTGTTTGGTGATGCCCAGCGTCGCGGTATCACCCTCGACGGTCAGCCATTCGTGCTCTTCGGAATAATAGGTTGCCATGTTGTCTCTCTCCTGACTTCAACGCTTGTAATTCTGGGTGACAAAGGGGGTGGCCACAATCTGTGCCGGTTGCGGCTTGCCCCGGATGATCAGATTCACCGCCGTACCCGGTTCGGCATGATCCGCCGCCACATAGCCCATCGCCACAGGTCCACCGACCGTCGGGCCAAACCCGCCCGAGGTGATCTGACCGATTGTATTGCCCTGCGCGCACTGAATGTCCACGCCCTGACGCGCCGGTGCCCGGCCTTCCGGCTTGATGCCCACCAGCTTGCGCGCGGGACCCTCGGCCAGTTCTTTTTGAATGCGGTCGGCCCCCGGGAACCCGCCCTCTTCCTTGCGGCGTTTCTGGATCGCCCAACCCAGGCTGGCCTCGATCGGCGAGGTGCCCTGGTCGATGTCATTGCCATACAGGCACAGCCCCGCCTCCAGCCGCAGGCTGTCGCGCGCGCCCAGGCCCGCCGCCTCGCAATCCTCATGCGCCAGGAAGGCCTTGGTGATTTCTATCGCACGGTCCTCGGGGATCGAGATCTCGTACCCGTCCTCGCCGGTATAGCCCAGACGCGAGATCCGGCATTCGGCCCCCAGGATGTCGGCAACAACGGTTTCCATGAACTTCAGATCCCGCGCCGCAGGGCAAAGCGCACCCACCACATCCTCGGCCTTCGGTCCCTGCACCGCAACAAGCGCGCGGTCAAAGATCTCGATCACCTCAACCCCGTCCAGATTGGCGCGCATATGCGGAATATCCTGATGACGCAGCGCCGCGTTCACCACCACAAAGAAGTGATCCCCCGCATTCGACACGATCAGATCATCCATGATCCCGCCATCCGAATTGGTGAAAAACCCATACCGCGCCTTGCCAGGCTTCAGTGTCGCATAGGCCTGCGGGCACAGAGCCTCAAGCTTGGCACCAACATCCTCACCCCGCAGGATCACCTGACCCATATGAGACACATCAAACACCGCCGCCTTCTCACGACACTGCGCATGCTCACCCATAATCCCCAAGGGATACTGAACAGGCATCTCCCAGCCCGCAAAATCAACCAACTTCCCACCCAACTCAACATGCAAACCATGCAAAGGCGTGCGCTTAATATCCGTCAT
>NZ_JBXWNS010000017.1:0-2500 GCF_059610485.1 Ruegeria sp. CDSC081 | reverse complement strand
GCCCCACAGGCTTACTGATCCTAACCAAACTCCGAATACCCGGGAGTACTAGATGGCAGACACACTGCGGATGCTAACGTCCGTAGTGGAGAGGGAAACAACCCTGACCTACAGCTAAGGCCCCCAATTCATGGCTAAGTGGGAAAGCAGGTGGGACGACCAAAACAACCAGGAGGTTGGCTTAGAAGCAGCCATCCTTTAAAGATAGCGTAACAGCTCACTGGTCTAAATAAGTTGTCCTGCGGCGAAGATGTAACGGGGCTCAAGCCATGAGCCGAAGCTTAGGATGCCGTAAGGCATGGTAGCAGAGCGTAGTGTGACATAGTCTCATTCCTCCTTCACGTCTTCGGGCGTATTGGAGGAGAGAGGCTTTCGATGAAGCTGGCGCGTGAGCGATCCGGTGGAGAGATCACTAGTGAGAATGATGACATGAGTAGCGACAAAGAGTGTGAGAGACACTCTCGCCGAAAGTCCAAGGGTTCCTGCTTAAAGCTAATCTGAGCAGGGTAAGCCGGCCCCTAAGCCGAGGCCGAAAGGCGTAGGCGATGGGAACTAGGTTAATATTCCTAGGCCGTGGAGTGGTGACGGATCTCAGAGGTAGTTCATCCTTATCGGATTGAATGGGCTGCTGAGAGGTTCCTGGAAATAGCCCTCCTATAAGACCGTACCCTAAACCGACACAGGTGGACTGGTAGAGAATACCAAGGCGCTTGAGAGAACGATGTTGAAGGAACTCGGCAAAATACCTCCGTAAGTTCGCGAGAAGGAGGCCCGGTTCCTAGGCAACTAGGGGCTGGGGGCACAAACCAGGGGGTGGCGACTGTTTATTAAAAACACAGGGCTCTGCGAAGTCGCAAGACGACGTATAGGGTCTGACGCCTGCCCGGTGCCTGAAGGTTAAAAGGAGAGGTGAGAGCCTTGAATTGAAGCCCAGGTAAACGGCGGCCGTAACTATAACGGTCCTAAGGTAGCGAAATTCCTTGTCGGGTAAGTTCCGACCTGCACGAATGGCGTAACGACTTCCCCGCTGTCTCCAACATCGACTCAGCGAAATTGAATTGCCTGTCAAGATGCAGGCTTCCCGCGGTTAGACGGAAAGACCCCGTGCACCTTTACTACAGCTTCGCACTGGCATCAGGATTGTGATGTGCAGGATAGGTGGTGGGCTTTGAAGCAGAGACGCAAGTCTCTGTGGAGCCTCCCTTGAGATACCACCCTTCGCACTCTTGATGTCTAACCGCGGTCCGTTATCCGGATCCGGGACCCTGCGTGGCGGGTAGTTTGACTGGGGCGGTCGCCTCCTAAAGCGTAACGGAGGCGCGCGAAGGTTGGCTCAGAGCGGTCGGAAATCGCTCGTTGAGTGCAATGGCAGAAGCCAGCCTGACTGCGAGACTGACAAGTCGAGCAGAGTCGAAAGACGGCCATAGTGATCCGGTGGTCCCGAGTGGAAGGGCCATCGCTCAACGGATAAAAGGTACGCCGGGGATAACAGGCTGATACTGCCCAAGAGTCCATATCGACGGCAGTGTTTGGCACCTCGATGTCGGCTCATCTCATCCTGGGGCTGGAGCAGGTCCCAAGGGTACGGCTGTTCGCCGTTTAAAGAGGTACGTGAGCTGGGTTTAGAACGTCGTGAGACAGTTCGGTCCCTATCTGCCGTGGGTGTAGGAGACTTGAGAGGAGTTGCCCCTAGTACGAGAGGACCGGGGTGAACGATCCACTGGTGGACCTGTTGTTGCGCCAGCAGCAGTGCAGGGTAGCTATGATCGGACAGGATAACCGCTGAAGGCATCTAAGCGGGAAGCCCCCCTCAAAACAAGGTCTCCCTGAGGGCCGTGGAAGACCACCACGTCAATAGGCCGGAGATGTAAGCGCAGTAATGCGTTCAGTTGACCGGTACTAATCGCCCGATAGGCTTGATTTGATCCAGTAATGGAAAGACAAATCAAAAACATACACACCTTAGACTAACGATGGCTGTGTCGCGCCAAGCGGCACTGTTGATTGATTACACTACCGAGTGGCAACGCGCCTTTTGCACGCAAAAGACGCTGCCTGCCACCCGTCGCGCTTGCTACGCAAGTCGCAACGTGGGATTTTCCTCGGTTTGGTGGTCATAGCGCAAGTGAAACACCCGGTCCCATCCCGAACCCGGAAGTTAAGCACTGCCGCGCCAATGGTACTTGGGCTTAAGCCCCGGGAGAGTAGGTCACCGCCAAACCTAGAAAAATCCCAATTCTCTCTAAATGATACAATTACTTATTCGACCCCGGCCTCAAGTAGCGAAAGCGATAGGCCAACCTAGTGTCGCGGGATGGAGCAGCCCGGTAGCTCGTCAGGCTCATAACCTGAAGGTCGTAGGTTCAAATCCTACTCCCGCAACCAGGTCGAATAATATCAACACAGCCCGTTCAGACTACATTTGATCCACTGGATCAATTGCTTAACGTCTTCACCTCGTCAGGCTCATAACCTGAAGGCCAAAGGTTCAAATCCTACT
>NZ_JBXWNS010000016.1:0-8265 GCF_059610485.1 Ruegeria sp. CDSC081 | reverse complement strand
AGCTGGCCTCCATCGCAGATACCGGCTTGAATCACGATCAGCGGGCGCTGTGAATCCCTTTTGTCAACACGACCTAGCCCCACGCGTTCGCAAGATTACCAAATCCTTCGGATTGCCGTTTTCTAACGATCCATCAATCCAAGTGCAGACATCCGTGCAATTTGCAGCATTGGTTAGAATGGGCGCGCTCCGGACCTTAGCTGCGAGGGACACCAAATGCGGGAGGGCCGACAAACCGGACTTGTGCAGTCGCAGCTATTGCTGACGCAGTAACACCTCGCATCTGCGGCATGGCTAACCTCCTGGGTGAAGCAGCCGGTACATCCCATTAACGGACATCTAGGCGCCGACAGTTCGACCAACCGGTTTCCTCGAACCGGACCTTCATGCAAAGCGCAGCATTTCCAAACGCTCAAGACCCAAAGCGCGCACACAGCGGACTTCTGCCGATAGGTTACTTTCGTCTTCTGATCACATACTGGTATCATCAAGCCCGGCAAAAGGTCTGATCAGTCCGGAGGAGCAGACGCTCACTTAAATGCCGCGAATATCGGCATCGGACCCAGGTGAAATCAAAGTGCAACCGTGCATAACACCGCGCAGTTCGGCGAGGCCGCGCATTCTGCCTATGAGCGGGTAGCCGGGCTGGGAAGGACGAGTGAGATCGTTCAGCAAAGCGTGGCCATGGTCCGGGCGCATGGGAATCTCATAATCTGATCGCCCCTGATTGCGGCGCCGCGTTTCTTCGACCATCAAGGCGCGAATTGTTGCAACCATATCTGTGTCTCCTGCCAAATGTTCAGACTCAGAAAAACTATGGCGATTGCGGTCGCTTGAACCGTCCCGCACGGTATTGCGAAGATGTACAAAGTGGATCCGATGGCCGTGCTGAGCAATGAAGGATACTGGGTCGAAGTCTTCGGCAACACCCAATGACCCGGTGCATAGCGTTGCTCCGTTTGCCGGGCTGTCAACGGCATCCAACACGGTCGCGTAATCACTTTGCGACGACATGACCCGTGGAAGCCCAAGCAGTGGAAAAGGTGGGTCATCCGGATGGCAACAGAGCCGGACGCCGAGGCCTTCGGCCGTTGGAACAACCTCGGAAAGGAAATCAACCAGGTTGGAGCGGAGGGTTTCGGGCGTCACGCCAACATATGCGTCGAGGTTTCGTTTCACGTCCTCAAGAGACCAATTGTCGTTCGCCCCCGGCAAACCAGCGACGATATTGTTCGACAGTTTCAGGCGATCTCCATCACCCAGATCTGCAAACCGGGCCCGTGCGGCTTCTATGATCACCGCTGAATAATCTTGCTCCGCGCGTTGCCTGCATAGGATGAAACAATCGAACATGACAAAATCCAAGAGATCAAACCGCATTGCGTGCCCACCATGTGGCAGCGGATGGCTCAGGTCTGTGCGCGTCCAATCCAGCACTGGCATGAAGTTGTAGCAGACTGTGTGAATGCCACATTCGGCCAAATTACGTAGGCTTTCCTTGTACATTTCAAGGTGTTGCCTTACCGGGCCGGTTTGCGATTTGATCGCTTCGGACACCGGAACGCTTTCAACAACGTCCCAGGTCAATCCAGATGGAACGCCTCCGGGCTGCTCAATCTGTTGCTGCCGCTCTTTGATGTGCTCGACTGACCAAACCTCTCCTGTTGGAACATGGTGCAAGGCTGAGACGATGCCGGTTGCACCGGTTTGCCTGATTTGGCCAATGGAGATCGCATCAGAAGGGCCAAACCAGCGCCAAGTCTGTTTCATGATCTTGCTACTCCTTGATCAAGACGTATCACTAACCCGTCTCATCCTTACCAAGATCTAAGTTAACCGGGACGAGTGCGCCTTTGTGACGGACGACATGGCCTGCCAGACGACACCCCTTGCGTATGCCTGTTGCCAAATCATCCTGCCTAACAACGCTTACCAAGACACCTGCATTGAAACTGTCCCCTGCCGCAGTGGTATCGACAATGCCCGTCGCTGGATCAACGCCTACCTCTCCACGTTGACCTGCTTTTTGAAAAACCACAGGCTGCGCGCTGTTCTTGACGACAATCTGATCGACACCAGCCTTTGCATACCGATCCAGCGTCGCAATTGAATCGCCGTCCCCGAACCATACGGCTTCGTCATCATAAGATGGCAGAACGATATCGGATTGCGCAGCAGCTTTCATAACTGTGTCTGTCATTTCCTGCGGCGTAGACCAAAGCTGTGGTCTTAGATTTGTATCAAAGGCAACAGTCGTTCCGGATGCACGTGCACGACGCAACGCATCGAACAGCATTTCGCGTGATTGTGGATCGAGAATAGCGAGGGTTATTCCAGAAAAGTAGATTAAGTCTGCGCCCGTAACTGCCCGCCCGAGTGCAATCTCGTCGACCGCAAGTTGCCTGGCGGCAGAGTCGCTGCGCCAGTATGAAAAACTGCGCTCACCATTGCTGAGATGGATGAGATATAGCCCAATCGTTTTGCCCGCAATGACTTGGACGTGCGTGTCGGATATCCTGCTGTCTTTCATGAACGCCCGCAGATCCTGCGAAATCGCATCATCTCCGACAGCCGTCAGATAGTTGACGTCGATATCTGCGGCGATTTGTGCAAGATACCATGCTGTATTGAAGGTATCGCCCGCAAAACCAAGCTTGAATTCACCAACCCGTTCAGATGGGGCAAGTTCTGCCATGCATTCGCCGATTGCCAGTACACGCATATCAGTTACAGAAAATCATCGCGGCGGGGCGTGAAACTGTCGACCAATGTCCCAGGTTCCAGGCATGTGCAGCCATGGGTTTGGCCGGGCGGGATGACAAAACTTTCACCGGGGCCAAACTCTTGTTCGTGCTCACCCAACGTAAACCGAAATCGACCGCTTTCGACATAGGTCGCCTGCACATGCGGATGGCTGTGCAGGGCACCAATCGCCCCGGTCGCGTGAAACCGGAAGGCAACAACCATGAGGTCAGGATGATCAGATAGCACCTGCCGCGTGACATGTTCACCTGTAGAGACGATCGGGAAATTGGGCACAGGTTCTCTCCTTGCTTGTTAGGAAAACAGCATGCCACCGTTGAGATCAATGTTTGCGCCCGTGATGAAGGCACTGTCCTCGCAGGCCAGAAATAAAACGAGATTTGCAGCGTCATCGACATGACCCTGACGCTTTAGCGGTGCGTTGGCTTCAAAGCCGCGTCGACCAGCATCAGGTGTATGAACATTGTGAAAATCGGTATCGATCATGCCAGGACAAAGTGCATTCACACGAATGTCTGGGCCGACCTCTTTTGCCAAACCGCGTGTCATGGTCATGACCGCGCCCTTGGCTGTGGCATAGGCGACGGCACCCGGTCCACCACCATCGCGCCCGGCCTGACTGGCGAGATTGACGATAGTTCCAGACGTCATCCTGGACAGGCAAGCCTGCGTCATCAGGAATGTGCTGGTCAGATTCAGGCTCATCACGGCGTCCCAATGTTCAACAGACATTTCCGCAATGGTTTTGCGGGCGATCAGACCGCCTGCATTATTGACCAGAATATCGACGCCGCCAAAGGTTTCGACCGTGCGATACACAAGCGCGTCAACATCCGCCTTCTTGTTCAGGTCGCCCTGCACGGCAATCGCCTTACCGCCGTTGGCTTCGATTGCGGCAACAGCTTCATCCGCGCCGTTTGAGCTGGAAAAATAGTTGATCGCAACATTTGCGCCTTCGGAGGCGAGTTTGATCGCAACCGCGCGGCCAATATCACGGCCTCCTCCGGTTACAATGGCGGTTTTACCTGCAAGTTTCATGTCGGTCCTTCCTATTACAAAGCGCCAGCTTCGCTTGTGTCACGGGTTTCAGTTGGCGGCCCTCTCAGAGCGCTCACAGCGCAAGTTGAGACGCCATTATCGGAACGCCCCCGGCATAACTGCCTTTGGGAGCCACAGAATGATTTCGGGGAATGCCGCCAACAGAATGAGGATGACCAGCATTGGGGCAAGGATAAGCACGACCTCACGCAGGACTTGCACAACATTCAGGCCGCCAATTGCCGCTGAGATCAGCAGGCACAAGCCGTAGGGCGGCGTCACCAGCCCGAAGGCAAGCGAAACGATACCGATGATGGCAAATGCGATTGGATCGACCCCACCCGCCTGTGCCACCGGCATCAGAACCGTGCCAAGAATGATGATTGTCGGGATTGCATCGATGAACAGGCCAAAGAGAAGAAACAGAAGGGCAATCAAGATAGCCGTTCCAAATGCCCCGAACTCCCAAGTAGTCAGAACGCTGACAATCAGGCGCGGCGCATCGTAGAACGACAGTAGCCATCCGAATGCCGAGGCGGTGCCGATCGCAAACAGAGAGATGGCTGCAAATCGTGCGGTGTCATAGAGGATCGTACCCAAATCTCTGACAGTGACCGTCCGATAGACAAACATACCCAAGATCAGCGCATAACCCGCCGCTATGATTGCACTTTCAGTTGGTGTGACAAGACCACCTACAATACCGCCAATCACAAAGACCGGTGTCAAAAGGGCCAGTGCGGCGCCTTTCCAAGCGGCCCAGAATTCACCCCAGTTCGGCGTCGCCGTCACCGGGTAATTGCGGGCTTTTGCGAAACCATAGACCGTAGCCATCAAGGCGAGGCCAATCATCAGGCCCGGAATCGCGCCGCCCAAAAACAATGCGCCGACAGAGACCTGCATGACACCGCCCCAAACGATCATCAAAATCGACGGCGGGATGATGACCCCCATCACCGAAGAGCAGGCCGTGATAGCAACGGCAAACCGCGTGTCGTACCCCTCTTTCTGCATGGCTGGGATCAGGATTTTTCCGATACCCGCCGCATCTGCTGTGGAAGATCCGGAGATACCAGCGAACAGCATCGACACAGCGACATTTACATGACCCAATCCGCCGGGCATCCAGCCGGTTAGCACACGGGCCAGTTCGATCAGCCGGTCGGTTACTTTGCCGGAATTCATCAGGTTGGCCGCCAGTAGAAAGAATGGAACGGCCAATAAGATGAAGGAGTTATAGGATTGGAACATCCGATCCAGCACGATGAACGGGGTCAGCCGCAGCTCAAGCAACACAACCGGGAGGGTCGCCAAACCCAATGCGAATGCCACTGGGATGCGGATGAAAATCAGCACCAGAAAGCCAGCAATAAGCATCGTGGCGGCAGTTGCAGTATCGAGGATCATGTCTGGCTGCTCTCTCGGTTTAGATATTTCGCGATGGTTTCGGACAACCGGTAGCCTGACAGGAGAAACCAAAACCCTCCGGCAATCGGGACCGATACGTGCGTGATCGCGAGGTTTGCACGCATCATTACAGATCGTTGGTTGCCCCCAAATTCGGTGTATTCGATGCCGTAAAACAGGAAGAACGCCCCAAAAATCATGATGGCAACGTGAACGATGCCGTCTTGGAACAAACGTGGCAGCGGTCTCATTGCGTTGCGGGTAATTCGAACGTCAAAATGGGTGCCGTCCCAAACAGCGACAATAGACCCGATCATCACAATCCAAACGAACAGGAACGTCGCCAGTTCTTCGGTCCAAAGATAAGTTGGGATCAAACCGGTGTAGCGAGAGACAACTTGCATCGCAACCGGTATCGCCAATGCCCCCATCATCACGCCAAGCAATATACGAAGCCCAGTGCAGAACCTATCCAGATATTTTCCAAGCATGTTCCACCCTACATCGCAATGTGACGCGCCAAGCGCATCGGGATTTATGCCAACGGGCGAGTTTGATTACTTACTCGCCCGTCAGCTGGGAGATCACATTCCGCGAACGTTGTTGAGCAGTTCTGTCGCGCCCAGCTCTTCGGCATAGGCGTCCTGCACTGGCTGAACCAGTTCCAGCATTTTCTCGCGACCCTCGAACTCATGCACTTCGATCTGACCTGCGTCGATCATTGCCTGAAGTTTTTCGCCGTCCTGACCGCTCTCCAACGCGCGGCCAAAAGCACCGGCCTCGGTGCCGGCATCCATGATAGCGGCTTGCAACTCAGCAGGCAGTTCATCGAAGATTTTTGCTGACATCACAATTGGGCGCACCGTGATCGTGTGCTGGGTCAATGAGACATGCGGCGCAACTTCGTAGAACTTCAGGTTCTGGATCGAGGCCGCTTCATTCTCAAATCCGGCAATGACGCCTGTTTGGATTGCGTTATAGACTTCGTTGTAGGCAATGGCAGATGGTGCCGCTCCAACAGCTGAGAATGTCTGGGCCTGAATTGGGGCCCCCATGACGCGCATACGATGTCCTGCAAGCTCTTCCATGTTTGTGATGGGCTCAGCAGAGGCGAGATTCCGTACACCACCGCCGTGATACCCGACGATCACGATACCTGCAGCTTCGCGCAGATCGTCCTCAAGGGGTTTCAGCGCATCCGACGAAAGGACCGCATCCCAGTGTTCAAGATCACGGAACAGGAAAGGCATATCCATCAAAGGAATGGAATCTGAAAACACCGCCATGTTGGACGGGGCAAGGATCGTATAATCTACGGCGACACCTTGGTTGAGGTAGGTGACGTAATCGGATTCAACCCCAAGCTCACCATTCAGGCGCAGATCAAATTCGACCTCGCCATCATATTTCTCCGCGACCAGCCGTTCAAACTCGCGCAAGGTCTTAGTGAATGCATGTTCTTCATCAAACATGCTTGCCCCGCGCAGTGTGACATCAGCCTGTGCGATTGAAACCCCGCTTAACAAAACAGCCGTCGCAGCCACAGACTTTAGTGAAAAATTGAACATTCTATCCTCCCAGATCAGGTTCAGGTCTTGTTTTCTTCCAGTCGTCTTTGACCGGCGATCGTGTTCGAAACCTTGCAAGTGGTCACGCCAGATCAGCCTTCACCCCAATTTGGATGATCTGATTTCCTCCCAGCTAGCACACTTGCTCCGCCCTCGTTGATGGGCACACCCAACACGATAACTGGGATACTAGTCAACATCTATTTTCTAAATACTCTTTAGATATGTGATATTTTCCTTTTAGAACAATGAATATAATGTAACCTAGTATCCTAATTAACTCTATTAATTCCCTCTCTGATCTGCCACAATGTCGCCAAACAGAGGTTGGAAAACAAAAAATGGCAGCTTTGGGAACCCTTGAACGTACGACGAGTAGCGATGTCGTCTTTGACGAACTGTTTGGACAAATCACCCGCCTGGAGCTGCTTCCAGGGACAAAGATATCCGAAACGGATGTTGCGAAATCATTCGGGTTTTCACGCCAGCCTGTGCGCGAGGCTTTCACGCGACTTTCCAACCTCAATCTCCTTTTGGTGCGGCCACAACGCGCGACAGTTGTTCGACCGTTCTCACGCCAGCTCATCGCGAATGCCCGCTTTGTGCGTGCCGCAGTCGAATTGGAGGTCATCCGCACTGCCGTGTCAGATCGCGACAAGTCGGTAGACGCGGCATTAAAAGCCAACCTTCGTGAACAGGCGGATGCAATCTCAGCAGAAGATGTCAATTTGTTCCATGATCTGGACTACCAGTTTCACAAACTGCTTTGCGCCTCGGCCAAACAGGCGTTTGCGTTTGAAATCATCGCCGAAAACAAAGCGCAGGTTGACCGCCTTTGCATGCTGGCGTTAACCAGCAAAGAAGCAATGGATGATTTGTATCTGGATCATCAATCTCTTTTAAAGGCCCTGTTCAGCGGGGATGCGTGGGCGGCGGATCAAGTTCTTCGTACGCATCTTGACCGTTTGACGCCAACCATTCAGGCAATCTACACAACGCATAACGCATACTTTGATGAATAGGTAGCTAGATATCGGATGGCTTTTCGCCCCATTGCCCTAGTCTAAATTCATACATATTAGTATCGAGTAATTTAAAAAAAACCGCATGAACAAATTGCGGGTCAACGGTTTTTCCCGCCTTTCACAGAAACTCATCCTGTCAACCACGCAAATGTTGCGGACTAGGGTATCTGCAACGCCAGCTTAACGCTTGGCAAAAGAAAGCAGCAAGGAGCTCTCAAATGTTTGATCTTGTTGTGGGGATCGCAACGTCGACTGCCGTATTGGTGCGACCAAACATCTTTGGAATGTGCTGTTGAGCCTGACGCAAGTTCTATCGGGCTGCTAACCCAGCGCAATCAGCCTAATACTTACAATGAATGACCGCTATCGCTAGGTCATGTTGACAAGTGGCGGATCCAGAGGCGGATCGAAATGATATCTACGAAGCCAAGGAAGCTTTCGGCTGTCTTATCATAGCGGGTTGC
>NZ_JBXWNS010000015.1:0-18662 GCF_059610485.1 Ruegeria sp. CDSC081 | reverse complement strand
GCCTCACGGATACAGATCATCGCGTTCTTGCCGATCCGGTTCAGACCGTCACCCAGACCCACAGTCGTCGTCGTCTTGCCCTCACCCGCAGGCGTCGGGTTGATCGCCGTCACCAGAATCAGCTTGCCGTCCTCACGGCCCTGAACCGAATTGATGAAGTCCTGGCTCACCTTTGCCTTGTCATGGCCATAGGGCAGAAGATCAGCAGATTCGATGCCGATCTTCGCACCAATCTCCTGAATCGGCTTCTTCTTCGCCTCACGCGCAATTTCGATGTCAGATTTATAGCTCATTGGGTTTCGGTCTCCCTGCATAAAATAGGCCAATAGTATTCCAACCAGAACGGCAAAGAGCCGAGCCAGATTCGCATATATTTTTCTTTAAAGTAAATATTTATTCCCTAGGGTCAATATACGAGTTTAACACTCCCTGAAAGTGCTACTCGATTCATCATTAGGAAACAGAGGCTGGCCACAGCGATCAGGCGTATCTTTTCCGACCCGCGCTGAGACCAAGCAACCAATCTTCAACGATGCGCTGCTCTGGGAAAGCTTTGTGAAGAGGCCTTTTTAACAGGTAGTATCCGGACTGTGTTCGCACTGATGCGCCCAGAACCGGTCTGACCAAAGTGCCGCTTTCAAGCAAAGGATCAACAAGATGGGCCCAACCCAATGCAATTCCCAGTCCATCGACAGCTGCTTGCACTGACAACGGATAGGTATTGAACTCCACTGCCTGTTCCATCGAGGACGTCGATACCCCATTGCCACTGAACCAAGTGCGCCATGTCATCCACTCTGCATGGCCACTGGCCACTTCAATAAGGTCCAGTTCCGGCAGCGCAGATATATCTGCCGCTTTGGGGTTGCTCTTGAGATACTCTGGGCTGCAGACCGGAAATACGGTTTCTCCGAACAAAAGCTGTGCCTCGTATCCCGGCCAATCGCCATCTCCACGCAGGATCGTCAAGTCCATCGAATCCGACAGGCACTCTGCGTCGCTGTCAGAAGAGACCAGCGAAATACGGATGCGGCCATTTGATTTGTTGAACTTGCGAAGTTGCGGCATCAGCCAAAGAGAAGCAACAGAGTTGGTGGCGGAGATCGATACCGTGTTGGCCTGATGTTTGGCCAGCATATCCCGGCTGACATCCCGCATCAGGTCCAGCGACTTCTCCACGGTTGCCAGCAGGATGGCCCCTTGTTGGGTAAGCGAAACAGAACGGTGCCCTCGCACAAACAACGGCACATCATAGTGTTGCTCTAGCAACCGCACTTTGCGGCTGATCGCCGTTTCAGAGATGTTCAGAACCTTACTGGCCTGCGCAAAGCTCTGCGCCTTTGCGGCAGCTTCAAACGCCAACAAATAGTCGAGCGGCGGAAGGACTTTCCCTGTGACTGAAGTTTTCTTTGGCATTTCAGAGCGGATTCCCGAACTGGACGTTATAGCGATCGAAAAACATTTGGCCTCATCTGCTGGCAATCGATCAGGCAACTAATTGTTAAGATAGCAAAAAGTCGTGTTAGCCTCAAGAATTTATGGTCAAAGACCCTCAAATTTCTGTTCTGCGTCTGGGGCGATTCTGCGCAGAATGCACAAATTCGGGGCCGGAAGAGTCCACAACCTAAAAATGAACATCACTCAGGGAGCAAACATGAAACTTACAAACCTCCTTTCTGCTGCAACTTTGGCAGCAGTAGCGGGAACAGGGGCGACTGCAGAAGACAGCAGCGACCCGATCGTGATCCCAATTCACAATTGGTCCAGCCAGATCGTGATGTCGAACGTTGTCGGCCTGATCTTTGAAGAGATGGGCAACAACGTCGAATACGTCACCACCGACAGCCAGGCGGTCTATGAATCGGTGCGCCTGGGCGATGTGGCGTTGGAGATGGAAGTCTGGGAAGGCGCGTTTGGCGCGTCCTACAGGGCGGCATTGGAAAAAGGTGGCCTGCATGACGCAGGCGATCATGACGCCGTTACACGTGAGGATTGGTGGTATCCCATGTGGACCAAGGAATCCTGCCCGGGCCTGCCAGATTGGAATGCATTGAACGACTGCGCACACCTGTTCGCGACAGCCGAAACCGGCGACAAGGGTCGGTATCTGGATGGTCCAGTTGACTGGTTGAAGCATGGTAAAGAACGCGCCGAAGCACTTGATCTGAACTTTACCGTGATCAATGCGGGTTCCGCCGCAGCCCTTTGGGCCGAGATTGGCGCGGCTGAGGCCGACAAAACGCCGGTACTGGTTTTTAACTGGACGCCAAACTTTGCCGAAGCCGTCTGGCCTGGTGAGTTCGTTGAGTTCCCAGCATGGGAAGACGGATGCGACAAAGACCCAGCCAAGGGTCCTAACCCGAATGCGTTGTATGATTGCGGCAACCCCGCCAAAGGTTACCTGAAAAAGGCAGCCTGGGATGGTATGAAAGACAAATGGCCTGCCGCGTATTGCGCCCTGACCGAGATATCTTTCACCAACCCGCAGATTGCTGAGATGGCGAAGCTGGTCGATACTGATGAGCTTGAACCGGAAGAGGCAGCCGAAGAATGGCTGGACGCCAACCGCGCCGTCATTGATCCTTGGATCAGTGCCTGCAGTACATAATCCGGTTGCATCCACCGAAACTGGCGCGGCCTTGAACATCTCAGCGATGCAAGGCCGCGCTCAACACGAAAGAAAGGCAGCCATGTCCGCCTCAGCGCCTGTCATCTCAGCCAAAAACGTCTGGAAACTGTTTGGGCCCTCGCCAGAGAGCTATCTGAAATCTCTGGCCGCTGGCCGCAGTTTCGATGAGATCCGCGCGGATGGGTACATCGCCGGTGTCAAGGACGTCTCGATTGAGGTCGCTCGTGGCGAGATGCTGGTCATTATGGGCCTGTCAGGATCAGGCAAGTCGACGCTGGTACGTTGCTTTTCGCGCCTGCACGACATTACAGGCGGAACGATTGAGGTTGAAGGTCAGGACATCATGAGCCTGAGCGAGCGCGATCTGATTGAATTGCGCCGAAACAAGATGGGCATGGTGTTTCAGTCTTTCGGACTGCTGCCACATCGCACGGTTTTGGACAACGTGGCCTTTCCGTTGGAAATGCGCGGACAAGATCGTCATGATCGGCGCGAACGCGCGCTGGAAGTCATCAAGTTGGTGGGCCTTGAAGGTCGGGAAGAATACTTCCCACGGGAATTGAGCGGCGGCCAACAGCAAAGAGTGGGAATCGCCCGGTCGCTCGCCATTGAACCCGATATCTGGTTTCTGGACGAGCCATTCTCGGCGCTTGATCCACTGATCCGCCGCGAAATGCAGGATGAATTCCTGCGATTGCAAGAGATGCTGGGCAAAACCATCGTTTTCATCACGCATGATTTTGACGAAGCGCTACGTCTGGCAGACCGGATTGCAATCATGCGCAACGGCGCGGTCGAACAATGTGACACCCCCGACAAGATTGTGATGAACCCTGCCACCGAGTACGTGGCCAAGTTTACCGAAGATGTCGACAAGGCCCGGGTCGTACATGCCAAAGGCCTGGCAAAACCTGTGAACGGTCATGCCTTGGAGGGCGCACCAATCAATGGTGGATCAACCATTCACGAACTGGCGCGGGTTCTTGTCAACGACAACCGCATTCTTTTGCCGGTGGCGGATGACAAAGGCGTTGTCACCGGTGTTCTGGAACGTGACGCCGCATTGAATGTTCTGCTTGGAGCTGAATGATGGCGGCGCTGTCCACCGAAGTACCGGACACTTCAGACGGGACGTGGGGAAAAGCCAGAGTCCTGACTACACTGCTGGCCGCCGCCTTCGTGCTGATCGTTGCCAAAGCTGCCGGAGTTCTGCCCGAATGGCTAAACCGCATCCCCGAAGCCGCGATTCCGCCGACGGCGCAGGTTCTGGATGCAGTCTTCTACTTTATCCAAAATGATCTTGGCCTGATCTATGTCACACGATTTATCGCCGAAGGTCCGCTCGAGTTCCTGCTGGATACGTCAGCGAACCTTCTGGAAGGCAAGCGCCGTTGGCCCAATCTAGGTCCGATCCCATGGTCCGCAATCGCCGCAGTGGCAGCCGTCGTCGGCTACGCCGTAGGTGGTTGGCGTCTGGCCGCATTAGGCGCGGGAACCTTCATCTGGACGGCCGCGATCGGGCAGTGGAAGATCGCCATGCAGACGATGTCTGTCATCGTGGTTGCCGCACCGCTGGCGTTTCTTTTGGGCTTGATACTAGGCATCGCCGCCTGGAAATACAGCTGGTTCGAGCGGATGCTGAAACCCATGCTGTCCGTGCTGCAAACCCTGCCCTTCTTTACGTATCTCTTGCCAGCAGTGATCTTTTTTAAGGTCGGACCGACAGCTGGGGCCGTCGCAACAATTACTTTTGCCATCCCGCCGATGATCCTGATGACCACTCTGGGCTTGAAAAAAGTCAGCCCCGAAGTGATCGAAGCAGGCCAGATGTCTGGATGTACCAAATGGCAGATGTTGCGCCACGTCTACGTTCCAGCCGCGCGGACCGAGGTTCTGGTCGGCGTCAATCAGGTGATCATGTTGTGTCTTGCGATGGTTGTTCTGACCGCCTTTATCGGAATGCCCGGTCTTGGCGCGAAACTGCTGGCGATGATGGGTAGTTTCAAGCTGGGCCGTTCTTTCGAGATTGGCGTAACCATCGTCCTTCTGGCTGTCACGTTGGATCGGATGTCAAAGGCCTGGGTCGTCAAACAGCCAGTGCACTTCGAACGCGGCACCCCGTGGTGGAAGCGCCACCAGATTTCGCTGGTCGCACTGGGTCTGTTTGTTGGGTTCACTCTGCTGTCTCAGGTCTTCCCGATCCTGGCCGAAATTGGCCGCAAGCAGCATCTCAGCCAGGGCAAAGAAATCGACGTGGTTATCAAGTCGTTCCTGGCCATCGACATGATCAAAGGGACAACCGAATGGTTACGCTGGTTTCTGAACGTCAAGGTTCTGATTCCATTCCGGAATACGCTACTCGCCATTCCAACTCCCGCGTTCATCCTGCTGGTTGTTTCCTTTGCTTATTGGGTTGGTGGCCGAAAGCCGGGCATCTACGCAGCAGTCTTCTTTACGATTGTCGCGTTCTCGGGCTGGTGGGATCGGTCGGTTATTACTTTGTATACCGTGATTTCGGCCGTTGCGCTGGCAACCATGATCGGTATCCCCCTGGGCGTTGTCGCTGCGCGGTCCGCGCGTTGGTCCAAGAGCATTTTGCTGGCTTGCGACACTGCGCAAACCTTCCCCAGCTTCATTTACTTGATCCCTGCGATCATGTTGTTCGGGGTCAATGATGTCGCGGTTGTGTTCTCGATTCTGATCTTCGCCGCCGTCCCGCTGATCCGGTACACTATTATTGGCCTCAGCAACGTGCCGCCGGAAATGACCGAGGCAGCAGATATGTCCGGCTCGACCCGCCGGCAAAAGCTCATGTCGGTTCAGTTCCCTCTGGCGCTGCCAACTATGGCGGTCGGGTTTAATCAAGCCATCATGTTCGCCTTCTTCATGGTCATTATCGCGGCCTTCATTGGAACGCAGGACCTGGGGCAGGAACTTCAACGAACTCTGGCAGGTACCGAACTGGGCAAGAACTTTGTGCTCGGCATGAATGTCTCGCTGATGGCGCTTACCTTCGACATGGCGATTAGCAGTTGGGCTGATCAGCGCAAAAAGCGGTTGGGGCTCGACTAAGATGGCCCAACAGCAGAGCGCACGCACCGTTATCCGCTTCGATGACCCCGGATTTGTCCGGATGCGGATGGACGGCCTGCCCGATGCGCAGGTCTGGTGGAAGAATGTCAGTTTCGATGAGGCAACCGGACAAGGCAGCTATCTGATGAAGATGGCGCCAGGCACACGTTCGAACCCTCATGTCCATTACGGGCCGGAAGAGTTCTTTGTGCTTGAGGGCGATCTGACCGACCACGACGGGTTTCGATATCGCAGCGGCGATTTTGTCAGCCTTGCTGCCGGGTTCAGCCACTATTCGCGAACCGAGGCGGGATGCCTCTTGGTGGTCACCCATCGCGGTGCAACCGAAGCCATTCAGGAAAACACACTATGAATGTGAAGCCGGTCTTCGAAGTTCCATTCGAACGCAGCGGGGTTCTGGCCCCCGGCCTTCCGATCCTGCCGCATGGAACGGAACGCCACCCGATCCCCGGAATGGGGTCGCGCGCGGTACCGGTGTCCAAGGGCGATACCATCACGCTGCTGGATCGCGATGGGATGCAACCGGCTGAGATGGTCTTCTTTTCCCCTGACCGAAGCTCCGATGCAGCCATGCTGGGCACACAGGGGCATGGACGGCCCGAAGGTTTGATCGCAACCCTCGCAAATGGATCAGCATCTGGCAAAAAAGTTCTGCGTGCATTGGAAATCGCGGGCTTCGACATCGGAAAAGGCGACGCAATCCGGGCATTCGCTGACGGGTCACTCCCCGGCGACATGGTGCATTTCGTGGCAGAAAGCGATGGTCTTTTGATTGTCGCTGCACCAGGCAAGGCTATGCGCCCCGAGGACAACAACCCTCCTACGGATATCATCTTGTACATCCAGCGCTCAGCGCCCGGATTGGAAAAGCCCGATGTCGGACCACCCGATCCGCTGGCCGATCCGCTTAAGGATTTCAATATTCAGCCGGGAAATGCGCACTCATATGAAGTGAAGGCCGGTGAATTCATCCAGATCGTCGATAATCGTGGCCGAGAGTGTTCCGATTTTCAGGCCTTCAGCCGCCGCGCACTGGATCAGGGGATCGAGCGTGAAATCGACCCGACAACAACACGCAGCCTGATGGGCAGCTTGTATCCTCAACCCGGGATTTTCTCAAAGTACTGGTCAGTAGATCAAGAGCCTCTGATCGAAATCGTTCAAGATACCTGTGGGCGCCATGACACGTTCGGTCTGGCCTGTACGGCGCGATATTATGAAGACCTTGGCTATCCCGGCCATGTGAATTGTTCGGACAATATCAACAAGGATCTGGACCAATATGGCATCAAGCCGCGCGGTGGCTGGCCAGCGATCAACTTCTTTTTCAACACGATGCTGGATGACACCAACGCCATTGGCATGGACGATCCGTGGTCGCGACCCGGTGACTTCGTCCTGCTGCGCGCCCTGACCGATCTGGTTTGCGTCAGCACGGGCTGTCCCTGCGATATCGACCCGGCAAATGGCTGGAATCCAACAGACATTCAAGTGCGAACCTATAAGGCGACCGAGGAATTCAAGCGGTCCTATGGCTATAGAAAATCTGCGGAGGCGGATGTGGAAGAAACTAAGAAAACAGCATTTCACGACTGCTTTGCACGGCACACCCGTGATTTCGTCGAATACAATGGCTATTGGCTGCCCAACACGATGACCAATCATGGCGCGATTGCCGAATATTGGGCTTGCCGGGACAAGGTTGCTGTCATGGACCTCAGCCCGCTGCGCAAATACGAAGTCGTGGGACCTGACGCCGAAGAACTGATGCAGCTTTGCGTGACCCGCAACATGAAAAAACTGAGCGTTGGTCAGGTCGTTTATACCGCCATGTGCTATGAGCACGGCGGTATGATCGACGATGGCACCGTCTACCGGTTGGGTGAGACGAACTTCCGCTGGATCGGTGGGAATGACACCAGCGGGTTGTGGCTGCAGGAACAGGCGCTCAAACGCAATATGAATGTCTGGGTGCGCAACTCTACGGACCAGTTGCACAACATTGCAGTTCAGGGGCGGCATAGCCGCAACATACTTTCCAAGATATTCTGGACACCGCCTCAGCAACCAACGATCGACGAACTGCCGTGGTTCCGGCTTTCGGTCGCGCGGGTTGGTGATGTGCAGGGGACTTCTGTTGTAATTTCTCGGACCGGCTATTCCGGAGAGCTTGGGTATGAAATCTTCTGCCATCCCAAGGATGCCGTCGAAATCTTTGATCGTGTCTGGGAGGTGGGCCAAGAGTATGGCATTGCGCCTCTGGGCCTGGCCGCATTGGACATGTTGCGGATTGAGGGCGGTCTGATCTTTGCCGGGTCAGAATTCGACGATCAGACCGATCCGTTCGAGGCCGGCATCGGCTTTACTGTGCCGCTGAAATCAAAGACCGACGACTTCATCGGGCGGGCGGCAATAGAGGAGCGCAAGTTCCACCCACACCGCAAACTGGTTGGATTTGAGATCGAAGGGGGTACGGTCCCCTCACCCGGTGACTGCGTGCGCGTTGGGAAAGCGCAGGTCGGAGAGATTACCAGCGCGATGAAATCACCCATCCTCGGCAAGGTCATCGCTTTGGGTCGGGTTTCGGTTACCCATGCCATCGTTGGAGCGGACATCGAAATCGGGCAGCTGGACGGCCAACAAAAGCGGTTGAAAGCCAAGATCGTGCCATTCCCGCATTTCGATCCAACAAAGGATCGTGTGAAGGGAATGTACGCAGAAGCGACGGTTCCGAACGCTGCAGAATAGCCACGGTGGTGTGACATTAACTTCTACCCGACCAAGGAATGCTGATGCTCGGACCTCATGCAACTCGAGTGGTGGCTTTCCAGGTCAAATGCCTCTGGGCAGTGATATCGGATTGTTAAGACTGAGCGGTCGGCCACGAACCACTGCAAGCCTTATTGCTTGGGTACCAATCAAAACAGTCTTTTGCTTCAGTGAGCTTTCGAACGCGTGGCTTTGCGCGCTTCCCGAGTGTGCCACTGAGATTTTGAAACAACAAATTGGATCCGCTGAAATGCCCAGCGGCATCGCCAACAAAGCGTTTCTACCGGATAGCGTAACATGTAGGGGCTAATTCCACTTGTCCCGTCACAGAATTCATCCGCAAAAATTGTGAAGTCCATGCCGCATTCGCGAGCAAGCTTGGTGAGAATGCTAACCCACCGCCAAACGGTCCTGCATCCTGTCCGAGGCCATCGCGGACAGAGCGACCATTGTTGCGGCTGTTCCCAGAACCATTGCCAAACCACCGATCTGGTAAGTGAGGCCAGACAGCACTGTGCCCAGCAATCGGCCGGCCGCGTTGGCCATGTAATAGAAACCGACATCCATCGTGACCCGCTCGGCCTGAGAAAAGGACAGGATCAGATAGGAGTGCAGCGAGGAGTTCACGGCAAAGATCACTCCAAAGATCAGCAAGCCGATCACCAGCGTAATGGTCAGCCAAGTGGCGGGCCCCGAGGATAAGGCCACAGCGACGGTCAGGGCGGCAGGCACGCAGAACAGGGCTACGGCCCAATCGCGCGCGGCGCGGATCAATTGGGGCTCGGACCGGTCAGAGGCGCGCAGGATCTTCGGGGCGCTGGCCTGAACTGCGCCGTATAGGATGATCCAGGCCGCCATGAATGTCCCGATCATGAAAAAGGCCGCTCGGTTCCCGGTTTCGGACCCGTCGGACAATACCGCATAGAAATAGATCGGAATCCCGACCACAAACCACACATCGCGCGCGCCAAACAGAAACATGCGGGACAAGCACAGCCAGTTGATATTGGGGGATTTCGAAAAAACCTCAGAGAATTTTGCGCCCTTACGCCCTTTGGGCAGGCCCGGCGGCATGAATAGAACGACCGCGATCATGATGACGCCCAGCACCATAGCCATGGCCAGCACCGCCCAGTTAAAGCCAAACGTGGCCAGCAGACCTCCACCCAGCAAAAAGCCCAGCCCTTTGACCGCGTTCTTGGACCCGGTCAGCAGGGCAACCCAGCGAAACAGGCCGCCATCCTCGGTCGGGGCCAGCAGTTTCACGGCGGATTTCGAAGACATCTTGGCCAGATCCTTGGCCACGCCGCTGGCACCCTGAACGATCATGACAAAGGCCACTTTAGCTGGAATGGCCCAATTAGGGTCTAGTTGAGTCAGCAGCAGCAACGCCCCCACCTGCAGGCCAAGCCCCGCATAGAGCGTCGAGGTCAACCCGAACCGAGCCGCAATCCAGCCCGCCGCCAGATTGGTGCCGATACCGGCAATTTCATACAGAACAAACAGATAGGCCAGCTGGACCGGCGAGAAGCCCATCGTATGAAAATGCAGCAGCACCAGCATACGAAGCGCGCCGTCGGTCAGCATGAATGCCCAATAGGCTGCCGTGACCGCGATATAGGCGGACAACCCTTCGGGCTTCTGGGTCACAGCGCGGCTCCGACCATGAGCGCGACGTCGACCAGACGGTGCGCGTATCCCATCTCATTGTCATACCAGGCGTAGATCTTTACCTGGGTGCCGTTCACCACCATGGTCGACGGGGCATCGATGATCGAGGAGCGCTGGTCATTGGTATAGTCTGTCGAGACCAGAGGGCGGGTCTCATAGCCCAGAATACCCTTCAAATCTCCATCGGCGGCTTCTTTGAAAAACGCGTTGACCTCTTCGATGGTTGTTTCCCGCTCCACTTCGAACACGCAATCGGTCAGCGAGGCATTCAGCAACGGCACCCGGACCGCGTGGCCGTTCAACCGGCCTGTCAGCTCGGGGTAGATCAGGGTGATTGCCGTGGCCGAGCCGGTGGTGGTTGGGATCAGCGAATTCAGGGCCGAGCGCGCGCGGCGCAGGTCTTTGGCGGGTCGGTCCACGATGGTCTGCGTATTCGTCACATCATGGATCGTGGTCATCGACCCGTGCCGAATGCCCAGATTTTCGTGGATCACCTTGACCACCGGCGCCAGGCAGTTGGTGGTGCAGGACGCAGCCGTCACGATGTGATGCGCGCTCGGATCATATGTACCTTCGTTCACGCCCATCACGATATTGGCGGTCGGGCCATCCTTGACCGGTGCCGAGACGACAACCTTCCTGACGCCTGCATCAAAATATGGCGCCAGCTTGGTCTCGGTTTTGAAGGCGCCGGTGCAGTCAATCACCACGTCGACCCCGTCCAGTGGCAGCGCGTTCAGGTCGCGGGTACCGACAAACGGCAAGCGCATACCCTCTATGGCGACGCTGTCTTTGTCATAGTCAAAATCTGCTTCCCAGCGGCCATGAACCGTGTCGAATTCCAGCAAATGCGCGTGCATTTCTGGATCACCGATCCCGTCGTTGATCCAGGCAATCTTTGCGCCTTTCTCCAATAGTGGTTTCAGGGCCAGCTTGCCCATCCGGCCAAGGCCATTCACGGCGTAGGTTGTCATGTCATGTCCTCGTCAGATGTTCTGGCAATATCGTCGACAGCAGATTGCAACGCGATCCGGTCGAGGCTTTCGACCGGCAGCGAGGTAAAGGCCTCGATCCTGCGCCTGAGCGAACCATAGGCGTTCTGGAAGGCCAGGCTTTTTTCAGCCTTCGTGCCTGTCGCCATGACCGGGTCGACCACACCCCAGTGACCGCTGATCGGCTGGCCATCCCATGCCGGGCATTCCTCATTCGCGGCCTGATTGCAGACGGTAAAGACAAAATCCATCTCGGGCACGTCAGAGGTGGCAAATTCTGACATATGTTTCGAGCGCAGAGCCGAAACATCATGCCCTTTGTCCTTAAGGACCTGCACCGCTATAGGGTTGAGCCCGGATGAAGGCTGCGTTCCCGCAGAATATGCGTTGAAACGCTCACCCGCCAGCGCGCGAAGGATAGATTCAGCAAATATCGAACGGGCGGAATTGCCGACGCACAGGAAAAGAACGTTATATTTTCGGTCCGCTGATCTGTCGCTTTCCCAGCCTGACGGGATACAGATTTCGGGGCGTCCGCGGCAGCAATCGTTCAGTAGGTAATCCAGCATCTGCTGCACATTCTGCATCTCGATCGAGTAGAGCAAAGAGGTACCAGACCGATTCTGCCGGACTAGCCCCGCCTGTCGCAACGCGTTCAGATAGTTCGATAATGTGTTGGGCTTTATCCCCAGCCCCAAGGCAAGCTCTCCGGCCGGGACAGCGTCAGGAAAGCGCCGCATCAACATGCGAAACACTGAAAGCCGTTGCGGGTGACCCAAAGTCGCCAGTTGTTCTGTTGCTTTAATATCCATATTTCATGAATTATGGAATTATACGGTTGAAGTCAACCCGGTTACGTTCTCCAGTGCGAACCGGACCCTCTATGAGCGGTGATAACGAAATGCGGAAACAGGTGTTTCTGAGGTCAGAAAACCCGGGGTTTCACCGCTTGCAAGCACCCGCATGAGGGTTTAAACGAGCCTCGCTTGCCTCAATAGCTCAGCTGGTAGAGCAGGTCCTTCGTAAGGACAAGGTCGGGGGTTCGAGTCCCTCTTGAGGCACCATTTACTTTCAGAGGTCGGCAGAAATCGCAAACCCTCGAACGTAGAGTGATTTCTGCAGTTCGAAGGGTTTTGTCCCGTCAACTTGCCATTTGGATTCTCACACCCGTAATTGGACGAAGGTGACATCGAAGAAGCCATCGCCGATCAGCTACAATCGCCACGGCTCTCCTCGGCAGATCATCGCACATGCGGTGTGGCTATACGTTCGCTTCAATCTGATCCTGCGTAACGCCTTGGTGTTATGTAAAAAGTGGTGAGCCGTGCAGGAGTGGACCTGCCCAAAGAAATCAACGACTTAGGTCGTGTTGACAAAAGGGATTCACAGCGCCCGCTGATCGTGATTCAAGCCGGTATCTGCGATGGAGGCCAGCTTGGCAAGAAACCTAATGTCGGACGAGGAGTGGGCGTTTTTTGAACGGTTCATCCTTGCAGTCCGTGCCCCGAACGGACGCAAACCGATCAACCACCGCCTTGTTCATCCTGCGAGGCACACCTTCCTATATCCGTTCAGACAACGGCCCTGAGTTTGTTGCACGGGCCGTTCGGGACTGGATTGCCGCTGTCGGCGCCAGGACGGCATACATCGAACCGGGATCAACCAGCGATCACAGGTTGAAGCTCAAATCGGCAGATGGAAACAGGTTATAGGTGATGGCCTGCAAGCGCGTGATTTTGGCCGTCAAATCGCCGAAACGAAAGTAGCGGCAAAGGCGCTCAACCGCATGACAGGTCTCGGTCGTGCGATGTATGAGCGCGTCATCTGAAGTGATGGAGTAATGGGTAAACTCGCCTAAGTCATGATCCATGCAACAAAGCCTGACAGAACCAAACATAGTCTTGCAGGTGTATTGTAAAGCTCGCTAGAGTTCGATAGGTGCCAGCAAGAGCTTCGGGGTTGTGGGTTAGTTTGCAAGATCCGCAGTCGGGGCAGCTACAAAATTTACATAATGTCAAAATACCAATAAATGACATTCAGTGCGAATTTATGTTGGACTATGCGCGGAAAGCGAAATGAATACTTCAAAAATAAAATTGGATACTCTTCAGGCGTCTCTAAAGGATAAACCGTCAGACGCAAGAGCTGTCTTTCAAAGTATGGTTCGCACTCAACTGTCAAAAAGGAATTCTAAGTCCAGAGAGGATATTGCATCGACTTTTGTCGGACTACTTCAGCGCCCCAAACTACGAAATGAACTGCCAAGAGTGGCATCTTCTAACAAAGGATTTGTGACCAACTGCGACGTTCAAAAGGGTGTTTCATTGGTTACATGCTGCATGAATAGAAACGCACATTTAACTGAAACGATTCCGACTTGGCTAGCCCATGATGAAGTCGACGAAGTTGTCATAGTTGATTGGTCTTCTACGTATCCGGTTTCTGTCACGTTGAGAGACGCCGGCATTGAAGATTCGAGGATGCGAATAGTAAGAGTTGAAGACGAAGGGAGTTGGATACTTTCGCACGCTTACAACCTTGGGTTTCGAGCGACCTCCAGGTCAATAATTCTCAAAGTAGACAGCGATGTGTTGCTCAGCTCGACATTTTTCGAAGAAAACGATTTAGCCGAAGGACTCTTGATTGCAGGCAACTGGAAATCCGCAGCCGAAGGACAATCACATGTGAACGGGCTTTTTGCCGTTGGTCGAGATCAACTACTTGCCGTCAACGGTTTCAACGAACGGATTGTTACGTACGGTTGGGATGACGATGATCTTTATGAACGCCTCACGCAATCGGGCGTTCCAAGGCAAGATGTAGCATCACAAACAATCCGCCATATCGATCATGAGGATATCGGACGTATTGCACCTTCCCAGAAGGAGTTTTTGTGTGCATGGGATGAGATTGAGACTCTTCCCGCATTCTGGATATGCTTAAACAAGATGCTCACGACATCGGCGTCGCCTTGGGACACATCCACTCCTATGTCCAGTTTCAATCTGTTGACAGAAGGCAGTGGGATGACGACAGTAAGGCGAAGCCAGCCTTTCGGCGTAAATCCATCCCTCATTGGATCACGAACTGAGCGGGCAGAAGCCGCAATTCAAGCCCTGGAAACTAGGCTGGGTTCCTCGGTAATTACGGCGCCGTTGCCGACCGTAGACAATGTATTTGCGACCTTGAATCTCAGCGAAGCAATTTGGTCTGTTTCATCTAACGCTGATGACCTAGTGTCCCTGCCGAAGCCTCAGAAACACATTAACACTCGGCATAAGCTAATCATCGATGCTCAACACGGTTTGGGAAACCGTTTGAGGGCAATAGGATCGGCTGCAGCCTACGCTGAATTGACCTCGCGCGAACTTGTCATACGCTGGATTCGGGATGAGCACTGTGACTGTGACTTTTCTAGCCTGTTCGAATTCGATGGAGCTGTTGAAAGCGATTCAAAAGAAAATTTTGAGAGCGCGCTGAAGCTGGATTTGATGGACAAATCGATCAGAGAGTCCTTTCTATCGAAACCGAATATTAACAAAGCACAAGATGTCTTGGTGAAATCAGCATATCGAATATTAGATGATCGTTCTACGATAGAACGAGAACGGGAATTTCTCCGCGCCTTGAAGCCAACCAATCCAGTTCAAGAGCTTATAGATTCCGTGAGGAATCCAAATGATATCTCCGTTCATATCCGTATGAACGGGGGTACATCGAAAGGTCAGGCCGAAGACGTTCCCGGGAATTGGACAAAGTCTGAAGAAGAAGACGCAAGGCGGGCCCGAGGCAGATCTCACTATGGGTACTTTTTCAAGCGACTAGACTCTCTCTTAATAGACACCAGTAGCCTCCGTATTTTCCTTGCTTCAGACAACTCTGAGGCATATGAGGCTTTCGTTGCGAAATATTCTGACAATGCGGTATGGCTTCCTAGAACCGACTTCAGCCGGTCAGAGGATCAACTAATTTACGGTCTTGCAGACATGCTATTGCTCGCTCGCGCCCCTATACTGTTAGGCAGTGGTTGGAGCTCATTCACTGAAGTGGCCAATTATTTTTCGTTAGACCAAAGGCTTGAGATTTCAGGAGTGGATTTTTGACCCAACCAGGCGCGCGCAATACTTTCCCAAGGCAGCCAGATTCAGAATCCGAGCAGTGCTTTCTCCAGCCATGGTTTCCAAATGAGTGATGCAGAAGTAAGAGACATTGCCCTCGGGCAGGTAAAGTCGATGTGCCCCAATAACGGCATGACTTCAGTTGTAATTATCGAAGGATACAAGCCTGCTGACTGGTCTGTGGCTTACCAAAAGGCAGGTTTCGCTAATGTTGCGATCACAACATTTGATCAACTGAACGAAGTGATTTCCCAACAAGGCGAGTTTGAGCCCGCACATCGAGTAATTCATGTAACTGCTGGAGTTCCAGCAGACTCACTATACGAAGCTCAGAGAAGTGTAGAAACCATAACAGAATACGCCGACTTTGTCATTTTTTCACCTCAACCAAATTCATTTCAATTGACTGAAAGTTTGATGATTTCATGGCCAAGCTTTTGGGCAGTTCTATTCTTGGTTGAGGATTTTTACCTTTTCGATCCTATTCGACCCGCAATCTGGAATGAAAATTTCAGCGATTGGGATGCGCTGCAGAGCACCGTTGTATTCGCAAAAAATTCGTCCACCCAAGTTGAAGATTGCTTTGCAGAATGCCCACATTCACGCGTTGTGGATTATGTGCACCCGTCAATAGTCGAAATGAATATAAGAGAAATTGACCGTTTGGAAAGTTTTGTATCGAGGAATTCATTAAATTTGACAAGCGCCTCACGCGATATCTACTTTTATTTACCAAGGCGGTATAGAAGTAAAGAATATGAACGCAAAATCCTACAAGAGTCCACGAAATGGTGGCATGTAGCACTGTGTTCACCTTGGCGTTTCTCCTATTGGGTAGACCTTCGAAGGGTGCAGAGAAGGAGGAGGCGTCAGAATAGTGGTACCTGAAAATTGTGGGGATCTATTTGTATCAGAGTTTTTTTCTATCAATCGGCTCATGTAATGTTAAGGGTCAAGAGGAAGGATGAAAGATGAGCTTGAGAATCCATGAGAATTTTATTTACTTGGAAAGTAAAAAAATTGCTTTTGGCTATGTGCCGAAAGTTGCATGCACGAATTGGAAAATTGTTCTTCGAAGGCTAATGGGGCATGAAGACTTTAATCGAAAGGACATAGCGCACAATAGAGAGAAATCGGGGTTTCACTTTCTTGACAGAACAGTCAAAGAAGATTTCGAAGTGCTGAGTAACGAAGATGTCAAAAAAATAGCATTTGTTCGCGATCCATATTCTCGCATACTTTCGGCCTATTTGAACAAGTTTGATAGCATTAATAGACGAATAGATTCACCCAAAAGCAAAGACTATTTCGACTTAGTTTTCGATGATGTTATCAGGTTTGAAAGATTCGATAGGCCAAAAGGTTTCCGGGCCAGGATTGCAAATTACATCTACGCTCCGAATACGGTCAATTTTCTTACGTTCTTGGAATGGATTAAAGCGAAGAGGAAGGGATCGTTTTATGCAAACGATGAACACTGGACACCGCAGTGTGAAATTTTGCAGCATCCAACTGTTAAGATTGATTTTCTAGGTCGTTTCGAGAATATGGCCCACGACGCAAAAATCGCCTTACACCAAATGGGTGCAGATTTCGAATTTCCAACGCAAGCGGATGTCGGATTTAGCCCAACTAAAGCTGACGAAAAATTGAAGCGGTTTTATGCCAAGGAACACGTAGATTTGGTTAATGAACTTTTCTCCCGTGATTTTGATGTCTATGGTTACCCACGATGGGATGAGCGTGGCTGACACACTCGGTACTCTGTTATCTTTCTCTCGATGCCATTTGTCTTTGCCAGTGAAATTGTCAAAGCATTGCAAAAACTTGCTTGCTCGGTCTGCTATTGCTACAGAGTACCTAAAAATCGTGAAACTTAGGAGTGTCGGCGTGCCACTGGAATTGTATCGACCTAGTAGCATTTTTCCCGGTAAATCATGAGAGCTTTGCTGTCGAAGAATCTTGTCGCGTTGTCCAAGCCAAGATGTGGGTCAACTAGTCTCCGTCGCATGATCGACCCTCACCTTGCCCCTGGGGATATTGCCGTTGATACTGCCGGGCAGCTTCCATCGCTGCATCCTCATATCACAGGTCCATTTCTTGCCCAATATCTGTGCGAACGGAGGCACGATGTTTCAAAGTTATCTTTCATAATTACAGTTCGTGATCCAATCGAGATGCTCTGGTCATATTGGAAATATTTCAAACCAGATATTTTGTGCCGATACACCTTCACAAATGGCTGGGATGCTTCAGCACCGCTTGATTTTGAAACGTGGGTATGTACTGGCAAGCTTGCTATACGAAAGGAATGGTTGGAGCTCGGGCCGAGCTGGATATCGGTGGAAAACCTTTCGCCACTTAGCCTAGAGGCGCGTGCCGCGGGTTCGAACGGGGAGTTGATGGTAGACCACATCTTTCGCTTGGAAAACGCAGCTGAACTAGCAAAGTTTTTATCCGAGGTCATCGGTACCAGAGTTTCAGAGGTTCGTACGAATGAATCATACGACAAGAATCTACCAAAATTGGGGTGCGAATCTCGAAATCATATTAGATGTATGTTCCCTTTAGAATCCCAATATTACGGTGTTTAGCTTGTTCTTTTGGAACTTTGTTGAACAAAAATGCCGTAAGGGACTCACTGCGTGAATCCATCGTTAGGCGCGCAGTGGAGTATTGTGAAAACTCGGGAAGTATTGTTTCGGTCTCACGGCAGTAATCTCCATAGTTGATTGTAACGGTGGCTGCGTGAGCTGAGGGAGGCCTTCCCTGCCCGGCGGGCTGCGTTGCTGGAGGCGCTTGAGTGGTTTGATTTTGATGCGCTGCTGAAGAAGGGTTTTGAGGCAGAGGTTTCCGATATCCAGATCGCGCGGAAGCATGGGGTTGATGCCAATTGGATACAGGAGCAGAGGCGCAGGTTGGGGTTTCCGGCTCATGTGGGGCATCCAAGCGAAGCGGAACTGGTTGAGGTCTTTAAGAAGGCGGGGCGGAATTGTTCCGAGGCGGCTAGGCGGCTGGGGATGGATCGTGCGACGTTTGCCCGGCGGTGAGGTGAGGGATCAGTGCCTGGGCAACGACGAGCGGGTTGGTTGAACGACATTGAGCGCGCGTTGAAGAGGGCGCGGCACTGTCGAACGCGCGCATCTCGTGATCTTTCGCGTCAGACGGAAATTTCATGCCTCAGCGGCTTGACTTTCCACGGCAACTGCGCTCCTTAAGGGAGAGCTATGAAAAATCGTTATACTATAGGGCCTCATTCTCTGACTGATTTATTGATTCAACTGATCACGGAACCATGAATCGAATTTCTGACTAGGTCGTGTTGACAAAAGGGATTCACAGCGCCCGCTGATCGTGATTCAAGCCGGTATCTGCGATGGAGGCCAGCTT
>NZ_JBXWNS010000014.1:0-48483 GCF_059610485.1 Ruegeria sp. CDSC081 | reverse complement strand
TTGAAGCCTTGCAACTGGTTTGTTCTGATTTTGCTCAGGCAGCGATTCAGGACCCAGAACTGAATCGGTTCCGCAGCGCCGTCATCGGAATAGGCGATGGCTTAGAAAGGCTGGTTGCCGACAACACCTGAATTTTAAGTACCAAAGAAGGGCGCGGCATTTCCTGCGCCCGTTTTACATTTTGAGATTTGATATGTACCAATACAGCATCAACCGGCATTGGTCGGACCAGTTCTTGCCCGAAATAAAGAGCATCATCGGTTCGCAACTCCTGCAGGCCGCGCCAGATCCACTGGACCATTTCCAAGCCACGGACCTGTTGATGCTGGACGCCAAGGACATGCGGATCGCGGCGAGGGTGCGGCGACATGGTTATGCAGCCAGATACCCGCATCAGTTCACCATTCGGGCCAAGCTGCCAACTGGCGCTGAAACAGAGTTGTCCAAGATAGTAAACGGCTACGGGGACTGGATGTTCTACGGCCATGCAGGACCGAACGGACAATCGATTGTAAACTGGTGGTTGATTGACCTGCGGGCGTTCAGGGCGGCGCTGATCCGGCACAGGACATCAGGTGCTCATTTGCACATGGGTGACAAGCGCAACCCAGACGGGACGTGCTTCAAGTGGTTTGATATCCGGTCTTTCCCTGAAGATCCACCGTTGGTGGTGGCGAAAAGCTAATCGAATCTTCAGCGTAAAAAACCACCTTACACGAAGCAATCTCTTGCTATTCGGCTGCCTCGAGTTGAATTTTCACACTCTCCTCAAGACGCTCGCGTTGCTTCTCGTTGAGTTTTTTATGGGGTTTCCCTGCAGCTTTTGCGCGCGCAGAAATATAGGCCTCGTAGGTAGATACGAGCTCTTCAAATGCCTCTTTCCACTTGCTTTCAGAGGCGTTTTTCACCCTCAAAACAAGTTCTTCGGACACGATCCGAGTCATTTTTTAGCTCCCAGCCGAAACGGTGTATGTGACAGTGAGCTATGCTCGAGTAGCCAACTGTCAAGTGCTGAATATCATGCAGAATGCGGCTTTAATAGGGCGTTGACCACCCGCGCGCGGAAACGTGCCTGAAAAGTTTTCTTGACATAATTCATCATATCTAAAAGCCTCAACGCCGAATTATAGCATAAGTAGCGTTATGACGACACATTTTATGACGGTCGGTAATGCGATTAGCCGCATTCTACCTCAAGGCACGAACCCATCAACCGTGCATGACCTTATTCACGAATTGATCGGCAACAACAACGCCGAACAAGCCCCCCATGCTCTCTGGTTGGAGCCTCCTTTATTGCCACCCGACATGTTTGCAGTGTCCGGGTTTCTTTGCAAAGTGGGAGGTGTCATCCCCTTTTTTGATCCATCACCTTTCGCTGAAGACTTGCCCGGCTGCCATTTTACACTGTCACGAAAAGTACGAAACTTGGCGGACAGTGCAGCCAAAACATGGCAGAACAACGCAGAGAGCCTACCACCGGGATCTGTAAACTCCGCTTGGCGTGAATTGATCGCGGCTTGGGACATGTCCATTTACGCAGCGACCTATGACGACCAACAACAGTCAGCACCAGACTGGTGGCGCGCTGCGATGTTCTTGGTGTTGGTTTCCGATATGGTATGCGACAGAATTCTTCGCGATCCGCTCCCAAATGTTCCTGTCAGCAAGTTCGAAAAAGGCGTTAAGCTGCTGTACAAAGGCAAGGACGAAGACGACTTCAGGCCACCCGCGACATTAGGGTTTATGGCCGACCCAATGGTTGCATGCGTGCAGCCGAAGGTACGCGTCGCTCCAGTTGGTGCAACCCTCCGTAATGCCACAAGGAGTCTTTCTCTTCTTCCTCCAAAAGGGGAAGTCAGATGCTACTGGGACCTTTCAGTTGATCTGCCGTCCAACGAGGACTACGAAACCCTAGATATCCTATTGATCCCAGCGCCTTTTCTACTGCATTCAAAGGACTTCCGTGCACACGACAATGGTAAAGTCAACAAGAAGGACCTCAGGTACTCAAAGAAGAATTGGGAGAACTTTCACTTAGACCAAAACTGGATAAAATCTGAAGAAGATAGACAGAGCTTACTGGCAAAGTGCAAGGCACTGCTTGAGCAAGCGCAGAAAGAGTCAAACTGCGTAAATGGTGTCATTTTACCTGAATATGCCCTAGATTACAATTTTTTCGAGTTGCTTTGCGATGAGTTGAAGGCGGAAGAAGAGGGTTTAGAGTTCATCATTTCGGGCAGTAGAGACAACTGCGATGGCGAGGTTGGAAACACTGTACTGACGCGTGTGTGGGTAGAGAGGAACCTGCACACTACTGTTAGCAGAAAGAAACACCACCGCTGGCGGATGGACCGCAAACAGGTTGAAACGTATGCCCTGTCAGCATCGCTAAATCCAAAGATCCAGAACTGGTGGGAAACTACCCCTCTCGGAAGGAGAGAAATATATTTTCATCGGTTTCGCGAGAAATCCGTTTTTTCGGTGTTGATATGTGAGGAGTTGGCGCGCTCGGACCCCTGCCATGAAATTCTCAGGTCGGTGGCCCCAAACTTGATTTTTGCACTTCTTCTGGATGGTCCTCAAATTAGAAACAGGTGGCCCGCTCAATACGCGTCGAATTTGGCCGATGACCCAGGCAGTTCTGTGCTCACTTTTACCTCCTATGGGCTGATTGATAGGTCCAATAAGCAAGGCCATTTCGATGCCAATCACTCAATTGCAATGTGGAAAGACGATACAGGCAAGATAGTCGAGATTCCAATGCCGCCTGGGAAGGACGCGCGCGGAGTGTTGCTATCGCTCTGGTCTGAACATGTCATAGACATGACTATAATGGGCAAGCAATCAGAAGCACGAACATGGCGTTATTCAAGCCATTTTCCAGTAACGCTGGAATAGGGGTATTGGGCATTGATTAAGCAGAGAAATCCCACCAATTGTCCCCCATATGTCCCCCCTCACAACAATGACACATCCACGTCACCCAGTTTGTGATGCGGAGAACCTTCCAAGCATTTGTTCTATTTAATAAAAAAGTGGTGAGCCGTGCAGGATTCGAACCTGCGACCCACTGATTAAAAGTCAGTTGCTCTACCAACTGAGCTAACGGCCCACTCTTTGTCTTGGATCCTTAGGATCCGTGGCGCTCTGTAAGGCATTTTCCCGACAGGGTTCAAGACCTTATTTCACACCGCGCTACGCCTGTAGTTTCTTTCGAAACGGCGTCCCGATAGGCGGCCTACTTAGGCAGGTGGCGCAGGGGGGTCAACCCCTTTTTTCACGAATCTGCGCCACAGGGTGGATTCCCATCCGCAGCAACGTTATATGCCCGCCATGCAAGGAATTCAGAACACCGGATTGCCCTTTATGAAGATGCATGGGCTGGGCAATGACTTTGTCATTGTGGATGCGCGCGCGCATGAGGTCGGGGTGACTCCAGCCTTGGCCCAAGCCATTGGGCATCGGCAATTTGGGGTCGGCTTTGATCAGCTCGCCGTCATCGAAAATGGCGCATCAGATGCCCATCTGGTGTTCTACAACGCCGATGGCTCGACCTCGGCCGCCTGTGGCAATGCCACCCGCTGTATCGCGCGGTTTCTGATGGAGGAAACCGGCAAACAGACCCTGACGCTCACCACCGAGCGGGGAACGCTGTATGCAAGCGATGCGGGGGACGGGCTGACTTCGGTTAATATGGGAATACCGCAGCTGAACTGGCACGAGATTCCATTGACCGAAGACGTGGACACCTTGGAACTGCCGATCGAAGGCGCCCCAACCGCCACCGGCATGGGAAACCCGCATTGCACCTTCTTTGTCGACAATGCCGAGGCGATTCCGCTGGCAGAGTTCGGCCCGCGGTATGAATATCATCCGCTCTATCCAGAACGGACCAATGTACAAGTGGCACAGCTGATCGGTCCGGATCATATCCGCATGCGCGTATGGGAACGGGGCGTTGGCATCACCCTGGCCTCTGGCTCTTCGTCCTGCGCAACGGCCGTTGCCGCAGCCCGGCGCGGCCTGACCGGACGCAATGTTCGGATCGAGCTGGACGGCGGCACGATTTGGATTGATTGGCGCGACGATGGCGTCTGGATGACCGGCCCTACCGCCCATGTCTTCTCGGGCCTGCTGACGCCGGAATTCCTGAGGTCGCTGGGATGAACCCGCCCAAATTCACCACGCTGGGCTGCCGCCTGAACGCCTATGAGACCGAGGCGATGAAAGAGCTGTCGCAACAGGCCGGTGTGACCGATGCAGTGGTGGTGAACACCTGCGCCGTGACCGCCGAGGCAGTGCGCAAGGCCCGGCAGGAAATCCGCAAACTGCGCCGCGAAAACCCGAATGCCCGGCTGATTGTGACCGGCTGCGCTGCGCAGACAGAACCGCAGACCTTTTCCCAGATGGAAGAGGTCGATGCCGTCATTGGCAACACTGAAAAGATGCGACCCGAAACCTGGAAAGGCATGGCGGCGGATTTCATTGGTGAAACCGAGGCCGTCCAGGTTGATGACATCATGTCGGTTACCGAAACCGCTGGCCACCTGATCGACGGGTTTGGCACTCGTTCCCGCGCCTATGTACAGGTTCAGAATGGCTGTGACCACCGCTGTACCTTCTGCATCATCCCATATGGCCGCGGTAATTCGCGCAGCGTCCCCGCGGGCGTTGTTGTGGACCAGATCAAGCGTCTGGTCGATAAGGGTTATAATGAGGTCGTTCTGACCGGCGTTGACCTGACCTCATGGGGGGCTGACCTGCCTGCCCAGCCAAAGCTGGGTGATCTCGTTATGCGCATCCTTAAACTGGTGCCTGATTTGCCGCGCCTGCGGATCAGCTCGATCGATTCGATCGAGGTCGATGAAAACCTGATGCAGGCCATTGCCACAGAACCCCGCCTGATGCCTCACTTGCATCTGTCGCTGCAGCATGGCGATGATCTGATCCTGAAGCGGATGAAACGCCGCCATTTGCGTGACGATGCGATCCGCTTTACCCAAGAGGCCCGCGAGCTGCGCCCTGAGATGACCTTTGGCGCTGACATCATCGCCGGTTTCCCGACCGAGACCGAGGCCCATTTCGAAAACTCGCTAAGGCTGGTTGCCGATTGCGATCTGACATGGCTGCATGTCTTCCCCTATTCCAAACGCGAAGGCACACCCGCTGCCCGCATTCCGCAGCAGGTCAACGGCAATGTCATCAAAACCCGCGCCGCCCGTCTGCGTGCCGCTGGCGAGGTGCAGATTGCCAAGCACCTGACCGCGCAGGTTGGCAAGATACATCACATCCTGATGGAAAACCCGCATATGGGCCGGACCGAGCAGTTCACCGAAGTTACGTTCCAAACCCCTCAATCCGAAGGGCAGATCGTGACCGCGACGATCACCGGCTGCTCGGATACGCAGCTCAGCGCCTGATCCGCCTCTTCATCTGGCCGAAAATACCTCGGGGATGAATTGGCCGCAGGCCAAGAAGGGGCTGGCCCCTTCCACCCCAAAGCAACAAAAAAACCCCCGCTGCCAGTGGCGCGGGGGTTTCTAACTTTTCTGAAAAAGCGCTTAGTGTTTCTTCTTGCCTTTAACACCTGCCCACAGACGCTTGTTGACCAGGTACAGCAGGACCGACAGAAGCGTCAGGAAGACAACACCGACAAAGCCCGAATACTTACGCTCCATCATCTTCGGTTCAGCCGTCCACATCAGGAAGGCTGCAACGTCTTCCGACATATGCTCGACGTCATTTGCGTGGCCATCGGCAAACTCGACCTGCTCATCCGAAAGCGGGGGCGCCATCGAAATCCAACCACCGGGGAAGGCGGTGTTTTCGTACAGAACCGTTCCCGCTTCTTCCTTTTCGTGGCCGGTATAACCATCCAGCAACGAGGCGATGTATTCCGGGCCGCCCATGCCGTTGACCAGCTGGTTGATCCCCAGACCGTAAGGGCCGTGGAAACCGGCACGCGCCTTGGCCATCAGGCTAAGGTCGGGTGCGCCAACGCCATCATTGGCGGGGAAATGGTCAACGGGTTTAGCCGGGCGGAAATCGTCCAGCTCGGGGTCGAACACTTCAAAGTTGCCCGCCGCATAGGCGGTGACTTCGTCTTCCGAATAGCCCAGCGCTTCGAGGTCACGCAGAGGCACATAGCGCAGGCCGTGACAGGCCGCGCAAACCTCGGTGTAAATCTGCAGGCCGCGCTGCAACTGGTGTTGATCCCAGGTTCCGAACGGGCCTTCGAATGAGAATTGGAAGTCCTCGATATGCTGTTCGCCTCCGCCTGCCGCGTTAGACGCGACAGGAGCGAGTGCGATAGCAAACGCGGCACCGATTGCAAGTTTCTTGAACATGTTTCCGGTCCCTCTTCTTACTCGGCCGGCGTGGCATCGGCGTCAGCCTTGCCATAATGCGCGTTGAAGTCTTCTTCGATGGTTTCCGGCTGTGCATCGGGTTTTTCGATGACACCCAGAACCGGCAGGATCACGAAGAAATAGCCGAACCAGTAGGCCGATGCGATTAACGAGAAGGTCGCATAGGGCTCTTCTGCGGGCATCGCACCCAGCCACATCAGGGCAAAGAAGTCGACGATCAGCAGGTAGAACCACCATTTGAACATCGGCCGGTATTTACCCGAACGTACGGTCGACGTGTCCAGCCACGGCGCCAGAGCCATAGCCAGGATCGCACCAAACATCGCCAGAACACCAAAGAACTTGGCGTCAATGATGCCGCCGGTGATGAAGCTGGCGAATTGAACAATCCAGACCTCGCCGGTAAAGGCACGCAGGATCGCGTAGAACGGCAAGAAGTACCATTCGGGCACGATATGTGCCGGTGTTACCAGCGGGTTGGCTTCGATGTAGTTATCCGGGTGGCCCAGATAGTTCGGCATGAAACCAACAATCGCCCAGAACACAACCAGGATGACCGCCAGTGCGAACAGGTCCTTGATCACGAAGTAAGGCCAGAAGGGCAGCGTGTCTTTCTCAGCCTCGGCTTTCGAACCGCGGCGAACCTCAACACCTGTCGGGTTGTTGTTGCCGGTGGTGTGGAAAGCCCAGACATGCACGATGACCAGCGCCGCAATTACAAAGGGCAGCAGGTAGTGCAGCGAGAAGAAGCGGTTCAGCGTGGCGTTGTCCACAGCCGGTCCGCCCAGCAGCCAAGTCTGGATCGCGTCGCCCACAAACGGGATCGCACCAAACAGGCCGGTGATCACGGTCGCACCCCAGAAGGACATCTGACCCCAGGGCAGAACATAGCCCATAAAGGCAGTGCCCATCATACAGAGATAGATCAGCATCCCAATGATCCACGTAACCTCGCGCGGGGCTTTGTACGAGCCATAGAACAGGCCGCGGAAGATGTGGATGTATACCGCGACAAAGAACAGCGATGCGCCGTTCATGTGCAGATATCGCAGCATATAGCCGCCATTCACGTTGCGCATGATGTGCTCGATGCTAGCAAAGGCCAGATCAACATGCGGAGTGTAGTGCATCACCAGAACGATACCGGTGACAATTTGCAGGACCAGGCAAAACGCCAGGACGATGCCCCAGATCCACCACCAGTTCAGGTTCTTGGGGGTTGGGATCATCAGGGTGTCATAGATCAGGCCGACGATGGGCAGGCGGCTGTTCAGCCACTTCTCGCCACTTGTCTTCGGCTCATAGTGATCGTGGGGAATTCCGGACATCTGGGTCTCCCTTAGCCGAGTTTGATGGTGCTGGCGTCCGTCCACTCAGCGGGCGGAACGGGCAGGTTTTCAGGTGCAGGACCTTTGCGGATACGGCCAGCCATATCGTAATGCGAACCGTGGCAGGGGCAGAACCAGCCGCCAAAGTCACCAGCATCGCCCAGCGGGACACAACCGAGATGAGTACAGACGCCCATCTGGACGATCCAGGCACCTGCGGCTTCGCCTTCCGGCGACGGCATCACGCGGTTTGCATCCGTGGCCGGTGCATCAGCATTCAGATTGAAGTTACGGGCCAGCGGGTCAGGCAGGGCATCCACGCCATCGGCGTCCTGCTTCTGCGCTTCGTCGATTTCGACACCGGTGCGGTGACGGATGAACACGGGTTTGCCCAACCATTTGACGGTCAGCTGGGTTCCGGGCTCGACACCGCTCACATCCACGCGGATCGAGGACAGGGCCTGAACGTCTGCCGAGGGGTTCATTTGGTTGATCAGGGGCCATACGGCTGCACCCGTCGCAACGACACCTGCGCCGCCAGCGACGTAGTAGAGGAAATCTCTGCGGGTGCCTTCGTGGTCTTCTGCGTGGGACACGAGGTTTTCTCCGATTCCGGCGCCCGGCAATACCGGGCAAACATGCATCAGCACCGCATCAAAGCGGCGTCTCATCGCGGCTATCTATCCGGGAGAAATCGGTTCGTCCAGCGGTCATAGGCGCGCACTACGCCGCATCTTGGCATTCATGTCACAACGAAAGGCGTTTTTTTCAAGGGATGGGCCGGATTACCCGTGAAGGTTTGCCCTGCCGCGCGGGTGGTTCACGGAGTGATTCGGATGGCAACCAGGCAACGAAAACACCCTCACAACACAGAACCGAAGACTGTTGATCGGCGAAAATCTGCAAAATTCTGACCTGATTTTGCCACGCAAAAATCCACTTCGATTGAATCTACCTTGGTAAAAATAATGAGTTAAAAATAGATATTTTTCAACACACTAGACGAGTCTCAATTCGATTGCACATTTGGCTGGAATGTCCCAAGGGCCTGTAACAGGACCAACCTTAACGGGATTTTTCCATGCCAAAGCTTTTTACAGCCACTCTGACCTTCGCCCTGACTCTTTCATCGCAATCCTTCGCCGCCGGCGATCCGGCAAAGGGGGAAAGCCTCTACAATCGGTGCTCTTCGTGCCATGCAATTATCAAAGATGGAAAAGTTCTGGTCAAAGGCGGCATCACCGGGCCGAATCTCTATGGGGTCGTAGGTCGGGTGGCCGGAACAGAAACCGATTACCTGAACGGAAGCGAACGCCTACCAATCGGGATGTACACCGATGACATGATCCGTGCAGGCCAGGAAGGGCTGGTCTGGACACAGGAAAACATCGTCGAATATTCGCAGGACCCGATTGTTTTCCTGAGGGACTATCTGGATGACGAAACCGCCCGTCCGAACATGAGCGTCAAACTGAAAAAAGGGGCTGAGGATGTCGCCGCTTATCTGGCGACCTTCAGCAACTGACCAGCCCGTCCGCTCACCTAGACCGCATGAGCGCGGCGAGGTGAGTGGTCTCGCTTCCGAACCCGTCTACCGCCACATGATCTGCGGCGGCTAGACGGACATCGTCCGGCTTGTTCTGGTTCAGCTTCCAGGTGCCCTGAATGTCATCTACCTGCAATTTGCAGGGCACAATCATGCGCATCATCTTGTCCAGAGCCTCCGCGCTCATCTTGCTGGCGCTCCAGGGTGGCTTGGGGTTCAACCGGCGCTCATAAAAATCCGACTGACGATCGAGTAAATCGCGCAACGCGTCCTGCGGAAGAAGCGAAAGCGTTCCGGTCAGGTGCACCGCCACATAGTTCCAAGTGGGCACCTGATCCTCAATCCCGTACCAGTCGGGCGAGATATATCCGTCAGGCCCCGATACAGCGATTCGAACCGTGCGCGGTTCATTCAATGCCCGGACGATCGGATTGGACCGCACCAGATGCAGCGAGGCTTCTGCGCCATCTTCTGACAACAGAAACGGCACATGGCTAAGCAAAGGCTCCTGGTCCGCTGACAAAGCCAAAACACCAAATGCGCGCTCGCGCGCAAAAGCAATATGACTGTCACGATCCTCGGCGCGGAAGGCGGGATTGGGGTGCATGGCGGTCCTCCTGCAAAAGCTCTTGCAGAACCGCGCACCTATTGGCAAGGTGCGCCTCGTTCTCAGGGCGGGGCGGAATTCCCCACCGGCGGTATGCGGGCGATGACCCGTAAGCCCGCGAGCGGCCCCTTTTCGGGGTGTCAGCAGATCTGGTGAGAGGCCAGAGCCGACGGTTACAGTCCGGATGAAAGAGAACGTGCAGTGTGCCGGTAACCCCGCGCGCCTGCTCGTGATCGCCTTGGGTGACGTGTCATGTCGTGCTGGCAGCGAAAAGTGGGAACCGGTTTTCGCAACCGCCAGCAGACCACCAAACCGGAAGGAGATCTTGATGACACACACCCGCTATGCGTTTGTTAAGGCCAGCTGGCATGCCGATATTGTCGACCGTGCACTCGACGGGTTTCTGGAATTGATACCCGCCGATCAAGTGGACGTGTTCGACGTTCCAGGTGCATTCGAAATGCCCCTGCTGGCCCGCGATCTTGCCCAGACTGGGCGCTATGCAGCTGTGACCTGCGCGGCCTTTGTGGTGGATGGCGGCATCTACCGGCATGATTTCGTGGCGCAAGCTGTGGTCGACGGGTTGATGCGCGCAGGTCTGGATACCGGTGTTCCGGTTCTGTCTGTTTCGCTGACGCCGCACCAGTATCAAGAGACGGACCACCACAATGCCATCTACCGCGCGCATTTCGTGGATAAGGGGCGCGAGGCGGCACAGGCGGCGTTGAAAATCACCGCCATGCGGACGCAGCTGTCCTCGGCGGCCTGACCGGAAAGGGTTGGGGTGCTGCGCCCCAACCGCAAATCCGCTTGAGGCTACGGGCCTTGCCCGCTAATCACGATGCTCAGAAGGAGCACGCCTTATGTCGATGAACAGCTTTGGCCATCTTTTCCGCGTCACCACCTGGGGTGAAAGCCACGGGCCCGCCTTGGGTGCCACTGTTGATGGCTGCCCGCCGGGGGTGACCATCGACGCAGAGGTGATCCAGCACTGGCTGGACAAGCGTAAACCAGGACAGAATAAATACACCACCCAGCGGCGCGAGCCCGATCAGGTGAAAATCCTGTCCGGCGTGTTCGAAGGGCAGACGACCGGAACTCCGGTCCAGCTGATGATCGAGAACACCGATCAGCGGTCAAAAGACTATGGCGATATCATGGAAAAATTCCGCCCGGGCCATGCTGATATCACCTATTGGCAAAAATACGGTATCCGCGATTATCGTGGTGGTGGCCGCAGTTCGGCGCGCGAAACCGCCTCGCGCGTTGCCGCCGGGGGCTTGGCCCGCGAAGCCATCAAGCAGATCGCGCCGAATGTCCAGATCACCGGGTACATGACCCAGATCGGCCCGCATAAGATCGACCGCACGAATTTCGATTGGTCACAGATTGAACAGAACCCATTCTGGACGCCCGATGCGACAGCCGCCGAAGATTGGGCCGCCTATTTAGACGGGTTACGCAAGTCCGGCAATTCGGTCGGAGCAGTGGTTGAGGTCGTTGCGCGTGGTGTCCCTGCCGGGATTGGTGCGCCAGTTTATGCCAAGTTAGACACTGATCTGGCCGCAGCGATGATGTCGATCAACGCAGTCAAAGGTGTTGAGATCGGCGAAGGCATGGCCGCCGCTGAACTGACCGGCGAGGCCAATGCCGATGAAATCTTCATGGGGCAGAACGGCCCGCAATACAGCTCGAACCACGCAGGCGGCATACTGGGCGGGATTTCGACCGGGCAGGATATAGTCGTACGCTTTGCGGTCAAACCGACCTCGTCGATTCTGACCACGCGCAAAACGATCACCAAGTCCGGAGAAGAGACCGAGATCATCACCAAAGGCCGCCATGACCCTTGTGTCGGCATCCGTGCGGTTCCGGTTGGCGAAGCGATGATGGCTTGCGTAATCCTTGACCACCTGCTGTTGCACCGGGGTCAGATCGGCGAGAACCGTGGCCATATCGGCTGAGCTGCGCACCCGGCTGCGCGGCATCGTCGCACAGCGCATGAAAACAGATCCTGCCCATGATCTGGCGCATCTTGATCGCGTTTGGATCAATGTACAGGCCATCGCGGACACGCAAGCAGATATTCGGGTTCTGCTTGCGGCAAGCTATCTTCATGACCTGGTCAACTTGCCCAAAGATGACCCCGACCGCCACTTGGCCTCACGCCGGTCTGCTACTGAGTCAGAGCCTATTCTGGAGGAATTGACGTTTTCACGACCCGAGATCGACGCCATCCAGCACGCCATTGCTGCACACAGTTTCTCGGCCGGGATACCGCCAGAAACACCCGAGGCCCGCTTCCTACGCGATGCAGATCGGCTTGATGCACTGGGGGCCATCGGCATTGCGCGCACCTTCGTAGTGGCTGGCGCATTGGGGCGCGACTTGTATGACGCCGAGGATGCCTTTGCCCGCGCCCGTGATCTGAACGATCAGCAATTCTCGATTGACCACTGGAAGGTCAAACTGTTGAGCCTGCCGGCAGACATGCTGACGCCCAACGGGCGCGAATTGGCACAGGCGCGTGTGGCACGGATGATCCGGTTTCTTGAGGCGTTCAGCGAAGAGATCGGCCAACCCCTGCCCGACACGTGGAAATCTGCCTGATTGGTACAATCCAATCGTTGATCTTTCGCAGTCAAAGGCTCAGGTTCCCGGCCAATGGCACAATCCCTGACTTCCCATCGACCCATGCTTGCCGTGGGCCTGAAACTGGCCGCGTTGGTTCTGTTCACCTCAATGTCTGCACTGGTCAAAGCACTGTCCGAGGACTTCCCCCCCGGTGAACTGGTGTTCTTCCGGTCGCTCTTCGCCATTCCGGTCATCATCGTCTGGTTAATCTGGCGCGGAGAGCTGGCCAAAGGCTTTGTCGTCAAAAAGCCGATGGGTCATTTCTGGCGTGGCGTTCTGGGCACCAGTGCCATGGGTCTGACCTTTACCGGCCTCAGCCTGTTGCCACTGCCCGAAGTCACCGCGATTGGCTATGCCACCCCGATCTTCACCCTGATTCTGGCCGCGCTGATTCTGGGTGAGCGCATTCGCATGATCCGCATCGGCGCCGTCGCGCTGGGATTGCTGGGCGTGCTGATTATGGTTTGGCCCAGGCTGGGCACCACCCAGATGGAGATGGCAGCCACGATCGGCGCGCTTTGCGTGCTGGCGGCCACACTCGCCCGTGCCTTTGTTCAGATCCATATCCGGCAGCTGGTCAAGGTGGATCACCCGGCCGCGATCGTGTTCTATTTCTCGATGACCGCTACTCTGCTTTCAGCTCTGACCGCGTTTTGGGGTTGGACCATGCCGACACTTAATCAGGCTCTAATCATGATCATAATGGGGTTGATCGGCGGTGTTGCACAGATTCTAGTCACCTCGTCCTATCGCTTTGGTCAGGCCTCAATGCTGGCGCCTTATGACTATACCACCATGCTGTTTGCCATATTCATCGGCTATATCTGGTTTGATGAGCTGCCGACGCTTGCGATCCTGTTGGGTGCAGCGTTGGTGATTGCGGGCAATGTGGTCGTGATCTGGCGCGAACACCAGCTGGGACTGGAACGCGGCAAGGCCCGGTCCCTGACCGATCACAAAGCGTGACTTTACCTTTTTCAATCTTGCCCTAGTTTGGGCCCAACAATCACAGAGGTGCCCGAATGAGCGACGCGCAGGATCACAAAGAAAAGATGCAGCAGGTGCAGGCCAAGCACCGCAAAAAAGTGTCCGAGGCCGTCGACCCGGGCCGTGGTCTGGTGCTGATCAATACCGGCAAGGGCAAGGGCAAATCCTCGGCCGCGTTTGGTGTCGTGATCCGAGCGCTGGGATGGGGTCAGAAAGTTGCCGTCGTACAGTTCATCAAGGGCAAGTGGAAAACCGGTGAGCGGCGGTTCTTTGAAGAGCGCGACTTGGTCACCTGGCACACGATGGGCGAAGGCTTTACCTGGGACACTCAGGACCGCGAACGCGATATCGCTGCTGCCAACGCCGCTTTTGACAAGGCCCGGGCACTGATGGAAAGCGGTGAGTATGATCTGGTCGTGCTGGACGAGATCAATATTGCCCTGCGGTATGAATATCTGACGGTGGATCAGGTGATTGGCGGATTGAAGGCGCGGTCCGACAAGACCAGCGTGTTCCTGACCGGCCGCGACGCCCCGGAGGCGCTGCGTGACTATGCTGATCTGGTCACTGAGATGACCGAAGAAAAGCACCCGTTTCAGGCCGGAATCAAAGCCCAGCGCGGCGTAGATTTCTGAGCGCTTTATCAAGGTCACCGCGATAAGCCGCCCGTTGTTTGAACGGGCGGCTTTTTTCCGAGTGGGAAGCAAAGGTTTCGAGGCGTCAGGGCATGTGCCCGTTCAAGCAAACGCCTCTTTCTCTGGCGCGCTGAGCGAGATGACCGCCACCACCGCCGCGCCGTTCAGCCAGTAGAATATCGCATCCAGACCCTGGAACCCAAACAGGCTGGGTGCCGCCAGAAACACCACCCCGACCAGCAGATCGACGCCCAGATGGACGCGATAAGGCAATACCCTCCAAATCCCCAGATGATGATCGGTCAATACGGTCAGGACAAAGGCTGCAATGCCGGTCACAACCGACAGCCACAGGGCCATCGGATTGGACTGACCCAACCCCAGAACAAACGGCAGCGCCATCAGGGCGATGGCAACCGGGTAATCGAGGTAGGCATGAATATTGCGGGTAACGAAACGGAGAGACATTGCATTTTCCTTTCCTTGTTTGAGATGATCTCAAACTAGGACAAGTAGGTCGAACGTTTAATTCTGGATCGTCCATGAAACCTTGCAGATCGTTCAGAATGATGGAGGATCAATGCATGGCTCGATAAGCCGCCGGTGACAGACCGATCTGTTTCTTGAACACGCGGGAAAACGCGGCCTCAGAGGCATACCCCACCTCGGCCGCCGCATCGGAAACGTTCCAGCGGCTTTCGACCAATCCCTGACAGGCAATCTGCATCCGCCAATCGGTGAGGTATTGCATGGGCGTGGCCCCCATCTTTTCAGCAAAGAGCTGGGCAAAGGCCGTGCGGGACATAGCGGCCTCTCGGGCCAGGGTCTCAACGCTCCATTCTTCCGCTGGTGCGCGGTGAAACGCGGTCAGCGCGCGTGAAATTCGCGGATCTGCAAATCCTGCCAGGGCCGAGTCACTTGGGCTTTGATGTTCAAGATAAGCACGGATGGCCTGCGCGAACAGCACTTCGGACAGTTTCAACGCGATCAGGTCGCCACCGATACGCGCGCCGCTGACCTCGGATCCAATCATGCGCAGGGTGGACTCGAACCAGGCCCCAGCCTCTTCACCGTAATTCTCGATCAGGATGTAAGGAGGCAACCGATCCAGCAACATATGCCCGGTACCTTGTCGACCCGGAGGGCCGGTGAACGAGAAGTGGCCGCAGATCAGTTGCGTGTCACGACCTTTGTCCTCTCCGCCATAGATCAAAACCCCATCCCCCGTGTAACCCGCATCTTCCAGCACCTGCTCCAGAGGCAAAGCGTCCAACGGCTTGACTTCGTTGCACAGCAACGCATGGGCCGTACCATGGGGAATCAGGATCAGATCACCCTGCTTCAAACGCAGAGTTTCCCCTGTATTAGAGACGAAAACATGAAGCTCACCCCGTTGAACAAAATGAAACCGGGCGACGTTTTCAAAGGCTGGAACCTGAATTCCGAACGGAGGCGTAAAAGAAGTGCGGAAGTAAAACGTCCCGCGCAAGGACAGACGGGTGAGGATATCGCTGAGAAGGTCTAACATTACCGTAACCTACACCCCGCCACGCGTTCGTCCAGTTACCTGTACGATCTGCAATGAATTGCGAATGAACGGCAAAGAAAAACCCCCGCGAAATCGCGGGGGCTCTATCTGTCTCAAATCTGCGATCAGGCGCGGACCAGCGCCTCATAATCTGCGGCGATTTCGCGGGTGAGGTCACCGACCTCGAACGTATAGTCGCCGATCTGGCCCACAGGCGTGACCTCGGCCGCAGTACCGGTCAGCCAGCATTGTTCAAAATCGGCCATCTCTTCGGGTTTGATGCGGCGCTCATGCACCGTGATGCCTTTATCTTTTAGCATCTGGATCACTGTCTGGCGGGTGATCCCGTTCAAAAAGCAATCGGCCAACGGGGTATGAACTTCGCCGTCCTTCACAAAGAAGACGTTCGCCCCGGTCGCCTCGGCAACATAACCGCGCCAGTCCATGAACAGCGCATCCGAGCAGCCCTTGGCCTCGGCCTTATGCTTGGAAATGGTGCATATCATGTACAGCCCGGCCGCCTTGGCATGGACCGGGATGGTTTCAGGGCTGGGCCGCTTCCATTCCGCGATATCCAGCTTGGCGCCCTGCATCTTGGCGTCGCCATAATAGGCACCCCAGGGCCAGACCGCTACGGCCATGCGGACCGGGTTCTTGGCCGAGGCCACGCCCATATCCTCACCCGAACCACGCCAGACCAGCGCACGGACATAGGCGTCCTGCAAGCCACTTGCCTTCAGCGCGTCTTCCTTTGCCGCTTCGATCTGGTCGATCGTATAGGGCATCGGCATGTCCAGCGCCTCGGCCGAGGCGACCAGCCGTTCAGAATGCTCCCGACTTTTGAAAATTTTGCCGTTATAGGCCCGCTCGCCCTCAAAGACCGAAGACGCATAGTGCATCGCATGGCTCAGAATGTGGACATTCGCCTCGCGCCAGGGCACAAGTTCTCCATCCATCCAGATGACACCGTCACGATCATCATACCCCGCCATGCGAAACCTCCCTGCCTGGGTTGAATATTCCGATTATTGCGCAATATAGGTCCGAAGTGGACATAAAGTTGCGCAAAAACTGCGATTCGATACCTGTCCGCTCTTGGAATGTCAACAACGCTGACATAAACTCGGACCTGTGTAACGAATGAGGCAGAATATGTCAGATACCCGCCCCGCCCAGGCCTTTGGCGGAGAAAGCCTGTTGTTTCTTACGGATGAACAGCTGCGGCAGGGGATCGAGGCGATGTTTTTCGCCTATCGCGGGTTCACGGCGGACCCGGATCGCATTCTGACACAGCTGGCCTATGGGCGGGCACACCACCGTGCTATCCACTTTATAAATCGCGCACCGGGGACGACCGTCAATAACCTGCTTGCTATTCTTGGGGTGACGAAACAGTCTCTGAACCGGGTCCTTCGGACATTGATTGACGATGGGTTGGTCGAAAGCAGGGTCGGTACAGTGGACAAGCGCGAACGGCACCTGTTTCTGACCGAAGCCGGGAGGGCGCTTGAAACCAGGCTGTCCGAGGCCCAGCGCGTGCGGATGCGCGCGGCCTATAAGGACGCAGGCCCAGAAGCGGTGTCTGGGTTTCGCAAAGTGCTTGAAGCAATGATGGATGCTGATATGCGTCATGCCTATACCAAATTGCGGGATACGACCTCATGAGTGATATGGACGCCCATCTGTTGATCGTTGACGATGACGAGCGTATTCGCGATCTGCTCAAGAAATTCCTGATGCGAAACGGGTTTCTGGTGACCGCGGCGCGGGATGCGGCCCATGCACGTCGGGTGCTGTCGGGGCTGGATTTCGACATGATCGTTCTGGATGTGATGATGCCCGGCGAAGATGGTGTCAGCCTGACCAGAGCCCTGCGCGAGACCCACACCACCCCGATCCTGTTGCTGACGGCGCGGGGAGAAACCGAACACCGTATCGCCGGGCTTGAGGCGGGGGCCGATGATTATCTGGCCAAACCGTTCGAGCCCAAAGAGCTTTTGTTGCGGATCAATGCGATCCTGCGCCGGATGCCGGAAACCCCGGCACAGGATGCCGCAACCAAGATTCTGCATCTCGGCCCGATCCGCTATGATGTTGAGCGCGGTGAGATGTGGCGGGGCGAAGAAACGGTCCGCCTAACCGCAACGGAAAGCCAGCTGATGAAGATCTTCTCGGCCCAACCCGGCGCCCCTATCAGTCGCGCCAAGCTGGTCGAGGATCTGGGCCGTGATAAGGGTCAGGCGCAGGAGCGTGCCGTGGATGTGCAGATCACACGGCTGAGACGCAAGATCGAGCAAGACCCGAAACAACCCCGGTACCTGCAGACCGTGCGCGGGGCCGGGTACATGCTGGCACCGGATTGATTGAGCCGCTGCGTGGCGGTTCTTTGCCTTCGGCGAAGGTATTTTGACCAGATGAACAGGGGATTGTGATGAAAACTGCCCTTTTGACCCATGCGGATTGTCTTGGGCACGTGACACCCGAGGGGCATCCGGAACAAGTCGCGCGACTGGAACATATCCTTCATGCGCTGGATAGGCTGGACCTGGATCGTGTGACCGCGCCGCTTGCAGCCGATGATGACCTGCTGCGTATTCACCCCGAAAGCCATATTCGCGACATCCGCAAAAGTCGCCCGACAGAGGGATTCCGGCAAGTGGACGGCGATACATTCATGTCGCCGGGATCTGTAGATGCGGCCTATAGGGCTGCAGGGGCTGTGGTAAAAGCCGTGGATTTAGTGCTGGGCGGAGAAGCCCCAAATGCGTTCTGTGCCATTCGCCCTCCCGGCCATCACGCCGAGAATGAAACCGCCATGGGGTTCTGCCTGTTCGGCAACGCCGCATTGGGGGTGAAACACGCGTTGGATCATCACGGTCTGTGCCGCGTCGCTGTGGTGGATTTCGATGTACACCATGGCAATGGCACGCAGGATTTGCTGTGGGATGAGCCGCGCGCGTTGGTGATCACCAGCCAACAGATGCCCTTGTGGCCGGGATCAGGCCGCGCCGACGAGACCGGCGCCTTTGACAACGTCCTGAATATTCCACTGTCCCCCGGAACCGGCGGCGCCAAGATGCGCGCCGCCTATGAAACATTGGCTTTCCCGCGACTGCGCGCCTTCAAACCCGAGCTGATCATAATCTCTGCCGGGTTTGACGCCCATCAGGATGATCCGCTGGCCAATCTGAACTGGGCCACCGAAGATTTCGCCTGGATCACTGCCGAATTGTGCAAGATTGCCGATGAGCATTGCGCGGGACGTATCGTCTCGACTTTGGAAGGCGGGTATGATCTGAAAGCCTTGGCCGAGGCCACACGTGCCCATGTGGAAGAGTTGATGAAGGCAGCCCGATGACAGATACACCCGTTGACCAGATGACATTCGAACAGGCGATGAAAGAGCTTGAGGCCGTTGTCGGCCAGCTGGAGCGTGGCGATGTGGCGCTGGACCAGTCCATCGCCTTGTATGAACGGGGTGCAGCGCTGAAGAAACGCTGCGAGGATGAACTGAAGCGGGCCGAGGAAAAAGTGGCCGCGATCACCTTGGACGCCGATGGTCAACCGACCGGGACGACGGTTGTCGAAGGTCAGTAAATGTTTCGCGAAAGACTGGCGCAGGATGCAACGCTGATTCAGGACCATTTTGATCTGGTTCTGGGCGCGCTGGACGATCTGGATGTGACACAGGCGATGGCCTATGCCACGCAAGGCGGCAAAGGTCTGCGCGGGTTTTTGGTGCTGGAAAGCGCGCGGCTGCATGATGTGGATACAGCGCGTGCGATCTGGCCTGCCATGGGGATCGAGGCGTTGCACGCCTATTCTCTGGTGCATGATGACCTGCCCTGCATGGATGACGACGATTTGCGTCGCGGGCGCCCGACAGTTCATGTGAAATGGGATGAGGGCATCGCGGTTCTGGCAGGCGACGCGTTGCAGACGCTGGCATTCGAACTTTGCACCCGTCCCGAAATTGGCCCCGCCGAAATTCGCGCGGAATTGGCCTTGTCTCTGGCGCAGGCAAGCGGAGCGCAGGGCATGGTGCTGGGCCAGGCGCTGGATATCGCGGCGGAATCGGCAGGCTCTCCGCTGACGCTGGAAGAAATCACCCATTTGCAGGCAGGAAAAACCGGAGCGCTGATCGAGTGGTCTGCATGCGCCGGCGCGCGTCTGGCCCAAGCTGATCTTGCGCCCTTGCGCCAATATGCCCAATCCCTTGGTCTTGCTTTTCAAATCGCAGATGACATCTTGGATATAGAGGGTAACGCCGAAATTGCGGGCAAGCGCCTTCAGAAGGATGCCGAGGCGGGAAAGGCCACGTTTGTGTCTCTGCTGGGCCTCGACGCCGCCAGAACCCGTGCCGCGGAGCTGGTGGAACAGGGCTGCGCCGCGTTGGAAGGCTATGGCGCGTCGGCTGAAACCTTGAAGGACGCCGCCCGCTTCGTTATTGCCCGGGACAGCTAAGCCAGGAACGCGCCATATGTCTGACCGCCCGAACACTCCTCTGCTGGATCTTGTGAACCGCCCGGCCGACCTGCGGCAGTTTTCGGACGCGCAGCTGCATCAGGTGGCGCAGGAATTACGGGCCGAGACGATCTCGGCCGTATCGGTCACCGGCGGGCATCTGGGTGCGGGTCTGGGCGTGGTGGAACTGACCACCGCGCTGCATGCGGTATTCGATACGCCGCGTGACAAAATCATCTGGGATGTCGGGCACCAGTGCTATCCGCATAAAATCCTGACCGGGCGGCGCGACCGGATCCGTACCCTGCGCCAACCCGGTGGGTTGAGCGGGTTCACCAAGCGCAGCGAAAGCCCCTACGACCCGTTTGGCGCGGCGCATTCCAGCACCTCGATCAGTGCGGCCCTTGGCTTTGCCGTGGCGCGCGATCTGGGTGGCGTGACGCCCGAAGGTCTGGGCGATGCGATTGCGGTGATCGGCGATGGATCTATGTCGGCGGGCATGGCCTTTGAGGCGATGAACAACGCAGGCCACCTGAAAAAGCGCCTGATCGTTATCCTCAACGACAATGAAATGAGCATCGCACCGCCGGTTGGCGCCCTGTCCAGTTATCTGTCGCGCATTTATGCCGAAGAACCGTTCCACGATCTGAAGGCCGCCGCCAAGGGCGCAGTGTCCTTGTTGCCGGAACCGTTCCGCGAAGGCGCCAAACGCGCCAAGGAAATGCTCAAGGGCATGGCCGTAGGGGGTACTTTATTCGAAGAACTGGGCTTTTCCTATCTCGGCCCGATTGACGGACACGACATGGATCAGCTGTTGCCGGTGCTGCGCACGGTCAAGGCACGGGCAACCGGCCCGATCCTGATCCATGTGTTGACCAAAAAGGGCAAAGGCTATGCCCCAGCCGAGCAGGCCCGCGACAAGGGTCACGCGACCGCGAAATTCGATGTTGTGACGGGTGAGCAAAAGAAGGCACCGTCAAACGCGCCCTCTTATACGTCGGTCTTCGGCAAGACCCTGGTGGAAGAAGCCGCGCGGGACGACAAGATCGTCGCCGTCACCGCCGCCATGCCCGATGGAACCGGGTTGAACCTGTTTGCCGAACGCTACCCGTCACGTTGTTTCGATGTAGCGATTGCGGAACAGCATGGTGTGACGTTCTCGGCGGCTTTGGCTGCGGGCGGGATGAAGCCGTTCTGCACCATGTATTCGACCTTCCTGCAGCGCGGCTATGATCAGGTCGTGCATGATGTGGCCATTCAGCGCCTGCCCGTGCGATTTGCCATCGACCGCGCTGGTCTGGTGGGCGCTGATGGGGCGACCCATGCCGGATCGTTTGACATTGCCTATCTGGCCAACCTGCCGGGCATGGTCGTGATGGCCGCCGCAGACGAGGCCGAGCTGATGCATATGGTGGCCACCGCCGTCGCCCACGACGAAGGCCCGATCGCCTTCCGCTATCCCCGCGGTGAAGGCGTGGGCGTGGACCTGCCCGAGCGTGGTGAAGTGCTTAAAATCGGCAAAGGCCGGATAATTCAGAAGGGCGCGCGCGTGGCATTGCTGTCTTTCGGTACGCGCTTGGCCGAAGTACAAAAAGCCGCCGAGGCCCTATCCGCACGCGGCATCACCCCCACCATCGCCGATGCACGTTTCGCCAAACCGCTGGACCGCGACCTGATCCTGAATCTGGCCTCCGATCATGAGGCGCTGATCACCATCGAAGAGGGTGCGATTGGCGGTTTCGGCAGCCATGTGGCGCAGCTACTGGCCGATGAGGGTGTGTTTGATCAGGGCCTTAAATACCGCTCGATGGTGTTTCCGGATATCTTCATTGATCAGGCAAACCCGGCGGATATGTATGCGGTTGCCGGTATGAATGCCGAACAGATCGAGGCCAAGGTCCTGTCTGTTCTGGGTGTGGCCACGATTGGTGAAAAACGCGCCTGAGGGACCATTAAGGTTATCAACTCCAAGGAAGAGCGTGCCTCAAGATAGCTCTTCAGTGAGTGAAGATTGAACTAAGCCAACATAAGTAAAAGATATTGCAAGTTTGTGATTTCACACGTGTCGCTTTTGTTTCGCCTTTTTGACTCTTTCTGCATTGCTTACACAGTGCCGGCCAAAAAAACGGGCGCCTCAGCGCCCGTATTAGCTTTTTGTCGATGTTGATCAGTGAACCGTCTCGACCTTGTGGAAATCCAGATCACGGTCTTCGGGCATCCCATTGATGCTCAGCACCTCTTTGCGTTTGGTGATCAGGATATAGACCACACAGGCCAGATAGAGGCCGACAACAACTGCGCCGATCCACTGGATCTGCAACCACTGGCTTTGGAACAGCAAGGTCAGGACGAACAGCAGCACAACATTGCCCGCCACATAGATCGCTTTACCAAAGCGGGCGACTGTCATGTTCAGGTTGTCCGTATAGAGCCTAATCAACGAATCCAGTGAGTTGATCACGAAGGTCACGCCCACAATCACCATCGCAATGTTGGTGATGCCTGCAGTGCTGATGCCGTTCAGGTGGTAATAGTAGAGAACGGTGAACCAGATCGCCAAAGGTATCGACGGAAAGATCAGCAGAGCAGCCAGTAGCTGCCAGGTCTTCAGCCCACCTACAAAGCGAGATGTGAACTGGCCGATCATGATCGACCAGGCAAACCACCAGAACAGGTAGAAGGCGTGATAATCTGTCAGCGGCAGGACAAACTTGTGCAGGTTGGTGAAATAGGCACCAACATTGCTTCCGGTTTCCACAAAGCCATTCACGCCCATGCCCGCAGCAACCCACATGCCCAGGATCAGTGCCAGGAACAAAAAGGTCGAGCCCACCGACAGGATACGCACGTATTTCAGGTCGGTCGAAGAATAGGCCGCTGCCAGAATGACGACAAACACGATGACATAGAAGGTGGTGACCACTGACTCGCCGTCTCCGACCTCGGGCAGGTAGCCGGGCAGGTAGATCAGGAACAGGCTGGCGGTGAAAGCGCAGGTGCCGATGATGACCACGTTGTTGATCAGCTTGACCAGCGGAATTTCAAAGAACTTCACGCGCGGCTCGATGACACAGAAATAGAACGCGGTCAGAAAGTAGAACGCCCAGATCAGAAAGCCCCAGAACCCGAATTCGATCGCCAGTGGGTTGGCAAACGCATAGGCGGGATCTTCGGCATAGCCGCCGAATTCGGTCAGCGGAAACATGATCAGGCCGACATCCAACCCGGATGTGAACAGAATCGCGATGAAGGTGAACAGATGAACCGGCGTTACGCCGACGATCCGTAGATTCCACCACTTCACCACAAAGAAGGCAACAAGGCCCAACGCCAGCAAGACGCCAAATGATAGTATGTACTCCAATAGCACCGACAATCCTCCCATTAATGTCAGTTCATGACGCTGTTATAGTTTATTGGCTGATCAATCAATAAAAACAGCACTGCTTGCGGCGCGCGCTTATTCGGTCAACAGTGCGAAAATCTGAACAGGGGGTCGCGATGGATTTTCGCGCAATGGCCATGGGGCTGACATTTGCGTTTATCTGGTCTTCGGCCTTCACCTCGGCCCGGATCATCGTGGCGGACGCATCGCCGTTGTTTTCCCTGGCTCTGCGGTTTCTGATCTCGGGTTTGATTGGCGTCGTGATTGCACGGGCGATTGGCCAAAGCTGGCGGCTGACGCGGTCACAATGGTATGCCACCATCCTGTTCGGGATATGTCAAAATGCCCTTTATTTGGGCCTAAACTTCTATGCGATGCAAACAATCGAGGCCTCTGTTGCCGCCATCATCGCCTCGACCATGCCATTGCTGGTTGCCTTGGCCAGTTGGGTGTTTATGGGCGACAGATTACGGCCAGTTGGAATTGTCGGCCTGTGTGCCGGGTTCGCCGGTGTTGCTCTGATCATGAGCAGTCGGATCGGCGACGGCGTTGATCTGTTCGGCGTCATGCTTTGTGGCATTGGAGCGCTTGCGCTGACATTTGCCACGCTCGCAGTGCGTGGGGCGACATCGGGCGGGAATTTCATGATGGTGGTTGGCTTACAGATGCTGGTCGGATCGGCCATTCTGTTTGTTGCAGCACCGGTATTCGAAACGATTCATATCCACTTGACGGTGCCGCTGGTCCTGGCCTTCACCTATACAACTCTGTTTCCCGGCCTTCTGGCCACGTTCATCTGGTTCCTGCTGCTGGATCGGATCGGCGCAACCCGGGCGGCCACGTTTCACTTTCTCAACCCGGTCTTTGGTGTCACCATCGCCGCGATCTTGTTGGGCGAAAAACTGGGGCCGCTGGATGCGGTCGGGGTTCTTATCACCACTCTGGGCATTCTGGCGGTGCAACTGTCCCGCCAACCCGCTGCAAAACCGGCCTGACCCACACATAAGCGCGAGGAACGCAAAACCCCCTTTGCTTTCCGCCGCCAAACCCCATCTATAATGCGAACCACCAAAGCGACCGGAGGAGCCATGACCCGTTACACCAAATCCCCTGAGGCCATCGCCGCATTGTCGCCCGAGGAATATCACGTCACGCAAAACAGCGGCACCGAACGGCCCGGCACTGGCAAACTGCTGAACAACAAAGAGCCCGGCATCTATGTGGATATCGTCTCGGGTGAACCTCTGTTCGCCTCGGCGCATAAATACGAATCCGGCTGCGGCTGGCCCAGTTTCACCAAACCAATCGTGCATGAGCATGTTGAAGAACTGCGCGATGCCTCGCTGGGTATGATCCGGACCGAAGTTCGCTCGAAACATGGCGATAGCCATTTGGGGCATGTATTTCCCGACGGCCCCCGCGAACATGGCGGGCTGCGATACTGTATCAACTCAGCCTCATTACGGTTCGTCCATCGCGATCAGATGGAAGCCGAAGGCTATGGCGAATTCCTGATTCATGTGGAGGAGATCGAATGACCGAACATCGCGCCGTTCTTGCCGGGGGCTGCTTTTGGGGCATGCAGGATCTGATCCGCAAACGCCCGGGCGTTTTCCGCACTCGCGTCGGATATACTGGTGGAGACGTGCCCAACGCCACTTATCGCAACCACGGCACCCATGCCGAGGGAATCGAGATCTTTTACGATCCTACCGTGACCACTTATCGCGATCTGCTTGAGTTTTTCTTTCAGATCCATGACCCGACTACGGTGAACCGGCAAGGGAACGACATGGGGATGAGCTATCGCTCGGCCATTTATTATGTCGATGACGCCCAGAAACAGGTCGCCCTGGACACCATTGCCGATGTGAATGCCAGTGGCATCTGGCCCGGCAAGGTCGTGACCGAGCTGGAACCCGTTGGCGATTTCTGGGAGGCCGAGTCCGAGCATCAGGATTATCTTGAACGCATCCCGAACGGCTATACCTGCCATTTCCCGCGCCCGGATTGGGTTCTGCCCAAACGCGACGCGGCCGAGTAAGGATTAGGCCCGGATCTGGGGCTAGTCAGACGCCACCCGCGGCCTTCCACTGGCCTCGACGGTGATCATTGCCTCAACAAAGACCTCCTGCGCTTCGATACGGGCGGTGCGGATATCCCGGTCGACGATCACTCGGATATCCTCGGCACCGGCCCGGCGCACTTCTCCTTCCGCCTCAGCCCTCAGGATGGATTCCAGCAGCGCCATCGCCTCGTCAGAATCGCTAAAGTCCTGAGGCCCGTCTTCAAGATGCACCCTGTACCTCCCTTCGGATGGCGCGGTGACGGTCCCGGCCCGGCGCAGTGTCAGCCTGCCAACCACAGCTCCAATCGCATTGGCCACGCCCGTGTGTTCCGGCAGAATCATGCGGCATCGCAATCTTTCCCCGACTGCGGGGTAATAGCTGGGGGCCGACGCCCCAAGACCGATCACATCCACATTCAGTGCCGCGTCCAGCGCCACCAAACCGCGATGCCCGGCCAGACCTTTCCGCGTCAAAACATGCCGGGCCAGATCGGGTGCCGGAACGCCGAAATCTTCGGCTTCTTCTGAAAACGCGGTCTCTAACAAGGTCAAAGAGGTCTGTTCGGTCAGCTGATCAACGATCATCTGCGCCAACAGATCCGGTGTTGCAGCCAGCATATCACCGGTGCCAATCCGTTTTCGCGCCACCAGTTCCAGCGCTTTGCGTGCAGCCTCTGCGTCCCAGGCATCCAAACGGCCCAGAACATGGCTGGCATCCGAAGGTGTCACGCCGGATACCTGAACGATTCCACGATCCACCAAACGAGTAAGTGCGCCTGTCTCCATCCGCGTTTTAAGCAAATCAGACAGCGGCAGGACCTTCTGCCCCAAGCGATCCACCAGGGCGGTTTCCCTTGCCCCCAGACCTTCGGCATGAACACCCGGTACCAGACGTGCGAACCGGGTGTCATGTTCACCCACAGTTGGGGCCCGCAACTGCGCATCCAAGGCCGTGTGAACCTCGTCGGGCGCTTCTGACGCGATCAGAGATACGGGCAAAACACGGCGCGGTCCCAGGAAGATGCCGCCGCCCAGCCCTTCGGTTACAACATGTACCTGACTGTCCCCGCCCAACCCGTGGGTCCGCATTGCGACGGCCTCCACCATGGTACGAAAGCCGCCAACCCTGGCACCTTCGGGATCAATGGCGGGCTTGCCATCCCGGATCAAGGCGACATCGGTCGTGGTACCTCCGATATCTGATACCAGCGCGTTCTCGGCTCCCGTTAGCCAGCGCGCCCCGACGATCGAGGCCGCAGGGCCGCTCAAAATCGTTTCAATCGGTCGATCCCGCGCCTGTTCGGCGCTCATCAACGCTCCGTCGCCGCGAACCACCATCATTGGCGCTGAAATACCTAGCGTCACAAGCTGATCCTGTGCTCGTCCGATCAAGCGGTCGATCATGCCAATCAACCGTGCATTCAGCACCGCTGTCACCGCACGTTTTGGGCCATTCAACTTGGCCGACAGATGGTGCGAACATGTCACCGGCGCACCCGTCCGATCAGTAATAATGCGGGCGACCTCAAGTTCATGCGCCGGGTTTCTGGTGGCGAACTGACCGGCCACAGCGAAACCTGAAACCCCTGGATTAGAGTCTAAAAAGGCTTCAATCGCCTGAACATCCAATGGCCTGGCCTCTGTTCCCGCATGCGTGTGACCGCCCGCCACAACCAAAGCTGGATCCCCTTTCAAAGCATCCCGCAGACCATGCTTCTCCAGATCTCCTTCCCTGAACCCGATATAGACAAGGGCAACCCGGCCACCCTGCCCTTCGACCAGCGCATTCGTGGCCAATGTCGTTGACAGCGACGCCATTGAGATCTGCTCCGGTGACACCTGAGCCTGCGTCAGAACCGCGGAAATCGCCTTGCCGACGCCAATCGCCAGATCAGCTCGTGTTGTCAGAGATTTGGCTGAAGCAATCACCTCAGTCTCATCCCGGACCAGCACCGCATCCGTATAGGTTCCGCCTGTATCAACCCCCAAAGCCAGCGCCATCGGGTTCTCCTTCCTGTTCGCTGTGATTGGGTTTAGCGGTTTGCACCGACACGTCCAGCCTGTTTGCGGCACCTAGGAGAGTTGTTTGACTGCCCAGCGCGCGGCATCTGCCACGGCTGAATCCGGATCCTCTGTCAAACCTTGTGCAATCGGTATCAACCCCTGCAGGCCCGAGTTGCCAATGGCGTACAGCACATTTCGCACAAACCGGTCCCGTCCAATCCGCTTAATCGGAGAACCCGAGAATTTCGTTCGAAATTCCGGATCGTCCAGGCCAGCCAATTCCGCCAGCCGAGGAGCCTTCAGATCCTCACGCGCTGCATAGCGCATGTCACTGGCCGTGACTGCGAATTTGTTCCAGGGGCAGGCGGCAAGGCAATCATCGCAACCATAGATCCGATTGCCGAGTTTCGCGCGCAGGTCTTCATCAACCGGACCCTTGTGTTCGATTGTCAGGTAAGAAATGCAGCGCCGCGCGTCCAACTGATAAGGCGCCGGGAATGCGTCTGTCGGACAGGCGGCCAAACAGGCCCGGCAGGATCCACAGTGATCCACCTCTGCTTGATCCGAAGGTAGGTCCAGAGTTGTAAAAACAGACCCTATAAAGGCCCAATTTCCCCAATCGCGACTTACAAGATTGGTGTGCTTACCCTGCCATCCCAACCCCGCAGCATGACCCAAGGCCTTTTCCGGAACCGGGGCGGTATCGACAAAGACCTTCACCTCGCCACCAGCCTCGGCTATCAACCAGCGGGCTAACCTTTTGAGCCGCTTCTTGACCAGGTCGTGATAGTCCTTGTTCTGCGCATAGATTGAGATCGCCCCTTTCTCGGGGTGGTCCAGAATCTCGGTTGGATCATGTTCGGGCGCATAGCTTTCTGCCAACATGATCACCGATTTCGCCTCAGGCCAGAGCGCTGCCGGATCGCCCCGCCAATGGGTCCGTTCGGCCATCCATTCCATCTGCCCGTGATATCCGGCCTGCAGGAACGCCTCAAGCCGGTCGGGCACTAGGGGGACATCCCACGGGCGACAAATACGGCACGACACAAAGCCCTCGCTCAGCGCCTGCGCCACCAACTTACCCTTTAAACCCGATCCGCTCTTCATCTGGCCCTAAATACCTTTGGGGGGAAATCGCGTCTCAAGGCGCGATTGGGGGCAGACTGCCCCCCTTACGTGACCCTATCAGAAATCCAGATCTGCGTAATGGGTGGGCGGCCTGAACCCAGGAACCTGATCCGCCAGAATCGACCGGAAAGCAGGTCGGGATTTGATCTTGGCATACCAGTCTTTAACTGCCTGAGACCGATTCCAATCTACGTCCGAGATATAGTCCAGCGCCGATAGATGCGCCGCAGCCGCAAAATCGGCCAATGTCATCTGATCCCCGGCCAGCCAACGGCGGTGATCCAGCAACCAGGCCATGTAATCCAGATGATACTTGATGGCCTTGGCACCTTGCTTGACATTTTTGCTGTCAGGATAGCCCTGACCGGTAACTTTCTTGTTCACGCGCTCATAAACCAGTTTGGATGTCACCTCGTGATGGAACTTGTCATCAAACCAGGATACCAACCGGCGCACTTCATATCGCGCCTCGGGCGTTTTGGGCATCAGGGCAGGTTCTGGGCGGGTTTCCTCAATATATTCGCAAATCGCGTTGCTTTCGGACATGATCTTTCCGTCCAGACGCAGAACCGGGACTTTTCCGGCCGGGTTGCGGCGCAGGAAATCGGGATCTTTCTCCCAGTATTTCTCCTCGACCAGCTCAACCTCAATCTTCTTTTCCGCCAGTGACAGGCGCACCTTACGGCAGAAGGGGGACAAGGGAACATGAAACAAACGCGCCATGGGCTTCCAATCGAACCAGTGATTACACTCAAGCTTTAGCCTTGCAGGGCCTTGGGTTTCAATCCTCGAAACAATCCGCGCGACCATCTGCGCGAATGGTGGCCGCCCCATCGAGGATCGAGGCAGCCCGTCTGCGTGTGCGGACCGACGGATCCCGAACGGACCTGTTTTTGGGAGAAGGCAGGATTGCGGCAATACGTGCGGCCTGAACTGGCGACAGCTGGGCCGCGGTCACATTGAAGTTGCGCTGGGCTGCGGCCTCAACGCCAAACACACCTTCGCCAGTCTCGGCCACGTTCAAATAGACCTCGAGAATGCGCTGCTTGCTCCAGAAAATCTCGACCACGGGGGTGAGAGATGTCTCAAGCGCCTTACGCACCCAACTGCGCCCCTGCCACAGGAACACATTCTTCACCACTTGCTGCGTGATGGTTGAGGCGCCACGTGTACCGCCTTCCTCCAAAGCATCGCGAATGGCATCGACATCAAACCCCCAGTGCAGGCAGAAATTGGCATCCTCTGCCGCCACCACGGATCGCGCCATGACGGGCGAGATCTGTTCAATCGGCACCCAATCGCGCTGAACCTTGCCCAGCCGCCGCCATTCAGACCAGATCGTATGGGTTACCGGGGGATTCACCACGGAAAAAAGCACCACAAGCGCCACAACAAACGCAACCAGACCGAATACCACGCGGGTCACCCAGCGGCGAATCCGCGATTGTGTCTGGTTCTTTGCCTTCGACGCCTTGCTTTTCTTACTGCTCGATTTGCGCGCTGCTTTCTTTGCCATATTGTTGCTATACGACGCGGCGGCGATGTTTGGAACGGATTAAATCGCCAAAGCGCGCGCCTCGCGCGGGCGTATCACGGGACGGGCGGTTTCTGGCAGGACCGCATCGCGGGTCTGCAATTCGGGAAACAGGGCCAGAACTTCAGCCTTTGTCTCGGCGTCAGACTGAGAGAGCGCGTGCCCCGGGTAATAACTTTCGCTTTTGGCCCCATTTGCAATGACGATCTCATGGCGCGAAAATAGAAGATGAATATAGTCGATCTGACCACCCTCAACACGCGTAACAGAATCCCCGTTGACCAGGCTATGCGCTGCGATCAGCACTTCGGAATGGCCGAACAAATACGGCGCCCGCCAGTCCGAGACCAGCATCCGGTGCTGTGGCGATACGATCAAAGGCTGTTCCAGCCCCAGCACGCCAGCCTCAAACCGAATGGGCGCCAGCTTGCCTTCGGCCTCAACCGTGGTCCGCCCCATCCAAAGCAGCGGCTGCGCACCGTTGTCCGATGTGATGACCATATCGCCGGGCTTCAGATCTTCGATAAGACGAGGGCCATCAGCCGTTTCGATCAGCGTTCCGGGGGTGAAACAGGGCGGGCCAAGATTGCCAACATCTAGCGGCCCCTGCGTGTTGACAAAGGTTGATGAGACAAACGTGCCCGGTTGCAGAACCTGCCCGTCTGTTGGTGTAAAGACACGGGTTCCGTCAGCAAGATAGAAGGTCGTGCCGGTATAGGTGACATTGCCAACGCCTGTCACGTTAATCGTAACAACATCACCCGGCCACGACGAAGTAACATCCTGGCCGTTTACCGTATCCCCGCTGGGCGCGTCGATCTCGCCATCGTCATCCACATCGGTGAGGTTGAATTTATCAACAACTACCGATGTACCGCCCGGTGGCGGATTCGCGGGGTCAAACGAATAAAACTGATCAAGATAGGTGGTTGGCATCTAACAGACTCCTACGCGTTCGCACGACTGCAAAGCAGCCTAACCGCAACTTCCGAACAAAAAGTGACGAAATCTAGGCTTATTGGGCCCGTTTCGACAAGCAAACGACCACCTAGGACCAATAAAAGAAAACCCCACGTGGTTTAAAAGACACGCGGGGTTGCCATTTTCATTAGTCCTCAGATTACTCTGCAGGAACCGCTGTTGCCTCGACCGCCAACGGATGGCTAAGCTTGTTCAGCATCTCTTTCGGGCAGACCTGGATAAAGTTCGCCTTCTCGACCTCCCAGTGCTGCAGGATATCCGCAGCCTTGCGGCTAATGGTTTCGGCCTGATGGGTTTCGATCAGCGATTTCAGCTGATCTTCCCAATGGCCAATGGTCACGGGGCATGTCACCAGCGTTTCCATATTCATCAGCGCCTGCGCCTTGCCGTCGGGGTCGTACAGGTAAGCCATGCCGCCTGTCATGCCCGCTCCGAAATTGGCGCCGATACTGCCCAGGATCACGGCGACCCCGCCGGTCATGTATTCGCACCCGTTCGAGCCGCAGCCTTCGATCACCACCTTGGCGCCTGAATTGCGCACAGCGAACCGTTCCCCGGCGCGGCCTGCTGCAAACAGATACCCGTCCGTGGCCCCATACAGAACCGTGTTGCCAATGATGGTGTTGTCATCCGCCTTCAGCGGGCTGACCTGCGGTGGACGCACAACAATCATACCACCAGACAAGCCCTTTCCGACATAGTCATTGGCATCACCCGAAACTTCAAGCTTGAGTCCCGGCGCTGCAAACGCTCCCAGCGACTGACCGGCAGAGCCCTGCAGCTTCACGTGCAGGTGATCCGACTGGAACGTGTTCCGCATCCCGAAATTTTGCACGATATGGCTGGAAACCCGCGTCCCAACGGTTCGGTGCGTGTTTTGCACTGCGTAAGACAGCTGCATTTTCTCGCCGTCTTTCAGGAACCGGGCCGCATCGCGCACGATTTCTGCGTCCAGCGTATCGGGCACCGCGTTCCGGTCTCTGTCGCGATTATAGACGATGTTATGGGCACCATCGACGGTGATCAGCAGCGGGTTGAGGTCCAGATCATCCAGATGCGCCGAACCGCGGCTGACCTGCGCCAGCAGATCGGCCCGACCGATGATGTCGTCAATCGACCGCGCACCGAGGTTGGCCAGCAGCTCGCGCACTTCTTGCGCGTAGAAGGTGATCAGGTTGACGACCTTATCCGCGTTACCGGTGAATTTGGCGCGCAGGCTTTCGTCCTGAGTACACACGCCAACTGGGCAAGTGTTGGACTGGCACTGACGCACCATGATACAGCCCATCGCGATAAGGGCGGCAGTGCCTATACCGTATTCCTCGGCCCCCATCATCGCGGCCATGACGATGTCACGACCGGTACGCAAGCCGCCATCGGTTCGCAGGGTCACGCGATCCCGCAGGTTGTTCATCGCCAGAACCTGATGCGCCTCGGTCAGGCCCATCTCCCACGGCAGACCAGCATATTTGATGGATGTCGCAGGCGACGCGCCGGTGCCGCCATTGTGACCCGAAATAAGGATAATGTCCGCTTTTGCCTTGGCTACACCTGCAGCAATCGTGCCAACACCCGAGGACGCCACCAGCTTGACCGTCACCTTACAGCGCGGGTTGATCTGTTTCAGATCATAGATCAACTGCGCCAGATCCTCGATCGAATAGATATCGTGGTGCGGCGGCGGTGAGATCAGTGTTACACCCTTGGTCGAATGGCGCAGGCGCGCAATCAGGTCGGTGACCTTCATGCCAGGCAACTGCCCGCCCTCACCGGGTTTGGCACCCTGGGCAACCTTGATTTCCAGCTCTTCGCACTGGTTCAGGTATTCGGCGGTTACACCGAACCGGCCCGAAGCCACCTGTTTGATCTTGGCCGAGGGGTTGTCACCATTGGGTTCCGGCACGAAATGCGCCGGATCTTCGCCGCCCTCGCCGCTGTCGGATTTCGCCCCGATCCGGTTCATCGCAACGTTCAGCGTCTTGTGCGCCTCGGGCGACAGCGCCCCCAGCGACATGCCCGGCGTCACGAACCGTTTGCGGATCGAGGTGATAGATTCCACCTCTTCAATCGGGATCGGCTTGCTCAGCGGTTTGAAATCCATCAGGTCGCGCAGATGGATCGGCGGGTTCGATTGCATCTTGGCCGAATACTGCTTCCACAGCTCGTAAGACGCTTTGTTGCAGGCCATCTGCAGCATGTGCATCGAGGTCGCTTCCCACGCATGGGTCTCGCCTGATTTACGCGCCTTATAGAAACCACCGATCGGCAGAACATCCAGACCGCTTTCCCAGCCCTTGGCATGGATCTCTTCGGCCTTGGATTGAATGCCGGTAACACCGATGCCGGAAATCCGGCTGGTCATACCGGGAAAAAATTCGGCGACCATGGCACGGCTGAGGCCCACGGCCTCAAAGTTCAATCCGCCACGATAGGACGAGATCACCGAAATCCCCATCTTGGCCATGATTTTCAGCAAGCCCTGGTCAATCGCCTCGCGGTACCGCGCGACATTTTCGGTCAGGCTGCCATCCAGCAACCCGCGATCAATACGATCGGCCAGAGAATCTTCGGCCAGATAGGCGTTGACCACAGTGGCCCCGCACCCGATCAGAACGGCGAAGTAATGCGGATCAACGCATTCCGCCGACCGCACGTTCAGCGAGCAGAATGTGCGCAGACCCTTGCGGGTCAGATGCGAATGCACCGCGCTTGTTGCCAGGATCATTGGCATCGCCACGCGACCCTGACCTGAATTCATGTCGGACAACACCAAATGCCCCGCGCCCGAGCGCACGGCCTCTTCGGCTTCGGCTCTAATACGGGCCAAAGCTGCGCCCAGCGCCCCTTGTCCGGCTTCAAAGCTACAGTCGATTTCTGCCAATGGAGCATTGAAGTTTTCAGCCAGTGCTTCCCATTGGGCATTGCCCACAAACGGGCTTTCCAGCACGATAATTTCGGTTTGGCTGCTGTCTTCATCCAGCACGTTTTTCAGGTTTCCGAACCGGGTTTTCAGCGACATCACACGATATTCGCGCAACGAGTCGATGGGAGGGTTGGTCACCTGGCTGAAGTTCTGGCGGAAGAAATGGCTGAGCGGACGGTACTGTTTCGACAGAACAGCCGATGGCGTGTCATCGCCCATTGAAGCCAGTGCCTCTTTGCCATCTTCGGCCATTGGCGCCAGAATCTGCTCTAGTTCCTCGATCGAATATCCGGCGGCGATCTGACGCTTACGCAGCTCCTCGCCCGCATAGATCGGCGCTTCGGTGATTCCAGCCAGAGACTCGTCCAAATCGTTGATCTTGCCGACCCAATCGCCGAATGGCAGTGCGCGGGCCAGCTTGTTCTTGATCTGCGTATCGCGATACAGCTTGCCCTTTTTCATATCCACGGCCAGCATTTGGCCCGGGCCCAACGCGCCTTTTTCGGTCACGCTGGCCTCATCAATCGGGACCATCCCGGCCTCGGAGCCTGCAATTACAAGACCATCTCCAGTGACCACATAACGCATCGGACGCAATCCATTCCGGTCAAGACCGGCACAGACCCAGCGGCCATCGGTCATGGCCAACGCGGCAGGGCCATCCCAGGGTTCCATCACCGAGTTGCAGTAAGAATACATGTCGCGCCAGGCCTGCGGCAATTCCACCGCCTGCTTGGACCAGCTTTCGGGCACCAGCATGGTTTTCGCCATCGGGGCCGAGCGGCCTGCGCGTACAAGAACTTCGAATACAGAGTCTAATGCGGCAGAATCCGACGATCCACCAGCGATGATCGGTTTGATATCCTCGGCGTAATCGCCAAAGGTGCCGCTGGCCATGCGGATTTCATGGCTTTTCATCCAGTTGACGTTGCCCCTGAGGGTGTTGATCTCACCGTTATGGGCCAACATGCGGAAGGGCTGGGCGAGCCACCATTGCGGGAAGGTGTTGGTCGAATAGCGCTGGTGATAGATGGCGAAGGCGGATTCGAACCGTTCATCCATCAGATCGGGGTAGAAAACCGCGACCTGCTCGGCCAGCATCATGCCTTTGTAGATGATCGAACGACACGACAGCGAAGCCAGATACAGCCCGGAAATCCCGGCCGCTGCGGCAGCCTTTTCAATGCGGCGACGGATGACATAAAGCTCACGCTCGAATGTCTCTTCGTCCACGCCTTTGGAATTCGAGATCAGGATTTGCTCAATCTCGGGCCGGGTCGCGTTGGCCTTTTCGCCGAGGCAGGTGACATCAACCGGAACGTGGCGCCAGCCATAGATATAATAACCCATGCGCAGCACTTCGGATTCCACGATGGTCCGGCACTGTTCCTGCGCACCGAAATCGGTGCGGGGCAGAAAGACCTGACCAACCGCGATCAGCTGATCCAATTTGGGCTCGTGCCCGGTGCGACGGATCTGGTCATAGAAGAAAGGAACCGGGATCTGCACATGGATACCCGCGCCGTCGCCGGTCTTGCCATCCGCATCTACCGCGCCGCGGTGCCAGATCGCCTTGAGCGCGGCGATGCCAGCATCCACAACCTTGCGTGACGGCTTGCCATCAACTGAGACCACAAGACCCACACCGCAGGACGAATGCTCTTCTTTCTCGGAATAGAGACCGTTTTCGGCCATGAACTGACGTTTGGCTTCTTCGGCCCGTACCCAATCGGCATCATATTTGGTCATTGGCTGTCTCCTTCTTCCGGCAGGCCGTACATGGCTTCGACCTCAGCTTTGGTCATCTGCCGACGCTCGCCTGCGAACGCGTACCCGTCAGGCTTTTTGTCGATATAAAGTTCCAGTTGCAGCGGATTGTCCGTGTCGTCGAACAGGCCTGCTGCCATTTGGGTATGCCCTTGCATTTCACCCGGCAGCGTAATCCGGTACCACAGGGCCGATCCGCAATCGGCGCAAAATGCACGTTCCGCCCAGTCCGAGGACGTAAAGGTCTTAACCGGCCCAAGGGCCGCATACCCCTCTTGCGCGGGAAACGTTATCAGCATCGAGCTAGTCCAGCGGCGACACTGGTCGCAATGGCACGCGCCCAACGACTCTTTCGCCGGGGTGGCAGTCACTGTGACCGCGCCGCACATACATTGGCCTTGCAATTCGGGCATCTCTGTCCCTCCTGTCGCGGGGCTTATTCGGCTGCAACCGCAGCCGTGTTGTTGAAACGGTCAAGGATCGCGTCGGCGCAGTCGCGCCCATCGCGGATCGCCCAGACCACCAGCGAGGCACCGCGCACGATGTCACCGATGGCATAGACCCCGTCCATCTCGGTCTCGCCGGTCTCGAATGCTGCTTTTACAGTGCCCCAGCGGGTCACGGGCAGGTCAGGCTGGCCAAACAGGGTGGGCAGGTCTTCGGGCTCGAACCCCAGCGCCTTGATCACCAGATCAGCGTCTTCGACATAATCCGCGCCTTCGATCAACTCGGGGGCCTGACGACCAGTGGCATCGGGCTGACCCAGACGCATCTTCTGGACCATAACGCCGGAAACCTGATCATCGCCGGTAAAGCCCTTTGGTGCGCTTAGCCATTCGAATACGACGCCTTCTTCCTCGGCATTCTGCGTTTCGCGCTGCGATCCGGGCATGTTCGCGCGGTCGCGGCGATACAGGCATTTGACCGAGGTCGCACCCTGACGGATCGAAGTCCGCACGCAATCCATCGCGGTATCACCGCCACCGATCACGACAACTTTTTTGCCTTCGGCATTCAAACGGCCATTGTCGAAATCTTCGACCTCATCGCCAAAGCTTTTGCGGTTCGAGGCTGTCAGGAAGTCGATGGCCTTTTCAATACCCGTCAAACCGCTCCCAGGCATGGACAGGTCGCGCGACTTGTAAACGCCGGTTGCGATGATAATCGCATCATGTTTGGAACGGATTTCCGCGAATTTGGCGGCGTCCACGTCGCAATTCAGAACAAACTCAACCCCGCCATCAACCAACAGGTCATTGCGGCGCTGAACAACGTCTTTTTCCAGCTTAAAACCCGGAATTCCATACATCAGCAGTCCGCCTGCCCGGTCATGGCGATCATACACGGAGACCTGAATACCCGCACGGCGCAGCATGTCCGCCGCTGCCAGTCCACCAGGGCCGCCGCCGATGATGCCGACGCTTTCGCGGCGCTCAGCACCCGGTACGACCGGCTTGACCCACCCCTTTTCCCAGGCTGTGTCGGTGATATATTTCTCGATCGAGCCAATGGTAACAGTGCCGTGCCCGGATTGTTCGATCACGCAATTCCCTTCACACAGGCGGTCCTGTGGGCAGATGCGCCCACAAATCTCGGGGAAGGTGTTGGTGGCCTGACTGGTGTGATAGGCCTCCTCCAGACGGCCCGTTGCGGTCAGGTTCAGCCAGTCGGGAATGTTGTTGTGCAGCGGGCAATGCGACTGACAATAAGGCACACCGCATTGGCTGCAGCGGCTGGCCTGTTCTTCAGCTTTGGCAGCAGCGAATTCGGCATAGATTTCGTCAAAGTCTTCCGTGCGGGCATCGGCGGCCCGTTTTTCCGGCATTACTCGGTCGATCTGCACAAATTTCAGCATCGGTTGCTTGGCCACGGGTCAGACTCCATGAATTGGCTTGGTCGCGCCTCTTTAAAAGATGCGTAGGGAGATTAAAAGTCAAGTGTGCTGACCTTTTTTCAAAAACTTTGCGGGATTCCACCGATGGCCAGTGAGAAATACAGGATTTTAGTTCCGTTTCGGACCTATTTGCATCCTTTTCTTTTCCTTACCGCGCTTATACGCAGGGATCACAAAGAACACGTGACGGCAGCACGGGCAGGTAAATGAGTCTTTTTCAGTTGATTCTTGCAGCAGTCATTCAGGGAATTACCGAATTTCTGCCGATCTCATCTTCGGGTCATCTGATACTTTTACCCAGCCTGACCGGTATGGACGATCAGGGGTTGGCCATCGATGTCGCTGTGCATGTGGGCACTCTGGGCGCCGTAATTCTGTATTTCTGGTCTGATGTGAAAATGGCGATTTCCGGACTGCCGCAGGCTCTTTTGGGGCGCACCGATACACCACAAGCCCGATTGGCCCTGGGGCTGATTCTGGCCACGATCCCAACCGTCATTGTCGGAGCGATCCTGTTCAAAACCGGGCTCAGCCAGTCTCTGCGCTCAATGACGGTCATCGGCTGGACGATGCTGGGGTTCGGCATATTGCTCTACTGGATGGACCAGAAAGGGCCGCAAAGCAAAGAAACCTCTGACTGGGGCCTGCGCGATGCGATGATCATGGGCCTGTGGCAAGTCCTGGCGCTGATCCCCGGAACATCCCGGTCCGGGATCACGATCACCGGGGCGCGCCAGCTTGGATACAGCCGCGAAGACGGTGCACGCATCGCGATGTTGATGTCCATACCCACGATTCTGGCATCCGGAGCGCTGCTGTCCACAGAGGTCATCCGCCAGGCAAATGCCCAACTGGCGTTCGACAGTGCTGTTGCTGCGTTCTTTGCGTTTCTGTCCGCGCTGCTTGCCTTGTCGCTGATGATGCGCCTGTTGCGCAGCGTCAGCTTTACGCCATACGTGATCTACCGCGTAGTAGTGGGCGCAATCCTACTGGTCATCGCCTACAGCTGATCAGGTCCGCATATTGCTGGCCGAGTTCTGTATGTCATCATACTGACCCGAGGGGCGGAACTTCCACAGATAATCCGGCAGGACCGATTCCAGCGTCGCCGGCTCGATCCCCAGATCGGCAAAGCCAAGCGCGCTATCTGAGGCAACATTGTCGTGACGCAGATTCTTGAGTTGATCACGCGTCAAGATATTGTTCGGAAACAACTGAAAGCTCGCAAATTTCATTATGTCCAGCATTCCCGCCATGATCCGGGCCACCCAAAAGGGAATCCCAAGGATAATCCGGTGGCGGTTGATCACATCCAGCATCTGCAGCATCAACGCACGGAAGGTTTTCACTTCGGGTCCGCCCAATTCGTAGACACCCCCGCTGGCCTGCCCCAGCACGCCCTGCACCGCAGCCTTAGCGACATCATCCACATAGACCGGCTGAAATTGCGTCTGGGCCCCGACCAGCGGCAGAAATGGCCCCATCCGGGTCATCGCAGCGAAACGGTTGAAGAACTGATCCTCGGTTCCGAAAATCACCGAAGGGCGCAGGATCATTGCACCCGGCATATGCGCCAGAACACCGGCCTCGCCCTGCGCTTTGGTACGAGAGTATTCGCTCCCCGCCTCGGCATCAGCACCAATGGCCGAGATATGGACCATACGGGTTACACCTTCAGCGGCTGCTAGACGCGCAACGCGTTCAGCCCCTTCGGTTTGAACGGTATCGAATTCATTCCGGCCAATCTCGTTCAACACACCAACACAGTTCACCACCGCATCAGCCCCCCGCATCGCCAAAGCAACCGAAGCGTCATCGCGGATGTTACACAGGACAGGTTCGACCTGCCCCACCGCACCATAGGGTCTAACAAACATCGCTTCGTTCGGACGGCGCACCGCAACCCGAACGCGCCAGCCATCATTCGCCAGACGTCGCGCAATATATCGGCCGACAAATCCGGATCCGCCATAAATCGTGACCAGTTTGGACATTTGAGGGCTCCTGCTATTGGGTCCTGATCCGATCTACCGCCCAATGCCCTTTCAAACAAGGCGCAATAACGCCGCGCAGCCACGAAAAAGCAACGCGGCAAAGACGGTTGAAAGCAGTGGTCAAAAAACTTTCAAAAAACTTTCCGAATCCGGTTGACGCCTTCCGCCAGTAGGCTTAAACGCCCCTCCACGACACCTGCCCAGGTGGCGGAATTGGTAGACGCGCTAGCTTCAGGTGCTAGTGTCCGTATGGACGTGGAGGTTCGAGTCCTCTCCTGGGCACCAAATATCCATAATATTATAATATTTTTCAATCGCTTAAGGCGGGTATCTGTATTTCTATCCACCTTATAGCCCACCTTTGAGCGTATGGTGTTCTTCCAGCTTTCCGACTTGAAGGGACGAAAGCCGAAGTTCGCTGCATCCGCGAGAGCATCCCGTAAGAAAGATCAAAGCGGCCATTCAAGCGGGAAGTTGCTCCATCCCAACTCTGCACCAGCCATCAAGGTCAGCGACGCGCATTCTGTACATGCAGAAGCTTACAAAGCGCTCTTGCAGAAACTCATTTTGCTGAGGAACGAAAAAGGCTGGTCGCATGCGGATTGCCGATTTTTTTTGCAGCTCGTCGTCGTGTGGACCTGCGGCTTATTGCCATTTTCATTGCAAAAGGAATGATAGGCTTAGCCGCGGTGAATTTTAACTTCCTGTGCCTCGAATGCTCTGGCTCCGAGAATCAAGTACTTTGTTTGGCCGCTCGTGCCTTGCCTCTGCTGGCCTCGAAATGCCACCAGAAAGGCCCGACCAAACCCACTGTTGGATAGCGGTTCTGAATTGGCCGCTCAACCAAACCGCTTCACAACAGGTGGAAATGATTGACAACCATGTCGCCCTTCGGCGCGGCGACATTTAAGTTTAGTTCCCTGTCGCTCCAGATCTGCTTTTCCATATGCCAATCGCAATCGAGCAACAGGAAGCTGCAGAAGAGCCTGCCGAAATCGAACGCGTAGTCACGTCCTGGGCAACCATGGTCGTCACTCTTGACAGCGGCGGTATGAGAGGCGTGGGGCCAGACCAGATTGCCTGGGCATGCGCCCCGTTCAAAGCGATCCGGTCTAAAATCGTCCGGATTGTCGTAGACATCCGGATCCATTTGAACCATCGGGATGACCCCGGTCAGCTTGTCGCCCTTGGCAATCCGGTAGACTCCGGTCGAGGTTTTCAAACAGAAGTTCTGCGTGGCGGTTCCAAAAATAAAGAAGACCGGAGGATGTTTGCGAAGCACTTCAAGCAGGAAGTTGTCCAGCTTCTTCGAGGAACTCAGAGCGGCGAATTTGGTCTCACGCAATCGGCTGGCTCCTGCTTCGATCAGCTCTTTCTTGATATCGTTCGCGACGTATTCATTGTTGGATAACTCAGCCCAGATTGACTTGGCGATGTTTTGCAGACCCAGAAAATTGTTGACCCCAAGAACGAAGAGCAGTTGGTGCAAGATTTCCTCGGGGTCGTCGAGGTTCATATTTTCCTTGGCCAATTCGCAATAGTTTTTGAACCTGTCAGACGAACGCACGAAGTTTGTGAGCCCTTTGTACTCTGCTTTCCCGCCATAAAGCCCAAGAGAATTGATGAGCGAGATCAACGGTTTGTACTTGAATATCTTCAGGTAGACCTTTTTGACATCCGCAGTATCCGGGCCGTCTCCCAGATACCAACGGAAGACAAAATCCGCCGCAAAATCTTCAATCGCGCTCCGCATCGGCTGCCCCGATGTGGTCTCCCATCCGGAGGCGTGGTCATAGACGACGTTTTCGAACGTTGATTTCAACGTCGGCGCATTTTGGGTCAGTATCGCACTGTATAGGCGCTTGAATGCGTCGTGCGCCGGACCATCGGTAAATATGCTTGGGATTGTGTTGCCGATGAGTCGAGCCGGCGGTGCGGCCCAACCAAATCCAAAGGTCTTTTTCAGCCGTCCATCATTCCAATTCAGAAACGGTTCCATTCCCAATTTGTCCAGAACAACAATTGACCGTATCAAAAACCCTGATTTGAACACCGAGCTATTGTAATATTTCTTCCGCTTCTCGAAAAATCTGCGCCACCCCGAAATGAATAGGAAGTCAAGCGTATCAACAACGACGCCAAGGCCCGGGAGGCCATAAGAACCCGGAACAGCGCGGGGCGTTGTAAAGGACGCGCACACGGAATTGGGTCTCGTGACGTTTCGCCGAATGACCTGGCCCAGTGTGTCCGTGTTTTCAAGATATTGCCGCCCCTGCTGAGTGAAGGTGTCGTCAGTGTATACCTGCTGGGACAGAAGCGGGTTCGTGAGCGCAAGCGTGAAGGCATCGTAACCGACCATTCGTGACATCAGATCGCCGAAAGGACGACCTTCTTGAGCCTTTTCGGCGAACACGCCGACGTGCCATTCAAGCTCTCTCAGGTCGTCTTTCCCCGAATAGAGTTCATCTAGCTTCCTGCGCAGTCTCTGTTCGTCCGGCCCAGAATCTCCGGTCAGATCGGCGAACCCCTTAAGGGGTTTCAAGCCGAAGGCTTTTCGGTAGTCGACATATCTTCCGATTTCCGCATCCCGGCCCATTTTTACGGACCGAACCATGACACTGTCATGTGTTGTGTCGCCAACTTTGAAGGGTTGAAAGAACATCTTATGCGTGTTTTGCAACCCTATCCGCCCGGCCTTTTGCTGCGTCGCGGCCGTGATCAGCTTTTCAATCCCGAACTTTTTGAGCAGATCGGGGGCCTTGAGTTCCATCTGGTCAAAACTTTGGTCTCCAATCTGAAACTCATCCGGGACCATCGAGTGCCAGCGGTACAAAAGATTGAACTCGATCGCGATCCAGTTTTCCCGATACCATTTCTTCCGCTCAGCCATGCCTGGCACGATATCCAACGCCACATCTATCGGGGAAATATGCCGAATGTAGTCGCGTATGATTATCCGCAGGTACTGGACGATGTTGATGTTTCGCGCTCTCTCAAAGATTTCGTCGTCATCGGTCAAAGCCGTGCTGTCGCGCAGCATGCGGGCAATACGGTTATGCTCGCGCATCCAGATCGTGTTAAGAAGTGTCTGGCCGAGAGAAGAGTTTCCGTGCTCCAGACCGGTGGCGAAATAGTACCTCAGATTCTCAGGGTTCGAGTTCCCGAAAACAGCTTTGAGACGTTTGAGATCGTGTAATTTTGCAAAGTCTTTATGAACGAACGCCTGCGGCTGCGCGGCAAATTTCTTCGGATCGATTCCGATTTTGTCTTGATCAAAAAGGTAGGGAAGAAATTCCTCATCTCCCTGTTTCTGAAGTCTTTGGGATTTCAGGAGTCCGTCCTTCTTTTCTCGTAAGGCCTTCGTTTGATCGGGACCCAGCCCGTAGATCTGGCAAAGATCCAACTCATGGTTTGAATGGTTCCGTTTCGTGCACCCGAGATCCGTTCTCAGAAAGCTGTCTGTCAGCCATTGGGCGTAAAAAGAAAACAGCATGCTGGACTTGATGGATGGTATTTCCCGCTCGCCCCGTCGCCACAATTGCGCGACCGAATCCACATCCGGCAGGTCTTGGTACTTTTCTGGTGGCAGGTGGCGTCCGGTAAAGCTCTTGTCGGTCAAAGAGCGCCAGGACGTGTAAGGTGAGGCGAGCGATAGTGGTCGCGGGCGTGGCGGCATCGAGTTTGCAATAAAGTTAATGAATGCCCGGGAGAAGAGCCGAGATATCAGACCGGATTGAAACAAAAAATAGAAGAAGGTCGGAAACCTCTTAAATAACTTCGTGAATAACTTCGTTAAATACATCATGGCGGCAGGCCCCCAATCGACATGATACCTGCAGAAAGTGTGCCAGAGTTGACTGCTTTGACCAAGCGGCGATACTCGACCTTAGTCGGTTTGCCTGTGTTTTGCCGGTGATTGTCGTGTGGAAAGATGACCGATGAAGCGAGATCAACTTGATTTAAAAGAGGAAAGTGGCGAGCGGCGCTTGCTCACGGCGATTTTCTGCGACCTAGTTGACTCGACCGCCCTGGCCTCTGAACTCGGCACCGACGATCTGTTCGAGTTGATGGACGCGTATTATCAGCTCTGTCAGGAGGTCGTCGAAGACTTCGGCGGATCGATTTATCAGTTTGCCGGCGATGGCGTGGTCGCAGTGTTTGGTTACGCAGATGCGCTTGATGCCTTTGCGCTTCGTGCGGTATCCGCTGCCGTTGAAATTAGTCGCAAGGTGCAACGGTTTGACCAGAAACTGAGATCGAGGCTGCAAACGCGCATAGGGGTCGCCTCTGGTGAGGCGGTCATTAAGCCCAGCAGGGGTAGCGACGGCGAGCTGCAAATGACGATCACAGGATCCGCGGTTTTTCTAGCCGCCCGAATTCAAAGCGCCGTCGATATCGGTGCCGTCGGAATATCGGAGAGCACACATGGCCTTGTTGCCGACATGGTTCCGCTGAGCGGCCCACGACATGTGTCCCTCAAGGGCTTTGGTGTGGATGTCCCCTTTTGGACAGTCGAGGGAACCGAATTGTCCACCGCGCTCCCCGCCTTGGAACAAAAAAGCAACGATTCCGTCGCAACAGGGCGCGAGAGGGAACTGGGCGAGCTGAGGGCCAAATGGAAAAAGGTTCAGGCGGGTGTAAAACAGGTCGTGCTGGTCAAGGGTGAGCCAGGCATTGGCAAGAGCTTCCTCATAAATCTGTTTTTGGAAGAAGTCGGACACGAAGCTGCCAGCGTTTTGCTGCTCCGCGGGTCGCCAATTTATGCACATAGCCCGTTGCATCCTATTCGAGAATTGCTGTTGCACCAGATACAAACGGAGTCCGACAACGAATCGGGCAGCACGCTTGCGAGGCTAAATGCTGTGACTGGGGCCACGCTTGACAGTGACGAGCGTCAGGCGATCGAAGACTTGCTTGCCGGTGTCGCAAAAACCCCAACGAAACTTGGGCCTAAAAAGAGAATGGTCAGCATTCTATCTTCCTTGTCCAAGCTGATCTTTGCTCGGGTCAAGGAAGGCCCGGTTCTGGTTGTGGCCGACGATATCCAATGGATTGATTCAGCGACCAATGATGCCTTGCTGCAGATCGCGGAGGAAGACGCAGGCGCGCCGCTCATGGTTCTTTTGGGGTGCCGGGACCGCGACCATCAGAAACTTGCGTCTTGGGTAGCCCATGAAGCGGTCGAGTTGGCGCCACTGAACCCGGACGTGTCCATGGCGATTATCAGTTCGCTGGATGGCAAGAACTGTTTGGATGCCAAGGCCCGGTCTACACTGGTCGAACGGTCCGAGGGAATGCCCTTGTTCCTGGTGGAATTGGCAAAGGTCATGCTAAGCGACCATGAGACCGATCAGGCGGGTGTTACCGGAGATGTTGTGTCACGCGTTCCCCTGACCCTCCACGAAAGCCTTCAGGCGCGTCTGGATACTGTGGAGGCTCCGACGAGACATCTACTACAGGTCGCGGCCGCACTGGGGGGGCCGTTTGGCCCCAACCTGCTCTCGGAGGTCCTGAACGTTCCGCTAGAGCAGATAAACTCTGGCTTGAACAGCGCGGTCCAGGCGGGGTTGCTGCATACGCTGGAAGAAAATCAGGATTATGTGTTCGAACACTCCCTGATCCGCGATGTTGCATATGGCAGCCAAATTCGCCGGGCAAAGACCGCGTTGCACGCCCGGGTGGCAAGCGTGTTGTCAATGGACGACAATAACAGGCCGCCCACATCTCCGGAAGTAATTGCCTATCATTGGACGCAAGCCGGCATGGTCCACCAAGCTACACCACTTTGGCGAAAGGCGGCGTCGCTCGCGCTCAGCCGCGGCGCTCCAAAGGATGCGGTCACGTTGTACTCGAAAGGATTGAAGCTGGTTGCGGACAACGCCGAAAGCGACGAGGTGTTGCGAAGACTGGCATTCGAAATGCATCTCGGGCTCGGTCAGGCGTCATATGTTGCCAGAGGACCGGCCGAAGAGAAAACGGTTAACGCTTTTCGGAATGCGTTATCACTGATCGATACGATCGACGATCTGGATCAGCGATGCCAGGTTATCTACGGCATATTCGCCGGGTTTCACTTTTCGTCACATTTCGACGCGGCAAGGGAACCGGCGCAGCACATGTTCCAACTCGCAACAGAAAAGGACCAGGACCGGTATCTTTGCCAGGCGCACAGGATGCTCGCCTACATCAACTTCTTTCTCGCGAATTTTCCCGAGATGAACCAGCACATTGATCAGTTAACTGTACACTACGAGAGAGAGTCAGCCCTAGCGATGATGACGAGATTTGGTTCCGATTGTTTGATCGCGGCGTTAGGATTTCGGGCCGTGAGCCTAGCACTAAAGGGGGATCATACCGCAACGACAAATTTGCTCTCGAACAACCTTGCGGCAGCACACTCTCTGGGACATCCGGCAACAATCGGATGGTCTTACACGGCAGAAATCTACGCCCATTGCTTTCTTGGAAATTTCGGAAAAGTGCTTGAACTGGCGGAAGTTGCCATTCCGTATTGCGAAACAAATGACGTTACAGCTTGGGGAGCCCATAGTCGGTTTCTCCGCATCTGGTCCGAGTCAAAGCTCTTTGGTGCGAGCAGCAGCACGATCCTGGAGATGAAAGATACATTGCATTTGGCGACCAAGGGCGTTGCATTGGCTGCTCCACTGTTTCGCGCGTTGCTGGCTGATACATTGCGTAGGACTGGAAGGCTGTCTGATGCAACAAAGGAAGCGCGCACGGCCTACGATTTTTGCAAGCGAAGCGGACAACGTGTTTTTCAACCCGCAGCGACGCAAGTGCTTGCTGACTGTTTAGAAGCCGACCAATCGGATGAGTCAGTGTACAGGACCGAAGCGAACCTGTTGTGTTCGGAACTTTGCCTGCAAATTGACTTTGTCGCAATGAATTCAGACTAGGCGTCCGTCAGCAGCTTGCTGGCCTGGACACAATGGGTCTGTTTGTACTGCCTGTTCTCCGCCCACGCCAATTAGCGTAGGTTGCAGGTCTCTTTTTACAAAGGAGTCACGCTGTGCTCGACCAAAAGGAGCAAAATGAGAGCTACCACAGACCCGAAACCCGGAAACCACATTATGACCTGGTCGTAGTGGGGGCCGGGATTGCGGGACTCAATGCATTGCATGCCGCTTCGGTTTATCTTCCCAAATCCGCGCGGGTATTGCTGGTCGATGAAAAGGCCAAGCCCGGTGGTATGTGGACTGTGGCTTATGACTACGTGCGTTTGCATCAACCTCATCCTCTTTTTACAGTTGGAAATATGCGGTGGAACTGGCGTAACCCAAGACAGTACCTTGCCGCGCGCGATGAAGTTCAGGCACATCTGGCCAGGTGCCTAGAGACAATAGGCCGCCTGCTAACGCTGGAGCAACTCTTCGGCCATGTTGCGACAGACATCAAAGAAGTCGTGAAATCCGGCCGATGGAGCGCGGAAGTTTATGTGCATCCGACGGGGCGTCCGCACGAGATCATCTGCGTCGAAGCAAACCGTGTCATACATGCATCCGGGTTCTACTATCAGGTGCCCGAGCGCATGTCGCTGTCGTCAAGACAAGTACTTTCAATCACGCCATCTGAACTTAGGGAGACACTTTCGACCTCTCCGAATGCCCCGGTCTACGTAGTCGGCGGCGGTAAAACGGGATTGGACACGGTTCTTGAAATATTGAACGAAAACAACGGCCGGCCTGTCTCGCTTATCAATGGGAACGGAACCTATTACCTGAACAGAACGAAGTTTTTTCCGACTGGAATTCGCAGGTGGGTCGGTGGAGCGTTAGCGGCACAGGTGTTTCGCGATTGCGTCATCCGGTTCGACGGCCACAACGAAGAGGTTGTGCGCAAGCATTTCATCGCGAATTACGCCACCAACCCAGACCCAAGAAGCATGAACTACATCTATGGCCTCCTTGCGGAAGATGAGAACCAGCGGATTGAAGCGGGTTTACGAGAAAAGATATGGGACTATCTCGACGATGTCGTTGACGCTGGATCCGGGCCGCAGATGGTAATGCGAAGCGGAAAACGTCTTGCAGTCGAACAAGGTTGTATCTTCGTTAATTGCACGGGCAGCCTGATGCGCAATGTACGCCCGGAAGATTGGAAACCATGCCTGTCGCCGAACGGCGTCTTACTATCTGTCAATACCCGTCACGCCATACATATTCTTACGACCTACGCAAGCTTTATGCTTTCTCATTTGTATTTTAACGGAAGCTTGCGGACATCCGGGCTGTATTTCCTTGATCTCGAGGCATTGCTTCGCAAAAGCAAGGTCGCATTCACAGCGGCCACCATGACACAATCGTATCACAACCTACTGTTGAGCCTCAAAAACCTAGACATGGATGCCCACAAATGCTTTGGCATTGATTTCAACCGTTGGTATCCGACGCCACGGCGTTTGCTGGTGCTGAATGCGATCAGAAAGAACGCTCGCGAAGACATACAACATTGCCGCAAATCGCTGGATGTTATCGTCGAACGGTTTGGCATAGTGGGTGGACAAATTGAGTAACTTTACTTCCGGCAGCTTGGTTAGCCGCAAGTTGCGCAAGGTCACGGCTGTGGGATTCATGATCAACAATCTTGGGCATTTGATGCGTCCAATAGGTCCGGTTCACGAGTGCCAGTTATTCAACACGCAGTCCATAGTCGTTGCGCCGCCTAATCAAGGGGAGTGGTAAATT
>NZ_JBXWNS010000013.1:0-95666 GCF_059610485.1 Ruegeria sp. CDSC081 | reverse complement strand
CAGCCCGCAAAATCAACCAACTTCCCACCCAACTCAACATGCAAACCATGCAAAGGCGTGCGCTTAATATCCGTCATTTCAGGTACCTTTCGATCAGCGGGACTGGTCACGAACTACCATGACGGTGCAATGCGCATTGCGCACCACGCGTGCCAGGTTCGGACCAATTTCATAATTCGGGAAATCGCCCTTGGTCGACGCCATGACGATCAGGTCGAAGCCCTCTTGATGAGCAAGCTTCAGAATTTCGCGATAGACGCTGCCCTCTTGGACATGGACAGCTACGCCAGCAGCGCCACAATTGTCCAAAATGGTCTGAACCGCGTTACGCACATGTTCTCTGGCACCCGCGCCATAATTGGCAGGCAGGTTCGGAAGCTGGATGATCTCGGGGATGACGGCGACCGCGTGCAGTTCGGCACCGTAGAATTTCGCCTGTTCCAATGCGACCGGCAATGCCTGTTTCCAGGAACGGTCGTCAGAGTGATCAATCGGCAGCAGGATTTTCGTGGCCATCACGCCTCTCCTCGAGATAGGAATTCTGTTTCAAGTCGGGGGGCCGGAATGGCCCCCCGTAGGTTTTCAGTGCCCGGTTTATTCGGCAGGCGTGCCGCCCGGCTCTTCGGACTTGCCACCGGAGGCAAAGAACTCTTTCGTCAATTTGAAGACGATTGGGCTCAGTAATGCCAAGGCGATCAGGTTCGGGATAGCCATCATGGCGTTCAGCGTATCTGCAAGCAGCCAGATAAAGCCCAGATCCGCGGTTGCGCCGAAGTAGATCATGATAATCCACAAGACGCGGTACGGCACCAAAGATTTCACACCCAACAGGAACTCGACGCATTTTTCGCCATAGAACGACCAACCGAGGATGGTGGTAAAGGCAAAGATCGACAGCGCGATGGCGATCAAATAGCCACCAATGCCCGGCAACGACATTTCGAAGGCGGCCGAAGTCAACGCGGCACCGGATTCACCCGTGGTCCACGCACCTGAGGCGATGATTGCCAAACCGGTGATCGAGCAGACGATGATAGTGTCGATGAACGTTCCCAGCATCGCGATCAGGCCCTGGTTTACCGGACCTTTGGTTTCTGCTGCTGCGTGCGCGATTGGCGCGGAACCCAGGCCGGCTTCGTTCGAGAAGACACCGCGCGCCACACCAAAGCGGATGGCGGCCCAAACGGCGGCGCCCGCAAAACCACCTTCGGCGGCCGAGGGTGTGAAGGCGTAGGTGAAGACCAACGACACAGCATTGCCGATTTCACCGATATTGATCAGCAGAACCAGCAGACCCGCGATGATATAGGCAATCGCCATGAACGGAACCAGTTTACCGGCAACGGCACCGATACGCGTGATACCACCCAGGATTACAGCGGCGGTCAGAACCATCAGCACCACACCGGTGACCGAGGTATTCAGGCCGAAATTGGCTTCGAGAACCTGTGCAACACCATTGGCTTGCACACCGTTGCCGATACCAAAGGCTGCAACTGCGCCGAACAGGGCAAATGCAACACCCAGCCAGGCCCATTTCGCACCCAGACCGTTCTTGATGTAGTACATCGGACCACCGACAAAGTTGCCCAGCTCGTCCTTCTCACGGTATTTCACCGCCAGAACAGCCTCGGCATATTTGGTGGCCATGCCCACCAGGGCGGTCATCCACATCCAGAACAAAGCGCCCGGACCGCCCAGGAAGACAGCAGTAGCCACACCGGCGATGTTACCCGTACCGATGGTCGCCGACAGCGACGTCATCAGTGCGTTGAACGGGCTGATCTGCCCATCGCCCTGACTTTCTCGACCGGCAAACAGCAGCTTAAAGCCCGTGCCGATACGCAGGATCGGCATGAATTTCAGCCCCACCTGCAGGAAGAAGCCAACGCCAAGAATGAGGACCAGCATCAGCGGCCCCCACACGACGCCATTGATGGCCCCTACGATTGAATTTAACGCTTCCATGGTATTCCTCCCTAGCGCGTTTGGATTATGCCCCGGCAGCAATCGCCCGTTGGCGAGCTTGCTTGAGGGCGGCAAAGTCTTCGTCCGCGTGGAACGACGAACGGGTCAGCGGCGTGGCTGACACGTGCAGAAAGCCCTTTGAGCGTGCGATCTGCTCAAGCTGGGCGAATTCTTCCGGTGTCCAGAACCGGTCAATCGGGTGATGTTTTGCGGTCGGCTGCAGGTATTGCCCCACTGTCAGAAAATCGACATTCGCGGCGCGCAGGTCATCCATCACCTGCCGCACATCGCCAAGGCTTTCACCCAGCCCGACCATCAGGCCGGATTTGGTAAAGATCTCGGGGTTGGCGCGCTTGGCATCGTCCAACAGACGCAGCGAAGTGTAATACCGCGCGCCCGGACGCACTGTAGGATACAGATGCGGAACCGTTTCGAGATTGTGATTGAATACGTCGGGGGCGGCCGCAAATACCAGATCGGCCGCGTCCCCTTTGCCCAGAAAGTCGGGGGTCAGAACTTCTACCGTTGTGCCGGGATTCTGGTGGCGCACAGCACGGATGGTTTGGGCAATATGTTCAGCGCCGCCATCAGCCAGATCATCCCGGTCAACCGAGGTGATCACGACATGACGCAGGCCCAGCTTTTTCACCGCAACGGCCACACGGCCGGGTTCGAACTGGTCCAGAGCGTCGGGGCGGCCAGTGGCAACGTTGCAGAAGGAACAGCCACGGGTACAGACCTCGCCCATGATCATCATGGTGGCGTGGCGCTTGGACCAGCATTCGCCGATATTTGGGCAAGCAGCCTCTTCGCAAACGGTAGCCAGATTATGGTCACGCATCAGGCGGCGGGTTTCGTAATACTCTGCGCTTTCAACCCGTTTCTTCCGAATCCATTTCGGTTTACGCGGAATGACACTGTCAGCCTTTTTGGCTTTTTCCGGGTGGCGAGGGCGAAGCTGGATGGTCATCTGGCTGATCCTCGTTAAGCGTGAATCGCACGGCCCAGGGCGTCAAGGCAGGCCTCTTTGACCGCCTCGCCCATGGCAGGGTGCGCATGACAGGTTGCGGCAACTTCAGCAACTGTTGCGCCTTTGGTCATGGCCAGAACCAGCTCGGCAATCAGGTCGCCGCCATGCGCTCCGCAGATGTGCGCGCCGAGGATCTTGCCGCTGGGATCGGCCAGCACCTTGACCGCACCGTCGGTTTCGCCGGTCGAGCGCGCGCGCGAATTTGCCATGAAGGCGAACTTGCCGACCGCGTAGTCAGTGCCAGCCTCTTTCAGCGCCTCCTCGGTCAATCCTACCGAGGCAACTTCGGGGTCGGTATAAACCACGCCCGGAACAGTGTTGTAATCCACATGTCCAGCCTGACCGGCCAGTATTTCAACACAGGCGACGCCATCTTCTTCGGCCTTATGCGCCAGCATTGGCCCTGGCACACAATCGCCAATCGCATAGATACCGGGCACCGAGGTCTGGAACGCTCCATCGACCTCGATAAAACCGCGTTGGTTGATGGCAACGCCCAGATCTTCCAACCCCAGTCCGCGCGTCACAGGGCGGCGGCCTACAGCGATCAGGACCTTGTCGGCCTCGATCACTTCTTCCTTGTCCTTGCCAACCCGGTCCACGATCAGGGACAGGCCCGCGTCGGTTTTCCCGACCGATTTCAGCGCCCTGCCCAGTTGGAATTTCAGCCCGCGCTTTGACAGGGCGCGCTGTGCCAGCTTGGCGATCTCTCCATCAATGCCGGGCAGAGCACGGTCGAGATATTCAACCACCGTGACTTTGGCACCCAGACGCGCCCAGACCTGACCCAGTTCCAATCCGATGACACCGGCACCGATCACCACCAGATGATCCGGCACGGTGTCCAGCGCAATCGCCCCGGTCGAGCTGAGGATATCTTGCTCGTCAATCTCAATCCCCGGCAGCGAGGTGGGCTCGGACCCGGTGGCGATCAGGATGTTCTTTGCCTCATGGATCGTGTCGCCGACCTGAACTTGCCCTGCAGCCGGAATACTGGCCCAACCTTCGATCAGGTCGATACCGTTCTTTTTGAACAGGAATCCGATCCCTTTGGTCAGGTCACCAACGATCTTGTCCTTGCGCCCCATCATCGCGCCGATGTCGATGCTGGCCCCCTCGACCTCAATGCCATGGGAGGAGAGATGGCTGATCTCGGCATATTTGGCCGAGGAGGTCAGCAACGCTTTGGAGGGTATGCACCCCACATTCAGACAGGTCCCGCCAAGAGCACCCCGCCCCTCGACGCAAGCGACATTCATGCCCAGCTGAGCGGCACGAATGGCCGCTACATATCCGCCGGGGCCACCGCCAATAACGATCAGGTCATAGGTGCTCATGATTTAACCTCAATAGATCGGATGGCTCGCGCACAGGGCGCGGACTTTTTCACGAGTTTCTTTTTCGACGGTCGCATCCCCGTCAGAAGACTGAGCCAAAGCGTCCAGCACGTTGCCAATCAGATGACCGATCGTCGTAAACTCTTCGGGGCCAAATCCACGGCTGCATCCGGCAGCGGTGCCCAGACGAATACCACTGGTAATCGTTGGCTTTTGCGGATCGCCGGGAACACTGTTTTTGTTGCAAGTAAAACCTGCACGCTCAAGCGCGGCTTCGGCATCTTTGCCGGTCACGCCGATGGGGCGCAGATCGACCAACATCAGATGGTTCTCGGTTCCGCCAGAAACGATGTCACAGCCTCGCGCCATCATCACATTCGCCAAAGCCGCCGCGCTGTCGACTACGCGCTGCATGTAGGTTTTGAACTCAGGCTTCAAAGCTTCACCAAAGGCTACGGCCTTGCCCGCGATCACATGCATCAGCGGGCCACCCTGCAGACCCGGAAACACAGCCGAGTTGATCTTTTTGGCCAGTGTTTCATCATTGGTCAGGATGATCCCGCCGCGTGGTCCACGTAGGGTCTTATGAGTGGTCGACGTCACCACATGAGCGTGCCCAACAGGCGACGGATGCAGCCCAGTCGCCACCAGCCCCGCGATATGCGCCATATCTGCCAGCAGCCAGGCCCCAACCTTGTCAGCGATTGCCCGAAAGCGCGCAAAGTCGATTTTCTGCGAATAGGCCGATGCGCCCGCGATGATCAGCTTGGGCTTCTCAGCTTCTGCCAATGCCTCGACCTGATCATAATCAATCAGCCCGGCATCGTTCAGACCGTATTGCACCGGACGGAACCATTTGCCCGATTGCGCGGGTTTCGCGCCGTGGGTCAGGTGCCCGCCAGCATCCAGCGACATTCCCAATATCGTGTCACCGGGGCTAAGCAGCGCCAGCTTGACCGCTCCATTCGCCTGAGCACCGGAATGAGGTTGTACGTTTGCGTATTCGCACCCAAACAGTTTCTTCAACCGCTCGATAGCTTCGGATTCGACCTCGTCGACATATTCGCAGCCACCGTAATACCGGCGACCGGGATACCCTTCGGCATATTTGTTGGTCAGCACAGACCCCTGCGCATCAATCACCGCCTGCGAGACGATGTTTTCAGATGCGATCAGTTCGATCTGATCCGCCTGACGGCCACCCTCACGGGAAATCGACGCAGAGATTACCGGATCGGCCTCAGCCAGCGACGTTTTAAACATGGTCTCCTCCCACGGTTCCGAATCCAAATTGCGAAACTTTGTTTCCTATAGTGGAATTTTCATCCTTAAGGCAACATTTTTCTTACAATGGTGAATTTGATTTTGATTGGAAATTATGCAAGCATCGATAAAACAGGGGGATTTCACGTGGCAGAAGAGAATTTAACGGATGTTTCCGGAATGGACGATCAGGACGAGGGTATGGCTCTGGGCCGCTCGATCCGCGACGCGCGCCGTGCAAAAGGCTGGACATTGGAAGAAGCCGGTCGTGCTGCCGGGATCGGTCGATCAACCCTGTCAAAAATCGAAAACAACCAGACAAAGCCCAGCTTTGATATTGTTCGGCGGCTCACACAGGCGCTTGACCTCAGTACACCGCAGCTGTTTCTACAGTCCGGTCAATCGGGTATATCAGGCCGTCGCGATTATACGCCCAAGGGCGACGGTGAGATCAAGGACACCTCCACATATATCCATGAGTTGCTGTGTTCAGAGCTGACCAGCAAACGGATGCTGCCCTATATCGCGACAATCAAGGCGCGCGACATTTCCGAATTTGATAACTGGATTCGCCATTCTGGAGAAGAGTTCATGTTTGTCCTCAGCGGAGAGCTGACTTTTGTGTCGGAACACTACCGTCCGCTGCCGATGAAAGCCGGGGACTCGCTCTATTATGACAGTGGAATGGGGCACGGCTGTATTTCAACCAGTACCGAAGATGCCCGTGTGCTTTGGGTATCGCTGGAATAGCCCGCTAATAGAGTGACGTCACCCAACTTGCGAAAACCTGTACCTCGATGCGGTCTTCAGCGCCTTTGCGTTTAACCAGATAGTGCGAAGGTTGAATGGGCAGGCGGTAATCAAAGGGTGCCACCAGCAGACCCTGCTTAATGTACTCATGGGCAAAGCTCTCTAATACCATGGCCGCGCCCTGCCCCGCCGTGACGGCCTGCAAGGCCAAAAGTGACGAATCCATTCGAAGCGTTCTGGAGGGCGCGCCCAAATTGAGCGTGTATTGATCGGACAATCTCATCCAGTCATTCTCAGACCCTTTGATTGTGATGACCCGGCCCTGAGCCAGATTTTGAATGCTCAGATCTGCGCCAAAAGATGCCGCATAATCGGGATGGCAGACCGGCACCGCACATTCATGGCCCAGATGCGAAACGATCCCGTCATCCCAGTCACCATAGCCGAACCGGATATCAATATCGCTTTCTTCCTCTCCAAACCGGTTCGCCCAGACGAAGGTGGAGAGGTCCACTTTGATGTCGGGGTGCAGGTCTTCAAACTCAGCCAGTCTTGGTGCGATTACTAGCCCCGCACATGAGATGGAGGCCCGTATTTTGACCACCCGCCTGCGGGAATTGGTGAAAAGGCCGCTGGTTGCGTCTCTTAACTCGGAGAACGTCTTTTGAACCGGCATCGCATAGGCCCGCCCGATTTCGGTCAGGGCAACCCCGCGCGGCAAGCGTTCGAACAGGGATACGTTTAGATGCTTCTCTAACAACCGTATCTGCTGACTGACGGCGGCTGATGTCAGCCCCAGCTCTTCTGCTGCCGCAGAGAAACTGTTGTGACGCGCGGCAACTTCAAAAGCCCGCAACCAGGTGACATGGGGCAGTTTCGCCATTTCTTACCTTCAATAAAAATTATGCCTAATGGGTAATATACATTGTTTGTATTGACAATCATTGCGTGCAAATCATGGGGCCAATTACCCAGAACGGTTCGAGATGACGCAGACCTTCGACTATATCATCGTGGGCGCCGGATCTGCCGGCTGCGTGCTGGCAAACAAGCTGAGCGCGTGTGGCAGCCATAAAGTGTTGCTGATAGAAGCCGGTGGAACCGATCGCCGTTTCTGGATCAATGTACCGCTGGGATACGGCAAAACCTTCAACGATCCCAAGGTGAACTGGTGTTACTCTGCCCAGGCTGATCCCGGGTTGAACAACCGTCAGGCCTATTGGCCGCGCGGGCGGGTTATTGGCGGATCAAGCTCGATCAACGCCATGGCATATTTGCGGGGCCTCTCGCATGATTTTGATGACTGGGCCAAGGCAGGCGCAGAGGGTTGGAACTGGGAAACAGTTCGCCAGACATATGAGGCGATCGAGACCCACGTCGAAAGAGGCCAAACACCTTCCTCCGAGGGCGGCCCTCTCGTGGTCAGCGATGTCAGTGAGGGCATGCACCCGTTTTCGCGCCACTTTCTGGAGGCCTCACGGCAGATGGGCTGGCATATTTCTGACAATCTGAACGGTCAGGACGCCGAAGGAATGATGAGGCTGCGCAGTACTGTCAAAAACGGCCGCCGCTGGTCATCAGCAGCCGCGTTCCTGCGCCCTGCCCTGAAACGCAGCAATCTGCGGGTGGTATCCAATGCTCTGGTGCAGAACGTCATTCTGGATCAGGGCAAAGCCACCGGTGTCCGCTATCACGTTGGGGGTCAGGTGGTCACGTCCTTCGCGATCCGTGAAGTCATCCTGTCTGCCGGAGCCGTAAATTCGCCACAGCTCTTGCAGCTTTCGGGGATCGGGCCTGCGAACCTGTTGAAAAGGCACGGCATCAAAGTGCGCCATAACCTGTCGCAGGTTGGACAGGGATTGCAGGATCATCTTGGCATATCCCATTTCTTTCATGCGACCGAGCCGACATTGAATAATGCGCTTGGCAATCGGTTGGGACAGATGTTGTCCGGTATTCGTTATCTGTTGACCCGCAGCGGGCCACTCAGCGTCCCCGTCAACCAGGTCAGCGGCTTTGTGCGTTCGGACGAAACCGCCGAATTTTCTGATATGCAAATCTATTGCAATCCGATGTCCTATAAGACCGACACCAAAGGACAACCGGACGTTGATACCGAAGCAGGCTTTCTTCTGTGCGCCCAGCCCTGCAGGCCGACAAGCAGAGGGGAGATCAACATCCGTTCGGCAGATCCCATGGATGCACCCGCCATCCAACCAAACTCTCTCTCCACAAACCATGACTGCGACATGGCTATCAAAGCGGGTCGGGTGTTACAGAAGCTGGCGCAGACTGAGGCGATCCGCAGTGTTACGCGGACCCGGATAGAACCAGATGTTACGCGAATGAATGACGACCAGATGTTAGAGAATTTCCGCGCCAACGCCGGAACTATATTTCATCCAAGCTGTACATGTCGCATGGGGACATCGGAACAGGATTCAGTTCTGGATTCTCGACTGCGAGTGCATGGGGTGGCAGGCCTTAGGGTGGTCGACGCGTCCTCGTTTCCGAGCATCACCTCAGGCAACACCAATGCGCCTGTGATGATGCTGGCCGCGCGCGGCGCGGACCTCATTCTGGAAGATGCCACAAAGCGCATGAACGCTTGAAGCAGGGGGAAAGAAGACCATCTTCCAAAATATTTGGTCTGGAAAGAGGCCTCATTCCCTGATCAGGAAAAGTGCAACGCATAGACGTTGTTCAAATACTTCTGATCGTCGATCTGAAAGTGGGTCTCTCCAATGAACTCGAAACCCTTGGCCAGATAGAACTTGATGGCCGAGGCGTTTTCAGCATTGGTCATCAGCCAGACCAAATCTGCCCCCTGATCCCGGCAATGTTCCAGCGCGGCTGCCAAAAGACGACTTCCGATGCCTTTTCCGTGATGGCGCGGCTGGACGTAGAATGTCGATATCTCCATGCCCCACCACCCGGAAACAGGGGCGCTGCGTGCAGGGGAAACACGGATGAACCCGTCAATCCCCTGATTATTGTCGGACACCAGAACTAATTCATCCGGGTTTTGAATCTGTCCTAGGATTTTGCCTAGCGTGAATTCCGACAAGGCGAAATCTGCAAAAATCCCACTGACACCATGTTTGAGGTAGGTTCCGATCCAAACCTCAATCGAGATGGCAGCGATACTGGAGGCATCTGACTTTTCTGCAGTTCGCAATGCCAAGGCGCTTAAGTATTAAACAAGAAGTGCATCACATCGCCATCCTTGACGACATAGCCCTTGCCTTCGGCGCGCATCTTGCCTGCCTCTTTGGCGCCCTGCTCTCCATTTGCCGAAACATAGTCGTCATACGCGATCGTTTCAGCACGGATGAAACCCTTTTCGAAATCGCCATGGATGACGCCAGCTGCCTGCGGCGCGGCGGTGCCGGTGCGGATGGTCCAGGCGCGGGCCTCTTTCGGGCCGACGGTGAAATAGGTTTCCAGCTTCAGCAGGTCGTAGCCTGCGCGAATCAGACGGTCGAGACCGGGCTCTTCCAGCCCCATTTCCTCGAGGAACATCTGCGCTTCGTCCTCTTCCAGCAGGCTAATCTCTTCTTCGATCTTGGCACTGATAATGACGTGCGAGTTGCCTTGCGCTGCGGCCATTTCAGCCACACGGGCTGAATATTCATTGCCCTCGGCGGCCTCTTCTTCCGAGACGTTGCAGACATAGAGAACCGGTTTGGTGGTCAGCAGTTGCAGCATTTTCCACGCCTTGTCGTCTTCGTCGCTAACTTCGACCAGACGCGCGGGTTTGCCGTCTTCCAGCATGGCCTGCGCTTCGGCAAGCAAACGTTCCTGTTGCTGTGCCTCTTTGTCGTTGCCCTTCAGCTTGCGCACCAGATTGGCACGACGCTTTTCGATACTTTCCAGATCGGCCAACATCAACTCGGTCTCGATCGTGTCGGCATCAGCCACTGGATCAACGCGGCCATCGACATGGGTCACATCACCATCTTCGAAGCAGCGCAACACATGAGCGATGGCGTCAGTCTCACGGATGTTGGCCAGAAACTGGTTGCCCAACCCCTCGCCCTTTGACGCGCCCTTTACCAGGCCCGCGATATCCACAAACGTCATTCGCGTCGGGATGATCTGCTTTGAACTTGCAATCGCCGCCAGCTTGTCCAGCCGGTCATCGGGCACGGCCACATCACCCACATTGGGTTCAATGGTGCAGAACGGGAAATTCGCCGCCTGAGCAGCCGCTGTCTTGGTCAGCGCATTGAAGAGAGTTGACTTGCCCACATTCGGCAAACCCACGATTCCCATTTTAAAGCCCATCTCGGCCTCCTGAAGCGATACGACGGCGTCTTCTATTCACGTCCGGGCAAATGCGCAACCCAGACGGCGGCAACAGGTCGAGTCCCAGTTGCAACATCACTTATCTGTTAATCAAACGTGTACTTCGAATACTTGATTCTGCCACCGCCACGTCACCAACTGACAGGGAGTTGAGAAAACCAAGAAGTACCGAGATGAAAACACTTTTCTTAATGAGCACTTTGCTGGCCACCACGACCATGGCACACGGGCAGTCCATCGTATTGGGAGCAGGATATGCGGATTTCACCCACACCAGCAGCAATGATCAGGCGGTCGTGTCACTGGAATATCAGCACAGCCCGTTTCACGAAGCCACGCGCCTCAGTGCTGGCTGGGGTGTGGCTCTGACGGTGGATGCAGATTCCGACACGCATATTGGCGCCGGTTTGGTCGGTCTCTATACTATCTCTGACCGGTGGTTCGCAGAGGCCAGCGTGATGCCTGGCTACTACAACGCCTCAAATGATGACAATGATCTCGGCGGAAATTTCCAGATCCGCAGCCTTTTCGGAATTGGATATGCCCTGGAAAATGGAAACAAGCTCTCGCTGGCCATCACCCATAATTCGAACGCGAGCACGGACAGTTTCAATCCCGGCGTCAACTCAGTGTTCATGCGTTATCACTACGGGTTCTGAAGCAATCTGACCCGGCGGGATTGATTTCCGGGCAAAGTTTCTGCACATCAGGTTCAAATCCGTATGCAAGGACCGCAGATGACCCGTATCGACGCCAAGTTCGCCGCCCTCAAGGCCGAGGGCAAAAAGGCCTTCGTATCCTACATCATGGCCGGTGACCCCGATTTCGACACTTCGCTTGAGATCGTCAGGGGCTTGCCCGGTGCCGGTGTCGACGTGATCGAACTTGGGCTGCCGTTCACCGACCCGATGGCGGATGGTCCGACCATCCAGGCAGCAGGACAACGCGCCCTAGAGGGCGGGATGACCCTGCAACGCACACTGGATCTTGCACGTGCTTTTCGGGAAACGGATGATACAACGCCTATTGTGCTAATGGGGTATTACAATCCCATCTACAGCCGCGGTGTGGAAAGGTTTCTGGCGGACGCTACTAAGGCTGGCATCGACGGCCTGATCGTCGTTGACCTGCCCCCCGAAGAAGATGACGAACTTTGTCTGCCTGCACAGGCGGCTGGATTGAACTTTATCCGCCTCGCCACGCCGACAACGGATGACAAACGGCTTCCGCGCGTTCTTCAGAACACTTCAGGATTTGTGTATTACGTCTCGATCACGGGGATCACAGGCGCAGCCGAAGCCCAGGCCACGAATGTAGGCCCCGAGGTCTCTCGTATCAAATCCGCCACGGATTTGCCAGTGATCGTGGGCTTTGGAATCAATACCCCGGAAAAATCGCGGGCAATCGCAACTGTTGCCGATGGCGCTGTGGTAGGCTCGGCCATTGTCAGCCAGATCGCCGCCGGGAAGTCGGTTGGTGAAGTTCTGGATTTTGTCAAATCGCTGGCAGATGGGGCACATTCGGCCTGATCCAACGACCAGTTTCGCAATCTTGACCGCAGTCGGCGCAACCCGGCTGCGGTTTTTCTATTGCACCTAACGTTGCGCACAGAAACGTGGCGTTGCGAGGCTTTCGAAAAATTGGTAAAGAAAAAGGACCAATCTTTCGAAAGCCGCATCTCATGCCCGTCATCACCAATATCCAAGACCTCAAACACATCTATGAACGACGCGTCCCGCGCATGTTCTTTGACTATGCCGAAAGCGGCAGCTGGACCGAGCAGACCTTTCGCGACAACAGCTCGGATTTCGAAGATATCCGCCTGCGCCAGCGAGTAGCGGTTGATATGACCGGGCGCACGACGGCGTCGCAGATGATCGGACAGGATGTTACCATGCCTGTTGCCCTTGCCCCCGTTGGTCTGACCGGCATGCAGCACGCGGATGGTGAGATCAAAGCCGCTAAAGCAGCCGAGGCTTTTGGCGTCCCCTTTACCCTGTCCACGATGTCAATCAATTCTATCGAGGAGGTGGCCGAGAACACCACTGCGCCCTTCTGGTTCCAACTCTACACCATGAAGGATCAGGACTATGTCTCTCGGCTGATCCAACGCGCCAAGGATGCAAAATGTTCGGCCCTTGTGATCACCCTGGACTTGCAAATACTCGGGCAGCGCCACAAGGACCTAAAGAATGGTCTGTCCGCGCCGCCGAAGCTGACGCCTAGGACCATCGCCAATCTGATGACAAAATGGACCTGGGGCATCGAAATGTTAGGCGCCAAACGGCGGAACTTCGGCAATATTGTTGGCCATGTTGATAATATCACTGATACAAGATCGCTGGGCACATGGACGGCGGAACAATTCGACCCCAGCCTGGATTGGGGCAAAGTTGAAAAGCTGATGGACCAATGGGGCGGCAAGGTGATCCTCAAGGGTATCCTGGATTCCGAGGATGCCAAGATGGCCGCCAAGCTGGGCGCCGATGCCATCGTGGTTTCAAACCACGGCGGACGCCAGTTGGACGGGGCGCTCAGTTCCATTCGTGTCCTGCCCGAGATTATGGACGCTGTCGGAAACGACATCGAAGTGCATCTGGACAGTGGCATTCGGTCTGGCCAGGACGTTCTGAAAGCACTGGCACTTGGCGCGAAGGGCACCTTTATCGGGCGCGCCTTTGTTTACGGTCTTGGCGCAATGGGCCAGAAAGGCGTGACCACGGCACTTGAGATCATTCAGAAAGAACTTGATACGACCATGGCGCTTTGCGGTGAACGCAATGTGAGCGATCTGGGCCGGCACAATTTGCTTGTCCCGAAAGACTTCGGAGGGAGCTGGACAGATTGATCGCGCGCATGGGGGCTCTGTCCTTGTCGCCGATTGGCCGCCTCCCCCGAGATATTTAGAGCCAGTTGAAGAAAGGATTCCCTGCTTCATCTGGCCGAAAATACCTCGGAGCGCGGGACAGAGCCTCGCAAAATAGACGAGCTGCAAAAACCCCTTTCCAAACTCAATGAATCAAGCTAAGGACGCGGCTTCACGCGGGTATACAGCCTTGGAGGATACCCGCCCTAACATTGGAGAAATATCATGGCTGGAGAGATTCCCGATCTCGTAGCTCTGGAACGGACGGGGACAGGCAAGGGCGCCGCTCGTCAGGCACGCCGCGACGGCATGGTTCCGGGCATTGTTTTTGGTGGCGACAAAGAGCCGCTGCCGATCCAGATCCCGTTCAACGAACTGTTCAAGCGCCTGAAAGCGGGCCGGTTCAAGTCGACATTGTGGAACCTGAAGGTTGAAGGCCAGGAAGACGTTCGCGTCATCTGCCGCGACGTTCAGCGTGACGTTGTCAAAGACCTGCCGACCCACCTGGACCTGATGCGCCTGCGTCGGACCACCAAGATCGCACTGTTTATTCCGGTTGATTTCATCAACGAGGAAGAGGCCCCCGGCATCAAGAAAGGCGGCGTTCTGACCGTTGTCCGTCCTGAGGTCGAGCTGATGTGTACCGCTGGTGAGATTCCTGAGAAGATCACCGTTGATCTGACCGGTCTGAACATCAACGACGTTGTCACCATCTCGTCGGTCGATCTGCCTGCTGGCACCAAGCCGACCATCGACCGTGACTTTGTGATCGCCAACATCTCGGCCCCAACCGGCCTGGCTACAAGCGATGACGAAGAGGGCGAAGAGGGTGATGTTGCACCCGATGAAGTCGAAGTCGTCGGAAGCGAAGAAGAATAAGGCCGGACCCAAAGTTTCGGTTTTTGTGACGGGGCCCCATTGGGGTCCCGTTTTCTTTTGCCCGTTGGGCTGGAAAATCGGCCCCAATCCGTGCCATCAACCAGTTGCGATATCGCGCTTGAGACAAGGACATGACGATGAAGCTGTTTGTCGGCCTGGGGAATCCAGGATCAAAATATGCTCGTAACCGGCACAATATCGGCTTTATGGCCGTTGACCGGATTGCCGAGGATTGCGGTTTTGGTCCTTGGAAATCCAAATTTCAGGCCGAAATCGCCGAAGGGCGGCTGGGTCATGAAAAGGTTTTGCTGATCAAGCCTCAGACCTTCATGAACCGGTCGGGCCAATCGGTGGGCGAGGCGATGCGGTTCTACAAACTGGATTCAACGGATGTCACCGTCTTTCACGATGAACTGGATTTGGCCCCCGGCAAGGTTCGCGTCAAAGCGGGCGGAGGCCATGCGGGCCATAACGGGCTACGCTCGATCCATGAACATATCAGCCCAGCCTATGATCGGGTGCGCCTTGGGGTCGGGCATCCGGGCCGCAAAGAATTGGTATCGCCTTATGTATTGGGTGATTTTGCAAAGGCCGACGCTGACTGGCTGGAAGATGTTCTGCGCGGCGTTGCAGATGGCGCGGGGCACCTGGCCAATGGTGACGGCGGTAAGTTCATGAATGCCGTTGCCCTGCGGACGGCGCCTCCGCGTTCGTCCAAATCGCCGTCCGAGCCGCCCAAACCAACCGCCCAGACCATGGCAGAACCTGCCGAGGACAACAGGTCGGCCATGCAGAAGCTGATGGACAAGTTCAAATAGCGCGCTCTGCTGTTGCCCCTACGTCCGGATTGCGGAATTTACCCGGGCAGGCTCCAATACCGGCAATCATGGGAGGCGACAGATGAGAGCTTTGTTTAAATGGGTACTGCGCATCGCGCTGATGCTTGTGCTGGCAGCCGCCGTTGTCGGATTCTGGAAACGCGAGGAGATTCAGCGCTTGATGGCGGTGAACTCGTTGTTTGCCCCCGAAAAGATCGTCCACAATTTCTCTCATATGGATGCCGCTTTCAAAACCGTCGATCTTCCGCGCGGGGATAGAGCCACTTGGGAATTGCCGTATGGGCCTGGGTTTGACCTGCCTGCAGACACGGATCAATGGATAGAAGACCGGGCAGTCACATCCTTGCTGGTGATGCAGCGCGGACAAATCCGGTTTGAGGAATATTATCTGGGCACCACGCCAGACGACCGGCGCATCTCGTGGTCGGTTGCCAAAAGCTATCTTTCTGCATTGTTCGGCATATTGCTGGACGAAGGCGCAATCGCCTCATTGGACGATCCTGTCGTGCAATATGTGCCCAAACTGAAAGGCACGGCCTATGATGGCACGACGATCCGCAACGTGTTGAACATGGCCAGCGGTGTGACCTTCAACGAGGATTATCTGGATTACAATTCTGACATCAACCGGATGGGTCGAGTGGTCGCCTTAGGCCGAGAACTGGACGATTTCGCCGCCTCGCTGCAGGACAGTTTCGCAACACCCGGAGAAACCTGGAAATACGTGTCAATCGACACCCATGTTATCGGTATGGTGGTCCGAGGAGCAACCGGTCGCAGCGTGGCCGAACTGCTTACAGAGCGCATTGTACAGCCGCTTGGGCTGGAGCGGGATGGCTATTACGTGACCGATGGGGCCGGAGTTGCCTTTGTTCTGGGGGGCTTGAATTTCACCACCCGCGACTATGCGCGTTTCGGTCAGATGATCCTGCAAAACGGGGTTCATGATGGGCAGCAACTGGTGCCCGCCGAATGGATCGCCGCTTCGGTCCTGCCCAGTGCCCCGACCGCATCGGGCAAGATCGGCTATGGATATCAGTGGTGGATTCCCGTGGGCGCGCATGAAGGCGAGTTCATGGCCCGCGGCGTCTATGGTCAGTACATCTATTTCGACCAGCCGCGCGGGGTGCTGATCGTGTCCACCGGGGCCGATCGCAAGTTTCGAGACCCTGGCGTGAATGAGATCAACATAGAAATGTTCCGCAGGATTGCGCAAAGCCTGTAAGATGCTCTTATGCAGAAACAGGAAAGCATAAATGTTCTGGGGGGCGTGCTCGCCCCTTGCTCCCGCGATCCGCTGACCGGGTTCTTTCGCGATGGCGCCTGCAATACCTGCCCCGAGGATCAGGGCAGCCACACGGTTTGCGCGGTAATGACGGTCGAGTTTCTGGCCTATTCGAAATATGTCGGCAATGACCTCAGCACGCCGCGCCCCGAGTTTAATTTTCCCGGGCTGCGTGCCGGTGACAGCTGGTGTCTATGTGCGGGTCGCTTCCTGCAAGCCCATGACGAAGGATGCGCACCCAAGGTTCATCTTGAGGCGACACATCAACGGGCGCTGGACATCGTGCCTCTGCGCATTCTCAACCAACACGCGGTTCAGGACTAGGCAGACCGGCCCGGGATCACCCGGACCGGCCCTTATTCGGGATCAATCCCGCAATTTCACAAGGTCAGACATCAGACCCTCGGTTCCGTTATGAACCGTCAGCCGCTCGACCTTGCCGGCGATGGTTTCCAGCGCTTCCAGCTCTTTCAGTCGCAGCATCACCGGGTTTTCCGCCATCACTTTCGCGGTGTTCAGCAAAGACCGCGTGGCGTTGGTTTCTTCCCTCCGCCGGATGACCTTGGCCTCGGCCTGTTTCTCGGCAGCGACCACGGCGGTCAGGATTTCGCGCATCTCGCCGGGCAGGATGACGTCTTTCAACGCGATCTCACCCACTTCGATGCCGATCCCGGCCATTTGTGCCCGCACCCGATCCGCAGCCTCGGTGTCAACGCCCACCTTCTCGGCAAGTAGCCGGTCAAGCGTCATCGACCCAAGGGTCTTCCGGAACGCCAGTTGCAGGGCCCGGTGCAGGGCCTGATCAAAATCCTTCACCGCCCCCATCGCCTTGACCGGATCGACGACCCGGTAATCGGCGCTGAGGTTGACCCGGATGGTCACCCGGTCCTTGGTCAGGATCTCTTGACCCGTAACCTCATGGGTTCGTTGCCGCAGGTCGATCTGCTTGACCTCGACGTTCCGGCCCACTTTCCAGAAGGCATGCGCGCCGGGGTTCAGCCGATCCACCAGCACGCCATCCACCGTCAGCAAACCGACATGCCCTTCGGCAATCTCGACCCGCGTCAAGTGGATCTGCAGCCCCACCCGAACCAGCCGCTGCGCGACCGTTTTGGGCACAACCATGGACTCGGTCAGCGCGTGTTGCTCAACGGCCCAGGGGCCGGCATCCTTCCAAACTAGCGCCCGTACTTCGGAGATCAGCACTCGAGCGGGCACGCCATCCCGAAGCAGAACCAGAACCTCGTCGGGCCCTGCCCGAAACTCGGTCAGGTGCGCCTCGGCCAGTTCGGGCCGGTTCTGCATCAGCGCCCGCTCATAGGGCGACACGAAAAAGAGAGCCTCCAGATCGTGCAGCTCGGTCAGCGCATCCCTGCGTGGCAGCCGGTGTTTCCCGGGGCCGAGGATGGTGTCAATTACCCCCTTGCGCAAAACCAGCACCCGCTGGGTCTCGGTCAGGGTCAGCCGTTGATGACCGGTCAGCCGGTCGATCAGATCTTGGAATAGTGTCATTTCATTTCTCCTTTTCGTCTCGCTCTATCGTCGTCGCAAAAGCGAACTCCTTTTCATGTTTTCAGTGGGTTGCACCCCGATTGGGTGACAGGTGTGAAGCCTTCGGATAAAGGCTGTGAAAGACCGGGCATCCCCCGCGCCGTGCCCTTTTGCGAGAGGGTCAGAGAGAGGGGCGCGGGACCAATGCGCCGCCAGTTCCCAAGGGATCAAGCGGGGCGCCAATCCGGCGACACCGTCATCTGCCCTCCGGCCCAAGACCAGAGCAGCGAAAACCCCTGCCCCGCCCGGCCGAAGCCTGACGTAGCGCGGTGCCACCTCTGCTGGGGAACACCCAGACCTCAATGATTTGGACCGTTTTCACGGACCGGCGTTGAAGGCCGGTGCTGACCTAACAGCGTTTGTTCAAATGGCGGGACTCGAACCCGCTACACATCGATTAACAGTCGATTGCTCTAACCAGAATGAGCTACATTTGGAGCTTTGGAAGGAGTCGAACCTCCGCTCACAGATTTGCCATCTGCCGCTCTTCCACCTGAGCTACAAAGCATGTACCAATCCCCGGTTTCGGCCCTGGCATACGGTTTCGGCAGCGCCGTCCGCACCGAGAGAGTGATCACCTCTGCTCGCTAGGGTCCGGCCCGTTTTGACCGGTAACGGCGGGTTTAGGCGAAGGGGCAGGATTCGCTCAATGATATTCTGAGAGGTGGAAATGCACCTGTGGCGGATGCGCAACAAAATTACCCAGCTGCGCAACATTCGAAAAGCCGCAGGCTGGAAACCAAAGCTGCACACCGTTCAAAGGCACACAGCTTTTGTCAGAAATTTCAAATTTTACCGCCTGGTCAATCGGCGCTGCGGCCTTCGGTATCCGACATGTCGAAATTCAGATATTTCGCCACGGTCTGAACATCCTTGTCACCACGTCCACACATGTTCATGCAGATCAGGTGATCCTTGGGCAGATCCGGCGCGATCTTCATCACATGAGCCAGCGCATGGCTAGGTTCAAGCGCCGGGATGATGCCTTCGGTTGCACAGCAAAGCTGGAACGCCTCAAGCGCCTCTTTGTCGGTGATCGACACATATTGCGCGCGGCCGATATCATTAAGCCATGAATGTTCAGGGCCAATGCCCGGGTAATCCAGACCAGCCGAGATCGAGTATCCTTCGAGGATTTGCCCGTCATCATCCTGCAGCAGATAGGTGCGGTTGCCATGCAGAACACCCGGGCGGCCGCCGGTCAGCGAGGCGCAATGTTCCATCTTGTCGTTCACGCCCTTACCACCGGCTTCGACACCGATGATGTTGACGGATTTATCATCCAGGAACGGATAGAACAGACCCATTGCGTTCGATCCACCACCGATGGCGGCGATGAGCGTATCGGGTAAACGGCCCTCAGCCTTGTGCATCTGTTCCTTTGCTTCCTTGCCGATGATCGACTGAAAGTCGCGCACCATCGCCGGATACGGGTGCGGGCCAGCAACTGTACCGATGCAATAAAACGTATCGCGCACGTTGGTCACCCAGTCACGTAACGCATCGTTCATCGCGTCTTTCAATGTGCCACGACCTGACGTCACAGGGATCACTTCGGCCCCCAGCAGGCGCATGCGGAACACGTTCGGGGCCTGTCGCTGCACATCATGCGCGCCCATATAGACCACGCATTTCAAACCGAACTTGGCGCAAACGGTGGCTGTGGCCACGCCATGCTGTCCGGCGCCGGTCTCGGCAATGATCCGGGTCTTGCCCATGCGCCGCGCCAGAATGATCTGGCCCAATACGTTATTGATCTTGTGCGCGCCGGTGTGGTTCAGCTCATCGCGCTTCAGATAGATTTTGGCGCCACCCAGATGCTCGGTCAGGCGCTCGGCATAATATAATGGTGAGGGACGTCCCACATAGTTGGCCCACAGATCGTCCATCTCGGCCCAAAATGTGGCATCGTCCTTGGCCTTTTCATATTCCTCTTCCAGCGCCAGGATCAGCGGCATCAGCGTTTCGCTGACAAAACGCCCGCCGAAAATGCCGAAACGGCCCTGCTCGTCTGGGCCGGACATGAAGGAATTGAAAAGATCGTTGGCCATGGGTGTCTCCATCGTCGTACCCGTTGTTCATAGGAGGTAGCGGCGGGATTTGCCATGGCAAAACGCACATGGGAATCCTTAGATGTGATACCTCAGCCGGCCCGAATTGCAGCGTCTACAAACGCACGAACCATCGCGGCATCCTTGATGCCCGGTGCACTTTCCACGCCCGAGGCGACATCGACCTGACGCGCGCCCGTCATACGGATGGCCTTGGCCACATTGCCGGGGTTCAACCCACCGGCCAGCATCCAGGGCTTGCGCCAGTATTTGCGCCCAGCCAGCAAACGCCAGTCAAACGCCAGCCCGTTTCCACCCGGCAGAACCGAGCTCTTTGGCGCCTTGGCATCTATCAGCAACTGATCGGCAACATCGCTATAAGTATCAATGGCGGCCAGGTCTTCGGCATCTGCAACACCAACCACCTTGATAACAGGCAACCCATAGCGCGCCTTGATTTCCTGCACCCGCTCGACAGATTCTGAGCCATGCAGCTGCAACATGTCAAAAGGGGCGACTGCGGTGATACTGTCCAACAACTCATCCGTGGCGTTCACAACCAAGGCGACCTTTGCAACCCCAACGGGGACATGCTCGAACAAAGCTGCTGCCTGTTGAGGCGAAACATATCGAGGCGATTTCGGAAAGAAGTTGAAACCAAGATACCGTGCACCCGCATCAGCTGCTGCGCGCACGTGATCTGGTGCAGTCAGGCCGCAGATTTTAACCGATACATCCGACATTCCGGGCCTCAGCTGGCCTCATCCAACAGGGCGAGAACTTCGTCCTGTCCTTCGTTCTGCGCTTTCTTGAGCTTCTTGACCTCACGCTCAAGCTTGCGCACTTCACCTTTGCTGGCGGTAGCATCGCGGCGGTGCTTGTGCTCGCGCAGCCATTCCCAAAGAAAGCCAATGACCAGGCCAGCGACGATGCCACCCAGAACCACCACGAACAGCGGCAACGAGGCGCTGAAATTGAAGCCAAGCAAATCGGCTATAGCCGAGGGAATAAGCGTCAGCTCAACCGCTTCGCGGTTGGCCAGAGAGACTGAAATCAAGACGATCCCGAGGACCGCGAGAAAAGCATATCGAAGGTAGCGCATCATGGCCTAGGCTTTACCGTTCAACCGGTCCCTTAGCAACTTGCCAGTTTTGAAAAACGGAACACATTTTTCTTCGACCTGCACAGTTTCGCCGGTGCGCGGGTTACGACCCACACGGGCATCGCGCTGTTTCACTGAAAACGCCCCGAAGCCTCTCAGTTCAACCCGATCCCCTCGCGCCATCGCATCCGTTACTTCTTCGAACACGGTATTCACGATTCGCTCGACGTCACGCTGATAAAGATGCGGGTTCTCGTCGGCGATTTTCTGAATCAGTTCTGAACGGATCATGTGCGTTACCCTCCCAGGCGACCGGTTAACCATGCCTATTATTCTGAACAGTATAGGAAAAAACTGGGTTCGGGGGAACGTAAACTCTGCGGGCAAAGGCTGAAAATTACAGTTAAGTAACGCGAATTTTTGCCAGTTCATGTAATTTGCCCGACAAATGCATGAACCTAAGCCCCAATTAGCCTGAAAATGCGAACATGTTGATTCGCAACAAAAACGGCCCCGCGCTTTCACGCGGGGCCGCAAATTCGGCTTGGCAGAGGCTCGGACTTAGTCGCCCGACTTCAGCGCTGCACCCAGGATATCGCCCAGTGATGCGCCCGAGTCGGAAGAACCGTACTGTTCCACGGCCTCTTTCTCTTCGGCGATCTCACGTGCCTTGATCGACAGACCCAGACGACGGGTCTTGCTGTCGACATTGGTGACGCGGACGTCGACCTTGTTACCGACCGAGAAACGCTCGGGGCGCTGTTCGGCACGGTCACGGCTCAGGTCGGAACGACGGATGAACGACTTCATACCTTCGTACTCTACCTCGATGCCGCCATCTTCGATCGCGGTGACCTCAACGGTGATGATCGAGCCACGCTTCACGCCGCCCACGGCTTCGGCGAACTTGTCACCGCCCAGGGCTTTGATCGACAGCGAGATACGCTCTTTCTCGACATCCACTTCAGACACAACGGCCTGTACCACGTCGTTCTTGTGGTAGTTCTGGATGGCATCCTCGCCACGCTCGTCCCAGGACAGATCGCTGAGGTGAACCATGCCGTCGATGTCGCCTTCGAGGCCAATGAACAGACCGAATTCGGTGATGTTCTTGACTTCGCCTTCAACTTCGGTGCCCTCGGGGTGTGTTTCTGCAAACACTTCCCACGGGTTGCGCTGAGTCTGCTTCAGGCCCAGAGACACGCGACGCTTGGCGCCATCGATTTCCAGAACCATGACGTCGACTTCCTGGCTCGTCGAAACGATCTTGCCGGGGTGGACGTTTTTCTTGGTCCAGGACATCTCGGACACGTGCACCAGACCTTCGACACCGGCTTCCAGCTCGACGAACGCGCCGTAGTCGGTGATGTTGGTGACGCGACCCTGATGAACCGAGCTCAGCGGATACTTGGCTGCAACCAGATCCCACGGATCTTCCTGCAGCTGCTTCATGCCCAGGCTGATGCGGTGGGTCTCTTTGTTGATCTTGATGACTTGAACGTTGATGGTCTCGCCGATCGTCAGGATCTCGGACGGGTGGTTCACACGGCGCCATGCCATGTCGGTGACGTGCAGCAGGCCGTCAACGCCGCCCAGGTCAACAAACGCACCGTATTCGGTGATGTTCTTGACCACGCCTTCTACGGTCTGACCTTCGGTCAGGTTGCCGATAACCTCGGCGCGCTGTTCGGCACGCGATTCTTCCAGGATTGCGCGGCGCGAAACAACGATGTTGCCACGGCGACGGTCCATTTTCAGAATCTGGAACGGCTGCTTCAGACCCATCAGAGGGCCAGCGTCGCGTACGGGGCGCACGTCAACCTGCGAGCCGGGCAGGAACGCAACTGCACCACCCAGATCGACGGTGAAGCCACCTTTGACACGACCAAAGATTGCACCTTCGACGCGCTGGTCGTCGGCATATGCTTTTTCCAGACGGTCCCATGCCTCTTCACGGCGGGCCATCTCACGTGAGATGACAGCTTCGCCACGGGCGTTTTCTGCGGCGCGCAGGTAAACTTCAACCTCGTCGCCAACAGTGATTTCAGGGGCTTCGCCAGGATTTGCGAATTCTTTCAGATCAACGCGGCCTTCCATTTTGTAGCCGACGTCGATGATGGCTTGGCCGGCTTCGATCGCCAGAACCTTACCTTTGACAACAGAACCCTCTTCGGGCGTGTCCATTTCGAAGCTTTCATTAAGGAGGGCTTCGAATTCCTCCATGGTTGTATCAGCCATCTGGCAGTGTTTTCCTTTACATAACGTTTTTGCTGGCCGAGCGGTTGTCTCCGCCGGTCTTAGTGGATTGGTCAGACGACCTGACATATACCGCAAAACAAAGAGGGCCGGTTGGTCCGACCCTGCTCGTCTCATTGTTTTATGGCTCAAATCGCCTTGTCGACGCGCGCTCTATAACGGGTTCGCACTAGCGCTGCAAGTTTTACCGTGCATATCACAAAATAACACGCAAACCCCAGCCTTGCATGGCTGAGGTCGGGTCGATTTGCATTCTTCTTCAGCTCCGAAAGTACTGAGCGCCTAAAACAGTTGCAGATCTTTTGAGCCGCTTTGGATTTCGGCAAAATTCGGCATGTTCTGGACCGCCAATGGTGCCGGGGCCGCGCCCGGCATCGCGACGGTTGGCTTCGCTGCTGCGGCCTTTCCAAAGGCTGGGCGCTCTAGCTCGCCCCGGATATCGCGCAGCAGGGTTTTGTGATCAGGCATTGATCTGAGTATCTGCGCAAGATCCACTTTCGCGCCTTTCCACCACTGGAACCAGATCGGTTTCTTCAACGGCCGCAAGCGATCGCGGATGCCGGCGCCATAGCCCGTATCATAGACCTGCTTACCCAAAAGAACCGTTTGATAGACGCGGAAATCGAAAAGCGTTGCAAACTCGATATCTCGTTCCAAAGGCAGGCGGTGCTGCCACAGTTCAAGGTTCTCGGCCAGCCGATCCGGTATCTTCATTTCGGTCCGCGCGTCGATCCAATATTGATCATCCGTGCGGTTGCCCAAGCGGTAGTGCAGACAAATGAAATCCAGAACCTCGTCATAGAGCTTGTCCATTTGCTTGTTATATCTCGCCCGCAGCGACGGTTCGATGTCCCGCGTAGGCAGATGCTCGGCGAACCAGCGCACCGCATGATCAATCATGTGGATCGCTGTACTTTCCAGCGGTTCGATGAACCCTCCGGCCAGTCCGATCGCCACGCAATTCTTGACCCAGGCATTGCGCACTCGTCCGATACGCATCGGGATCACGCGCGGCGTCGCACCTTTGCCGCTGTCGCCCAGCCATTCGAGGTATTCATCCGCCGCCTGTTCATCCGTGCGATGCGCAGATGAGTAGACATAGCCCGTGCCCACACGGTTAAAGAGTGGCACCCGCCAGGTCCACCCTGCACCAAGTGCGGTGGACCGTGTGACGCTTTCAATTTTTTCTGGATCCGGGTGCTCGATCTGCAACGCCATGGCGCGGTCGTTGGGCAGATAGTCAGAATAATCCATGAAAGGCTCGCCCAGCGCCTTGTTGATAATCAAGCCGCGAAACCCGGTGCAATCCACGACCATCTCAATGTCATGGCGGCCTTTCTTTTCCAGCATCAGATGGCTGACATTGCCCTGCTCATCCAGCTCGACCGATTTCACCTCGTCCTGGATATGCTCAACGCCGCGCTTGGTGCAAACCCTGGTCAACATGCCTGCAAACTTCACAGCATCCAGATGATAGGCATAGCCGAACCGCTGCTCAAACTCTGGCTGACCCAGTGGCCGCCCACCTTTGCACAGGCGCGCCAGATCATCATGGGGCGAGATGGACTGCGTGAAATCCCTATCGCCATTGCCAAAGCGCAGGAAGTATTCTGCGGGCTCTAACCCCTCTAACAACTGGCCATGCGCAAAAGGGTTCACGTAATCAATGCGATTGCCTTTGGCGTCCTTGTTCCAATTACAAAACTTCACGCCCAGCTTGAACGAGGCGTTGGTCTCACGGAAGAAATCCCGCTCTGAAATGCCGGCCTGGCGCAGCGTGACCGGCATCCGTGGAACGGTGGCCTCGCCGACGCCCACAGTCGAGATATTGGGGCTTTCGATCAGGCAGATACGCGGGCGATCCTTGGGTGCTGACGTGCGTGAAAACACCATTTCCAGGATCAGCGCGGTCATCCAACCTGCCGTGCCGCCACCCACAATGGTGATCTTTCGCAAACGATTATTCATATTTTCTGTCCCTGTTGGTTTTGGGGTTTTTTAGCCGCCTGCCCTTTTTGATTTTGGGGCTTGTAAAGCAGCTTTCCCTTTTTGCCTGAGGGAAACTATAACAGCTTTCCTGCATCCAGCTAGGCACTATGACGGCCGAACCTGCATACATGTCGGGTCATCAGACCCGGCAACACAGGCCGCTCGCCACTGCGCGACTTTCTTTAGGATGGTGGATGCTGCGAGAAAGGAAATGCGCAAGTACCGGCCCTGCGTCAGATATCCTCGCCTTTTTTCAGAAGCTCTTCGATCAGAGCGCGCTGAAGATCATTGCTATCGCCGCCGCCAAATTCCGCAACTCCGCTGGAATACAAGGTGCCGTAGGTGTTGGCGATGTTCACCGTCTGGGCCAGCCCCGAGATCAACTGATCCCTTTCCAGCCGCGACAAGGGGTGGATGAACGCAGCCCACAAGGTGCCATTGGCAATCGCATATCGCGCATCCAGGGTACTGTCGAAATTCGCCTGCATCATCCGTTGCATGTCCTGAGCACTCAGATCTTCGACACTTTGGATCGACACCATGGCCCGCATCCGGTCCGCATTGACGTCGGTAATCACCAGAACGGGAACCTCCGCGATGGTAAGCTGAAAGCCCGGCCCAAGAGGCTCTGTCTCGGGGTCAAGCGCAAACAATATCTTGCCCAAACGCTCGTAGGTCATTGGCGGTTCTGCCTCTTGCGCTGAAAGCGCACTGGCGAGAAAGGCAAAAATCAAAATCAGGCGGAACATCAATCACCTCCGGCAGATGTCGATACCAAGGTAATCGACGCCTCGGGCGCTGGCCAAACAAAGCTTAGTGAACAAAGTTGTGTTTGCTCTGGCAAACGGCCCTAGGGCAGAACTGGTTCGATGACCTCAATCGCGCGGGCAAGAGCCGCGTCAATGCTCAGGTCCGAGGTATCCAGTATGACCGCATCCCCAGCTGGCTTCATAGGTGCCGTGCTGCGTTCGGCATCCCGAGCGTCCCGCTCACGCACATCGGTCAACACCTGTGCGCGTGTAACCTCATGGCCGTTGGCGTCCAGTTCCAGAAACCGTCTCTCAGCGCGCACTTCGGCGCTGGCGGTGACAAACAGTTTCACCTCGGCCCGCGGGCAAATAACGGTTCCGATATCACGACCGTCCAACACCGCACCGCCCGCGCGGCGCGCAAAGGCGCGCTGAAAATCGACCAATGCAGCCCGCACCTCGGGGATAACTGCAACTTTTGAGGCCGCTTGCGCGATTTCAGCCGTGCGCAGATCACCCTGATCCAGGTCCTCGGCTGTCAGCGTTTGCGCGGCACTAACCGGGTCGGCACCTTCCAGCGTTCTGCGGCCAACCGCACGGTAAAGCAGGCCGGTATCGAGATGCGCAAACCCGAAATGGGCGGCAACGGCATTGGAAATTGTGCCCTTCCCCGCTGCTGCCGGGCCATCGATTGCTATGGTGAAACTGGCAACTGCCATCGCATTTACCGGTTGTTTCGCTGCAGCCGCGCACCAAGGCCAGCCATCAACGGTTCGAAGATCGGGAAAGACGTTGCGATCGGGCCGCCATCGTCGACCTCGACCGGATTTTTCGCCCCCATACCCATAACCATAAAGGACATCGCGATCCGGTGATCCAGAAAGCTCTCACAGGTGCCGCCGCCAGGAATATTGCCAATTCCCAGACCGTCCACCGACCACCAATCATCGCCCTCATCGACGGTGATACCATTGGCGCGCAGCCCTCGGGCCATCGCATCAATGCGGTCGCTTTCCTTGACGCGCAGCTCTTTCACGCCGCCCATCATCGTGGTGCCCGTGGCATTTGCCGCGACCACAGACAGAACAGGATATTCGTCAATCATCGACGCCGCCCGTTCCGGAGGAACCGAGATTCCCTTCATATCGGGCGAATAGCGCGCGCGCAGATCGGCAACCGGTTCGCCGCCCTCTTCACGTTCATTCTCATAGGTCAGGTCAGCACCCATCTCACGCAGAGTGGTAAACAGACCCGCGCGTGTCGGGTTCAGGCCGATGCCCGGAACCAGAACATCAGACCCGGGGGTGATCAGCGCCGCACAGACCGGGAAGGCCGCGCTGGAGGGATCACGGGGGACCGCGATCACCTGCGGCTTCAATTCGGGCCGCCCGGTCAGGGTGATCACCCGCCCCTCATCGGTATCCTCGACTGTGATTTCGGCACCAAACCCAGCCAGCATCCGCTCGGAATGGTCGCGGGTCGCTTCGGCCTCAATCACCACGGTTTTGCCCGGAGCATTCAGCCCCGCCAGCAAAACGGCAGATTTCACCTGCGCGGAGGGAACGGGAACCACGTACCGTACCGGAACAGGCTCTGCCGCGCCCACAATCGTCATCGGCAGGCGCCCACCGGAGCGGCCCACCGATTGCGTGCCAAACAGCGCCAAAGGATCGGTCACCCGCGCCATAGGGCGCTTGTTCAGGCTGGCATCGCCAGTGAATGTCGCCGAAATCGGACAGGTCGCCATCGCGCCCATGATCAACCGAACGCCGGTGCCCGAGTTGCCACAGTCGATGACCTGATCAGGTTCGGCAAAACCGCCGACGCCCACACCATGGACCGACCATTCGCCGCCTCCGTGATCCGTCACCTCGGCGCCAAGGGCCCGCATCGCCTTTGCGGTGTCCAGAACGTCCTCGCCCTCCAACAGCCCAGTGATCCGGGTCTCACCCACGGCCATCGCGCCCAGGATCAGCGACCGGTGCGAGATCGACTTGTCGCCGGGCACCTCGGCCGTACCGGTCAGCGGACCGCAAGGATGCGAGGTCATCGGGATGGGCGTGCCGTGTCCGGACATGGGGGCTCCTGTTTTCGCTCTCAGTTCCCAAGCCGATTAGCGAATTGGGGGCGCTTGGTCCAGCCGCAATCAGTCGTTGCGGCGGAAGGTCAGGTAATGCGGTGTCCGCCCTTCGCGCAGGGCCTTCTGCTCATAGCGCGTGGAAATCCAGTCTTCCCAAGGCTCACGCCAATCGGTGGGGCGTTCCGCCAACCATTCGAAACCAGCGCCAGGCACCTCTTCCAACGTTTGGCGGACATAGTCGGGAATATCTGTTGCAACGCGAAAGATCGCGCCCGGTTTCAACGACCGCGCCAACGGCTCCAGATGTTCTGGGGTCACGAACCGACGGCGGTGATGCCGGGTTTTGGGCCAGGGATCGGGGTACAGAAGAAAGGCGCGTGATATGCTGGCTTCGGGCAAGACATCAAAAAGATCGCGCGCATCGCCGGGATGCACCGCCAGATTCTCGACCCCAGCCTTGCGAATCTTGCCCAACAACATGGCAACACCGTTGATATAGGGTTCAGCCCCAATGATACCGATATCGGGATTGCTGGCCGCCTGATGCACCAGATGCTCGCCCCCGCCAAAGCCGATCTCAAGCCAGACATCCTTGCCACCGAACAGGGCCTTCAGATCCAGCGGGCTGCGTTCAGGATTGCTCTCCCAGTCCACAGCACCCGGAGACAGCGCAACGAGGTCTTCGCTTAGATACGTCTTTTGGCTTTGCTTCAGGGTCTTGCCTTTGAAGCGGCCATAAAAGTTTCTGCGGGGGCGTTGTGGGGTCTGGGTGCTCATGGCGGTGCCCATACTGCGGGGACGGCTCAGAGGCAAGGGGCGGCGGCAGAGCAGAATAGCCGCCGCCTCTCATACAATTCCCAAGAAATAGGCGCGCCCGCAAGGGCGCACCTATTGATAACAGTCAGATCAAACCGCCGCTTTCAACGCGTCTGCTAGATCTGTGCGCTCCCAGCTGAAACCTCCATCCGCTTCCGGCTGGCGGCCAAAATGGCCATAGGCTGCTGTGCGCTGATAGATCGGCTTGTTCAGCTCCAGATGCTGACGGATGCCGCGTGGGGTCAGGTCCATCACCTGGCCGACGGCTTTTTCAATCCGATCATCCGCGATCTGCCCCGTGCCATGCGTGTCCGCATAGATCGACAGAGGCCGGGAAACGCCAATGGCATAGCTCAGCTGGATCGTGCAACGCTCGGCCATTCCCGCGGCTACGACATTCTTGGCCAGATAGCGCGCGGCATAAGCCGCCGAACGGTCCACCTTGGTCGGGTCTTTACCCGAAAACGCTCCGCCACCATGAGGCGCTGCACCACCATAAGTGTCCACGATGATCTTACGACCGGTCAGACCCGCATCTCCGTCCGGACCGCCAATGACGAACTTGCCGGTTGGGTTGACGTGCCAATCGGTCTGATCGGTCAGCCAACCCTCGGGCAGAGTTTCGGTGATATACGGCTCAACAATGGCGCGAATATCGGCCGAGCTCAGCGTCTCATCCAGATGCTGGGTCGACAGAACGATCGAGCTGACGCCAACCGGCTTGCCATCCTGGTAGATCACTGACAGCTGCGATTTCGCATCCGGGCCCAGCGCAGGCTCGGTCCCGTTCTTGCGCACCTCGGCCAGACGGCGAAGGATTGCATGGGAATACTGGATCGGCGCAGGCATAAGCGCGGGTGTCTCGGTGGTGGCATAGCCGAACATGATGCCCTGATCACCAGCACCTTCGTCCTTGTCACCCGACGCATCTACGCCCTGCGCAATATGTGCAGATTGCTCATGCAGCAGGTTCGTAACTTCTACCGTCTCGTGGTGGAACTTATCCTGCTCATAGCCGATATCCTTGATACAGGCGCGGGCGATCTCGTCGATGCGGCCCATATAGTCATGCAGCTTGTCCTGATCAGACAGCCCCACTTCGCCGCCGATCACGACGCGATCCGTTGTCGCAAAGGTCTCGCACGCAACGCGTGCCTCGGGTTCTTCGTTCAGAAATGCGTCAAGTACAGCATCGGAAATACGGTCACAAACCTTATCCGGATGCCCTTCGGAAACGGATTCCGAAGTAAAGGTATAGTTCTGTCGGGACATACAAGTGCTCCATTAAGATTACCCCGTCACGCCAGGAAGCCGTTGTGATGGGCACAAGAGGGGATAAGCCCCCCGAAACTGAGGGTCAATGCGAAATCATAGGTTTCGCCGCCGCAGCCCATACCATAACAGGCTAAACAGCACCAATAACACGGCAAAGACAGGATTATCCCCCATTCGGGAATAAGCCGTCGGAGAATGAGGCGCCGGAAGTCCGGCATCAATATAGCCCGCCTGCCCAAGCGGCAGGGCCTCGGTGATCCGGCCCAGCGGGTCAATCATGGCGGAGACGCCGGTATTGGCCGAACGCATCATGGGCAGCCCCTGCTCGATGGCGCGCATCTGTGCCTGAGCCAGGTGCTGATACGGTCCCGAGCGCGTTCCGAACCACGCATCATTGGTGATTTGCAGAAGGAAATCAGCGCGCCCCGGCGCGGATAGGACATCCTGGGTAAACACAGCTTCGTAGCAGATCAACGGCAGCGCTTTACCCAATGGGCCTGCATCCAGCAGCGCCGCCCCCGACCCGGCGCTGAACCCATGTCCGGTGGTTGCAGCCATGCCATAGATCCCGAACCGCGCCATCACGTCGCCAAACGGAACATATTCGCCAAAAGGCGCCAGATGATGTTTGTCGTACAGCCCCTGCTGAGCCCCATCCACATCAAGGTAGATCATCGAGTTGTAGATACGCGGCCCGTCGCCTCGTTGAATTCCCAGAACAACCGGCGTGCCTTGCGCCGCCTCGGCGATGGCATCCAAATACGGCTGCGCGCTGCCCAGCCAGGCGGGAACCGAGGTTTCAGGCCAAACGATCAGGTCTGGCTGTGGTTCGGCGGCAGTAAACTCGATCTGACGTGCGAAGAAAAGAGGTGCAAACTCTGGATCCCATTTCTGATGTTGCAACGCATTGGGCTGAACCAAGCGAACGATATGTCCCGTTTCGACCACAGCGGGCCGCGTCCCCGCATAGCCCAAAGCCAATGCGACCGATGCCACACTGATGCCCAAGGGTACGAATACTCCGGAACGCAGCGCCAAAGCCGCCCCTAGTGGCAGTGTCGCCACCAAGGTCAGCGCCCCAAGCCCGTAAGGCCCAAAAAGTGACAGTAGCTGCGCAACAGGGGTCTCGACCCAGACCTGCGCCAGCCCGGCCCAGGGGAACCCGGTCAGAACATAACCGCGGGCACATTCCGCCAACGAGATTGCCAAGGCGAGAAACAACGCCTGTGAAACCCCGCGCGCGCCGGGCCTGCGAGCAACCCAGAATGCCAGCGCCCAGAACAGCGCCAAACCACCAGCCATGAAGACCAAAGCAAACGGAGCCATCCAAGCGTGACGATCGGCGTCCACCAGAAACGGCTCGACAATCCAGCTGAGTGCATGGGCGAAATACCCGGTCCCAAACGCCCAACCGATCCACGCCGCACGCGCACGTGTCTCGGTGCTCTGAAATATCGGTGCGACCAACACCAACGCCAATACAGAAGCCACCCAATACCCAAAGGGAGCCAGACCAAATGCAGCCAGTCCTCCCAACAAACCAGAAAGGACAAATCTAAGCCAAATGGGCCAAGCCCGTATCAGGCTCATGCAACGATATCCGGCAGCATGACACGCAGCCGTTTGATGCGCCGCGGATCCGCATCAATCACCTCAAATTCAGGCCCTTCCGGATGCAGAACAACCTCTCCTCGTGCCGGAACCCGTCCGGACAACATGAAGACCAACCCGCCAAGCGTGTCGATCTCTTCCTCATCGACATCCTCGTGGCTGGTCAAGGAACGCCCGATCTCGGCTTCGAAATCTTCAAGGGGAATCCGCGCCTGCACCACATAACATCCAGGTTTTTCCTGAACCCAAAGTTGGCTTTCATCCGCATCATGTTCGTCCGCGATCTCACCAACAACCTGTTCGATCAGGTCTTCGATCGTCAGCAACCCGTCGACACCACCATATTCGTCGATCACCAATGCCATGTGGCGGCGCTCGGTTTGCATTTTGGTCATCAGCACACCGATCGGCATCGACGGCGGCACGAACAGCAATGTCCGCAACATCGACACCAGATCAAACTCAGTCGAGCCGCCGTTGAACCCGTGCGTCAACGCGAAATCTTTCAGGTGGATAAAGCCCAAAGGCGTATCCAGCGTTCCTTCATAAACAGGTATCCTGGACAGACCGCTTTCCCGGAAAACCTGGGCCAGCTCATCTTTGGATATCGTCGACGGTACTGACACGATCTCGACCGTGGGAATCGCCACATCCTCGACCCGCATCCGGCGCAGATTAATCATGCCGCGAGGTTGAGCCGGATCGACCTCTTGCCCATTGACCTCAGAAGCCGAGTCTTCACTCTGCGTTGAGAACGCATCCACTATTCGAGAGAAAAGTCCTGGTCTCTCAGTGACATTTTCGTTGCCGTCCTTCGGTTGCGCGCCCTGCGCCGCCATAGAACTGCCGTCTGTTTCGCCCATTTTCCCATTCCAAATGATAAGCCGAAAGGCTCGCTCTAAGCATTATATGGGTCATCAATACCCAGTTTGCCAAGTATCTCCACCTCAACACCCTCCATCAGCGTGGCGTCGAGATCACGAATGTGATCATAACCCAGCAAATGCAACAGGCCGTGAACGATCAGATGTGTGACATGATCATCCATGTTTTTCCCTGCCTCCGCCGCCTCGCGGGCACAAGTATCATAAGAAATCGCAATATCGCCCAGAGCAATTTCCCCTGAGAAATCGGGTTCAGGGAGTATCGGAGTCTGCCCGGCGGAGTCCGCAGCCAAATCTTCGGCTGGCCAGCTAAGCACATTGGTGGGTGACGCCTTTTCGCGGAATTCCGTGTTCAACTGGGCGATCCGTGCATCGTCGCATCCCAGCAGGCTCACCTCACACAGGTCCGCATCAAGATCGCAATGATCCAAAACCGCCCTTGTGGCGCGCTCTGCCAAAAATTCGAGCCCGTCCCAGCGCGGGTCTTCAACCGATAGTTCCAGGTTCATGCCACCATGTCCAAAATCCCGATACCGGGACCCAGAAGATCAACCCGTTTCACGGCCCGTATCGGCCTCATACGCTTCGATGATCGCGGCGACAAGTGGGTGCCGGACAACATCCTTGGAGGTGAAATAGTTGAAGCTGATATTTGGTATCGTGCTCAACAGCCGTTCTGCATCCGCCAATCCCGACTGAACCCCGCGCGGCAGGTCAACCTGTGACCGGTCGCCTGTTATGACCATGCGGCTGCCTTCGCCCAAACGGGTCAGGAACATTTTCATCTGCATGGTCGTGGCGTTCTGCGCCTCATCCAGCACAACGAAGGCGTTCGCGAGCGTACGGCCACGCATGAACGCCAGAGGTGCAATCTCGATGCGCTTTTCCTCGATCAGCTTGGCCAGTTGTTTCCCGGGCAAAAAATCATTCAGCGCATCATAGAGCGGCTGCATATAGGGATCGACCTTGTCCTTCATGTCGCCAGGTAGATATCCCAGCTTTTCGCCCGCTTCGACGGCGGGACGACTGAGGATGATGCGGTCGACATGCCCGCCGATAAACATCGATACGCCAACGGCCACGGCCAGATAGGTCTTACCTGTGCCCGCCGGACCTATGCCAAAGGCCAGCTCATTGTTGAACAAGGACTGAACATAGACCTTCTGGGCGTCAGTACGCGGCTCGACCAGCTTTTTGCGGGTTTTGATCTCAACCGAACCACCCTTGAACATCTCAAGCTGATCGCCATCCCGGCTGCCGGTTCCTGTTTCCGACCCGCCCATGCGAAGTTCGCGGTCTACATCCGCTGCTTCTACGTCACGACCACCTTCCAGGCGGGTATACAGCGCTTGCAGAACTTCGATCGCCTGTTTTTGGGATTCGTCGTCACCCATGACAACCAGTTGGTTGCCACGGCGCACGATCTGCACGGTCAGCTTCTGTTCGATTTCGGTCAGGTTGCGGTCATATTCGCCGCAAAGATCTATCAATAACCGATTGTCTGGAAATTCAACAAACGCTTCCCGCTGGGGCGTTTCATTTTGCGGTGGGTTCAGGGCACCAATGGCCAATCCGCTCTCCTGTCTGGGCGTTTCACCCCAAGCGTAGACAACATTTCTTGGTGGGCGCAAGCCAGAGATTCAAATTTTCCGTACAGAATGGTAAAACCGCCGATCAAGTTGGAGGCACCGCGAACGTTCCATACAGGCAAACCTAGAACTGATAGTTCAGGCCAAACCGCAAACCACGGTAACGGGGCGTCGATTTGGTCGTAAACCCGTTGTCAAATTCGACGGTTTCAGAATCGAACCGGACGTATTCATATTCCCCAGTGATCGACCAGTTCTCATTCAATTTGTGCTCGGCGCCAATGCTGGCCGAGAACCCTTTTCGACTGTCTTTATCCTGAAAGGACTGGGTTGTTGCCCCGGATGTAATCGAACTGGTCGTGGTTATATCGCCATGCACGTAACCAACGGAAATAAAGTATAACACTCTGCCACTTGGGTTTGTCAGACCGTTCCGAAAGCGAATTGAGATGACATCCGAAATCTCTGAACCGCCATTGACGACCGAGGTTCCGATCTGCGTCGACACTTCATCGTCCAGAGATCCGAAATCATAGCCCAACTCGACCCCATAGACGTAGTCACGCCCGCCTTTTGCGGGCAGAAGACCGCGCCAACCGCCCCGAATACCACCGTAACTGCCGGTGAGGTCCAATTCGCCGACAGCGAACGTATCTGTAGGCGTCGTCAGGCCAAAGCGGTCCGAGCCGCTGGTCGAATAGCCGGCTGTCAAACCCAGATAGAAGGCGCTGACATCGCTGCCATACCGTGCTGACGATATTACCGGCGGTTCAGATAAATCCGGATCCAGATTCCCTGCGGCAGCGGAATTGAGTACCAGAAACAACGCGGCCATTGCGGGAAGAGCAACCCTGATATTAGGCCCTGCACTAAATCTCAAAAGTTTCACTCGCACCCTCCGTCATCCCGATCCGACACCAGGATCAGCACTGATATGCCGTTTCAGGAGGCGTTAGCCTAGGCCCCGAAAAAACCTGACTTTTCTCGGAACATAATTCCAAGTGATAAATCAAGGGTAAATCTTGGAAACAAATACCAGCGATGGTATCCGCATCACAGATAAAGGACGGGTCAGAGCAACTGCCCCGCCAGAGAATTCGCACCTGATCCGGTGATCAAAACGTCCCGCAACGCACCAATCTCCACATCCGCGTCAGAGACGTGAACCGAATGAAGATATTCAGATTTTCCCACCATCTGTCCCGGCAACCGGCCGGTTTTTTCGAACAGAACGCGGACTTTGCGTCCAACCATGGCATCCTGAATTTCGCGCTGATGACGCGTGATCAATCCCTGCAGCCGCTGTAGGCGGTCATCCGCCACCCCAGGATCAACCTGAGACCGCTCGGCTGCGGGCGTTCCCGGGCGCGTCGAATACTTGAACGAATAGGCATAGCCGTATTTGACCTGCTCGACCAAATCCATGGTGGCCTGAAAATCTTCGTCGGTTTCTTCAGGGAACCCAACGATGAAATCACCAGACATGACAATATCCGGACGCGCAGCGCGGATACGCTCGATCAGACGCAAATAGCTTTCGGCTGTGTGACTGCGGTTCATCCGCTTCAGAATGCGATCCGAACCCGACTGGACCGGTAAATGAAGATAGGGCATCAGTTTTTCGCAGGTGCCGTGCGCCTCGATCAGGTCGTCAGCCATGTCATTCGGGTGCGACGTGGTAAAACGGATGCGCTCTAGCCCGTCGACCTTGTTCAACTCCCAGATCAGTCCCGCCAGCGTCATGTCGCCGTTCGGTCCAGCACCGTGATAGGCGTTGACGTTCTGACCCAGCAGAGTGATCTCACGCACGCCACGTTCGACCAGATCCTGTGCCTCGCGGACGATACGGTCCACCGGACGGCTGACTTCGGCGCCTCGGGTATAGGGCACCACGCAGAAGGCGCAGAATTTATCGCAGCCTTCCTGAACCGTCAGAAAAGCGGTGGGGCCACGCTTGGCCTTGGGACGATTCTTGAGCTTTTCGAACTTGTCCTCTTCGGGGAAATCCGTGTCCAGCGCCTTGGCGCCTTCGCGCGTCTTGGCTTCCATCTCAGGCAGACGGTGATAGCTTTGCGGGCCAACCACCAGATCGACCAGGGGCTGACGGCGCATGATTTCTTCGCCCTCGGCCTGCGCGACGCAGCCCGCGACCCCGATCTTGAGATCGGGTTTTTCGGCTTTCAACCCTTTGAAACGCCCCAGCTCGGAATAGACCTTTTCGGCTGCTTTTTCCCGGATGTGACAGGTGTTCAGCAGAATCATATCCGCGTCATCCGGGCTCTGGGTTTCGACATAGCCCTGCCCCCCCAGGGTCTCGGCCATACGCTCGCTGTCATAGACGTTCATCTGGCAACCATAGGTCTTGATGTACAGCTTTTTGGGTTCTGACATGGGGTTGGGCCTTTGCGTTCGCGGGATCGGCGTCATCTATACCCAACGAACGCCGCTTGCAATGCCAGCGCGATTACCCGATTTTGGCCGAAAACTCCAGTTGGACGGGGCCGGACAGGCAATGCAGTACGACAGTCTCACTTCTTTCCTTCAATCCGGCAAGGCCGCGTTGGCCAAAGGTCCGGTTGCGATGATCTTCGCCGAAGACGATGTCGAGATCGACGGCACCATCCGGCACCATCTGAACCTTGGCTTCAAATCACTGATCGTGTTTATGCCCGAGGCCTTTGCGCTGGATCCCAAACTGACCGAGCGCATCCACAGGGTGACGCTGACATGTGCACCCAGAACCGTTGTCTTTGACACGGTTAATCAGATCATTCGGGCCGCCCCGGATCTTTGGATGTACTACTGCTATAACGCTGAATACCTGTTCTTCCCCTTCTGCGAAACACGCACGATCGGCGAGTTACTGGCCTTTCACACCGAAGAACGCCGGAACGCCATGCTAACCCATGTGATCGACCTGTATGCTGATGACCTGGGCGCGTTTCCAAACGGGGTTGCCCCTGACCAAGCCATGCTGGACAGCACCGGGTATTACGCACATGCTCGACACAACGCCGAAGGACACCCGCTGGAAAGACAGCTGGACATATCCGGCGGTTTGCGCTGGCGGTTCGAAGATCACATCCCCTATGAACGCCGCCGCATCGACAGAATCGGGCTGTTCAAATCGCGAAATGATCTGTTGTTACTGCCCGACCACACGTTCAATGAGCCCGAGTACAACACCTATTCTTGCCCCTGGCACCACAATCTGACGGCGGCGATCTGTTCCTTCCGCGCAGCCAAGGCGCTTAAAAGCAACGCGGGGTCGACCTTCGACATCCCCAGTTTCCGCTGGCGCAACTCGGCTCGGTTCCAGTGGTCATCCCAGCAGCTGTTGGAACTGGGGCTCATCGAATCGGGGCAGTGGTTCTAGGCAGCTCAGCGTCGCAGCAGAACCGGGAACCAATCCTCCCGCAAACGCTGCCCGGGCTGCATGTCGTGGCCCGGAAACGGAGGCGAAGTGCGCCCCGGACGTTCCACATATCGCGCATCCTCCCCAACCAACCGCAAGGAAAAAGCACGGCGGCGGCTGTCAGACTGATTTCCACGCGCGCCATGCAGCGTACGGTAGTTGAAGGCAACCGCGTCACCGGGTTCCATTTGGAATTCAACCACCCTCATACCTTCGGCATCGGGGTCGGGAATGGGGATGTACTGGCCTTCATCCGCGAAAAACCCTTCTTCCGAGACCCAACGCGTGGGCAGAACCTCTTTCTCCCATCTATGTGAACCCGCCACACAACGAAGGGTGGCCTGTGTCACCGGGTCCAATGGCGACCAGAAACTGATCGTCTGACTGCCCTCGACGAAATAGTATGGCCCATCCTGGTGCCACGGCGTTGCCATCGACGTGCCTGGTTCTTTCACCAGAACATGGTCATGGAACATTTGTACGGTTTGCGACTGCATCAGATCCGCTGCGACCTCGGCTGCCGGTGAATTGTGGATCACGTTCTGGAACTGTTCGATACGCGACCAGTTGCAGTAATCATCAAAGAACAGACCGGTTTCGCCCTGTTTTTGGTTGTCCGACGCATATGGTCCAGGTTCAGCCATATTGGCCGCGATGCCGTCACGCAGCGTATCCACGTAGTCGGCGAACAAACCTTTGATCAGAACCACGCCGTCCTGTTGGTATGTGTCAATCATCTCTTGCGTAACCAGGGGGTGAGCCATCTGTGCCTCCGTTCGAATTTAACCTGAATTTGCTCATGAAATTTTCATCTATTCAAATAATATCTTTGAAATGTATAGTTAACCTTATGTTATACGTTACCCTACGCCAATATGAATATGTCTGCGCCATCGGACGGCATGGCAGCCTGTCTGCTGCAGCGTTGCATCTAAATGTTTCGCAGCCAGCCCTGTCGAATGCGCTAACCCGGGTCGAAGACCAGTTGGGCTATCCGCTGTTTATCCGAAAGCGCGGAGCGGCCATGGCGCTGACACCGCAGGGACGCAGCTTTATTGAAAACGCCGAGGCCCTGCTGACACGTGCCGCACATTTGGAAAATTCTGAAACAGACGGGACCGCAACCACGCGCCTGCGTCTGGGCTGTTTCGACGACCTCGCGCCTTTCCTGCTGGCAAAAGCTCTGCATAGCCTGCGACAGAACATGCCCGAAGTTGATATCACGTATCGCGTAGACGAGTTTCAGGGCCTGATTTCCGGCCTCATCAATGGTGAGATCGACCTTGCCTTGACTTATGGTCTGACACTGGATGCAGCCTTTTCCACGACCACCTTGTTCACCAATCGACCAATCGCGGTTATGACAAAAGGCCACCCCTTGGCCAATCGGGCGCAGGTATCATTGCAAGATGTCGTGGCCTACCCCCTGATCCTATCGAACGAGGGACTATCTGCGCAGCATTTCCTGAGTCTCTTCCGTCAACTTGGGCAGAACCCCAATGTTGCACATCGGGCCGCGTCGCCCGAGATCCAACGCAGCCTCGCGGCGCATGGCGAAGGCGTTGCCATCAGCTATGCCAACATTCCTGCCAAGACCAGCTATGACGGGATGCCGTTGGTCAGCATACCTGTGTCAGATGAAATCGCAGCAGAACCCGTTGTTGTGGCACGGCATGGAACAGGCCCTATGGATCCGCATAGCGAAAAGGCACAGCACATCCTGACCGGACTGATGACGTAAGTTTACTTTTTACGCAGACGGATCACAACGTCGACTGACGCGATCTCAACCCCTTCAGGCGCGTCGGGCAGTCGCTGGATGACCAGCTGTTCGGACGGAGCATCGCTGAGCCGGCCCTCATCTTCCCAATAGAAATGCGGATGATCATGCGTGTTGGTGTCGAAATAGCTTTTCGATCCGTCAACGGTAATTTCTTGCAGAACCCCGGCATCGCAAAAGGCGCGCAACGTGTTGTAAACCGTCGCCAGAGAAACAGCATCTCCGTTCTGTTTGGCCGATTCAAACAGGCTTTCGGCGGTGACGTGGCGATGGCGGCCATCACCGACCAGCAGCTCTGCCAATGCTACGCGCTGACGCGTCGGACGCAATCCGGCGTGAACCAACCAACCTGTGGCTATGCTCTGGCAATCTGCTGTCATCAGTCCAATACCAATTTGTTGCTGTGGTATATATAAGTGCTGTAGTCAGGTAATTTCAAATGAATTTCATTCGCAGAGAATAATGTAAACACAACATGATGTAGGCCACTGCTCTTGCAGGACCTTGCATACGGGTGCTAGACGAGACCAAATTAGATGGAAAGACCCCTGGCAGGAGAGGCGCAGAATGGCCCAATTCCCAAGCAGCTTTGACAAGGACGATCTGCTGAAATGCGCCCGCGGCGAACTATTCGGCCCCGGGAACGCACAGTTGCCCGCCCCGCCGATGTTGATGATGGATCGGATCACCGAGATTTCGGCCAATGGTGGCGCCCATGGCAAAGGTCATATTCTTGCTGAATTCGACATTACGCCCGACCTTTGGTTCTTTGATTGCCATTTCCCCGGCAACCCGATCATGCCCGGCTGCTTGGGCCTGGACGGTTTGTGGCAGCTGACCGGATTCAACCTGGGCTGGCGTGGCTGGCAAGGGCGCGGCATGGCCGTTGGAGTGGGCGAAGTCAAGCTGACAGGTATGGTACGCCCGGACCGCAAGATGCTGACCTATAAAATCGACTTCAAGAAAGCGATCCAGACCCGCCGCCTGACTATGGGTGTCGCAGATGGTATCGTCGAAGCCGACGGTGAGATGATTTACGATGTCAAGGACATGAAAGTAGTTCTGTCCGAAGCCTGAGCCTGACCGGCCCCAAACAAGGAGCACGCACATGCGTCGAGTAGTTGTCACCGGCTTGGGAGTTGTCTCTTCCATCGGGAACAATGCCGAAGAGGTTCTGACCTCACTCAAGGCCGGCAAGTCCGGCATCGTGGCCAATGACCAGATGGTCGAACATGGCTTTCGCAGCCAGATCGCCGGGTCGCTCAAAATCGACGTTAGCGAACATGTGGACAAGCGCACCCTGCGCTTTATGGGTCCCGGAGCGGCCTATGCGCATATCGCAATGAGCCAGGCGATTGCCGATTCCGGTCTGTCCGAAGACCAGGTTGCCAACCCACGTACCGGCCTTGTCGCCGGATCGGGCGGACCGTCGACCAGCGCCATGCTGACCGCACATCAGACCGTTCTGAAAAACGGGGCAACCAAGCGAATCGGTCCGTTTGCAGTTCCTAAATGCATGTGCTCAACCATTTCGGCCAACCTTGCGACCGCCTTCAAGATCAAGGGCATCAATTACTCGATCACTTCGGCCTGTTCGACCTCGTTGCATTGCATCGGCAATGCCGCAGAACAGATCATGATGGGCAAACAAGATGTAATGTTCGCGGGCGGCGGGGAAGAGCTGGACTGGACCTTGTCCTGTCTGTTCGATGCAATGGGTGCGATGTCGTCGAAATACAACGATGTGCCCGAAAAAGCTTCTCGTGCATTCGACCAAGACCGCGACGGGTTCGTGATATCCGGCGGAGGCGGTATTGTCGTGCTGGAAGATCTGGAACACGCATTGGCACGCGGCGCCAAAATCTATGCTGAAGTGACGGGTTTTGCAGCAACCTCCGACGGTCACGACATGGTAGCCCCCTCTGGCGAAGGTGGCGAACGCGCCATGCGTCTGGCGCTGGATACCCTGCCCGAAGGCCGCAAGGTCGACTACATCAATGCCCATGGCACCTCGACCCCGGTCGGAGATGTCGGCGAAGTCGAAGCTGTGCGCCGTATTTTTGGCGAGGGTAGCGTGCCGCCGATTTCCTCGACCAAGTCGATGACAGGCCACGCACAAGGTGCGGCTGGCGCGCTGGAGGCTATTTTCTGCCTTTTGATGCTGGAACATGATTTTATAACGCCGTCGATCAACGTCGACACGCTTGCCGAGGGCATCCAGCCCGGAGAAATTGCAACTCAGCTAGTTGAAAATGCAGGTTTGGACAGCGTCATGACCAACAGCTTCGGCTTTGGTGGGACGAACGGGTCCATGGTTCTTTCAAAGTATAACGGGTGAATGGAATGTCAGATCTAATGAAAGGCAAACGCGGCCTCGTTATGGGCGTGGCGAATGACCGTTCGATCGCATGGGGCATCGCAAAGGCCATGCACGAAGCGGGCGCCGAATTGGCATTCACCTATCAGGGCGAGGCATTCGGAAAGCGGCTGGAACCGTTGGCGCAGAGCCTTGGCAGCGATTTCATGGTCGATGCGGACGTCACCGATGACGAGTCGTTAGATCGCGCTTTTGACGAGCTTGCCCAGCGCTGGCCCACCATAGATTTTGTTGTCCACGCCGTCGCCTATTCTGACAAATCCGAGCTCACAGGCCGGTTCCTGGACACCAGCCGGGCGAATTTCAAGAATTCGATGGATATTTCGGCCTATTCGCTGATCGAAGTGGCCCGCCGCGCCTATCCGATGATGAAAGAAAACGGCGGTACGATCCTGACGCTGACCTATCAGGGGTCTAACCGGGTTGTGCCCAACTACAACGTAATGGGTGTGGCCAAAGCTGCGCTGGAATCAGCGACCCGTTATCTGGCCAACGATCTTGGACCTGACGGAATCCGGGTGAACGCAATCTCTCCGGGTCCGATGAAAACACTGGCCGGTGCGGCCATCGGTGGGGCCCGCAAGACCTTCAAGTTCTGCGACCAGAACGCTCCAATGCGCAGCAATGCCACGCTTGAGGCTGTCGGCGGCACCGCGGTTTATCTGGCTTCGGATGCGGGAGCATGCACCTCGGGCGAAGTTATTCGTGTTGATGGTGGCTTCCACGTTCTGGGAATGCCTCAACCGGACCATATGTGACCATTTCTTTCCCTGTCAGTGCCAAGATTTGACCATCTTTCGCAGGCAGGGATAGTTGCATGAACAAAGCAGAGCAAATCATCGCCAGCAGCAAGCGGGTTTCCCGCCAAAAACCGGGTTTTCTGGGGTTTAAGGGCCGCGTCGTCTTGATGACCCTAACAATGCTGCTGATGCTGTTTGTATTCTTCACTCAGCCGCATGTACGCGAGATCTTTGCATCATGGACCAGCCTGTTTTCAGGCTGATCCAGATCACGAAACTCAATTCACCGAAACCACTTCGATTTCGAAAATCAGGTCCCTTCCGGCCAGAGGATGGTTCGCGTCTAGCGTGACGGTCACCTCATCAGCCTCGACAACAGTTACCGGCAATGCGTGCCCTTCGGGCGTTTGCATCTGCAACTGGGTGCCGGGTTCAAGCGGGATGTCGTCCGGAATACCTTCGCGTGGAATGCTCTGACGCATTTCGGGATTGATCGGCCCATAAGCATCAACGCAGGCGATCTCGACACGTTTTTTGTCCCCGGCCACCAGACCAGGCATTGCACTGTCCAATCCGGGAATAATCTGCCCGGACCCCACCTCGAATTCCAGTGGATCGCGCCCTTGTGAACTGTCAAAGACATTCCCGTCCTGCAACGTACCGGTATAGTGGATGCGAACTGTGTCGCCCTGTTTTATCGCTGTCATTTTGGCCTCCGGCCGATAGAAAATTGAGCGGTCAAACCTAGGCAATGAAGCAACATTGTAAACCCTTAGCACTTTTGCAAACCTGCACCGAATGAACGGAGGGGAATTGATGCCGATCACAACCTGCATTTTTGATGCGTACGGCACGTTGTTCGATGTGGCCGCAGCCGCAAGGCAAGCTGCATCAGAACCCGGCTTTGAGGCGTTACAGCAGAAATGGCCGGATCTGGCCAATCACTGGCGCCTGAAACAGTTGCAATACACCTGGCTGCGTGCGGTGGCCGATGCACATGCAGATTTCTGGGACGTCACGCAAGACGGTCTGGATTGGGCACTAGAGGCAACGGGGCTGGACCAGCACCCGGCCCTACGCCAGCGCCTGCTTGATCTCTACTGGGAATTGCAGGCCTATCCCGAGGTTCCCGAAATGCTGGCCACCCTGAAGGCCGGCGGGATGCAGACTGCGATCTTGTCGAACGGATCACCGCCGATGCTGGATGGTGCGGTTCAATCCGCAGGGTTAAGCGGCGTTCTGGATGATATTCTGTCGGTCGAAAGCGTCGGCGTCTTCAAACCGCATGCCAAGGTTTATGATCTGGTCGCGCAGAGCTTCGGCTGCGAGCGCGACGAAGTCTTGTTCGTCAGCTCAAATGGCTGGGACGCAGCGGGGGCCAGTGGCTATGGTTTCGTCACCGCCTGGGTCAACCGAGCGAACGAACCAATGGATCGGTTGCCATGGCAGCCAACGCATGTACTGTCCGACCTGACATCCATTCCGGAACTTGCAGGACTCTGATGCCATTTTTTTCGACCAACGACGGCAAACGCCTCTATTTCGAAGACACCGGCAGCGGCAGGCCGGTCCTGTGTCTGGCAGGCCTTACCCGAAACAGCCGGGATTTCTCATTTCTTGCCCCGCACATGACCGAATGGCGGATGATCGCGATGGATTATCGCGGGCGCGGGCAATCCGAGCATGACTCGGATCACGGGAACTATAGCCTGTTACGCGAATCTCAGGACGTGATCGATCTGCTGGATCATCTTGGCCTGGATCAGGTGACCGTGATTGGGACCTCACGTGGAGGCCTGATCGCGATGACCTTGGCTACCACCAACCCAAAGCGGCTGGCGGCTGTTGTGCTCAATGATGTTGGTCCGGTCTTTAATCCATCGGGCATCGCCAAAATAATGGAATATGTCGGCAAGCAACCGGTCTCGAAAACCTATGACGAGGCCGCGCAGGCGCTTCAGCACATGATGGGCCCGCAGTTTCCAGGGATTTCACTGAAAAGATGGCGGCAGATGGCTGAATTTCAAAATCAGGAAACGACAGAGGGTTTGACCCTGCGCTATGATCCGGCCCTGCGCACAGCGCTGCTGGAACAGGCCGCAGCCGGGGCAATCCCGGATATGTGGATTTTCTTCGAGGCCCTGCAAGACATCCCAACGGGTGTCATTCGCGGTGAAAATTCCGATCTTCTGAGCGCGCAGACATTGGCCGAGATGCAGAACCGGCATCCGGGGTTGATCTCGGCTACCGTGCCCGATCGCGGACACGTGCCGTTTCTGGACGAACCTCAATCATTGGGCGTTATTCGCAAAGTACTGGACGCGGCATGAGCACACTTGAAATGATCGAAGCCGCAGCCCTGCGTCTGCAAGGGCACGTCAGAGAAACACCAATCCTGACCTCTCCGTTTTTGGATGAAATCGCGGGACGCCGCGTGTTGGTAAAACCGGAATGCCTGCAGCACACCGGCAGTTTCAAGTTTCGCGGGGCGTGGTCGGCCATTTCGGGCCTCAGTGAAGCAGACCGAAAGAAAGGTGTGATCGCCTATTCATCGGGCAATCATTCTCAGGGCGTGGCTTATGCCGCCGCACAGCATGGTATTTCGGCTGTTATCATCATGCCCTCGGATGCCCCAAAGCTCAAAATCGACAACACGCGCGCTCTGGGGGCCGAGGTGGTTCTGTATGACCGCTCCAATGAAAGCCGCGAAGAAATCGGGGAGGCCGTGGCGGCCAAGCGTGGCTTGACCCTGATCCGCCCCTATGATGAACCGCTGGTGATAGCCGGGCAAGGCACAACCGGGCTGGAAATCGCGCGCCAGGCGGCTGTGCTGGGCGTCGAACAGGCTGATGTGCTGGTCTGTTGCGGCGGCGGGGGGCTGACCTCGGGTATTGCGCTTGCGCTCGAGGGGCACGCACCCGGTCTGCGCGCTCGCCCGTGCGAGCCCGAAGGGTTTGACGACGTCAAACGCTCGTTGGCGCTGGGACGAATACAGAACAACGCGGCCACATCTGGCAATATCTGCGACGCCATTCTGACCCCGCAACCCGGCGACATCACCTTTCCGATCCTGCAACGGCTGTGCGGTCCCGGCCTGTCTGTGACCGAAGAAGAGGCGATGCGCGCCATGGCTTTGGCCTTTCTGCGCCTGAAGATCGTGCTGGAACCGGGCGGTGCGGTTTCCCTGGCCGCAGCGTTGTTTCGCAGGTCCGAAATTCAAGGAGACGCCGTTATCATTGTCGCATCGGGTGGCAATGCGGACCCGGACGTCTTTGCCAAAGCTATGGAGTTCCTGACCTGACAACCGCCGTCGGTTCCGGCAGCGTGTCAGTTCAGCATGCAAAGACAAAGGATTTTTATGCAGATAGCTGACCTTGGGGATGTACAGCTTCATTACCGGATCGACGGCGCCCCACAAGGCGCGCCGATCGTATTCGCGAACTCGCTGGGCACCGATCTGCGCCTGTGGGATGCGATGCTGCCATACCTGCCTGATGGGCTGCGAGTCATTCGATACGACAAACGCGGGCATGGCCTGTCCTCGGCGCCTCAGGCGCCCTATTCGATGGGGGCGCTGATCCGCGATGCCGAAGGCCTTCTGGATCACCTAAAGGTCCGAGATTGCGTTTTTGTCGGTCTGTCCATCGGCGGGATGATCGCGCAGGGTCTGGCCGTCAAACGCCTGGATTTGATTCGCGGGCTGGTTCTGTCAAATACAGCGGCCAAAATAGCTACCCCTGCGATTTGGGCGGACCGTATGGAAGCCGTCCGGATCGGCGGCATCGAAATGCTAGCCGACGCAACTATGGAGCGCTGGTTCTCGCGGGCTTTCCACGCGTCGCCCCAGCACCTGCTATGGCGCAACATGATGGTGCGGCAACCTGTTGAAGGTTATCTGGGATGTTGCGCCGCCATTTCCGGAACCGATTTTTACACGCCGACAAGTGGCCTGCGTTTGCCGACTTTGGGCATTGCGGGCAGCGAGGATGGCTCAACCCCGCCGGATCTAGTAAAAGAAACCATTGATCTTATTCCCGGTGCCCGTTTCGAATTGATACGCAAAGCGGGCCATCTGCCCTGCGTCGAACAACCCATTGAATACGCGGCGCTACTAAAAGACTTTTTGACTGGCATCGGTCATATCTGAAGGAGCATTGCTTTGGCGGATTTTCTGTTGGTCCATGGCTCATGCCATGGTGCCTGGTGTTGGAGAGATTTGATCCCAGCACTTGAAACACGTGGCCATTCGGTCCGCGCAATTGATATGCCCAGCCACGGATCTGACCCGACGTCGATTGACCAGGTGACCCTGGACAGTTGCCGGAACGCCGTTCTGGCTGCGAGCAGATCGGATACGATCATCGTCGGCCATTCTTGGGGGGGATACCCCATTAGTGCCGCCGCCGAATTGAGACCGGATGCGATGCGCGGACTTGTTTTCCTGTCCGCCTACGTCCCCGAGAACGGATTGTCGATGGTTGAGATGCGCCGGAAATCACCGCGGCAAACAATAGTTGATGCCGTCGAAAAATCGACTGACGGGCTGTCCTATACGGTCAAACCCGATAGCGTGAAGGCCTTGTTTTACCACGACTGCCCGGAAGAGGTCCTGCTCTATGCGCTGGCTCGGCTTTGCCCGCAGGCCATTGCACCTCAGGAGACACGGCTTACCCTGACAGCACATTTTCAGGATATGCCCAAAGCATATATCCGAACACTCGACGACCATACCATCCCGCCTGAATACCAGCACATCATGAGCCTCAGCATGCCCGAGGGAATGCGCCATTCCATCCAAAGCTCTCATTCGCCATTCTTTTCGCACCCTGAAAAACTGGCCGATCTATTGGACGACATCGCGCAGGGCTTTGATACTCTTGACTGATCTGCGAAATCTTGCGGCTTTCCTCTGAACCTGACCCCCGATAGGGTGCCCGAAACTTTCTTTGTCGGTTCCCATGCGCTTACCTTTCCTGTTTGTTCTTGCCACTGTCATGATTGATGCAATGGGGATTGGCCTTGTGCTGCCCATTATGCCCGAGCTCATTATTGATGTTCAGGGTGGTACGCTGGCCAGCGCGGCGATCTGGGGCGGCGTCCTAAGCACCGCTTTTGCAGCGATGCAATTTATCTTTGGACCGATCCTGGGCAACCTGTCTGACGCTTTCGGGCGCAGGGGTGTATTGTTGGTATCGCTGTTTGTTATGTCGCTGGACTATGTGGTCATGGCGCTTGCTGGCAGTATTTGGCTATTACTTGCCGGTCGGATCGTCGGCGGGATCACAGCCGCAACTCATTCCACCGCCGCGGCGTTCATGGCGGATGTGTCGAAACCCCACGAAAAAGCTGCGAACTTCGGTCTGTTAGGGGCGGCATTCGGGGTTGGCTTTGTCCTGGGTCCGGTCATCGGCGGATTGCTGAGCGAATATGGAACCCGTGCGCCCTTCTGGGCTGCCGCAGCGCTTTCGGCCATAACATTCGGCGTCGGTTTGATGGTGATGCCTGAAACGGTGACCGATAAGAACCGGCGCCCGTTCAGCCTGCGCCGCGCTAACCCCGTGAATTCATTGCGTGCCATCGCGGCGCTGCCGGGGATCCGTCCGATGTTGTGGGTCTATTTCCTCTATTCAGTCTCAATCTATGTCTATCCAGCCATTTGGGCCTATTTCACCGCCGAGCGTTTTGGATGGTCACCCCAGATGATTGGTGTGTCGCTGGGTCTTTACGGAATTGGAATGGCCGCGGTTCAAGGCGGATTGATACGCCCCGCCACACGTTATCTCGGCGAACGCGTAACAATCCTTCTCGGGATGGTGTTCGAGATTGTCAGCTTTCTGCTTCTGGCTTTTCTGACTAATGGAATAATCGCGCTGATGCTGATCCCGATCACGGCTATCGGCGCAGTCGCAACCCCGGCAATCCAGGCTCTGGCCTCGCGCGCAACACCAGATTCGCAACAAGGAGAGCTTCAGGGCGTGCTAACTTCACTGCACGCGCTTTCCATGGTGATTTCCCCTCTGGTCATGAGCAGCGTATTTGCCTGGTTCGCAAAGCCCGGCACCGCCATCTATTTTCCCGGCGCGCCGTTTCTTCTGGCCATGTGCCTTATGATTGTCGGCCTTATCCTCTTTTACAGATCTCGCCCCATTTCTGCATAACAACGACATGACGATGACGGTTTCGGCCTTGCAGGGCATTCCGAACCGCGCCACCGTGATTAAAACCGAATACGAGGACATCATGCAATCCATCAAGGCAGCCGTATGTCGGGCATTCGACAAACCCCTGGTCATAGAAGACGTACTGATCGCCCCGCCCGCCGCCGGCGAAGTCGAGGTCACCCTGGATGCGGTTGCGATCTGCCATTCCGACATTTCTTTCGCCAGCGGCGCCTGGGGTGGATTCCTGCCCGCTGTTTATGGCCATGAGGCCGCGGGTGTGATCACCGCAACGGGCGGCATGACCGAAGGGTTCGAGGTTGGCGATTCCGTCGTGGTGACGCTGATCCGTGCATGCGGTTCCTGCCCCTCCTGCGCGGGTGGCAAGCCAACCTTATGTGAAACACCCCACGACACTGTAAAAGGTCCGTTGCGCACCGCTGACGGGGGCCCGCTGGAGCAAGCAATGGCGTGCGGGGCTTTTGCCGAAAAAGTCGTGGTCAGCCACCGGCAGATCGTGAAAATTCCCGAGGCCCTGCCAAAGGATGTGGCCAGCCTGCTGTCTTGCGGGGTGATCACCGGTGTGGGCGCTGCCGTGAATGCCGCCGGTCTGCGCCCGGGTCAGGATGTCGTCGTGATCGGGGCCGGAGGCGTTGGCCTGAACGCCATACAAGGCGCACGGATTGCGGGTGCCCGGCGTATCGTTGCGGTCGACATGACCGAGGACAAACTGGCCATTGCAAAGGAATTTGGTGCAACCCACAGCGTTCTGGCCACTTTGGACGCACCATGGAAGGCAGCTTACCGCGCACTTGGCGGTCGAGGGGCCGATGCCGTCCTGATCACAGTCGGTGCGATCCCGGCCTATGACCAGGCCGTTCGCTATCTTGGCCGAGGCGGTAAGGCCATCATGATCGGGATGCCCCATTCCGGCGACATGGCAAGCTATGAACCTGTTGTCCTGGCCGCACTTGGTCAGGGGCTGATCGGGTCAAAGATGGGGGATGTGGTGATCCAACGTGATATTCCCTGGATGATCGACCTGTATGAACAGGGGCGGCTGAGGCTGGATGAACTGATCTCGGGCCGCTGGTCCTTGTCGCAAATCAACGAGGCGATTGCGGATACCAAAACCGGATCGGCCAAACGAAACGTCATCATGTTTGACAGGGCCTAAGCAGCCCCGGCTGGAGTATATCCTATGAAACTGCAGGATCTCGATATCATTGTCACGGCCCCCCCTGCTCCGGGTTGGGGTGGCCGGTACTGGATACTGGTAAAGGTTACCACCGACACAGGCGTCACCGGTTGGGGCGAATGCTATGCCTCATCCATTGGACCTGAAGCTATGTGTCACGTAATCCGGGATGTCTTTGAACGGCATATGCTCGGCGAGAACCCCGAGAATATCGAGCTTATGTTCCGCCGCGTCTATTCCAGCGGCTTTACCCAGCGCCCCGACCTGACCGTAATGGGTGCGTTTTCAGGGCTGGAAATCGCGTGTTGGGACATTCTGGGTAAAGATCGCGACCGTCCGGTTTATGCGCTTTTGGGTGGGCTGGTTAATCAACGCATCCGGGCCTACACCTACCTTTACCCCCTGCCCCGGCATGACCTGGCCGACTTTTGGACTTCGCCCGACCAGGCCGCGGAATGTGCAGCTGAAATGGTGAGCCGCGGCTTCACGGCAGTAAAATTTGATCCCGCTGGTCCCTACACGATCCGTGGCGGGCATATGCCTGCTATGTCCGACATCTCGATGTCAGTTGCCTTTTGCAAAGCGATCCGTGAAGCGGTCGGCGACAGGGCCGACCTGTTGTTTGGCACCCACGGTCAGTTCAACACCGCAGGCGCAATCCGGCTGGGTCAGGCGCTGGAACCCTATTCACCGCTTTGGTTCGAAGAACCTACCCCACCTGACATGATCGAAGACATGGCCCGCGTCGCTCGCAACGTGCGAATACCCGTGGCAACCGGGGAACGCATGACCACCAAAGCCGAATTCGGTGCAGTTTTGCGCGCAGGTGCTGCAGAAATCCTGCAACCCGCCCTTGGGCGTGCAGGTGGGATATGGGAGATGAAGAAAGTCGCCGCCATGGCCGAGATATTCAACGCCCAGATGGCTCCGCATCTCTATGCTGGTCCAGTTGAATGGGCCGCCAATATCCATCTGGCAGCCTCAATCCCAAATCTGCTGTTGCTGGAAACCATTGATACGCCGTATCACGACGCTTTGATCAAAGGTTCACTGCGCGTTGAAAATGGCTTTGTCGTGGCACCGAATGCGCCAGGGTTGGGGATCGAAGTGAACGAAGATCTGGCCCGCTCACACCCCTATACCGGCGATGGGTTGCACCTTCAGATGCAGGAAGAACCTTGCGACTATGCCAACGGCAACGCCTTTCAGGGCGGTGCCCCTGCTTCAAAGGGGTGACAAGTACTGAAATTCTGAGTCATATTGCGCCAAAGCCAAGTTTGGAACCAATACGCACGTGACAGTTCAAGACCACGAAACACTGAATACGGACGAAACTCCGCCCGGCATGCAGGAAAGTGCCGCACGTGCCGCCGCGTACCTGAAGACGCTGGCGCATGAAGGCCGCCTGATGATTTTGTGCCATCTGGGTGATGGCGAGAAATCGGTTGGTGAGCTGGAAAAACTGCTGCAAATCCGGCAGGCCGCAGTCAGTCAGATGTTGGCACGCCTACGAGAAGAACAGCTGGTGTCGACACGGCGCGATGGCAAAACCATCTACTATTCCCTGCAGGACGGAAATACAGCGAAAGTCATCCAGCTGCTATACGACCTGTTCTGCAAACCTGAAGCCAACCCCTAGTTCGAAACATAGCCGGCGATCACCTGCATCAGCTTGAAAGCGGTTGCGGCATCGTTTTCGACCACGGCCAGGAATTCTTCCTCACCGATACGCAGACAAGACAGGTCGGTTTCCGCAATCATGCTCAGGGCGCGGGGTTCCTTTCGGATCAACCCCAACTCTCCGACCAATGCGCCGGAGCCAACCGTTGCGATCAGTTGATCGGGACCTTCTGGTTGCGGCAAATACAGGCCTGCCTCGCCTTCCAAAACGACATAGGCCCCATCGGTGGGCTGGTCGTCTTTCAGGAACACCACCTCTCCCGGTTGGGCCTGGAACCAGCGCGCACCAAATGCCAGAAGGCGCAGCTGTCTGCGGTCAAGACCGGAAAACAGCGGCGTCTGTTCCAGCGCACGAAGCTTGCGCGCCAAATCGGCTGATGCTGCGCTATCTTCTTCCACGTCGGCGGGTCCTTCGTCTGAAACCACACGACCTTGCCTTATTTCTATGAACATGTCGAATACGTCAGGGTTTTCGTACTGATCGTTCAGATAAATCACCGTCGCATTTGGCAACAGGGCGCGCAGGTTTTTATAGACCGCAATCTGAGTTTCCATGTCATAGCTTGCCAAAGCATTATCCAGGATCAGAATGTCGGGTTTCTTGATCGTAGCCCGCGTAAAGGCCAAAGGTTCGGCGAAAACCGCAGGCAGGTTCTGCCCGCCCAGCGAGACCGGTACATCGTAAATCAGCTCGACCACCAAAGGTCGGGCTCCGTTTTCAGAAAGGACATCAACGATCAGCTTACGGACCTCATCTGATCGCGCGCCGCCGATCTGGCTGACCTTACCGAACAAAGCGTTCTCCATCACGGTCAGACCGGGGGCAAACTCGGTTTCCTTCAGCGGTACGAAGACATCATTCAGATGTTGCAGCAGTTTTTCGGAGTGGCTTTGCCGCAATTCAAGTATGCGGTTTTTCAATTCATCCGTAAACGCGGGACCAATCTGTTCAGCCGAGATGACAAACGGAACCGCCAAAAGGTTGGCCAGTTGCCCATCATCCAGACCGCTGACACCTTCGTTTCGGGTGCGCTCTACCAGTTCGACTGCAGCTTCGTAGACTTCGGCCTGCAGGCCAAGCTTGCGGAACAACGGGTGGTCCGTGCCGTCCAACCCAAAGATCTGGCGCAACATATCAATGACATCGCGCGTCAGGCTGACCAGGGTTTCGTCCAAGCCCAGCTCGCGCAGCTGGCCCAGAAACACGCCCTGACGGGTCAGTATTTCCTGAGTGACCGGAACGCAGGGTGTCGCGAAAAGTAGGTTTTCCGCGACCGGCAAGGCCGCATTATATGCATTGCGGTCAAAGATCAGAGCCTGCTGTTGCAGCCCAGCCTTGACCACCGCCTCCTGAACTTTGGGCCGTAGTTCAACCAGTTTTCTGACCAACTCGGGGTGCTCGTTGGCTTCGAATGTCTGTTCAGCACCGCGCTGAAACAGGGCAGCGCCCGAACCTAGACCGTCGATCAGTTGTAACCACCAGTCGCGCAGGTCTTCCACGGTGTTCAAACCAGCCAGCGACGGGTCCAGCCAATCAACTCTAAACGGGTCGGTACTGTTGCCCGCTCGTCTTGTTTCAGCAAAGCCGGGGTCGTCTGATTCTGTCGACAGAGGGCGAAGACGCATCGGCATCATCACATTGTCGCCCAAAGTTCCCTGAAACATAACCGGTCGCGATGAGGCAAAACCGATCCGCGCAGCAATGACTCCCTGATGTAGCTTTGACAAATCTTCCTGCCCGACCGTTACCCTGCCGGAACTGGGCAGGATCTCTCGGGTCAGCAATTCCGAAACCGCGCGCCGGTCTTCTTCGCTGGGCGCAGCGATTCCGATGGTTTTACCGCCTGGGAATGTCAGATCGAGGTCGTCCAGAACCAGATTCCCGTCCATGTCACGAACAGACGCATGTTTCAGAACAATATCCCCGTCCAGCCTGGGATGTTTGTCGGGCTCGCCCTCGAACAGGCTTTCGTCCTGCATTCCAGAGGGCGCAAAGCGTTCGATCACAACATCCCAGCGCAAGGACATATCTTGTGTCTGATTGTAATAGGTCAGCAACTCTTTCCAAGGCGAACTGAGATCCTTGTAAGCCGCCAAAGCCGCAACCAACGCACCCAACGAGACCGAGCCCTGCAAGACCAGAATGCCGCCAACCAGATAGAAAAGGAATGGGGTAAGCTGCGAAATGAAGTTGTTGATGAACTTCATAAAGAACTTTTTCTGGTAGATATCGAAGCGGATTTCAAACAACCGGCCCAGCTGATCCGAGATCATTGCCCGGCGATAACGCCAGCCACCATTTGCCCGCAGCGTTGACGCACCTGCTGCGTTTTCACCGATCTGTGCAGCCAGCACGCGCACTTCCTGGATGCGGCTTTTGTTCAACAGATTGATCTGGCGCTGCAGCTTTGGGATCAACCATGCCTGTAACGGGATCAGGGAAACGGCAGCAAGCCCGAACCAAAAGCTCTGTAGGAACAGGAAGGACAAGATCGTGATCATCTGTCCCGCCTGCAATACCGGCTGGCTGATCGCATCGCCCATCAGCCCACCCATCGGCTCGCTTTCAGCGGTGATCATCGACACCATTTCGCCTTGGCTGACCCGTTCGAAATAGGGTTGCGGAAATCTCAAGGCGCGGCTGATCATCTGATAACGGAATCGGCGCAGCATCCGTTCGCTCAGGACGCCTTTCATGGTGTTGATGCGCATTTTCATCAAACCATGCGCCAGAACGGCGAGCAGAAACCCAATGCATAATATGATCAGAAAATTCGTTTGCGACAGGCTGTAGCCCAGCACATCAACAACAGGGGTCGCAGCCCCGATCGCGTCATTGATGATGCGCTTGGGCAGTTCCAGCGTCAGGTAAAGCAGCGGAAACAAAGACGTGGTTACGGCCAGCAAAATCAGCTGGTCGCGCTTTGAATATTTCCAGATAAAACGGAAAATCGTGCGTTCTATGGAACCTGCCCCTGCTGCGGATCACTGACCCGGTCTTTACGAAATTCGCGTAAATTCAACAGTCTGAATTTACCGCAATCAAGCCTGCAGACGCAAATAGTTTCCGAATTGAACAGATATTTGCCGAATGTGAACAAGTTCATTTGCGCAACCTCACATTAGCCCCTACTGTTCGCTTTAGGACGATATCGGGAGGAGTCTTTTGCCTGCCACATTAGGCACTGTGTTATTGATGCTCTGCTTATTGCAGATCAAACATATGTTTGCAGATTTTTACCTCCAGACGCCCAAGATGCTGTCAGGCCGGGGTGAGTATTTTCACTGGGGACGCGCGCAACATGCTGCTGTGCATGTTGTTGGTTCGGTATTGGTCTTTTTGGTTTTCGGCGCTCCGCTGCCGTTTATCCTGATCATTGCCGCGCTCGAGTGGATAGTTCATTTCAACATCGATTTTGCCAAAGCCAGCTATTCCGACAAAAAACAGCTTATGCCGACTCAGGCAGCCTTTTGGCGGGCAGCCGGGCTGGATCAGTGCATGCATAATCTGACCTATGTGGCAATGGTCTGGGCCTGGGCGACATTCGCGGCCTGAACCAGAAATACCACAGCAATTCAGAGCTGAGAGGCCGATGGATAGAGCGATAGCCACCGCTGGTCCAAGGCATCAATCTTCTGCGGGTCGAACTCGGTCTCAACCTCCCAGTACCGGCCAGACTCCACGAAATATCCAAGATCCGACTCCGACCGTATGATCTCAGCCATCCCCGATGTAGAAGGCATCTCGACCGAAGACAAATCTTCGCTGTCGACCGAGGGGTAAACCAGTCGGCTTGGCCCTTCGGACAATCGCACTGTGCGACAGCCCTGCGCTGCAGCAAACAACCCTAGTCGCGCCGACTTCGCCTCGAGCAGTCGCAAGGTCACATCGGGTCGCAACGGATCTGCGGCTCCGTTGCCGTAGAAATGTGTCCGACCCTGTCCGGAATAGATCATATCGCAACCGCAATAAGCCAGAACCGAGGGCTGTAATGCAGACAAAGCCCAGTATCCGGCGGTAAAGGCCATCGTACCCCCGGCATAGACAAACCCACCGAAATCGTTCTGTATCGGAACGTATTCATTTGCAGTGACTATACGCTGAATGTCACTGACAGATGTGGGCATGTTCTTGGTCGGAAAATCCTCGGGGTGGATCAGAAAATCCCAGTCCGCGCGGACCCGCCAAGCATTGTTGATAGCGACTATATGCGTGAACGGTGTACGCGCCCAGTCCCGCGCACACAGCGCCGTGGGGGCGCTGCCGAGGATCAGAACCTTGTTCTTCGATTTGGTCATTATGCGTCCGGGCTCAACTCGATCCCGTGAATGCTAGTGCATCAGGACGTGTCGGCTAGCCCAAAACGGAAAAACTGCTTTCTTTGTTGATCGGGCGCTTGCGGGAATAGAAACCGACGTCGATTGTGCGTCCAATATAGGGCAGTTCAAATTGTAGCGGCGCACTGTCATGATCCGCCCCGTCTTCGCAATACCCGATCAGCGCCGTCATCATCTTGCCTGCAATCGGCGCGTTCTTGTACTGATTTCCACTGGATCCGCAGGCCATATAAAAACCGGGAAGGCTGGATTTGTCATAGATCGGAATCCAATCCGTAGACGCATCATATAGGTCCACCACACCGCGGGTCTTGGAAGGGATGCCAAGGCTGGGCACTCTCTGGGCATAGCGCATCGCTTGCGTCGTCCACTGGTCGGTAAAGTCACGATTATAGGTTACGTCATCTTCGCACCATTGATGTGGGTCGCATTCGGGGTCTTCCGAGCCCACCAGGATGTGGTTGCCATGCTCAGGCCGGCAATAGCAGGCGATATCGCTGTCCGACACGATTGTGCCGTCATTTTCAAAGTCAAACCCCTCGGGCGCAGGGACGTGAACGACCTCTTGGCGCAAGGGGCGGGTCTGAATGGTCATGTCATCCAGAACATCAGCCATCCCATTGATGATGGCCGAACCCGGCCCGGCTACGTTAACCACAACTTTCGCATGAATGTCTTCTCCCGATGCCAGCCTGACACCAGAAACTCGCCCGCCATCAGTCAAAATCTCGACCACTTCGGCCCCGGTTCGCACCTCGGCCCCGTGCTGTTTGGCGGCATCCATCAGGTTCTGTGCGGACAGGGCCGGATCGGTGACATACCCGGCCTGAGGCCAGTAAACGCCGCCTTGCATCTTGCGTCCGTTGGGCTGCCCAAACTCGGGGTCATCCATGCGACGAGCGGGGGCAAAACTGTCCTGCGAATAGACCGGCAGCCGGTCGGTGACCTGTTCGGGGGACCATTCCTCGAACGGGCAATTCAGCGCGGAACTGTTCTTCATGTGTTTTTCCAGCAGCCCGTTCGCCTCGGTTTTCATGACCAGACAGCCGGTTTCGCGGAATTGGGCCAGATCGGCGCCTTGCGGTAGGCCAAGATACTCGGCCCAGTCGCGCCAATAATGATAGCCTTCCCAGGCGAATGCCGTGCCGTCAAAGGTGGAATAATGCATCCGGATGATCGCGCAGGACCCGGCGGTTGAGCCATGGCCAACCTGAGCGTTCCGGTCCAGAGATACGGTTTTCCACCCGGCCTTGGCCATTTCGAACGCGATGGCCGCCCCGATCACGCCTGTTCCGATGATGATTGCATCTGGTTGACTCATGATGGCTCTCCTTTCCAGTGATGGCGCGAATAGGCGCTGAATTCTTCTACTTCCTCTGGCCTCGGCTCGACCCCGGTGAAGACATATAGATAATGAGGCACCATTGATATCCGCGTGGACATCGGTTCATTCAGCTGCGCCAGATCGTATCCTATCTGCATGTAATACAGCACGCGCGCACGGGTTTCCGCCTCGACCTCGGAATAGCCAAAGCGGGCAAACATGGCGTGCAGCGCTAGCAACCGTCGGGCGTCAGACTGGTCCAGCGCGCGCCGCACCTTGCCCGATTTGCGCGCCCAGTCGCGCACCGCGAAATCCAGCGCGGTGTCAAACAGGTCGGTATTGACGACACAGCGATGCACATTGCACACCGCACCGGTTATCGTCTTTGCCGGAGCTTCGGCCTGCGCGACCAATGCCGCGGTATTGGTGGCCTGCCACCGTGCCAGAAGAGCATCCAGCAGTTCCTGGCGCGATTTGAAGTACCAATAGAAGGACGACCGAGACACGGCCATCCGTTCCGCCAGATTCATCACCTTGATCTGATCGACCCCGTCCGAGATTAGCACATCCAACGCCACGTTCAGCCAGTCGTCGCGCGTGACCTTGATATTGCCGATCAGCGGTTCAGCTTCCGGATCGTCCCGGTGCAGGATGGGTTTCGTATTCATTTAACTCTCCGGCGGCGCGCCGCCCTCTTTGGTACGTTTGGCAATAAAGTCCTTCAGCGCGCCAATCTGGTCGCTGTTTTGCTCAGGTGGCTGAAAATTGGCCAAAATTTCCTTCCACACACCGGTCGCACGACTGTTTGCGTCCAACGATCCACGCTCGGCCCAGGTGCCGAAATTGGCATAATCATGGACATGCGGTTCATAGAATTCTGTATTGTAGCGTTCCATCGTCTGGCTGGATGCAAAGAAATGTCCGCTGGGCTCAACCTCGCTTAGCGCAGTGCCGAACCCAATTTCAGCCTCGCCAGCCTGCGCCCCGGCGCACAGCTCGGCCACCATGTTCAACACTTCGGCGTCGCAGACCAGTTTTTCAAAGGACACGGTCAATCCGCCCTCTAGCCATCCCGCCGAGTGAATGATCACCGTCGCCCCTGCCATCAGGCACCCCCACAGGCCAAACTGGTTTTCATTTGCCGCCTGCACATCATTGATGTTTGAAGCCGACCCCGCAGCCGAGCGCCACGGCAGGCCCAGATGCCGCGCCAACTGCCCGGCCGCCAGTGAGGCCTGAAAATGCGAGGGCGTTCCAAAGGCCGGAGCACCGGATTTCATATCCACATTGCTGGTGAAAGTGCCATAGCACACAGGCGCACCGGGACGCGCCAATTGCGTCAGGGTCAGTGCGGCCAACGCCTCGGCATGGGACAGGGTGATGGCCCCCGCCACCGTGATCGGTGCCATCGCCCCCATCAGCGTGAAGGGCGTGATGATTGACATCTGCCCGTGCCGAGCAAAGTCGATCAGCCCCTGCGCCATCGGTATGTCCAGCGTACGCGGGCTGTTGGTGTTGATGATCGTATAGCTGTGCGGAGAGGCCTGAAACTCGTCATCCGACAGGCCGCGCGCGGTCGACAGCATCTCAAAGCAATCCATCACCTGCGGTGTCCCGCGCGAGAAGAAGAATGGGAACTTGTCTGTCAGCTCCATCTGCGCCTGCGTGGTGAAATAGTGCCGCAGAGGGGTTGGGACATCCTGCGGTTCGACCTGCGGCGAGATCATTTGAAAGACGTCGAAATGATGGGTGAGTTTCAGGAACTCCAGATAATCCTGCCCCGTCGCCGGGCGACGCCCGCGCTCCAGATCGGTGGCATTGGGGGCCCCTGCCCCCGGTTGAAACACAAGGCTACCCAGTTCCAGCGTGAAATCCCGGTGCGACGCACCGGCTCGGCAGGTGATGGATTTCGGGGCCGAGGCAACGGCGGCCTCGACCATGTCGCGACCAATAAAAACCATTTCGCTATCGACATCAACGCGCGCGCCAGCTTTGGCAAAAATGCTCCGCGCCTCAGGCAGCAGCACCTTGATGCCCAACTCTTGCAACAAACGCAGCGCGGTTTCGTGCATGTCAGCGATCTGATCCGCCGGAAACACCTCCATCACCGGGAATGGATTCCTCAGCTGGCGGTAGTCGACCTTGCGGTTGGTCGCAGGCGCGGCATCAGCGCCACGCCCTCGCCTTCGTCGCCCACGTTCGGGGTTGGTCATTGTCAGCCCCGCATCGCTTTGCCCTGCGGATCATAGGGCGACGGCGCGATGACCCGCGCAGGTCGTTCAACCCCAACCACATGGACAGACAGTTCAGTGCCTGTTGCGGCCTTGTCACGATTGACCAGCGCCATCGCCAGGGACTTGCCGGTGTAGTGGCCATAGCCGCCCGAGGTGACAAAACCCACGTGCTCTGCCCCTGACCAGACAGGTTCGTATCCGCTGGCATCTGCGTCCAGAGCATCAACCTCAAGCGTCACCTGAACCTGCGCAGGACCATTGCCATCGCGTTCGGCCAAGGCGGCCTCTTTACCGACGAAATCCTTGTCCCAATCGATCCAGCGATCCATACCCGTCATGCCCGGCGTGTAAAGCTGAGTGAATTCCGCTGACCAGATGCCAAAGCTTTTCTCAAGCCGCGTGGACAGCATCGCGTTGAACCCACATTCACGAATGCCCTCATCAGCCCCGGCCTCAAGCAACATCCGGCGCAGCTTGATGTGATCACCATAGCGGCAGTTGATCTCATAGCCTTTTTCACCTGTGACTGACATGCGCGCAACGCGAGCCCTGACAAGACCGATATCAAAATCACCACAGCCCATGAATCTCAGGCCGGAGATGTCTTGCTCGGCCAGTTTTTCGATTACCTCCTGCGATTTCGGCCCGACCAGACCGAACCCGCAATACTCCTCGCCCAGATCGCGAACCTCGACTCCGTCGATCATATGATCGTCGAACCAGCGCATATGCCAGGCGCGCAGGTAATAGCTGCCCATGATCCACCAGGTGCCATCGCCCCAGTTCAGAACGGTCAGATCCCCTTTGAGCCGCCCGTTTTCACCTAGCATCGGCGCCAGCTTGGCTCGACCCGGCACGGGCAGTTTCGAGGCCATCACGTGATCCAGCCACAGCTTGGCATTTGGCCCGCTGACGTCGAACCGGGAAAAGCCTGAGATGTCCATAAGGCCGACGCCCTCGCGGATCACCTTGCATTCCTCGGCAACTATGTCATGCGCATTGGATCGTTTCAGCGTCGGGGTTTCTTCAAACCCTTTCGGCGCAAAGTACAGCGGAACTTCGAGGTCCCAGCTGACACCCCATTTGCATCCCGCTTCAGTCATCGCGTCATGAGCTGGCGCCATCTTCAGCGGACGACCGGCAGGCAGCTGTTCGTTCGGATATGTCATCACGAAACGGCGGGAATAGAATTGCCCGGTGGTTTCACGAATATAGCGTTTGTTCTGGGCAAAATCGCCATAGCGGGCAATGTCCAACGGCCATGCATCGGCCTCGGGCTCGCCATGGATCATCCACTCAGCCAGTGTTTTGCCAACGCCGCCGCCCTGCAGGAACCCGGCCATGACAGCGCAGGCGGTCCAATACCCGCGCTTGCCTGGAACCGGCCCGACCAGCGGGTTACCATCAGGCGAGAATGTAAACGCCCCGTTGACCCAGGTTTTGATGCCGACATTCTGGATCGACGGATAGCGTTCAAAGCCCAGCGTCAGTTCATTCTCGATCCGGTCAAGCTGCTCCTGAAACAGTTCCTCGCCATAATTCCACGGCGCGCCGTCCATGGCCCAATGTTCATGGTCGACCTCATAGATACCGACCAGAACGCCCTTTTGGTCTTGCCGCATATAGGTGAACCCCTCGAGGTCCACGGTCATTGGCATCTCAAAATCCGCCGCCGCCACTTCGGGCACTGTATCCGTGATCAGATAGTGATGTTTCAGCGGCGACACTGGCAGCTCAACCCCCGCCATGCGCCCGACCTGCTTGGCCCAAAGCCCCGCGGCATTGACCACGTGCTCGCAAGTTATAGTGCCCCTGTCCGTCACGACCTGCCAGCCATCATCGGTCTGGATCAATTCCTCGACCTTGGTCTCCTCGTAATACTCGGCACCGCGTTTCTTGGCAGCAGTTGCATAGGCCTGAACCGTACCGGTCGTGTCGATATAGCCTTCTCGATCGGCCCACATCGCGCCCAGAACGCCGTCAGTCGACATGATGGGGCAGCGCTTTTGCGCCTCTTGTGGAGTCAGCAATTCGCAGTCTTCGATACCGATAGACTGGAAGATACGATAGTTGGCCTGCAGCCACTCCCACCGCTCGGGCGTTCCAGCCAAAGTCAGACCACCGGTCATGTGCAGGCCGATATTCTGCCCGGATTCCTTTTCGATCTCGCTGAGAAGGTCGATTGTATAGGCCTGCAGCGATGCCATGTTCGGATCCGCGTTCAGCGCGTGAATACCGCCCGCCGCGTGCCAGGACGATCCCGACGCCAACCGCCGCCGTTCCAGCATGACCACATCTGACCAGCCGAATTTGGCCAAGTGATACAGAACCGAGGCGCCCACAACGCCGCCACCGATGACCACAACGCGATACTGAGATTTCATTATGCTCTCCCCTGCATGACTCGAGGGAGACGCTAGTGATACTGTTCACACCTGTCTAGACATTTCTGTACAGTGCAAGTGAGCAAGTTCAGACAGCTCAATTTCAACGCCTTAAAGCTGTGCGCTTGGACGCGATGCGATCTTGTCGAACCAAGACAGCGTCGCGGTATTTTCCTGTGGAATCCGCATCTTGATCACGCGGGCAAAGTCAACGAACACAAAGGTTGAGATATCGGCCAGCGTGAACTCAGCCCCCGCAACAAACGCACTATCCTTCAGCCGCGTTTCAAGCAAATCGAAAAACCGGCCCACCCGAGCCGTGCCGCGCTGAGCCAGCTCGGGTATCTGCGCATAGTTCGCCGGGCCCGGAATCGCCCGATCCTTGAACGCGGGATGGGTGTTGCGCAGAGCCTCGGCAATAGGCACTCCACCCTGCTGCTCGACAATGCTGTTCCACATCAGGACCAGCCCTTTTTCATCTGGAGTACGTCCCATCAAAGGTGGTTCGGGAAAGCGCGCCTCAAGATAGGCGGCAATGCCCAGGTTTTCGGTCAGCGTTGCGCCCTCATCCGTCACCAGAACAGGGATCGTCGCATTGGGGTTTACCGTAAGGAAAGCGCCATCCAACTGTTCCGCCTTTGCTATCGAGATATTGCGCGTTTCAATCTCCAGCCCTTTTTCCGCGATGTACATGCGCGCGCGGCGCGGGTTTGGAGCGGTCGTGCAATCATAGAAAAGCATTTGGTATCCTTCTCGCGCTTAGCGGCGGTAGATAAAGCAACGTCCGTCCACCGCATGTTCAGGCAGCGGGATTTCGGTCAGGTTTTCGAAATACATCCGGTCGCTGGACACCATCAGCCCACCTTCTGCCAACAACGGTTCTATCAGGGGGGAAACCAACCGCGCGAAAGCATCGTTCTTGTCCCTGTTATGGCCGCCAAGATCCGCATGGATCAAACTGGCCGTCGCCCCAAACCGTTCAAGTGCCGCAGGCAGAGTCTCACGCACATCCCCCAGAATCACCAGATCCTCGGGCGGGGTAGAGTCCGGATGAGAGGCCACGGCGCGTTCGAACACATAGACCGGACGGTTTTGAATGTACTGAACCATGTGATGATAAGTACGACCATTCCCTAATCCCAACTCGAACACCGGACCGGACATAGTACTTGTCTGTGCAATGGCATGGTCCAGGCAGGCACGCTGCGACACCATACGGTCGATGAACAGGTCAAGACGGCTTTGGGGATCGGGCACTGGGAAATCTCTCCTTGATATTTGACGACACATAACCTGTGACCGACATCGCATGTGATGACAAATCCTCAAGGCATTGTGTAGGCAAATCGGCCTCAGTTTCACGTTTTCGCGACATTTCACCCCAAGAACGGGTTTGACTATACAGGCACAACCGCGCGAAACTGAGACAAAAAACACAGGGAGTTGATCAAGCCTATGCCGAGCTACGGCCTAACGGGTGGAATACCCGCATGACTGCGTTGTTGTCTGTCCGGGACCTCAGCATCGGATTTGGTGCCGGAGAGTCTGTGGTTCAAGGCGTCAACTTCGACGTCGAAGCGGGACAGACACTTGCGCTTGTGGGTGAATCAGGGTCGGGGAAAACGATCTCATGTCGGGCTGCTTTACGCATTCTTCCCCGAGCAGCCCAAATTCGAAGCGGTACGATTACTCTGAATGATTCTAAAGGCATGGAGGAACTGACCCAGATCAGCGAACGTCAGATGCGCGGCATTCGTGGCAATCGGATCTCGATGATCTTTCAAGAGCCGATGCGCTCGCTCTCTCCCCTGCACAAAATTGGCAATCAGGTCAGCGAAGTTCTTTGGCTGCATCGCAATGCCTCCGAGGCACAGGCCCGCAAAACGGTTCTGGAACAGTTCGAACGCGTGGGTTTTCCAGACCCTCAGCGCGCCTATGATTCTTACCCGTTCGAGCTGTCCGGCGGGATGCGCCAACGCGCCATGATCGCTATGGCCATGGTTTCCAAACCGGAATTACTGATCGCGGACGAGCCGACGACAGCATTGGACGTTACGACACAGGCCCAGGTGCTGGGGCTGATCAAAGAGCTTCAGCGTGAAACGGGAATGGCGCTGATCCTTGTGACCCATGATTTGGGCGTCGTCGCCAATATGGCCGAACAGGTCGTGGTCATGCACAAAGGCCGCGTGATGGAGGCTGGAGCTGCGGCACCGATCCTGACCAGCCCTGCTCACCCCTATACCCAACAGTTGTTCAACGCCGCGCCCGAGATTCCGGATCAGGACGCGGTTGGCATCCCGATGCCCGACGAAGATCTGATCCTTCAGATGAAGGCCGTGTCGAAAACCTATACGATGCGATCCAGCAAGGGCTGGCAGGGCGAACGCCTGATCCATGCCTGCCGCGGAGTCGATCTGAACCTCGCGCGGGGCAAGACGCTGGCGATCGTCGGCGAAAGCGGCTCGGGCAAAACTACGGCCGCCCGCATCGCACTAGGGGCTGAGCCGCCTGATCCGGGCGGAGAGGTTCTGTTTCGAACCTCCCCCCATGAAGAAGCGATCACCGTTCACAAGATGACCCGGACCCAGCGCACCGCGTTTCAGCGCAAGGCGCAGATGGTGTTTCAGGATCCCTACAGCTCTCTCAGCCCTCGCATGCGCATTCAGGATGCGATGACCGAACCGTTGGAGATTCACCGTATCGGATCGACCGCCGAGCAGCGCGAAAAAGCGGCCGAGATGCTGACACGTGTTGGCCTGAACGCCGATATGCTGAAACGCTATCCCCATGCTTTTTCCGGCGGCCAAAGACAGCGCCTGTCGATTGCCCGCGCAATGATGCTCGACCCTCAGCTTATTGTCTGTGACGAACCCACTTCGGCTCTGGACGTATCGGTTCAGGAACAAATCCTGACGTTGCTGGAACATTTGCAGGACAGCCTGAATTTGTCGTATTTCTTCATCTCGCACGACCTTGCGGTTGTTGCACGCATTGCCGACGAAGTTGCTGTGATGCGTCGTGGGCTTGTCGTGGAACAGGCCCCGCCCGAGACACTGTTTTACAACCCTCGTCACCCTTACACCAAGGCACTGATTGCTGCGCAACCAGAGCCCGACATCAACCGCCCCATCGACCTGAATTTGGTTGCTTTGGGTGCTGGTTCACCTGACAGTTGGGATGACGCCTTCCGATTTACCGACTCCGTGGTACCTTCATTGGTAGAGATGGAGCCCGGCCATAAGGTACGATGCCATGTTTAAGACCACTCGCCCGCTGTTACTGGCCGTTGCGCTGGCCGCAACATGGGCCCTGCCCGCCACGGCAGACATGCCCGAGCTGCAAGAAAGTACTTTCTGGGAAACCGAAGTGAATGCGGGGAACCTTCCCCCCATACAGGACCGAATTCCCGCCGAACCCCTGATTGTGGATCTTGCTGCAAAAGGCAGGGAATTCGGCAAACAGGGCGGCACTTTGCGCACAATGATTACTCGGTCCAAAGACATCCGGCAGATGGTGGTTTACGGATATGCCCGCCTTGTTGGCTTCGACCAGACCTATCAGGTCGTTCCAGACCTACTTGAATCCTTCCAGAACGACGACAACCGCAAATACACCCTCAACCTCCGTGAAGGTCACAAATGGTCGAATGGCTCTCCGTTCACTTCCGAGGACTTCCGATACTGGTGGGAGGATGTGGCAAATAACGAACTGCTCAGCCCGTCGGGACCACCGGATTTTCTGATCGTCGAAGGCAAGACTCCGACCGTGACATTCCCCGATGAAACGACCGTTGTGTTTGAATGGGAAGATCCCAACCCCGGCTTCCTGCAGGCTCTGGCACAAGCGCGCCCGCCTTTCATCTACCGCCCTTCCGAGTTCCTGAAACAGTACCACGAGAAATACGCTGACGCAGAAAAGCTTGCCTTTCAGGTTGAAGATGCCCGCGTCAAAAGCTGGGCGGCTTTACACAACAAACTCGACAACCTTTACAAGTTTGACAACCACGAGTTGCCAACTTTGCAGCCCTGGTTGAATGCAAGTTCGGGCAAAAAGATCCGTCACAACTTTGTTCGCAATCCCTATTTTCATCGCATCGATAGCCATGGGGTGCAGCTTCCCTATATCGACGTGGTCGAGATGGAGATCGTGGCCGGGGGTCTGGTTGCCGCAAAAACCAATGCTGGCGAATCCGATCTACAGGGGCGCGGACTGGCGTTCCGCGACGCTTCGATCTTGAAAAAAGGCGAGGCTGGTGGAGACTACAAAACCTTGCTGTGGAAAACCGGGGTTGCCTCACAGATCGCGATTTACCCCAATCTGAACTACGAAGACGAAGCATGGCGTACCGTTTTGCGTGACGCGCGTGTTCGCCGCGCGCTGTCTCTGGCAATCGACCGCAAAACGATAAATCAGGCGCTGTATTTCAAACTGGCCCATCCCGCCGCGATGTCGGTCTTGCCCGCTTCGCCCTTCTTCAACGAAGAAAACGCAAAGGCATGGGCACAGTACGACATCGAATTGGCGAATGCGCTGCTGGACGAGGCCGGCCTGACCGAACGTGACAAGAACGGCACGCGGCTGTTGCCGGATGGCCGCCCGATGGAACTGGTCATCGAAACTGCAGGTGAGCGGCAAGAGGTCGAAAACGCCTTGCAAATCGTCACGGACACATGGCGCGACATTGGCGTCGATCTTATTATGCGCCCATTGGACAGGGACATTCTGCGCAACCGGGTGTTTGCCGGCAGCACAATGGCGTCGGTCTGGTTCGGCTGGGATGACGGCATCCCGCAACACCACACCTCACCAGCTTATCTTGCCCCTACCGATCAGGTGTTTTTGGCCTGGCCAAAATGGGGGCAGTACTATCAGACCGGAGGCGATGTTGGCGAGAAACCCGATATGCCTGAGGCCGAGCGCCTGATGGAACTGGCCCATAACTGGGAGGTCGCCTCGACTGATGAGGAACGCAAGGCCGCATGGGATGAGATGCTGAAAATCCACGCTGACCAACTTTATGCCATTGGCATTCTGAACGGTGCGCCTCAGCCTATCGTCGTATCGAACCGCCTGCGCAACGTCCCCGAGCAGGCCATGTGGGCCTGGGAACCCGGCGCACATTTCGGCATTCACCGGCCGGACGAATTCTTTTTCGCCGACTGATCAGGAGCAGCCACATGGTCATGCTGCGCTATGCAGTCTATCGCTTTTTCACGATGCTGCTGACCCTTCTTGTGGTGTCGGTTCTGGTATTCGTGATTATCAACCTGCCCCCGGGCGACTATCTCAGCAATCAGATCGCGGAACTGCAGGCGTCCGGACAATCGGCGGGTGTGGCCAAGGCAGAATTCCTGCGCGCGGAATATGCGCTGGATCGCCCCATGTGGGAGCAATATCTGATCTGGATCGGTTTCTGGCCCGGCCCGCATGGGTTCGATGGGCTGGTGCAAGGCAACTACGGCTGGTCCTTTGAATTTGACCGCCCGGTCGCAGAAATCGTGGGCGACACGCTGTGGCTGACCGTCGTGGTCAATCTGGCCGCCATCCTGTTCGTATATGCGGTGGCCTTGCCACTGGGTGTCCTTGCAGCCGCGAAGTCGCGGACCTGGATCGACTATACCTCGGCCTTTGTGGGCTATTTGGGTCTGGCAACGCCGAACTTTCTACTGGCACTGATCCTGTTCTACTATGGGCACCGCTATTTCAACCTACCAATCGGAGGCCTGATGGACCCGTCCTTTGAAGGGCTGCCGATGAGTTGGGAAAAGCTGAAGTCCATCCTCGTCCATTTGATCGTACCGACCTTTGTGATCGGCACATCTGGCGCTTCGGCGATGATGCAGCGGCTGCGGGCGAATATGCTGGATGAATTGGGTAAGCCCTATGTGGAAACCGCCATTGCCAAAGGCATGGCCCCGTCGCGGATGCTGACCAAATACCCGCTGCGCGTGGCCTTCAACCCCTTTGTCGCGGATATCGGAAACCTGCTGCCTTCGATGGTCTCCGGCTCAGTTCTGGTATCGGTTGTTCTGGGCCTTCAGACGATCGGCCCGACATTGCTGACGGCGCTGAAGACGCAGGATCAGTTCCTATCCGCCTTCATCCTTATGTTCGTGGCCTTGCTGACGCTGATCGGTACGATGATCTCTGACATTCTGCTGGTCATGCTGGATCCGCGCATCCGATATGAGGGGCGTGAAGCATGACCCAACACCCTGATGGTCGCTATGTCGACGACGCCCCATTCGATCCCGATGCCGCCCTGCAACAGCTTGAGCGCGCTGATCTGGATGCTCCGAACTGGATTCTGGTCTGGCGCAAATTCCGAACCCACAAGCTGGGCCTGATCTCCGGCGTCTTCCTGTTGCTGTGCTATCTCATGCTGCCCTTTGCGGGTTTCATCGCGCCTTATGGCCCGAATGAACGTAATGACGAGCACCTCTATGCCCCGCCGCAAAGCATCAACTGGTTCCATGAGGGCGAATTCATCGGCCCCTATGTCTATTCGATGGTGGCCGAGGCGGATCTAGAGACCTTCCAGTGGAAGTTTGTCGCCGACACCGACACCCCGCGGCCAATCAAGTTTTTCTGCGAAGGGGCCGAGTACAAGCTGGCGGGTCTGATCAAGTCGGACACGCATCTGTTCTGCGCGCCTGAAGACGCGACTTTGTTCCTATGGGGGTCGGATCGTCTGGGCCGTGATGTATTCAGCCGTATCCTCTTTGGCGCCCAGCTGTCATTGACAGTGGGTCTGATCGGGATTTCAGTGTCCTTCTTTCTTGGTATCCTGTTCGGCTCGATTGCGGGATATTTTGGCGGCAGAATCGACTGGGTGATTAACCGTATAATCGAAATTCTGCGCTCACTACCTGAATTGCCCCTTTGGCTCGCGCTATCAGCGGCGGTCCCCTCGAATTGGAGCCCGGTCGCGGTATTCTTCATCATCTCAATTATCCTGGGGATTCTCGACTGGCCTGGCCTTGCGCGATCTGTTCGTGCCAAATTCCTTTCGCTGCGCGAAGAAGAATACGTACGTGCAGCCGAAATGATGGGAGCAAGCTCGGGCCGGGTGATCCGCAAACACCTGCTACCCAACTTCATGTCGCACCTGATCGCATCGGCAACCCTGTCGATCCCGGCAATGATCCTGGGCGAAACGGCGCTCAGCTTCCTTGGGCTTGGGCTGCGCGCCCCGGCCGTCAGCTGGGGTGTGATGCTGAACGATGCGCAGAACCTTGCCTCGATCGAGATCTACCCCTGGACGGCCATCCCGATGCTGCCGATCATTGTCATCGTGCTGGCATTCAACTTTCTGGGTGACGGGCTTCGTGACAGCCTGGATCCGTATCAGCAATGACGCTGTTATCCGTACTGCCATCACCCGAAGGGTATCGGACAACCGGCACCGGAGCGCGACCCAGCGTGTATGCAGTCTCCGAACTGGCGACCGCCAGCTTTGCGGCTGTTGGTCAGGAACTGGCACGCCTGATGGGCGCGCTGAACCTGACCCAAAGCCCGCCCGAGATTTTGGTCGATCACCGGTTGGCGTCTCTCTGGTACGGATATTCTTTCAAACCCGATGGCTGGGAAATGCCCAACCTCTGGGACAGTATCGCCGGTGATTACCTTGCCAATGACGGTTGGATCAGATTGCACACGAACCTGCCTCAGCACCGTGCGGCCGCCCTGAAAGTCCTGAAGGTCAAAGGAGATCGGGACGCGGTTACAAAGGCTGTTGCAACTATGTCGGCGGCCAGTCTTGAAAACGCTGTCGTGGCTGAGGGCGGTGTCGCAGCCGCCATGCGCAGCCGCGGGGAATGGCAGGATCATCCACAGGGGCGCGCGGTTTCACGGGACCCGCTGATCGGGTGGCACAAACCCCGACAGATTAAGCTTCGCGACCGGCCAGAGGCAACGGCCAAGCGCCCGCTGGCAGGTCTGCGCGTGCTTGATCTGACCCGCGTTCTGGCCGGTCCGGTTTCAACCAGAACTCTGGCGGGGTTCGGGGCAGAGGTTCTGCGCATTGATCCTCCGGACTGGGACGAGCCGGGTGTGATCCCGGATATTTCTCTGGGTAAGCGCTGCGCCTATCTTGACCTGAAATCGCCGGAAGGTGCCAAGACACTTCACGCGTTGCTGGCTCAGGCGGATGTTTTCATTCATGGCTACCGCCCTGGCGCATTGGACGCGCTGGGCCTCACCCAAGCCAAACGGGACGAGCTTGCCCCGAACAGAGTAGAAGTCACACTGAATGCCTATGGCTGGCAAGGCCCTTGGTCTTCGCGGCGCGGATTTGACAGCCTCGTACAGATGAGCAGCGGGATTGCCGATGCAGGTCGGGTATGGGCCGGTGCAGACAAGCCGACACCCCTGCCGGTGCAGGCGCTGGACCACGCGACTGGATATCTGATGGCTGCCGCCGTCCTGTCAGCATTGTCCGAAGCCGCGAAGGGTGCGCCGATCATGCAGGCCCGATTGTCGCTGGCACGCACGGCTGACCTGCTGACCATTCTAGGCAAGTTCGACACCAAGACAGAAATTGGCGCTTCGGTTCCTGCTGATTTCACGACCAAGACCGAAACCTCTGGATGGGGACCTGGTCACAGGTTGAAGCCCGCGCTCTCGGTTGGTCCGGCCCAGATGTCGTGGGACCTGCCCGCAAGCAAGCTGGGCACGTCGAGCGCCACCTGGTCATAGCCCTACGCCCTCGCCGGCAGCCGCGCGGTCCGGCCCAACGCTTTGGAAGGGGTCTCGTCAGAGACGCAGCCCAAAGAGGCGGGAGCGGTCCCTAGCGGTCGTCGCCTCCAGGACCGATATCGTCCAGATAATCCTCGTCGATGGCCGCATGCACTGCACCAGTCACCGCTTCGCGTTCCTGCGGTGTCAGGTTTTCGGCCTCTTTTCCGTCGGCAAGCCTGACGGTCACCTCACGATGAGCAAACTTGATCCCTTCGCGAGCAAACAATTCGCGGATATCCTGATAGACCTTCTTACGCACCAGCCACTGATCGCCCGGCTTGGTCATGAACTTGACCCGAATTATCATCGCCGAATCCTGCATTTCGATCACGCCCTGCGATTTCAACGGCTGGATAAAATTATCCCCAATCACCGGATCGCTCAAAAGCTCTTGGCCCAAATTCTTGATGAGTTTCCGCACTTTTTCGACATCGGTGTCATAGGTCACCCGCAGGGGCAGCTTCATGATCACCCAATCACGCGAATAGTTGGTAAGAACTTTGATCTCGCCAAAGGGGATCGTATTCAGTGCGCCCAGATGGTGCCGCAACTGGAACGACCGGACCGAGATTTTCTCGACCGTCCCCTTCACATCGCCAATGTCAATATATTCGCCTTTGCGGAAGGCATCATCCATCAGGAAAAACGCGCCCGAGAAGATATCCCGGACAAGCGTTTGCGACCCGAACCCAACGGCCAGACCCACGACACCGGCACCGGCGAACAGCGGGCTGACATTGATACCCAATTCCATCAGGACAATCAGAACGATGGTCACAACAACAACCGCCAGAATTGCGCCGCGGAACAACGGCAGCAGTGTCGCAAGACGGCTTTGCCCGCCTTCCCCGCCCTCGTCGCCCAGTTCAACCTCTCCACCGGCTACGTCTTCTTCCTCAGCAATCTTGGTATCAATCCAGACACGGAAGAAATGGAACAAGATGTAGCCCATGAACAGGATAACCATCACGTCCAGAGCCCGTTCAATAGGCAGGTCTTCGCTCCAGCTTGCGTCCGGATTCCAGATTACGACCAGAGCATATAACCCGACGACAAATGCCAGGATACCGGCCACACGTCGCGCCAGATCCTCATAGGTGACGATCGAGTGCTTTCTCTTTTCCGCTTGCGGGGTTTGAGGAACCTCATCCTCTTCAACACCGGCACCAGTCTCTGCGTTCAGCTCTTCAATCTGGCGATTGCGGACGAAGTAGCGTTCAAGCAGATAGTTCATCGCGCCATAGGCAATGACCACAGACATGAAGATGGCATAGCTGCTGGCAACAATCGGAATGGAATTCTCGTTCTCAAGCACCAGATCAACAGCCAGTTTGAACCAGCTGAACACGATATAAATTGCCAGGACCGGAGCCCAGGCAATCGATATCAGGCGCAAAATCCAGGATACCTGTTCCTTTGACCGCCCGCCTCGGATCGCGTTCGAGATGGCGCGGGCGTTGAACAGAATCATCAGAACATTGCCCAAGGCGCCAAACATGGTCAGGCCGCCATAGACCATCGCATAGACATTGTAGTTCAGACCAAAATCCGCAACCCAGGTAGAAAACAATACTACCGAGATATCATATGTCGCGATTGCCGAGGCCCAGACGTAAAGGCGTTTTGCCTCCCGGTCGGAAAAGGGCGGCAGCCGGTACTGACTTAGGTAAGGAGACAACACCATACGCCAAAGATCGGAAACTGTGCGTGCAAGAAAGAAAGCCGTGAATATGGCGGTGATCGTGAACTGAATCGAAAGATCTTCAGCCTCGCCAAAGATCAAATGGCCCACGATCAGGGCCATAAGCATCGCAAAAATCGTGCCCCCGACCCCCATGAAAAAGCGAAAAACCAGAAACGGCATTTTCTCGCGATAGCCTTGCGGATCTTCTTTTGACCGCGCCACCACCAGTCTTTTTGCAAGACGCTTTCCGTAGATCTCGGTTGACAGCCAGCGCCCCAGAAGAAGGAAGAGTATATTCCAGCCCAACACTTCGACATAGGTCTGTATTCGGCCGTCCGGGCTGGTCTCTCGCAAAACATACTGCACTTCGAAGATCGAATACGGCAAAGCCTGCAGGCGCGACTCCATCGACTCGCGGAACTTCGAGAACCGCTCTTGCGCCTTCATCAACTGTGACCCTTCGGACATCGGGTCATGGGCGATATCGTCGTGCGTCGAGGCGGTATTGCCACCAGATGAGACAAGCTGACCGGCGCTGTCGATGACAATGACGCTTGCACCCGCTTCGGTGGCCGATCGGATCGCGTCAGCCAGATCGCTTTCCTTATCTGCTTCGGATGTCGTGCCAGACCCCGAGCCATACCCGGGTATAAGCGAAGTCTGCGCCGTCGCTTCCGACCCCAGAGATAGCATAGCCACCCAGACGAACAGGGCCATTGCAGCCAATAGGTTAAATCTCATGAATTCTCGCTTCCGGGTCGCATGTTGTCGCAGGTTACAGAAGCTTTCCGAACACTTCAATTTATGCGCCGCTGCGGTCCCGATAAAGTGCACAGGCGTGTTCCGGGTGCAATGAGTTGGAATCGGATGTTTTCATCCGCTTCAAAACTGAATATGACGGGCTGGGCATACACTTTCGGGCAAGCAGCTAAGGTCTTTGCGCAAAAACGAAAAGGCACCTTGCGGCTTACCAGAGGAATGGCTGACGTTTTACGCAGTCCCTTCCAGTCGGCGGGTCACAAGGCCCTTTGGCAAGACGGGTGAAAGACGATAGGCTAACAGGTGCCGATGCGCGGACCGACACCAAGACACTTAAGACAGGCGAAGGCATGAGCCTAGGAAGACAAAACGATACTACTGGCCGCGCGCCACGGATCCTGTTCTACAGCCATGACACGTTCGGGCTGGGCCATCTGCGCAGGTCTCGTGCACTGGCCGCCGCAATTACGCAGGCGGATCCAACGGCATCATCCCTGATCCTGACCGGATCGCCCGTCGCTGGCCGGTTCACATTTCCGCGCAGGGTCGACCACGTGCGTCTGCCTGGCGTGACCAAACGGGCGGACGGGTCATACGCGTCTCAGACAATCGGGATGGGGATCGACGAGGTGACCGAGTTGCGATCGGGGTTGATTCAGACCGCCGTTCAGCAGTTCGACCCGGACATTCTGATCGTAGACAAAGAACCCACCGGGTTCCGCGGCGAGCTATTGCCAACACTCGAAAACCTGTTGCTCTCGCAGCGCACCAAACTAGTGCTGGGTTTGCGTGATGTTCTGGATGAACCCGAAGTTCTGGCCGCAGAGTGGGAACGGAAAGAGGCAACTGCAGCGACCGAAAGATTCTATCATGAAATCTGGGTTTACGGGCTGCGTTCGATCTATGATCCGACCAAGGGGCTGCCTCTGAATCACGCGGCCCAGTCGCGCATTCACTGGACTGGCTATTTGCGTCGTGATCTGGGGCCAATCGGTACCCCACCGGAGCAGCCCTATATCCTGATTACCCCAGGTGGTGGGGGGGACGGCAAGGCGATGGTGAACCTGGTTCTTTCGGCTTACGAAAAGGACCCCGACCTGTCACCACGCGCGGTATTGGTCTATGGCCCGTTCCTGTCTGGTGATCTGCGGGACGAATTCGAAACACGTGTGGCTGCCTTGAACGGGCGTGTGACCGCCGTCGGCTTTGAATCCCAGATCGAAACGCTGTTCCACGGCGCGGCTGGCGTTGTCTGTATGGGCGGGTATAATACGTTCTGCGAGGTCCTGTCCTTTGACAAACGCGCCGTCATTGTTCCACGGACCAGCCCACGTATGGAACAGTGGATACGTGCCTCACGCGCCGAGGATCTGGGACTGATCCGGATGTTGGACGAGTTCCGTGACGGGCTAACAACCGATTCCATGGTCCGTGCCATTCGCGACCTACCACATCAGCCATTGCCGTCTCAGGCCATTGAACAGGGCCTGCTGGACGGGTTGGACTATGTCACCGGGCGCATTGAGGTATTGCTGAATCAGGAACAGGAACGGGCAACCGGATGACCGCAGGCGCGCCCAATCTGGCGGTGCTGGTCAAAGGATGGCCGCGCCTGTCCGAAACGTTCATCGCGCAGGAACTTGTTGCTCTGCAAGAGGCCGGCCATCAGTTCGACATCTGGTCCCTGCGTCATCCAACCGATGTGAAACGGCATCCGCTGCACGACAGGTTTCGTGGCCAGGTTCGATATCTGCCGGAATATCTGTATCAAGAACCTCAGCGCATATGGGCTGCCCGCGAACAAGCGCAGCGTCTGCCGGGATACGGCGCGGCCTATAAGATCTGGCGCGCTGATTTGCGCCGCGATCCCACGCATAACCGCATCCGTCGGTTCGGCCAGGCCTGTGTTCTGGCTGCGGAATTGCCCGCCAGCACACAGGTTCTCTATGCGCATTTCATGCATACGCCCTCGTCGGTCGCGCGCTATGCCGCGATCATGCGCGGCCTTCCGTGGAGCTTTTCAGCCCATGCAAAAGATATCTGGACGTCACCGGATTGGGAAAAATCGGAAAAGTTGCACTCCGACACTTACGGAGCAGCTTTTGGTGCAACCTGCACCGCGATCGGCGCCCAGCATCTGCGCAGCCTCGCCGACGATCCGGCACGGGTTGAACTGATCTATCACGGGCTGGACCTGGGCCGCTTTCCCGCCCCGCCGGAACGCGGCTTACGCCCCGCTGACAGCCCTTTTCATATGCTGTCCGTTGGGCGGTTGGTCGAAAAGAAAGGCTTCGATCGCCTGATTGATGCATTCGCCATGCTGCCGGATGATCTTGACTGGCACTGGACGCATATCGGCGGAGGAAGCCTGAGCGATACCTTGCAGAACCGGGCCGCATCGGCCGGGTTGTCCGGGCGCATCACCTGGAAAGGGGCCTGTGACCAACCCGAGGTCATCGCCGCGATGCGCACAGCAGACCTGTTTGTTCTGCCCAGCCGGATCGCCGCAGATGGGGACCGGGATGGCCTGCCCAATGTGTTGATGGAAGCCGCCTCGCAATATCTGCCAATCCTGTCGACCCCTGTTTCTGCGATTCCTGAGTTTATCGAGACAGGCACGCATGGCGTCCTGACGGACGACGATCCGGTCGCGCTGGCAAATGCGATCTCAAAGCTGGCGGCCAACCCCGCACAAGCTGTTGGTATGGCGGGCGCTGCCTATGATCGCCTGATCGCCGAATTCCGCATGGACCCGGGCATAGCGCTTTTGTCTGCCAGGTTAAGCGCGCTGGGCGCGCATAAGAGCTGATGCCGCGCATCGCCTTCTATGCCCCGATGAAATCCCCCAACAGCCCGGTGCCGTCGGGGGACCGGGAAATGGCACGAAATCTTCTTCTTGCAATCCAAGCCCGAGGGGATGCGGTGGATCTGGCCTCGGACCTGCGCGTATTCGACAAGCACGGCGACAAAGAGGTCCAGGCCAAGCTGCGCCATGAGGCTGATGCCGAGGTGCTGCGCCTGACCTGCGACCTGCCTGCTGACACTGCACTATGGGTGACCTATCACAATTATTACAAGGCCCCTGATCTGATTGGACCCCGTGTAAGTACGGCGCGAAACATACCCTATGTTCAGCTTGAAAGCACCCGTGCCTACAGCCGCCTTCAGGGGCCATGGTCAGGGTTTGCCCAAGCGGCCCATCAGGCCTGCGACGCGGCCCGGGTGATCTTTTATCACACCGCCAATGACCTCATCACGCTGGAACGCGAGCAGTTCGGAAATCAGGCGCTTGTCGAGCTTCCGCCGTTTCTTCCCGCCTCCTCGCTGCCGCAGGCCTCTAGCTGCGATGGCCCGATGCTGGCCGTGGGCATGATGCGACACGGCGACAAGCTGGCCTCTTACCGGGTGCTTGAACAGGCACTGCGCCACCTGCAGGGCGATTGGTCCCTGTCTATTGCGGGCGATGGTCCCGCCCGCGCCGAAATCGAAGCGCTGATGGCCAAGTTTGGCACGAAAGTCCGGTTTCTGGGGCAGCTTGATCGCGACGCGCTGCGCAAGGCTTATGCTACCGCATCCCTGATGGTCTGGCCCGGCGTGAATGAGGCCTATGGCATGATCTATCTAGAGGCTCAGGCACATGGTATCCCCGTTGTCGCGCAAGACAGGCCGGGCGTCCGGGATGTGCTTATGCCGTCCGACTATCCTTCGGTTGCTGAAGGGGCCAAGGGGCTGGCTGCAAGGCTGCGCACTCTTCTGGACAATCCGGCACTGCGGTCTTCTCAAGGCAGCCAATCGGCCGCATATATAGCCGCGCGCCACCTGATGCCAGATGCAACTGATCGGTTCTGGACGGCTGTTGATCCTTTGCTGGAGGCATCCACATGAGCAAGCTCGCCCTATTGCGCCACGGGCATACGGCGTGGAACCGCGCCGGGCGCATTCAGGGGCGCAGCGATATTCCATTAGATGAACAGGCACAGACAGAACTGGCATGCTATTCCCTGCCCTCCCCTTGGGATCAGGCTGCGGTCTGGTCCAGTCCCTTGGCGCGTGCGGCCCAGACGGCACAACTGGTTTCAGGGCGCGAACCGTTGAAGTCCGAGGCCCTCACGGAAATGAACTGGGGCGCTTGGGAGGGGCAGCACGGCACCGATCTCATTGCCGATCCCGCAAGCAGTTATCGCCATATCGAGGATTGGGGTTGGGATTTCCTACCCCCCGGAGGTGAAAGCCCCGCCGAAATCTGGCAGCGGCTGGAACCTTGGCTTGCCAGTCTTGGCGAAAATACCGTAGCCGTTTGCCATATCGGTATCATGCGGGTCATTCTGGCCCGCGCCTGGGGATGGGATTTTGACGGCCCTGCCCCCTTTAAGATCAAGCGCAACCGCCTCTATATCGTGGACATGGAGTCCATGCGCCCCGAAACTGACCCTATCCGTTTGATCCGGCAGGAGACCCGCATATGAGGGTGATGATTGTTGTGACCCATCTGCTGGGCACCGGACATCTGAGCCGCGCACTTACATTGGGCCGGGCCTTTGCCGCTGAGGGTCACAAGGTCTTGCTGGTCTCGGGCGGAATGCCCGCGCCGCAGCTGGACCATACCGGGATCGACTTGCTAGGGCTGCCGCCATTGCGCTCAGACGGCACCAATTTCACGCGATTGCTGACGCAAACGGATGAGGTCGCAGATGCTGCCTATTTCGACGCTCGCAAGGTTGCCCTGACAGAGGCGCTGCGGAGCTTTGCCCCGGATGCGCTGATCACCGAGCTGTACCCCTTTGGCCGCAGATCTCTGGCGGATGAGTTCGACGCCCTGTTGGAGGCGGCCCACGCACAGGGTCCCCGTCCGGTTATTTTGGGATCAGTCAGGGATATACTGGCGCCCCCGTCCAAACCTGCCAAAGCCCAGCGCACCGAGGAAATCATTCTTGACCTCTTTGACGGTGTCCTTGTCCATTCAGACCAGAACATGATCCCGCTGGATGTAAGCTGGCCGGTCTCGGAACCTCTGGCGCAGCGTCTGTTCTATACAGGGTTCGTGGCGCCCGCTGCGCCGATCCCGCATCCGGACGGGGTTGGTGAGGGCGAGATTCTGGTAAGCGCTGGCGGTGGATCGGTGGGCGAGCCGATCTTTCGGGCGGCCATCGAGGCCGCACGAAAGATGCCCAACAGGCGCTGGCGCCTGTTGGTGGGCGGGCAGGACTCCGCTGTGCGCATAGAACGCCTGACAGCAGGTGTTGGCGACGCCCCTGTCACGCTGGAACCGGTGCGCCCGGACTTTCGCCAAATGCTGCCCTTGGCCGCCGCATCGGTCAGCATGTGCGGCTACAACACGGCGTTGGACATTCTGCAGTCTGGCGTACCCTCGGTTTTCATCCCCTTCGACGACGGAAGCGAAGTCGAACAGACCTTGCGCGGCCAAAGCCTGTCGAAGCTAAGCGCAATAGACGTATTGCCAAGCGACAAGTTGACCGGAGATACCCTGGCGCAGGCTGTCGAGGCCGTTCTGGCCGCCCCCGCGCGGCCAAGTGCCGGTCAGGGTTTTGACGGGGCTGCAAAATCTGTCGAGATTGTAAGATCACTGTTGGATCACGCTCATGACCGCTGACTGGCAACCCCTGATGACCGAGCTTGATCTGTGGCAACAGGAAGGGCTGACTCTGCCGCTGTGGTGGAGGGATGATGACGCGGTCTGTGTCACGCCACAGTTGGAACGTCTAGAGGCGCTGTCCGCATCGCTGGGACTGCCGGTTCATCTGGCGATTATTCCGCGTGATGTGGACGACGACCTGGTTACCCATGTCGAAGGCTCGTCCGCATTGATACCGGTTGTCCATGGCTGGGCCCATCAAAACCACGCTCCGACAAACGAGAAGAAATCGGAGTTTCGACTGCATCGCCCCTTCCAGGACATACGCAACGATGCACGGGCCGGGCTGACCCGGCTACAGACCCTGTTCCCCGACAAGCTGTGCCCCATGTTCGTGCCGCCGTGGAACCGTATCGCCTCAAAAATGGTGCAGGAACTGCCGGGCCTGGGATATCAAATCCTGTCCACTGCGACGCCCCGAAAGGCAAAGATAGCGGCACCTGGCCTTATGCAGGTCAACACGCATCTGGACCCGATCGACTGGCGCGGGTCACGGGGGTTGGCCCCTCGGGACAAGCTGGTCGCTCAGGCCACAGATCTGCTGCGGGACAGGCGCGAAGGGCCTGCGGACAATACCGAGCCGTTTGGGATCCTGACGCATCACCTGGTGCATGACGAGGAAATCTGGTCCTTTACGCAGGACCTTCTGACGCGGTTTCTGGATGGTCCGGCGACCGTCTGGACCGCCCCAAAAAACGATAAATCACGGAGACCCGAATGAGCCGATTGGATTCAATGCTGCGCCGCCTGACGGCCCAACGCGACGGGCTGAACTGGGCGGTCGATCAGATTACAGATACGAGCGGCGATATACTGGACATGGGTTTGGGGAATGGCCGCACCTACGATCACCTACGTGAAATTCTACCAGACCGGCGCATCTGGGTCATGGACAGGGTTTTACAGTGCCACCCGTCCAGCACCCCTCCGGCAGAGGATTTTCTGCAGGGCGAAGCGGGTCCTATGTTAAAGAAATTAGCAGCCGGTGGCCCAAAAATAGCATTGGCACATTACGATTTCGGGCGCGGTATCAAGCAGGATGATGTGGCTGAGGCGGCGATGCTCAGCCCGCTGATCGCTCAGGTCATGCTGCCCGGTGGGCTGCTGATATCCGGCCAACCACTGGTTGGGTTTGAACAGATCACCGGACCGGAGACCATCGCACTCGACCGATACCTTTTCTACAGGGCCTGATCAGGCCACACGTCGCCCTCGCGACCACACTCCGTTCAGGGCAGGCGCGCCTTCACGCATCCGGAACCGTATGACGTCGGCGCGTGCGCCTGCGCGCAGCTCGCCACGGTCTTCCAGCCCGACCACCTGCGCCGGCGACATCGTAACGGTCCGCAGTCCACGGGCCATGTTGCCCCACATCTCGCCCAGCCGTGCCGCCGACAGCAACAACGCGGCCGGCACATAGTCCGATGACAGAATATCCAGGTGACCCAGATCGGCCAGTTCTTTGGCGGCGACATTCCCCGAATGTGACCCGCCCCGGATTACATTCGGCGCCCCCATCATCACCTTGATCCCGTGATCATGGCAAGCCCGCGCCGCTTCGACGGTAGTGGGGAATTCGGCCAACCGGATACCGTGGCCCGCTGACACATGTACCTGTTCCCGGGTGGTGTCGTCATGGCTGGCCAGCATGGCCCCAAAACGTTTGGCCGCCTTTACGGTTTCCACCTCGTGCTTTTCGCCGTTCCTGTCCCTCATCGCCTTGAGGTCCGCGACATGCTGCTGGAATTCCTTGCCCTCCAACCCCAGCTTTCCTTTCAGATAGCTTTCGAGCTTTGAGATATCGCGGAATTGACGCTGACCGGGGGTATGGTCCATCAGTGACACCAGCCCGACACGGTCCTCGAGGCCGAATTCATCCAGTTCTTCGACCAGCGTTTCTGAACACAACTCGGCCCGCAAATGCAAGAAATGGCTGATTTTTAAGGCGTCTTGCTCTCGTAACTGCCACAGCTCGCGGGACAGGCCACGTGCGTATTTGTTGTAGCGCGGACCAGTCGGGATCGACCCGACGCGCATCGCATCGAACACGGTTGTGATGCCCGTGCTGGCCAGTTCGGCGTCATGGGCAAGAATTGCCGCCGCATGGGGCCAGTCGACCTTGGGGCGGGGCTGGATATGACGTTCCAGATTGTCTGTGTGCAGCTCGACCAGACCGGGGCTGACATAGTCACCCTCACAATCGATTGCACCGCTTGGAACCGCTGCGCCTGTATCGATCTCGGTGATGCTGTCGCCCTCAACCCGGACGCTGCCGTTAATGGTTTCGTCGGGCAGGATCAGCGTGGCATTGGCAAGGATCAATTCTTCTGTCATCTGAACTTCACACAGTTTGAGGTATTGGAAGGCCACGCAATAGGAGGCCAATGTGACATTCACGCGATACGCGATCTATTTTGCGCCACCCGCCACGGCGGAGTGGACGCAATTCGCAACCCGTTGGCTGGGCTGGGACATGGAGGCTGGCACCGAGGTCGCCCATCCTGGGCTGGATGGTGTGGATGTTGCAGCGGTTACGGAGGTACCGCGAAAATACGGGCTGCACGCGACCATGAAACCCCCGTTCCGCCTGCGCGAGGGGCAATCCGTCACAGCGTTGCAAGAGGCCTGCGCCACCCTTGCTGCCAGCCAATGCGCAATCATGATGGAGGGTCTTGAGATTGCCCGCCTTGGCCGGTTTCTGGCCCTGCGACCACTGGGCGACATAGCCGCGCTGAACGCGTTGGCCGCCGCCTGTGTTCAAGAGCTTGATATGTTCCGGTCCCCACCGTCGGCGGCTGAACTTGACCATCGCCGCGCCTCCAGACTGACGCCGGATCAGGACGCCAACCTGGTCAAATGGGGTTACCCCTATGTGCTGAACGCGTTTCGGTTTCACATCACCCTGAGCGGCAGGTTGGACAAGCCCGTGCTGGATTCGGTCCAGCGCACCCTGGAAAACCATCTGGGGCCGCTTTTGCCGAAGCCCTTTCGAATTGCGGATCTGGCCCTGATGGGCGAGGCCGAGGATGGACGGTTTCACCTGATCCATCGCTATGCGCTTTCCAACTGAAGGCGGGACAATATTTTGGCCACCGTATCCTGCAGAGCACCAGAATTGTCGACCTCGATCACCCGGACCAGCCCCTTAGGCAACGGGGTCTTGGCCTGGCCCAACCGACGCGCCTGTTCGCTGTCACTTTCGCGCCCGCGCAATGACAAGCGTTGCTCTAGAACGCTCGCGTCTGCAGTCAACGAGATAACAATCAGATCGCCAAAGATCTCTTGCGCCTGCAACAACACAGCGCGCGACAGGTTGACCAGAACTGCCTCCGCCACCTGACGTTGCGGCGCGATCTCTTTCGGCACACCATAGAGCAACCCATGTGCATGCCAGCTGAGCGCGAATGCGCCCTCACCTTCCATCTGTCGAAACGCGTCATCTGTGACCCGTTTGAAATCTTCCCCCGCTTCGCCTTCGGGGCGGGTGACGACACGGCGCAGCCGCTGGATACCTTTTGCGCGGGCTTCCAACGCCTCAATCACACTGTCTTTGCCGACACCTGACGGACCGACAACCGCTATGACCGGGGCAAGCGTCATGCCGCAATTCCCGGCGTGAATTGCGAAACGTTGATCTCGCGATCGCAAACCTGCTTCCGCCCGTCAACATCATGGAAGATGCCGACAATCGCCGCTCCGCGCTCTTTCGCCTCAAGGATCAGGGACAGGACGGTTTCGCGATTCTGCGCATCCAGACTGGCCGTGGGTTCATCCAGCAGCATGGCCGGGTACTCATGGGCAAAACCGCGTGCGATGTTCACGCGCTGCTGTTCGCCGCCCGAAAAGGTCGTCGGACTAAGGGACCAGAGCCGTTCAGGAATATTCAGACGCTCGAGCAGACCCGCGGCCTTGTCCAGTGCCTTCTGTTTATCGCAACCAACGGCAAGAAGCGGCTCGGCCACGACCTCAAGCGTTGGCACTCTGGGCACAACACGCAGGAACTGGCTGACATAGCCCAGCGTTTCGCACCGCAGGGTCAAGATCTCGCGCGGTTCAGCCTTGGCGACGTCTAAACCACCGACTAGAACCTGGCCCGAGGCAGCCAGATAGTTGCCATAGATCACCCGCATCAAGGTGGATTTACCTGCGCCCGACGCGCCGGTCAGCGCCACACATTCGCCCGGCGCGACCTTAAGCGTAGCACCCTGCATGACCGGGATCACCACGCTGCCTTGATTGTGCAGGGTGAAGCTTTTGCTGACATTGTTCAGTTCAATCATTGTCCCTGCCCTCATGCCTGCAACACGCTGGACACCAGCAGTTGCGTATAGGCATGCTGCGGATCGTCCAGAACTTGATCAGTCAATCCGGCCTCGACCACATGACCGCTTTTCATCACCATCAGCCGATCCGCCAGCAGACGGACAACGGCAAGATCATGGGTGACAATGATGGCGCTCAGCCCCATTTCCCGAACCAACCCGCGCAACAGGTCCAACAGGCGAGCCTGTACCGAGACGTCCAGACCACCAGTCGGTTCATCCATGAAGACCAGCCTGGGGCCGGTCACCAGATTCCGCGCGATCTGCAGGCGCTGCTGCATGCCACCGGAAAACGCGGTCGGACGATCATCAATCCGCTCCGCTTCGATCTCAACCCGACCCAGCCAGTCGATCGCCTTGTCGCGGATATCGCCATAGTGGCGGCCACCAACGGCCATCAGTCGTTCGCCGATATTTCCGCCCGCACTGACAGACATACGCAAGCCATCGCGCGCATGTTGGTGCACGAATGCCCAATCGGTGCGGCTCAGCATCCGGCGTTCAGGTTCCGACATGGTCAAAGTATCCACCGGACCGTCTGCACGAGTGTCAAAGATCACCTGCCCCGCATCCGGCTCCAGATGACCCGCCAGACAGTTCAGCAGGGTTGACTTGCCCGAACCACTCTCACCCACGATCCCCATCACCTCGCCGGGATAGAGATCAAAACTCACATCGGTACAGCCGATACGGGCCCCGTAGGATTTTCTGATATCCTGTACACTCAGCAGCGGTGTCATTTCATTCACCTTGGGTCATATGAAAACTCGATCCGATTGCCGCCCGGCTCTCGGATCATGAAATGGAGTTTCGGACCTGAACCCGAGGGTTCAGGTGCAAACTCGACAACGACGGCAGGCCAGTCTTTGACCGCATCGAAAACCGCAGTCAGCGCTTCTTCATCGGGAACTTTCAAGGCAACATGATGCAACCCCACGTTCTTGTGCCGGTCAAACCCCTGTAGCCCCTTGCCTTTTTGCTGCCAAAGCGTCAGCTTCGCCGCGCCATTGGTTACATAAACCGCCGGATAATCCGGATTGCTGCCGAAGACCTCCCAACCCAGCGCATCGACAAAGAACGTCCGCGTGGCGTCGAGGTCCGAAACCGTAAGGCCAAGGTGGTCAATTCCAAGCACATCTTCTCGTTTCATGCGGCATCCTCTCTGGCCAAACGGCCCACATGGCCCGCCTCGCGGCGCGACCGGCAATAATCAGTGTCCGAGCAAACAAACATGCGGGTGCCTGCATCATCCATGATGACCTCATCCAGATAGCTGTCCTCGGCCCCGCACAGATCACAGGGATGGTCGGCCTTGGTGGCCTCGAACGGGTAATCCTGGAAATCGAGGCTGACGACCTTGGTATGCGGTGGCACCGCGTAGATGCGTTGCTCGCGGCCCGCGCCAAACAGCTGGATCGCGTCCATCTCAAGCTTTGGGTTGTCGAATTTCGGGATGGGGGACGGGTCCATCACATAACGGTCCGAGACCATCACAGGATAAGCATAAGCGGTTGAGATCGCACCATGCTGGCTGATGTCTTCGTACAGTTTCACGTGCATCAACCCGTATTCTTCGAGGCTGTGCATCTTGCGTGTCTCGGTCTCGCGCGGTTCCAGAAACCGCAGCGGTTCCGGGATCGGCACTTGATAGACAAGAATCTGATCCGCGCGCAGCTTCGCCTCGGGGATGCGGTGGCGGGTCTGGATGACCGTCGCCTTCTCGGTTTCCTCGGTGGTGGCGACGCCCGCCGTATTCTCGAAAAACTTACGGATAGACACAGCATTAGTCGTATCATCCGCACCCTGATCAATCACCTTGAACGTATCGTCCGGGGTCAAAGTTGCGGCAGATACCTGCACGCCCCCGGTACCCCAGCCATAAGGCATCGGCATCTCTCGGCTGGCAAATGGCACCTGATATCCGGGAATAGCCAACCCCTTGAGGATCGCCCGACGGATCATCCGCTTGGTTTGTTCGTCCAGATATGCGAAGTTATATTCAGTCATTTGATGTAACTATTTTGTTTCTGGTGTTTTTATGAACGTATTTGGTATTTGTTCGCTCTTTTTGGCGGTTATGCTCTATTTTATTTGGCGCAATTTTCGCGCAAAGTGGCGCCTCGGGGCCATGGCCCGCGACCTTTCGTGCGAATGGGATTCGCTTGAAATCGTGAATTCGCGCGAAGCTTTCGGCAGGAAATCGCCCAATCAGGGCAGCGGCTGGTTTTTGAACCGTAGGACGAGCCTGTAGGGCAAAGCGTTCAGAGCTCATTCCGCAGCCTCCCTCGATGCAATCCGTTCCTCGGCCTCGCGTCGCAGCTTGCGCACCAGTTCCAGTTCGGATTGAAAATCCACGTAATGCGGCAGCTTGATATGTTCGAGGAAACCGGTTGCCTGAATATTGTCTGAGTGGCTCAGGACAAATTCCTCGTCCTGTGCAGGTGCGCCCAGATTGTCCTCGCCCAGCTCCTCCCACCGCAGCGCCCGGTCGACCAGAGCCATGGCGATGGATTTGCGTTCAGACTGGCCAAAGACGAGCCCATAGCCGCGTGTAAACTGTGGCGGCTCAGTCTTTGAGCCTTGGAACTGGTTCACCGTCTCACATTCGGTCAACTCGACTTCGCCGATCTCGATGGCAAAGCCCAGTTCGGGAATGTCCATTTCGACCGCGACCTTGCCGATCCGCAGCTCGCCAACAAAGGCGTGGTTGCGGGCATAGCCGCGCTGAGTCGAATAGGCCATGCCCAGCACAAACCCCTCATCCCCGCGCGCCAGCGATTGCAACCGCAGCGGACGGTCCGCCGGAAACTCCAGCGGTTCGCGGGTCAGGTCGCCAGGCGTAGCATCGCTGACCGGCTCGTCCTGAATGATATCCTCACCCTTGAGGAATTCGGTGATATGCGGGGTCGGCTCGTGTCGCGCCGTACCTTCGGGCGCGGGTAGAGTTTCGCCATCCGCAGCCAGTTTGAAATCTAGCAGGCGGTGGGTGTAGTCGAATGTCGGGCCCAGCACCTGCCCGCCCGGCGCATCCTTGAACGTCGCCGATATCCGACGGTCACAGGCCATATTGCCCGTTTCTACCGGTTCGGAATAACCGAAACGCGGCAATGTCGTGCGATAGGCGCGGATCAGAAAGATCGCTTCGATCAGATCACCACGCGCCTGTTTGATCGCCAGTGCGGCAAGGTCCGGATCATACAGCGATCCTTCTGCCATCACCCGGTTCACCGCCAGGCTCAGCTGCTCCCGGATCTGGACCAGGCTAAGCTCGGCCACATCCGGGGCGCCTCGGCGCTCTTCGGCCAACCAGGCATGGGCATTCTCAATAGCCTTTTCGCCTCCTTTGACGGCAACATACATCGCTTAACCCTCCGCGCTGATCTGGGTACTGCGCGGCAGGGCCGCGACCTTGTCACCGCAGGTAAAGAAGAAGTCACATCCCAAAGGGAAAAGAGCCGCATTACGTTGCAACGCAGGGATATCGGGTAGGTTCAAGCCTGCGCTCTGCTTGATACCGGGACCGTGCAAAATGGCACCGGACTGATCCAGGCTGTCACGCTCAACAATCAGAGTGGTTGACCGATCCGGATACTCGGCAGTTCCGATGCGATAGCGATCCAGCCCACCAAGTTCGCCCCAAGTGCCGACGGCGAAATCCGCCTCGACAGCAGGAACCAGCGGCGCGCCGGTGTGGAAGGTCAGCCATTCGCGCAGAGCGTCGGTGTCGAGCTCACCCGCCAGATGTACCTTGGTTTCCGGGTCGCATAATGTCAGCAACAAGGTGCCCGCTGCTACCGACAAAGGCGCTGGGGGCACGGCCCCTGACAGGCTGCGGATTTCGCCAGGGCGTGCCATCACCGTCATCGCCGCGCGAAAAGCATGCGCGGAATCAACCGGTATGTTCTGGAACCCGCCCGAGAATTGAGTTTGCGCAGTCATCAATCTTCTCCCCGAACCAGCGTGAAGAATTCTACTTTGGTTGCCGCCGCCTTTGCTGCCCGCGCGATTTTGACCGCCTGCATTTTCTGTTCCAGCGGACCGAGCAGGTTTTCCCGCACATGGTCTGCTGCCGCAGTCTGCATCATCGCATCAATCACAGCTGCAGCTTCGGCCTTGGGCTTTGACCGGCCCTGAACATAGCCATGTCCAACCGTGCCATCTTGCAAGACCACCGAGCAGCGCGTGACCGTCATTTCACCCAGGTTGAAGGGCGCCCCGGTGGCGCCGGTACGTCCGCGCACCATCACGCCGCCCACTTCGGGGCTGCGCAGCCATTCAAAGCCGGGACGGTCCGTGAGGCCCTCCCACAGCGCCAACGTGGCGTCATCTGGCGCGCGGGCCAGCAGGCCCATCCAGGTCTTACGCGCCTCGGTCGCGGAATCTCTCTGTTGTGTCATCAAAGCCTCTTGGCGGGGTTGTCTACTTATCCTATACAACTATACAAATCATAGACCGCCGCCCGGCGACTCGCAATCGCAACTGTGTGAATTTTTGGTGACATGAACAAAACGCCGATCTGGAAAAGCATCGCCCTAAGCCTGACGTCGGACATTGCCGAAGGGCGATATCAAACCGGTGACCGGCTGCCGACCGAAGCGCAACTGGCCGCAACGCATGGCGTTAACCGCCACACGGTTCGTCGGGCGCTGTCTGACATGGCCGACCAGGGGCTGGTCCATTCTAGGCGCGGGGCCGGTGTATTCGTCGCCACCCGACCAACCGAGTATCCGATTGGTAAGCGGGTGCGATACCACAAGAGCATCTCGGCCAGCGGCAAGATGCCCGGCAAGAAGATCCTCGCCCTGACCACACGGGCCGCGGATGAAGCCGAGGCCGATGCATTGGGGCTTGAAACCGGCGACACGGTGCATGTCTATGACGGTCTGTCTCTGGCCGACGGGCAACCCATCGGCCTGTTTCAAAGCGTTTTTCCGGCCAAGCGATTTCCTGATATTCTGCAGATTCTGACCGAAACCCAATCCGTCACCAAAGCCCTGCAAAGATGCGATGTGCCGGATTACACGCGCATCTCAACCCGCCTGACCGCGCGCGCGGCCACGGCAACTCAAGCTCTGCACCTGCACCTGTCCGAGGGCGCACCAGTCTTGTTTTCGATCGGCATCAATGCAGACCCCGAGGGCAATCCTGTCGAGTACGGAAGAACAACCTTTGCCGGGGAACGAGTTACGCTGACCCTGAACGAGGATTGATCCCGTAGGTCTCCCGCCCGTCTTCAACCTCCTATCGGAGGTTTCATCCCATTGGGCGTAGCGCCGCGCAAAGCGCGGCGCCCGGCCCAAGGCCCCAAAGGGGGATCGGCGAAACCGATGCTTCTGCGGGCGCGGAGCACCCAGGGTCACAGGGCCAGCTATTCGTATTTCTCCAAAAACGCCTCAGCCTCTAGTTTGCGAAAATCCGGCAATGCGTCACGCAAGCGGCTGTTGTCCCAGTCCCACCAGGCCAACTGCTCCATCCGATCCGCAACCGCTTGTGGGAACCTGGGGCGGAGTGGTTGGGCCGCCACCCCAGCAACGATCATGTAGGGCGGTACGTCTTTGGTCACCAGCGCCCCGGATGCGATGACCGCACCATTACCGATTGTCACCTCGGGCTTGATGATCGCTCCGTGACCGATCCATGTGTCATGCCCGATATATGCGATCCGGCTTGCGCGATGGGCAAACCACTCCGCATCATCCTCGGCATCGTCCCAATAGTCAGCAGACCGATAGCTAAAATGATGCAGCGAGGCCTTTTGCAACGGGTGATCCGTGGCGCCGATCCGGGTAAAGCTGGCAATGTTCGAAAACTTGCCGATCTGGGCGTTGGCGATGTCGCAGGTCCGGTCGCAATAGGAATAGTCGCCCCAGACCGCGTTGGCGATCCGACTGCCGGTGCCAATCTCGACAAATGCACCAAAGCTGCTGTTGGTAATCTGGCAATCGGGATGGATGAACGGTTCATCCGTGCGCAATCGTGCCATAGTCCTGACCTTTCAAGCTGCGCTCACGGCAGAATAAAATCTTTGGTTTTCGCGTTGCTCGGCTTGCTCTTCTTGCCGCTGTCGCCCTGGATCAGACGACGCCGTAACCAGCCCGAGAACCAATCCATCAACATCACCATGAGAATGATCAGAACGATGTAATAGGCGACCTCTTCCCAATCTTTCTGAGTGATGATCGCCTGCGTCAGCAACAGACCAATGCCGCCGCCAGTAATCGCTCCAATTATGGTCGCGCTGCGGGTGTTGGATTCGAGAAAGTACAAAAGCTGGCTCAACAGCACGGGAGTGATCTGTGGGATCACGCCAAAGCGATAGCGCTGCGGCGCATTCGCACCGGTCGACTGCACGCCCTCGATCTGCTTCTCATCCACATTCTCCAGCGCTTCTGAGAAGATCTTTCCGAATGTCCCGGTATCGGTCACCAGAATTGCCAGTGCTCCTGTCAGCGGCCCCGGTCCGAAGGCCCGTGCCAGAACAACGGTCCAGATCAAGGCGTCAACACCGCGTACAAAGTCGAACACCCGCCGTGTGGCAAAGCGCACCGACCGCAAGGGGTTAAAGTTCCGCGTCGCCAGGAACGCCAGTGGCAAGGCGATAATCCCTGCCCCCATTGTGCCCAGAAACGCCATCAGGATCGTCTCAAAGATGGCCCAGGCCACATCCTGATGCCGCCAGATCTTGTTGGTCCAGAAATCGTTGAAAATGGCACCGGCCTCACCGGCGGTGGCGCGGCTGACCAACTCGGGGAAGGATTTGCCATAATACGGGCTGTCGAGGGTGAACCAAAACAGCTCCCACCCTGGGAAATAGCGAAACACTTCGGACCGGTTGCGGGTCACGGTCAGACGCCCGGCATCGGTGGTGATCGCCAGCCGATTTTTCGAGACATTGATCCAGTCTGGAACATCGCCCGCCGGTAACTCTGCTTGCACACCAGAGGCCCGGCTGGGCGAAGCGCGCACGACGCCATAGCCAGGGATATCGTATTCGATTGTCTCGGGGCCGAAACGCACCACGTGACCATCTTCCAGGTCAATGATCGTGGTTTCGCCCAACGCCACCCAGTCGGGTGCGGTCCCGTCAGGATAGGTGCCTTTGCGGTCCCCTTCGACCGCAACGGACACATCACCATTGCGGTTATCCCGCGTGACATGGGTTTTGTAGCTGTAGCTGTCGGCAACAAGCGTCTTGCCGTTTTCCCAATTTGCACGCCCGGCAATACCGGGCACGTCAAAGGCAAAGAACACATAGATCAGGTAAACAACGACAAGGCCGGGCAACCCGAAATTCACGATCCGTTTGCGGTTGAACAAACGACCGGCCTCGGCCTTGAGGTCATCTGTCGACAGATCAGTGGCAAAGGTCGTCATGCCGAAGCTCCTTTTTCCGACCCGTGGGTCAGGCGATCCCGCAGATAGCCGGACAGCTGATCCACGACCATGATTGTGACAAAAAGCAGAAGGAAGATGGCCGCGGCCTCGTCGTAGCGCCCCTGCCCCCATGACATCGCGTTGCGCAGCTCATATCCCAGACCGCCAGCACCGACGAAACCGAGGATGGCCGAGGCACGGATGTTGATCTCGAACCGCAGCAAGGCATAGCTGACATAGTTCGGTCCGACCTGTGGGATCACGCCCAAATACATCCGTTGCGACCAGTTCGCGCCCACCGAATGCAGCCCCTCAATCGGCTTCAGCGAAGCGTTCTCGTTCACTTCCGAGAACAGCTTGCCCAATGCACCAGCGGTATGGATGGCAATCGCAATCATTGCCGGAACCGGACCGCCGCCGAGAATAAAGATCAAAACCAGCGCGATAACGATTTCAGGGATGGCCCTGCAGATATCGGAAATCCGACGAAACAATGGGATCAGAGATGGCCACTGCGCCATGCCCCGTGTCGACATCAGGGCAAGAAATGTCCCCACAATTGTACCGATCAGGGTTGATGCTGCCGCGATATTGATCGTCTCGATCAAGGCCGGAAAGAACCGGATCAGATTCTCCGGCATCGCGCCGATCTTTTCCCACGCTTCCGAGAGAACCTCGGCCGGATAGTCGAAAACCCTGCGCCAACCGTCAACGAAACTGCCTGCGTTTCGATCATCCGCAGTGCGGAACCCTGCAGCCATCAAAGCCACAAACAGGATCAGGAGAATGCCACCATAAGCCCGTTTTCGCCGGGTCATTTCTGAGTATTCGTCGCGGATCTGATCGACACTGTGGGACCCTGCGGTCAGGTCTGTCATAGAATGCTCCTGAGAAAACGGGGTCCGGTATAACACCGGACCCCGATCATGTGAGTTGCAGGCTTAGTTGGACTTCAGCTTGCGGGCTTCAATGATGACCTCGTAGGCCTCATGCGTGATGGGATCAAAGCTCTTGGCTTCGCCTGCTGCCACGCCGTAGAAACATTCGCGGTCTTTTTCGTCCAGCGTGTTCCACAGCTCAGTGACCTGAACTTTGACATCTTCGGGCAAGGCCTTGCGCAGAACGACCGGGCCTTCCGGGATCGGCGCCGATTTCCAGATCTCGACCAGATCGTTCATGTCGACCAGACCGGCATCAACAGCGCGGCGCAGCGCGCCCGACTGATAGCCATCTTCCCAATCACCCAGGCCGTCGGCCCAGGTCACGCCGCCGTCAACGTCACCGTTGTTTACAGCAACGATAGTCTGTTCGTGACCGCCGGTGAACTTGACCTCACCGAAGTAATCGCCCGAGTCCATGGTGGCACCGGTGGCCTGTGGAATTTCGATCGAAGGGATCAGGTAGCCTGAGGTCGAGTTCGGATCACCAAAACCAAAGGCCTTACCCTTCATGTCGTCCAGCGAGGCGATGCCGCTGTCTTTGCGCGCAAAGCCTACCGAGTAGTAGCCATAGCCGCCATCACTGTTGACCTTGACCAGAACCGGCTCAACCGCTTCGGGATCGCTCAGATAGGTTTTGGCATAGCCCGACGCGCCCAGCCAGGCGACGTCAATCGTGCCGCCCAGCAGGCCCTGGATCACACCGTTATAGTCGGCGGGCGCAAACAGCTTGGTCGGAACGCCCAGCAGCTCTTCGGTGTATTCGCGCAGGCATTCGTTTTTGCTCATCCGGTCCTGGGCGTTTTCGCCGCCCAGAATACCAATGCGGAATTCGTTGATTTCCTGCGCCATAGCGGGCGCGGCCATGGCAGTGGTCGCAACAAGGGCAGCAATTAGGTTTTTCATCTGTCTCTCTCCAGGTTGATGTCCCCGACCTCTCATCGGGCCGGGCGATGAAAGGTGGTTGGGGTGGCTCAGATGGTAGCCTCGGCTTCCATCAGGGCCTTCTGGGTGGCGTCGAGCGTTTCGATCTCGGTCGAGGTCGCCTCTTCCGAGAAACTCGCATCGGCCCCATAGATCTCGCGAGCGACGCCGGTGGTCAGTTGTTCGGGCAACCCGTCAAAGACGATGCGGCCGTCGCGCATGCCGACAACGCGGTCGCAATAGCGGCGCGCGGTGTCCAGCGTGTGCAGGTTGGCGATGACCGTGCGGCCGTCCTCTTCGTGGATACGGCGCAGGGCCTGCATCACCACCTGGGCATTCATCGGGTCCAGCGAGGCAATCGGTTCGTCCGCCAGAATGATCTTGGGGTCCTGCATCAGCGCCCGCGCAATGGCGACACGCTGTTGTTGTCCGCCCGACAGGGCCTCGGCGCGTTTCGGCGCATGTTCCGCGATGCCCAGACGATCCAGAATGTCGATCGCGCGGTGGATGTCCTCCATCGGGAACAGGTTGAACATGGTGGCCAGCGTTGATTGGCGGTTCAGCGTGCCATGCAGCACGTTCGACACCACATCCATGCGCGGCACCAGATTGAACTGCTGAAAGATCATGGCGCATTCGGCCTGCCACGCCCGCTTGCCTCGCCCCTTCAACTGGGTGACATCGCGGCCTTCGAACAGGATCTTGCCTTCGCTGGAATCGGTCAGGCGATTGACCATCCGCAAAAGGGTGGATTTCCCGGCGCCGGATCGCCCGATGATGCCGATCATGCACGGTTTGTCCACATCCAAGGTCGCCGCATCCACGGCTAGATTATCGCCGAAGCGTTTGGTCAGTTTGTCGATACGCAGCACAGGCCACCCCCAATTCGTCTTGGCGGTCAGCTACAGCCACTGTTCAACGGCTGTGTGTCAGTAAGGTGAAAGTTTTGTTACGGCGCGATTGTCGCGGGGGCTATCCATCATCTGACCTCAACGCTATACGCATCCTCAACTGTTCAGATGACACGAGGCCACCATGAGCTTTGACCGCACTATCAAGATCGCCCCGTCGATCCTGTCCGCCGATTTCGCCAATTTCGGTGCCGAGATTCAGGCCATCGAGGCGCAGGGCGCCGACTGGGTGCATATCGACGTGATGGATGGCCATTTTGTTCCCAACCTGACCTTTGGTCCGCCCGCCGTCAAAGCCTTCCGCCCGCATGTCAAAACGGTGATGGACGTGCATCTGATGATCACCCCAGTCGATCCCTACATTCAGGCCTATGCGGATGCTGGGGCCGATGTCCTGACCGCCCATATCGAGGCAGGGCCGCATTCGCACCGCACCTTGCAGGCCATCCGCGCTGCAGGAATGAAGGCCGGTATCGCGCTGAACCCGGGCACTCCGGCCGAAGCGGTGGAGCACCTGTTGGATCTGACCGATCTCATCTGCGTTATGACCGTAAACCCCGGCTTTGGCGGCCAGAAGTTCATCGACATGACCAGCAAAATCCGCCGCCTGCGCCAGATGATTGGCGACCGTCCCGTCCATATTGAGATTGATGGCGGCGTTGATCCAAACACCGCCCCGCTGGTCGCGGCCGCAGGCGCCGACGTTCTGGTTGCCGGCTCAGCTGTGTTCAAAGGTGGATCGGTAGATCAGCCCGGGGTCTATGGCGACAACATCCGCGCCGTGCGGGCCGCTGCGAATTCCGCGCTGTAACTCATTATTCCTGGCGCATGCCCGAAATCACCCTGTGCATGAGGTCCAGAAACTGACGTTGTTCCTCGGCGCTCAGCCCCGCAAGCGCCTGCGCGTTTACGGTCTGGGCGGCCTCATATGCCTCCGCGCGTATCCCTGACGCCTTTTCGGTCAACCAGATCAGCTGAGCTCTGGCATCGGTTGGGTTTTTGGTTCTCTTGACCAAACTGTCCCGCTCCATCCGGTTGAGCGTGTTGGCCAACGTCGCCTGCTCGACGTCGATTTTGCCAAGCAGCTCTTTTTGCGACACGCCGTCCTTTTGCCAAAGCTCCAGCAAAATGGGGAATTGCCCAACGACGATCCCCAAAGGAGAGATACGCTGCTGCAGGTCCCGGGCAAACAAGCGCGCCATGTGATTGACCAGATATCCGGCAGAGTCTTCTTTCGTGAAATCCATGTCGGATAAATACACTTGCATAGCATGCTATGCAATATTATATAGCTTGCTATGTTATTTTCTGAAAGAGGATCAAAGAATGGCACGCATCGTAGAACTGGACGAAATCGCAACCCTGGCTGACCAGATGGAAACCGAGGAAGGCCCCGTCGTTCTGATCAACCTGTTCACGGTTGACGCCAAGGACGAAGACGCCCTGCTGACCGCCTGGTCCCACGACGCGGATTTCATGAAATCGCAACCGGGATACATCTCGACGCAACTGCACAAAGGCATCGCCAACAGCGCGACCTTCGTGAACTATGCTGTCTGGCAAGATGTGAAGAGTTTCCGTCAGGCCTTTACCAATCCTGAATTCCAAAGCCGTATCGCCGACTACCCGGACAGCGCAGTGACGCGACCACATCTTCTGCGCAAGCTGACGGTCGACAACCACTGTGTTGCCTAAGGCAAAAAGTGGAGGCGACCCATGATCAGAACAATCCACCCCATCGCTGGAGTTATCGGATTTCTAACAATCCTGACATTCTGGACATCTACTTTGTACAGCGAGATCTTCGCTTCCCACGCGACCGTGGCATCAGTAAAAACCATGATCGTCTATGGCCTGTTCTTGCTGGTCCCGGCCATGGTAATTGTCGGCGCCACAGGAATGTCGATGGGAAGCCGGCGCAAAGATGCTTCGGCATTGGCCAAAAAGAAAAGAATGCCGATCATCGCAGCCAACGGCCTGCTTATTCTGGTACCCGCAGCACTCTACCTGAAAGCAAAGGCCGGAGCCGGGGCCTTCGACACCAGCTTCTACCTTGTTCAGGTCATCGAATTGGTCGCTGGTGCCACCAATCTGACATTGATGGGTATGAGTATCCGTGACGGCCGGGCAATGACCGCGCGCAGGCGCAGTCAGTCCCAGAAATAAAGATGCATTCCAAACAGAAAAAGCCCGCCCCGGTTTGGGGCGGGCTTTTTTTGTTTCGACGGTTAGGTCTGAGACTATTCGGCGAAC
>NZ_JBXWNS010000012.1:0-112156 GCF_059610485.1 Ruegeria sp. CDSC081 | reverse complement strand
GTCTTGCCGTGGTCAACGTGCCCAATCGTGCCAATGTTGACGTGCGGCTTATTACGCTCAAACTTTTCCTTTGCCATTCCTCAGGCGCCCTTTTGTGCTTTGGGGGACCCTTGGTCCCGTGGTTACATCTGCGCGCGCGAGATATTGGGTTCAAAGGAGAAAATCAAGCACATCCTGCGGGAAATGCCGTTCTTTAAGCCGGATTTTGCGTTGCTTCACCTGAATCGAGTGGCTGGATCAGTTCGGGACGCCGGTCGAACCAACCGTTTTCCAAATGTTCCTCGGCCAACCATTCTTCGACTCGGTCCGCAACTTTCAGAGCCAGCCCGCTCATTTGCTCTTGTTTCGTCCGTTCATGACCCGACCCTTTCAGGGCACTGCCGCCGGTTGTGTCTTCCAGCACCTGGAATTGCTTACCTTTGGCAAGAAACTCTTTCTTGTTCACGTCATAAACATTGACCAGAACAATCGCAGTGCTCTTGGGGTTGTAGATCACCGGAATTCCGGGAGGGGCCAGCATGTAGCCCTCGAGGCTGATGCCGATGTCGTATTCCTGAGCACCCGTATAGCGCCCAAGGCGGATGTCCAACGCGTTTTGAATGGCAGCAGTCCATTCGTCGGGCGTCGCATCCCGGCTTACCGGCCCCTGCACCGCCTTATCGGCAAAGGCATAGTTTACCCGCAACTTGAATTCGCCCAGCGACTCAGGCTCTTCGTAAACCTGCGTTTGGGTGCAGGCGCCCATTAGGGCCAATCCGGTGATCAGTGTCAAAATGCGCAACATGTCTCGTCTCGATAGGCCTGTTTTTCTTTGATCTAACGCACCGATACGGCTTGTGCCAAGCCGTATCGGCATAAATCCTCTGTGACCGGGCCTGATCAGGAGAATTTAAAATCACGCGGGAAGCCGTATGGCGGCTTTTTCCCGACGCTGGCACGCTTGGCCAGCCATTGCGAAAGATCTGCCTCGTGCCGGGTCTTGTCGCCACCCATGGACCATTTCAGGCCCTCTTCCCAGTTGAAGGTGGTGATATCTGACAGCCCGCCGTCCAATTCCAGCGTCCCCTGCCGCCCGCGCGCCATATTGTATTTTTGCAGGCGAACGCCCTTGCCGCGGGTCATTTCAGGCAGTTCCTCGGTCGGGAAGACCAGAAACTTGCCGTTCTGAGAAACCACTGCAACGTGGTCACCTTCGATCGGCTTACAGATAATCGCTGTTTCGTCGCCTTTGACGTTCAGCACCTGTTTGCCGTTTCGGGTCTGTGCCAGCACGTCATCCTCGGGCACGGTGAAGCCGTTACCCGCATCCGAGGCCACCAGCAGCTTGCGCCCCGGTTTGTGGATCAGGATGTCGATTATCTGCGCCTCATTCGGCAGGTCGACCATCAGGCGCAGCGGCTCGCCCATACCCCGACCGCCGGGCAGATTCGCGGCACTGATGGTATAGAATCGACCGTTCGAGGCAAAGACCAGCAGCCGATCGGTGGTTTCCGCATGGAAGATAAACCGTGGCCCATCGCCATCCTTGAACTTCAACTCACGGTTCAGGTCGATATGGCCGGTCATAGCGCGAATCCAGCCCATCTGAGAGCAGACAACCGTGATCGGTTCGCGGTCGATCATCGCTTCAAGCGGGACCTCTTCGACCTGACCGGCTTCGGCAAACTGGGTGCGCCGCGCGCCGCCCTCATAATCCTTGCCGAACGTTTTCTTGGTCTCTTTCAACTGCTCGGCGATGCTGGCCCATTGCAGGCTTTCGTCGGCTAGAAGATCTTCGAGATTGGCACGTTCCAACATCAGCTCATCGCGTTCGCGAACCAGCTCCATCTCTTCCAGACGGCGCAAGCTGCGCAGACGCATGTTGAGAATTGCGTCGACCTGAACCTCGGACAGCTCGCCCTCGCCCGGTGTGGGCGAGACATAGTCGGCCTCATTGGTGGCGCGGACATGGTCGATGCCCCAGTCTTCGCGCATCAGCGCAGCCTTGGGGTCATCGTCATAGCGGATAATGTCGATCACGCGGTCAAGATTCAGGAAGGCAATGATAAAGCCCTCCAACACCTCCAGCCGATGGTCGATCTTGCCCAGACGGTGGCGCGACCGGCGCAGCAGAACCTCTTGCCGATGATCAAGGAAGGCACGAAGCACTTCTTTCATCGAGCAGACTTTGGGCGTCACCCCGTCGATCAGCACGTTCATGTTCAGGCTGAACCGCACCTCAAGGTCTGAGTTACGATAAAGCATGCCCATCAGCACCTCGGGGTCCACGTTCTTGGAACGCGGCTCAAGGATCAGGCGAATGTCATCTGCGGATTCGTCACGAACGTCGCCAAGGATCGGGATTTTCTTGGTCTGAATCAGCTCGGCGATCTTTTCGATCAGCTTCGATTTCTGAACCTGATAGGGAATTTCGGTGACGACGATCTGCCACTGACCGCGGCCCAGATCCTCGACCTCGAACTTACAGCGCAGGCGGAATGACCCGCGCCCGGTGCGATAGGCCTGCGCGATATTCGCAGGCGGTTCAACGATTACGCCACCGGTTGGGAAATCCGGTCCGGGCACGTAGTTCAGAAGCGTATCGTCGCGCGCATCCGGCGTCTTGATCAGATGCAAACAGGCGTCACACAGTTCCGAGATGTTATGTGGCGGGATATTCGTCGCCATGCCCACCGCAATACCGCTGGAACCATTGGCCAGCAGATTCGGAAATTGCGCGGGCAGAACCACCGGTTCGGTCAGCGTGCCGTCATAGTTGTCACGGAAATCGACAGCATCCTCGTTCAGACCCTCAAGCAGAGCCTCGGCCACGATGGTCATCCGAGCCTCGGTATAACGAGAGGCCGCCGGGTTATCGCCGTCGATATTGCCGAAATTCCCCTGCCCGTCGACCAGCGGATAGCGCACATTAAAATCCTGCGCCAAACGCGCCATCGCGTCATAAATCGCGGCATCGCCGTGCGGGTGATAGTTGCCCATCACGTCACCAGAGATCTTCGCCGATTTACGGAAGCCACCCGTCGCGCTCAGTCGCAGTTCGCGCATCGCATAGAGGATTCGCCGATGCACCGGCTTCAAACCATCCCGTGCATCGGGCAAGGCCCGGTGCATGATGGTGGACAGCGCATAGGTCAGATAACGTTCACCAATCGCGCGGCGCAGCGGTTCGGCTACTTCGCCCCCGTTTTCGGGGGCCACCATATTGGGGTCGTCGATCGTATCATTCATAGATGATGTGATACGACGCAAGGGCGCGCGGGTAAAGCAAGCAAGACATATTTTACTGGGGACAAGTGGCGCTTTTTGCAACAGGGGGAGGCAACCCCCCGATTTCCCCCGTTTTTCGACTTGGGTCGCGAATTATGCTAGGATGTCTGACATTAGTCTGCTGCCTTTTTTTGTTTTGATTGATCGACCGGGGGATGCGCCATGACGCGCCTGATTGTAATGAGTTTCGCTGCACTTGGCTGGTGCTTTTACGTCATGAGTGGCGGGCCTAATTTCGAGCCGCGCGGTGTGCGATCGGAACAGCCTGTGCGAGTCGCCTCGAAAGCGGCCCCCAAAACCGTAGCACCGTCTCCGGCAAAAGAGCTTGTGACAAATGTCGCTATGCGCTCGCCGGTCGTGCGCGAGCGCCCGATTGATCCCCAGCCAGCAGTCGCAGCGATTGTCGCAGAACCCGCCAGTCTGGACACTTTCAACGCGCTTTCGGTGTTTGACGATCAGACTGCCAGCATCACGCTTGCGTCTCTGGAAGACGGTGTGACTGGCCTGAAGCAAATCACCAAGGACGTGCAGCCTGAACCCGCCGCCCAGCCTGAACCCAGGAAAGATATCCGGGAAATCTCCGGGACCCGCGTGAACATGCGTGACGGCCCTGGAACGATCTACCCGATTGTTGGCAAAGCGCGCATCGGCCAGAAGGTCGAGGTGCTAAGTGACTCGGGCACCGGATGGTTGCGACTGCGCGTGTTGCCGCAGCAACAGGTGGGGTGGATTTCGACCTCTTTGGTCAGAAAAACACCAGACTGACGTGGAGCAATGATTGTTCCCATACTCTGTGCACCCTAGCTTGGGCTGGTTCAGAATCGGGAAAATCATGCAGAAGACCATTTTAATTACTGGCTGCTCATCGGGCATCGGACTGGATGCGGCGCATGGGATGCGCGCGCGGGGTTGGCGCGTGTTTGCCTCGTGCAAACAACAGCGCGATTGCGACCGGTTGCGGGCGCAGGGGTTTGAAAGCCCGCGCATTGATTATACCGACACGGCCAGCATATCCTCGGGTTTGAACGAAGTGTTGGAGGCCACCGGAGGCACCCTGGACGTGCTGTTCAACAATGGCGCACATGGCCTGCCCGGCGCGGTCGAGGACCTGCCGACCGAAGGCCTGCGTCAGATTTTCGAGGCGAACTTCTTTGGCTGGCACGAACTGACCAGGCAGGTCATCCCGATTATGCGCAGTCAAGGACACGGGCGAATCGTTCAGAACTCTTCGGTGCTGGGTCTGGTGGCCTATCCGTGGCGCGGCGCCTATGTGGCCACGAAATATGCAATCGAAGGGCTGACGGATACACTGCGCCTGGAACTGGCTGATACGGGGATCAAGGTCATTTTGATCGAACCCGGCCCGATCACATCTAAAATCCGCGAAAACTCAATCCCGTTCTTCGAGCGGTTCATCAACTGGCAAAACTCGGCCCTGCGCGAGCGTTATGAGTCCTCTTTGTTGAAAAGACTGTATGAATCGTCGGGGCCGGATCGGTTTGAACTGCCCGCATCAGCGGTTACGACCAAGCTGGCCCACGCCGTAGAATCCAAGCGCCCGCGCCCCCGATACTATGTGACAACACCTACATTTATCGCCGGTTGTTTGCGCCGCATCCTGTCGACACGTGCGATTGACCGCATCCTTGCAGGGGTCTGAGGCGAAATAACCCGTTCGCTTTTGGCACGCACGGGGCTAGATGATAGCCCTAGGCAAACAGAAACGCGGACGGTGTACTCATGGACCTAATGATGGTCATTTTGCTTTTGGCCATGGCGGCGGTTGTCGTCGTATTGGCGCTTGGCATCTCGAATTTTGGCAAAAGCGGCAGGGACGCGGCACTGAAAAGCAACAAGTATATGCGCCTGCGTATCCTGTTTCAGTTCATCGCCGTGATTCTGATCGTGCTTTACGTCTGGCTGCGCGGTCAGGGAGGTCAGTAAATGGTCGTATTGAACAAGATTTACACCCGCACCGGTGATGATGGCAAAACCGCACTCGGCAATGGCGAACGCGTTGCCAAATACTCGGGCCGCGTCACCGCTTATGGCACCGTTGACGAGTTGAACGCCTTTGTCGGCGTCGCCCGGACCGAGGCAGACGGGGATGTCGAAGCTGCACTCGCCCGCATTCAGAATGACCTGTTTGATCTGGGCGCGGATTTCTGTCGTCCCGACATGGAAAAGGATGCCGAAGCAGACTATCCGCCTCTGCGCATCGTGCCCTCGCAGATTGACCGGCTCGAGGTTGAAATCGACGCGATGAACGAAGCCTTGGAACCGCTGCGCAGTTTCATCCTGCCCGGTGGCTCGCGTCTTGCGGCGCATCTGCATGTATGTCGAACCGTATCTCGCCGGGCCGAACGGCTTGCGGTTGAGCTGACCAACATGGAGCCGGTCAACGAAACCGCAGTCAAGTACCTGAACCGTCTGAGCGACTGGTTCTTCGTCGCAGCCCGTTGTGCCAATGAAAACGGAACCGAAGATGTTCTGTGGGTTCCGGGCGCGAACCGCTGAAAGCGGCGTTGCGTCCAGTGGACGCGGCGGCGACCGGAAGGGCGAAGCCCCGGTCCGACGGGCGGGCGCAAACCGATAGCTTCCTGCCTTTTGGGTGGGTGTGTGGTGCTTGGTCACGTCAAAAATAGCAAAACGCGACGTCCGTTGCAGATGACGTGACGATTTTGCCCTGTTGCCGCCTGAATTGAATCGCTATTCAAGCCCTCATGAACATTGGTGGAGTCGCGACGCGGCTTGCCGTTTTTTGTGAGGAGCTAGCGCAAAATGAAGGTACTCGTGCCTGTCAAACGCGTGATTGACTATAACGTTAAAGTTCGCGTCAAAGCGGATGGCAGCGGTGTCGATCTCGCCAATGTCAAAATGTCGATGAACCCGTTCGACGAAATTTCTGTCGAAGAGGCAATCCGTCTGAAAGAAGCCGGCAAGGCAGACGAAGTCGTCGTTGTTTCTATCGGCGTAAAACAAGCCCAGGAAACACTGCGCACTGCGCTGGCCATGGGCGCGGACCGTGCCATCCTGGTCATTGCTGCAGATGATGTCCACCAGGACATCGAACCCCTGGCCGTTGCCAAGATCCTGGCCAAAGTGGTCGAGGAAGAGCAGCCCGGTATCGTTCTTTGCGGCAAGCAGTCTATCGACAACGACATGAATGCAACTGGTCAGATGTTGTCAGCACTTTTGGGCTGGTCACAAGGCACCTTTGCGTCCGACATCGACATCGACGGCGACAGCGCAAAGATCACTCGCGAAGTCGATGGTGGCATGCAAACCATCAGCGTCAAAATGCCGACAATCGTGACCGTGGACCTGCGCCTGAACGAGCCCCGTTACGCGTCGCTGCCCAATATCATGAAGGCGAAGAAAAAGCCGCTGGACGAGAAAACCGCCGCTGATTACGGCGTCGACGTCTCGCCGCGCCTGGAAGTCGTCAAAACCGAAGAACCACAGGCACGTGCCGCTGGCATCATCGTCGGCTCGGTAGACGAGCTTGTCGCGAAACTCAAAGAAGCGGGGGCTGTGTAATGGCTGTTCTTCTTCTCGCCGAAGTCAACAATGGTGAACTGGCGCTGGACGCAACCGCCAAAGCTGTAAACGCAGCAAAGGCACTGGGTGATGTAACCGTTCTGGCCGCAGGCGGTTCCGCTGCTGCTGCCGGTGAAGCTGCCGCCAAGATCACCGGCGTCTCAAAGGTTCTGGTCGCCGAGGACGAATCGCTGGGCCATCGCCTGGCAGAATCCACTGCTGCGCTGATCGTAGGTCTTGCTGATGGTTATGAGCACATCGTTGCCCCCGCCACCACCGATGCCAAGAACGTTATGCCGCGCGTTGCCGCGCTGCTGGACGTCATGGTCATCTCGGACGCGTCCGGTGTCGTCGACGGCTCGACCTTCGAACGCCCAATCTATGCGGGCAACGCGATCCAGACCGTCAAATCTGTGGACGCCAAAAAAGTCGTCACTTTCCGAACCGCAAGTTTTGATGCTGCGGGCGAAGATGGCTCGGCAGCCGTTGAGACCATCTCGGTCGGCGAGAACCCCGGTCTATCGTCCTGGGTCGAAGACAAGGTAGCTACAAGCGACCGCCCCGAGCTGACTTCGGCTGGCGTTGTTGTGTCGGGTGGCCGTGGTGTCGGTTCTGAAGAGGACTTCAAGCTGATCGAAGGTCTCGCTGACAAGCTGGGTGCCGCAGTAGGCGCATCGCGCGCCGCAGTCGACTCGGGCTATGCTCCGAACGATTGGCAGGTGGGTCAGACCGGCAAGGTTGTTGCCCCGGATCTGTATGTCGCTGTCGGCATCTCGGGTGCGATTCAGCATCTGGCAGGTATGAAAGACTCGAAAATCATCGTGGCGATCAACAAAGACGAAGAAGCGCCGATCTTCCAGGTTGCCGATTACGGTCTGGTCGCCGACCTGTTCCAGGCCGTTCCGGAACTGACTGAGAAACTCGGCTGATCAACGGGCTAGACTTTTCAACGAAGAATCTTGCATTGGGCCCGCCATCGGCGGGCCCTTTTCATTGCAGGTTTCTGATCGGACCGACCAAGGCGTCAGCAATCGACCTGTGTGCCGCAGGACCTATCATATATTCCGCCATGGGCTGTTGCAGTGTTCCAAACAGCATATCTTCAAGCTCATCGGACTGCCCCGACACGCTGACCGTCACCTCAACGATCTCGGCGCTGAGAGGGCGCAGGGCCTCGATCATCTGTGGCGTGATCCGAATATCAGCACCGTGCTTGGGCTGATCACTTTCTGCCTCACGCAGGACCTGCAAATTCAACAAGACAACAGGCGCTTCAAGCGCCTCAACAAGCCCCCCAATGCGGTCGATCCAATTCCGTCGCAGCTCTTCTGCGATTACCTCGAACCGCGCATCATTGCGGCCCTGCAACAAAATCATCAGGTGATGTACGAAATGGACATCGGCAAAGTCGATCTCGGGATAGAGAGATTTCAGATCCTCTGTTGGAGCCAGAAAACGGTCGTTGCGTCGGGGATGAACCCGGTAGAATCGATTGGACTGCCCCAATATGTCGCTAAGCTGCACCACGCAGAGCTCTGCTTGGTTCAGTAAACCCTTCAACTCCGTGTCATCGCACAGCGCATCTACGCCGCAAAAAAGACTTCCGAAATTCAGGCATCGCCTGTCCAACCTCTCTTCGAGAACTGCCGCGAATGGCTGCTCGACGAATCGCCCGAATGTTTCGGTCCCACCTGCGCAGGCCACAAATGACGTTTCCAGCGAACGCATTGGTCCACGAAACCACAATCGTGACTCACCGTATTGGCACACGTCATGCTCGAGTCGCCCCGAGCCAGCTTGATGATAGCTCATATCACTCACCCAATTTTCACCCGGATGCCATCTTGCAGCCGCAAGTCTTGAGAATCTCCTAATGTGCGCATTTGAAGCAAAGTCGAACGGTCTGATCCCCTTGCCGCCCGCCCCGATCTGCCGATAGTGTCATCCTACCCCGTGGCACAGAGGCATCAAAAAATGGATGTAAAATCAGTCGGAGTGATTGGCGCAGGCCAAATGGGCAATGGTATCGCCCACGTACTGGCTTTGGCGGAATATGACGTTCTGCTGAACGACGTTAGCCAGGACGCGCTGAACAGCGCCATGGCGACGATTGAAGGAAATATGGCGCGCCAGGCATCGCGCGGAAAAATTTCGGATGAGGAGATGCAATCCGCGCTGAAACGCATCACGACCACAATGGAGCTGCCACAGCTGGGCCAGACTGACCTGGTGATCGAGGCCGCAACCGAGCGTGAGACCGTCAAACAAGCCATTTTCGAAAGTTTGCTGCCACATCTGCAACCGCATACTATCCTGACGTCAAATACGTCATCTATTTCGATCACACGTCTGGCGAGCCGAACAGACCGGCCCGAACGCTTTATGGGTTTTCACTTCATGAACCCAGTTCCGGTGATGCAACTGGTTGAACTGATCCGGGGCATTGCTACGGATCAACCAACATTTGCTGCCTGTAAGGCCGTTGTAGACCGCCTGGGCAAAACCGCCGCCAGCGCCGAAGATTTCCCGGCTTTCATTGTCAACCGCATCCTAATGCCGATGATCAACGAGGCCGTATACACCCTGTATGAAGGCGTGGGGAATGTTCAGTCGATTGACCAATCGATGAAATTGGGCGCAAACCACCCGATGGGACCACTAGAACTGGCTGACTTTATCGGCCTGGACACCTGTTTGGCCATTATGAACGTGCTGCATGATGGATTGGCCGATACCAAATATCGCCCTTGTCCGCTGTTGACTAAATATGTCGAAGCGGGCTGGCTGGGACGTAAAACGCAGCGTGGTTTTTATGACTATCGGGGCGATGCCCCAGTGCCGACCCGGTAAAGGCCACCGCCCGGAATTCATCCGGGCGCAGCCACGAGATTGTCCTGATCAGGTGAAATTGCAGGTCAGAGCTTGGTTGCCTGCCCCAGACCCAGCGTGTGTTTTCTGAGCCAAGCCATAAAGCCGCGCGGATCTCGTTCCAGCAGCTGCATATCCTCATCCGAGATCGGTTCTCCGATCACCGGGGATTGCGGTTTGTTGCAGGATCGAACGATCTCGTGCAGCAACAAACCCTGGCGCAGAATCGCAGAAAGCTTGTTGGCGATCTGGTAGGCACGCGAATTCCTGCCAGGGAAAAAGATCGGCAGGACCTGCGCGCCGGATCTACGGATCATTTTGGCCGTGAACACGTTCCACTCACGCTCGATCACCGGCCCGAACCAGTCATCCGAAGACATCACGACGCCTGAAGGGAACAAGGCCACAACGCCCCCGTTTTTTAGATGCTCCATCGCATTGCCGCGCATCTCAAGCATCTTGGCCTGTGCCTCGGGATCGTGCGGGAAGGGCACCGGAATCATGAACGACGTCGCCGCCTCGTCCAAACCTGTCAGAACCGAACGGGTCAAGATCCGATAGTCGCTGCGGACCCTGCCGATCAGCTCTGCCAGAATCATGCCGTCGACCATGCCATGGGGATGGTTGGCTACGACGACCACGGGCCCCGTTTTCGGAATACGCGCGATCTGTTCCTCTGGCGTGGTCAGGTCGATGCCCATTATGTTAAGCGCACCTGCCCAGAACCGTTGGCCGCGGAATTGTTCATTCTGCTTCTCGAACTTGTTAACCATACCCAAAATGGTCAACTTACCCGTACACCATTCAATGGTGCGGATCGCTGTTGCAGTCCAAGGGTCGTCGAACGAGTTTGCGTAGGTCAGGGTCTTACGATCATAAATCTCGCCCTGGTCCTTGGTCCCATCCACCACCGGGCCTGTCTTGGTCTCGTGCGTTGTTTCCGCCAATTCCTGGTTATCCCGTTCTTCGTATCACGGCGGGTGCGGTCAGAAACCTTCTCCGAACTTGTCGTTCACCAGAGTCTCCAACGCATCAGCCAACGCCTCAGCATCCGGTCCGGACGTCTCGACGTCAATAGTCGTTCCGCGAGACGCTGCCAACATCAAAAGACCCATAATGCTGTCGCCGGATGCGGAAAGCCCATCTTTCGACACCTCGGCCTGAGCGTCGAACCCTTCTACCAACTCGACCAGCTTGGCCGAGGCACGGGCATGCAGGCCCTTTTCATTGATAATTTTCAAGCTTCGGGTGGTCATTCTTTTTCTGTCCGGTTCTCGTCAAACGTCACATTTTGCGCATTGATATACTTACGTCCAGCTTCCATTGCCTGCCGCACGGCTTCGCCAATCGGCAGGTGGCGGGATTTGGCCAGTTTTATCAACATGGGAAGATTTGCGCCGTAAAGGATACGGCGATCCTGCGGCGCGCAGGCACGCAGGCTGAGATTCGACGGGCTTCCGCCAAACAGATCGGTCACGACGACAACACCGTCACCAACATCAACACTGTCGGCGGCCGCACAGATTTCCGATTGCTTCGCTTCGCGATCATGATCGGCCTCGATCGAGATCGCGGCCAGGCCGGGCTGATTGCCGACCACATGCTGCATCGCGGCCAAATATTCTTTGGCCAGCCCACCATGTGCTACGAGTACGATCCCGATCAATCCGGCCTCACATTCAACGATCGTCTTTCCATTTCGCGATGCCTAATTGCCACTTGCTGCCCCCCTTCTGCAAGGGCCTTTGCAACCGCTTCGGCCATTGCAACCGATCTGTGTTGCCCTCCGGTACAGCCAAAGGCCACGGACAGGTAGGCTTTGCCCTCGGCCCGGTAGGCGGGCAACAACAAAGTCAGCAGGTCAACCACCCTTTCGAAGAAAGGCGCATAGTTCGCGTCGGTTTGAATATAGCTCGCCACATCCGAATTGCGACCATCTTCGGCCCGTAGCTCGGGACGCCAGTACGGGTTGGTGAGAAAACGGCAGTCAAAGACCATATCCAATCCGCGAGGCAAGCCACGCTTATAGGAAAATGATTCGATGGTTACCGCCAGATGCCGCCCACCCTGAGGTGCAAACCAGCGCTCAACCTCTTCGCGCAGTTGGTGAACATTCAGTGGCGTGGTGTCGATCAACGTATCTGCAAGTTCACGAATTGGGGCCAGCGACTCTTTTTCCTGGCGCACTCCGGTTTCAGGGCTGGCATCCGCAGACACCGGGTGACGTCTGCGGGTTTCCGAATACCGACGCAGAAGGACTTCATCGCTGCAATCGAGATAAAGCGTGGTCAGGTCAACCTGTTCCATCCACCGAAGCTTAGCCAGCAATTCGATGACGCCAATCGTGGAAAAATCGCGGTTGCGCGCATCAATACCCAGCGCCATGGGACGGTCGGTTTTTGGCCCGTCTAATAGACGCAGCAAAAGACCCATGGGAAGGTTGTCGATGGCCTCGAACCCCAGATCCTCTAACACACGGATTGCGGTGGACCGGCCTGCGCCGGATGGGCCGGTGACAAGTACGATGCGTCTTTGGGTCGTCATTGATTGGGCCATTCCGGGTCTGCACACCCGTTTTTCATCAGTAGCAAGAGCGCTGCTGGTAAATTGGAGACGCCAGCGCCCCGAAGCAAGGGAACAGTTTGCCTCAGGATAAGAATTGAACGGGGTTCTGGCAGGCGCTCGGGTTCTTCTTGCGCCATGTCCACCACAAAGCCAACCGGCACCGGCCCAACCGAGACTGCCCGCAACAGGCCAAGACCTCTTGCCTCGATCAGTCCACCGATATTTGGAGCCGCCTCTGCCAGGGCGAGATTGCCATCCATATACAACCGAACCCGATCGTCCGCGACCAGATCGGCCCCCAACGCCATCATCTGCAAAGACAGCGCTGACTTCCCGGTGCCCGAAGGCCCCACGATCAAAACAGCACGGTCTGCTACCGCGACGCAAGAGGCGTGAACGATGGCAGTATCATGGTGTTCAACAGAGGAGAGTGCGGACGTGCTCACCGCATCAAACCGGCAGGCCCACGACAAATCGCGCGCCTTGAGGGTCTGATGTTATGTCCGCTTCGGTCGGGCGGATATTTTCGGCCCAAATCACCCCGCCATGCGCCTCGACGATCTGCTTGGAAATTGCCAGACCCAACCCCGAATTATTGCCGAAATGCTCGGCTGGCCGCTGGGAATAGAACCTTTTGAACACTTTGGTCAGGGCTTGCTCGGGGATGCCTGGGCCGGTGTCTTCAACAACAACCAGAACCCGATCCTCGCGCCGGCGTACCCACACACGTATGGCATCGCTTTCTTCGCAGAAGGAAATCGCATTGGTGATCAGGTTTACGAACACCTGCGCCAATCGCGCCTCAAGCCCGGTCACGGTGATTGGTTCGGGCGGCAGATCAGTGATGTAATCGATTCCCTTGGCGCGCGCATCCTCGCCCAGATACTGACCGAGGTTTCCGATCAGGTTCAACAAATCAAATGGCTGCTCTTCCTCCTTGACCAGTTCGGCATCCAGGCGCGAGGCGTTCGAAATGTCGCTGACCAGACGATCCAGCCGACGGACATCATGTTCGATCACCCCCATCAGCTTGTCGCGCTGGTCGTCTCTTTTAACCATGCGCAACGTGCCCACAGCGGATTGAAGGCTGGCTAGGGGGTTTTTGATCTCATGCGCCACATCTGCCGCGAATTGTTCGTTTGCATCAATCCGGTTGTACAGCGCGGTAACCATGCCGCGCAAAGCTCGGCTGAGTCGTCCGATTTCGTCCGGTCGCGCGCTCAGATCGGGGATGCGGATGCGGCCCGGGTTGACCCCCGCACCGCGGTCTTTGCCCATCTCGGCGGCGGATGCCAAGTCGGCCAACGGGTTGGCGATGGTCGATGCTAGGACAAGGCTCAATCCGACTGACACCAAAAGCGCCACGACGAACATGCGCAGGATCCGCTCTTGATCACGGCGGGCCAATGCGTCGATTTCTCCGGCGGGACCGGCCATGGCAACCGCGCCAACGGGCTTTCCATCCAGTTGGATCGGGGCCGCAGCAACGATAACCGTTTCGCCTGCGTCATCCTGAACCGCCTGAACCTGAATATGCCCGGTCAGCGCCTGTGGAATTATGGCCTGAACGCGTTGGGCCAAGGTTGGCGCTTCGCTGGTTTCATCTTGCTTGAACACTTTGGACAGCCCGGTCCAGACCGCGTTCAAGGCATCACTGATCAGTGTGCTTCCAGTCTGCGCATCAGCTTCTGAGCGCAGCATGACCGGCATCTCTGAGACCGCAGGCGCGCCGCGCGTCCAACCAATCAGCGTCCCACGAGCATCGTAAACAAAGACTTCACCGCCGACCGGCAGGCTGAGACCAGCCAACGTATCTTTGACATCCAGGATGGCCGCGTCGCGGGTAATGCCAGTCACATTCTGTCGCAGCTGGGTTTCAAATACGTTGCTGACCAACTGCGCATCACCAACCAGGTTCCGGGCGGTTTGCTGCACCTGTTCTTCTCGCGAATTATCCAGATATAGCAATCCGGTGACCAGAATCACCAATGCAATCATGTTGAATGTGATGATCTTGCGCGCCAGAGGCGAGCCCCGCAGGGAAAACAGATTGCGGCGGCCGCGTCTGGCCCTGAGTTCGGCGGAATCGTCGTTCTGGGGGATGACCCAGTCATCCCCCAGAACGACGTCACCGTCGCGTAACTCGTTTTCTTGCTCAGTATCGCGCACGAGACCCAGTAACCCCTTAACTTAGGCCACGCTTATTCTTCGTTGTACCGATACCCAATACCATACAACGTTTCGATGGCCGAAAACTCCGGATCAGCAGCGCGCATCTTTTTGCGCAGACGCTTGATGTGGCTGTCGATCGTGCGGTCATCTACATAGACCTGATCGTCATAGGCAACATCCATCAGCTGATCGCGGCTTTTGACAAATCCCGGACGCTGCGCCAAGGCCTGCAGTAGCAAGAACTCGGTCACTGTCAAAGAGACATCCGATCCCTTCCAGCTCACCGCGTGGCGCAAGGGGTCCATCCGCAATTCGCCCCGTTCCATCACCTTGGCGTCGCCTGTGTTGGCAGCCACGGGATCACCCGAGGTCGCTTCCTGACGGCGCAGCAAGGCCCGTATCCGTTCTACCAGCAACCGTTGCGAAAAGGGCTTTTTGACATAATCATCAGCACCCATGCGCAAACCCAGAACTTCGTCGATCTCGTCATCTTTCGAAGTCAGAAAGATCACCGGCATCTGAGTCTTCTGCCGCAGTCGCTGCAGCAAATCCATGCCATCCATACGCGGCATCTTGATATCCAGCACTGCCATATCGGGCAGCTTCTTGTTAAACGCATCCAGAGCAGCCTGCCCGTCGTTATACGTTTCTACCTCGAAACCCTCGGCTTCGAGCGTCATGGATACGGACGTCAGAATGTTCCTGTCGTCATCCACCAGTGCAATCTTTGACATCGGGTTAACCCCTATTCCTGCTCTCATACGAAACAATTCGCTTATTTGTAGGGCATTTTTGTCGTTTTTATGGCCGCGAATCAATCGCCATCTACGAATCGTGCGATTGTTGTCACACACATGCGGCAAAAAAGCCGTTAATGGCCTTCGAAAAGTGTCTGTATTTCCTGCAGAAAAAACATGGTGGCGCTAAACCTGAACTTGGTTGCGCTAACTGCGCCAAACCGTCCTGTTCACGCACTAAACGACCATGATAAGACCCGCCCAATCGCCGGTTTTCCCGGTACACTGCCCCAAGAGCGCACCTTGGCCAATCTGCCGCCGCGCCGCCACAGGAGAAGACAAACATGACATCTGGACGGGTGAACCCGCAATTCCGCCTCGAAGATCAGGGCATCGAGGGTCTGGGCAATGTCTATTACAACTTCATGGAACCGGCACTGATTGAAGAAGCCCTCAAGCGGGGTGAAGGTACACTTGGCAATGGCGGAGCTTTTCTTGTCAGTACCGGCAAGTTCACTGGCCGTTCTCCCAAGGACAAACATGTTGTCCGCACCGACAGTGTCGCCGATTCGATCTGGTGGGAAAACAACGCCGAGATGAGCCCCGAGGGTTTCGAAACGCTTTATGCCGATATGATCGAGCACATGAAGGGTCGTGACTATTTTGTGCAGGATCTAGTCGGTGGCGCCGACCCCGCTTATTCGATCAACGTGCGCATGGTCACCGAACTGGCATGGCATAATCTGTTCATCCGTCACTTGCTGCGCCGCCCGGATCGTGAAGACCTGGATGAGTTCATCGCGGATTTCACAATCATCAACTGTCCCAGCTTCCAGGCTGATCCGGCCAAGCACAACTGCCGTAGCGAGACAGTGATCGCACTGAACTTCGACCGCAAATTGATTCTGATCGGCGGCACAGAATATGCCGGTGAAAACAAGAAGTCCGTCTTCACCCTGCTGAATTACATGCTGCCCGAAAAAGGCGTGATGCCGATGCATTGCTCGGCGAACCACGCGGTCGGCAATCCCGTTGATACCGCAGTCTTCTTTGGCCTCTCGGGAACTGGCAAGACCACCCTGTCCGCTGATCCGGCCCGCACCTTGATTGGCGATGACGAACATGGATGGTCAGACCGTGGCACTTTCAACTTCGAGGGCGGGTGCTATGCCAAGACGATCAACCTGAACGCCGAGGCCGAACCCGAGATCTATGCAACCACCAGCAAATTCGGCACCGTGATCGAGAATATGGTTTTCGATCCCGAGACCAAGGAGCTGGATTTCGAAGATGACTCGCTGACCGCAAACATGCGTTGCGCCTATCCGCTCGAGTATATCTCCAATGCCTCGAAAAGCGCGTTGGGCGGGCATCCGAAGAACATCATCATGCTGACTTGTGACGCGTTTGGTGTTCTGCCCCCGATTGCGCGGCTGACCCCCGCTCAGGCGATGTACCACTTCCTGTCGGGCTTCACCTCGAAGGTTGCTGGCACAGAGCGCGGCGTGACCGAGCCCCAACCCACATTCTCGACATGCTTTGGCGCGCCGTTCATGCCGCGTCGCCCAGAAGTCTATGGCAACCTGCTGCGCGACAAGATCGCCCAGCACGGCGCGACCTGCTGGCTGGTGAATACCGGCTGGACTGGCGGCGCCTATGGCGTTGGCAGCCGGATGCCGATCCGTGCGACCCGCGGTTTGCTGACTGCCGCTCTGGATGGATCGCTTCGGGATGCGGAATTCCGCAAGGATGCGAATTTTGGCTTTGATGTGCCGGTTTCCGTCCCCGGTGTCGCCGAAGTTCTGCTGGATCCGCGTCGCACCTGGGACGACCAGGCCGCTTTCGATAAACAGGCTGAGAAGTTGGTTCAGATGTTTGCTGAAAACTTTGAGCAGTATCTGCCTTTCATCGACGAAGACATCAAAGCCGTAGCAATCGGTTAATGTTGCAAAAGGGGGCAAACCTCTCCCCTTTTTTTCGGACAGCACATCTGTTGGCAATCGTCCTTATACGTCTAACGTAAGGTGTCCTTACAAATTCGTTGCCCGATTTGCCGGTTTAAGCTATCCAATGATGTCATTAAGACAAATTCGCCCGACGCAATCGCGCCGGGCGTTGTCTAAAAATACCTTGGGTAACTCAGCCGCGCGCTCACATTCGCGAATTGAGAAACCTAATCAGATAGCAAGTGTATGCCAATGGGGATGAGTGTCAATATGAGACTTTCTGAACATTCAGATTTCAGTTCGTCTCATACCGCTGCTTTGTCGCAGCGCGTGACATGGGAAACGACAGGTAACGAAATGACTGAAATCTTGAAACTGACCGAACTGCGCAAACTGATGCAAAGCATGGAGCGCACGTTGGGGCTGGAACAACTCTCACCGGTAGAGCGCGATATCTATTACGCCGCCGAAGAACTGTCCAAAGCTGACCAGGAAGTTCGGACATTTGGGTTGATTGAACACACGCTTGTGCAAAGCGTCTCGCGCCCGACCTTTTTTCGTGCGCTGAAGTCGCTGGTGCAGAAGGGGTATTTGTCACAAAGCGGTAGCGCGAACCGTGGACGGTATGTTGTGCATGCGCCTAAGTAGTAAAGCGTTTGATCTGCGCATTGCTGGCTGACCGCCGTGCGCAGATGGGCCTCTGAAACGTTCTTTGCCTCACTGGCCTACGTGATTGCCTCGTTCCTTACGTTCGAGGTTCTGATGCCACTGCAGAACGTATTCTTCCCCGAATATCCCAGCAAGGCCAGCTTGCTGTTTCTCCCGCATGGTGTGCGTGTGCTCTCTGCTTGGTTGTTGGGGTGGCGGGCGATTTTTGCGCTCTTGCCCGGGGTCTTTCTTGTGTTTGCCTTTCTCGGCGGAAGCGACGTCTTCCTGCCCAACCGTCTGGCCGCCATTGCAATCGCCGTCACAACCGTTCCTGCTGTATTTTACCTATGCAAATGGGTCGGCTTCGATCTGTTTCCCCACCCGGACCGCAAACCATGCTGGTCCTGCGTCATGGGGGTCGGGATCGTCACGTCAATATTGGTGTCCGTGCTGACCAATCTGGCTTTTGGCAGCGGTGGGTTGGAATATATCGCCTTCCTGATCGGCGATATCTCGGGCCTGTTCTTTCTGATGCTGGGGCTCTATTTCACGCTGCGCGCGATAGATCGGCGTGCCTAGCCCATCAGCCCGCGCCGCAACAGGTTCAGCCCTGCGATAAGCAGCACGAACAGGGTGATCTTTCGAAACAGCGCCTGATCTATGCGCGACTGCAGTTGCAACCCCACCCACATGCCCGCAAGCCCCGGCAGCACCAAAGCAGCCGAGAACGGAGCGGTTTCGGCGCGGAAAATCCCGGAGCCCATATGCGCGAACAGCAACGCCAACGCCCCCAAACCATAGATGACCCCCTGCACACGCATCTGCACCGCTTTCGGGGTGTTTAAGGCGGTCAGATAGGCCACGGTTGGTGGCCCCCAAATTCCAGACATCCCCCCGACAAAGCCTGCAACCGCGGCGATCATGGCCTCTATTCGGGCAGATGGGCTGGCCAATTTCAGACGCAGACCCAATACCTGGATCAATGCAAAGACTGTCACCGGGATGCCAATCATCAACAAAAAAGTTGATGCTGGCACAGCGCTGACCAACTGAGCACCAATCAGCAGAAACACCAACCCGACAACCAGAAATACACGGAACTGACGGATCGAGGACACGGCGGCCGGAACACCCCCGCGCAATGCCTGCACCCCATTTGTCACCAGGGTTGGCAGAATAAGCCCCGCGATCGCCATATCCGGCGAAAGGAACATGCTCAGCCCCGAGATCAGAACCATTGGCATGGCAAACCCGACCATGCCTTTGACCCAACCGGCAATGAAGGCAACCCCACAGGCCAGCAGCAGTTCTTGGGCAGAGAGCATAGAAAACAACGTCATGTCCCCCTGATATCACTCCTGACGGGTGCTGCACTGCAAAAATGATCAAGCAACTTTAGAACTTTTTAGTCGCATAATTCGTATTTTTGTTGCGCTGCACGTGCAGCATGATATGACCAGACGACTTTAGGAGAAAGCTGATTCATGGCCCATGACGGACAGGATATGACCCAGATGATTACATCCGCGATTTTGCCCGAGCTTCTAACGCTGACACGTGCGGCTCTGCCCGCCGTGGACACCGTATTCGAACGCGCCCGCGAGTCGGTCCGCGCGATGGTGACAGAAGATGGTCGCGTGTCCGGTGCTCTGATCGAGGCCAATCAGACCGCCGCTCATGGGTTGGCATGGCTGGCAACATACAACCAGTCGCTGCAGCAGATGCAACGCTGGGCCGATGCTTTGGAGGCAGAAGGCAAATTCGGCGAGATCGAACAGCTGCTGCACCAAATCGCCTTTGGTGAATACCTGCATCAGGTCGCGGGCGGCATCCCAATGAACCAGGGCGAGATTTTGCGTCTTCAGGACATGGGTCTGGGCTGGGACGCGCTGTCCGGTTTCCAATGCGCCGAAGTTCAGACACTGATGGCACAGGCCAATTCACAGGCCGCACGCGGTCGCTTGGTTGAACTGATGGAAGAACAGGCCGGTGCCACGATGTTCGGAACGTCGGGCCTGGACGAAGAACTGGAAATGATCCGCGACCAGTTCCGCCGCTATGCCCAGGAAAAAGTCGAACCAAACGCCCATGATTGGCACCTTAAGGATGAGCTGATCCCGATGGAGATCATCGAGGAGCTTGCCGAGATGGGTGTATTTGGCCTGACCATCCCCGAAGAGTTCGGAGGGTTTGGTCTTTCCAAGGCCTCGATGTGCGTGGTGTCCGAAGAATTGTCGCGCGGCTATATCGGCGTCGGATCGCTGGGCACCCGGTCCGAGATCGCAGCCGAGCTGATCATTGCCGGTGGAACGGATGAGCAAAAAGCGCAGTGGTTGCCCAAGATCGCCAGCGCCGAGATTCTGCCGACGGCTGTTTTCACCGAACCCAACACGGGCTCGGACCTGGGCAGCCTGCGCACCCGTGCGGTCAAGAATGCGGATGGTGATTACGAGATCACCGGCAACAAGACCTGGATCACCCATGCGGCGCGAACCCATGTGATGACTTTGCTGGCACGCACCAACTCTGACACCTCCGATCATCGCGGCCTGTCGATGTTCCTGGCGGAAAAGACGCCCGGCACGGACGACAACCCCTTCCCCACCCCCGGCATGACTGGCGGTGAGATTGAAGTGCTGGGTTACCGCGGCATGAAGGAATACGAGCTGGGCTTTGATGGCTTCAAGGTCAAGGGTGAGAACCTTTTGGGTGGCGAAGAAGGCAAGGGATTTAAACAGCTCATGGAAACCTTCGAATCCGCCCGCATCCAGACCGCAGCCCGCGCCATCGGTGTGGCCCAAAGCGCGCTGGACATCGCCATGCAATATGCGCAGGACCGCAAACAGTTCGGCAAGTCGCTGATCAACTTCCCCCGCGTGTCCGGCAAGCTGGCGATGATGGCCGTCGAGATCATGATCGCACGACAGCTGACCTATTTCTCGGCTTGGGAAAAAGACAACGGTCATCGCTGCGATCTTGAGGCCGGGATGGCCAAGCTGCTGGGCGCCCGCGTGGCCTGGGCTGCTGCCGATAACGGCCTGCAGATCCACGGCGGCAACGGCTTTGCACTGGAATACAAGATCAGTCGCGTGCTGTGTGACGCACGTATTCTCAATATTTTTGAAGGGGCTGCCGAAATTCAGGCACAGGTGATCGCGCGGCGTCTGCTGGGCTGACCTGTTACGGCAATCCTGTTTCCCCAACTCGACCCGGCGCACGCGCCGGGTTTTTTTTGCCCGCAATACTACAATCTTCTGTTCCCAGTATTATTATTGATACCTGCCCTCATGTCCACGCTCGACCATGACCAGCCGCAGCACAAACTTCCCCCTATCACTGCGTCGATTATCCCGGTAGATCAGCGATTGATCACGAACCAGCGGCGAACACATGACCCGATCCATTCTTGTCCTTCTGGCCACGCTTGCGGCACTGGCCCTTGCCGGCTGTGCCACCCCTCAACCGACCGCAACGCAGAACGACATAGACGAGCTGGCGCTCGCCATCCGTTCTATGGGCCCTAAGGTTGATCCAGCCGAGGCACAGAAGGCGGCCACCATTGCCTATACCTATTCGCAGCGTCTGGCCCGAGAATGGCAGGTCACCGACCCGGCCATCATCCACAACGCCAAGGTCATCAACGGATTTCGTGAGCGCGGCCTGTGCAACGACTGGGCCGAAGCGATGACCAGCCGTTTAAGGGCCGAAAACTTCCGCACCCTGGAAATGCACTGGGCTACATCACCGCCAACGCCGCTGAGGATCATCCACCATTCCGCAGTGATCAGCGCAAAGGGCGACACGATGTTCGAGGGCATCGTCCTTGACCCATGGCGCAACAGTGGCGCGCTGACATGGGCGCCAACGCGCGAAGATACGCGATACAACTGGCGTACCCGCATGGAGGTGCGCACCGCTTTGCTAAACGGAGAGCAACCCTACTGAGTTTAGGACGGGGTCTTACACTGGCTGATCCGTTCCGCCACCACGGGCAGCATCCGCGCAGCCACCAGCTTTGACCCTTCGGGCGTCAGATGCGTGTAATCGACATACAGCACCTTGTCTTTGTGGAGGGGGCCGCCGATCTCGGCAATATCGGTGAAAGGCACATTGGCCTCTTCAAACAAAGCAGGGAAATCGACCCGCGCGCGATGCATCAGATCTTCGCGTCCCGGCTTGTACCAATCCCGCGTGAGCTGGGCGATTTCGCGGTCGGTCTTGCTTAGGACATTGGTGTCCTCATAGACGACCTCAGGCTGCAAAAAGACGTGATAGCAAAACCCGTGGTAGTCGCCGAATGTTTCGATCAGCTTGTAATTGCGCAAAAATCCGACCTTTGCAGTCTGCGCAAGCTCTGCTGAAAAGTCTCTTTGCAAGGCGGTAACATCCCCATACGTGATATTTTTGGGGATTTCATAGCGGTCGAACAAGCCTTGCGTAAATTTCGAAGCCAGTTTGAAGGTATAGGAATACTGCGCCGGGTACCGCAGGAACGCATAGGCTGAAAAGAAGGGTTTGCGATCATTCAAGGCGTCAATCATGCGTGCGGACGAGTAAGCATAACTTTGGACCGGATTGTCGACCCCAACATTGTAAAAATCATTGTGGCCATCCAGAAACACAATCATGTCCGGGCTGTACTCATATAGCGTCTCGTACAGGTACAACACATGTTGAAAACTGTGATACGCAACAACTCCGGCGTTGATCACCTCAATCGTCACACCGGGCATCTGATCGCCCAACCGCTCGCGCAGGTCCTGCTGCAGGAAATACGCAACCGTTTCCTGATTGGCGAGCGTTGGGTGGTCAGGATAAATACTGCCCTGCGATCCGATGGCATAAGCAGTTGAGCCACCCATCAGAAAAATGCGGAACGTGTCGTCGGGTTTTGGCTGTTCAATCAGCGTATCGTGGCGGAACCCTTGATCGGAATGGATACGCTGCCCGCCAGTATCAAATCCTCGCTGATAGTCTGGGTTCAGTTTGTGACCACGGATCGAAGAGTATAGATGTCGCTCTGCCGTATTGCCCAGCGTGTTGTCATACACATAAACCACGGTGAAATACGAAAGCAGTTCAACCAGCAGGAAGAGAAAGAGGGCATAGATCAAAATCATAAAAAACTTGGTTACAGGTCGCATCCGCCCCATGCCAACATCATCATTTCCGCTCACTACGAAGCTCCAATTCTATCAGGTCAAAATCAAATAAACCTGGCGTATATACCGGTGTAAAAATTCCACCTAACTGCCCAAATCTTAGGAAAGGCCCGTTATTCGCTTTCAATATGTCCAAGATGTTTTGCAAGTCAACGGTCACCATTGTATCCGATTCTTTACCTAGTCGGTTCAAAACAATGCGTCCAAGCCCAGGAAACTGTTCTTCGCTGAATTCAGGAATTCTGCCATGTTGCGTTACATAATGCTGCTTTCCCTTTCCGGATTACTCCAATGTCAGAAGGATGAAACCGTTGCGGCCTATGGTGCTGCCGAACGGGAATGGGCCCTGCAAGAGATCAACGGTCAGCCCTACAATGCCAGTGCCTTATTGCGATTTCTGGAAGAGGGCAAAGTAGCGGGCAACGCCCCCTGCAACAGCTACACGGGCAGGCTTAACGCGCCCTATCCATGGTTTGAGCTGACCGGCCTGACAGCAACCCGTGCCGCCTGTGCCGGGCTTGAGGCAGAAGGGATCTATTTCGCCGCCCTGCTTGCCATGACCCAATCCGAAGTATCAGGGAACCTGCTGATATTGCGCAATGAGGACGGGCAGGAAATGGTGTTCAAAGCTGCCGATTGATCTGATCAATAAACCGCGCCCGTGCGCCGGGCAGAGGGTTGTTCCCCAACGACGGAGCAACATGGTTCTCTAGAAAATGTCCGGTGGTCATCAATCCTTGCACCAATTCGGTATCCGGCGCGTCGCCCACGCCACGCAGGCAAGGTGGCAAGGGAAGCAACCTATCCACCCAGTCCCCTGCCCCATCAGCGCTTACCGCACGACCTGTTTTCGGAGAAACATAATCCAAACCTTCTGTTACACCCGTCACGGCACAGCGTGTCAGGTCAAGGCCAAACCCCAGCTCTTCCAGCAGCGACAATTCCCACCGCAGATAGGCAAGCACCCAAATTTCGTCCTGACCCAGCAGGTCCATCAACTGTTCGGTTTGTTTATAGATGCGCGGATGCGCTTCGCGCTCAGGCAAACAGAACGAGAGCAGGGCCACCACCGTATTCAATCCAGCCAGCGCAAGCCTACCCGAAAACGCCGCCGCCGCCCGCGACCGCAGGGGCTCGACCTGAAAAGTGCCGATATGCTCCTCGAGCCGTGCGCGCCAAAGCACATCTAATTGCGCCCCGGGCTGCAGGATCGGCGCGATCTTGCGGCTGGTTCCACCACGTACGACGCCGGCATGACGACCGTGGCCTTCGGTAAAGACCTCGATAATTGCCGCCGTTTCGCCATGGCGGCGTGAGGTCAGAAGTATGCCGTGGTCGCGCCAGTCCAAAGCGTGTCCAATCTTGTGGGGTCAGTCCTGCCCGAGCAAAAGAACGCAAAGCCGGGACCACTGCAAGAGAGACCGGGAAATCGGCGACCTATTGGGTCAGAACGTGACCCCCGCGTGGATCAGGATACCCAGTACCATAAGAAGGTTCAGCACCATAGAAATGCCGTTGCCAATATAGATGGGCAACTTCTTGACGATCAGACCGTAGATGAACCAAAGCAAAGACAACGCCGCATAGAGCGACCATGTTAACAGCGATTGGCCCGACGCATGTTGAGAGTGGGTAAAGAAGAGCTTCACAAGCTGTGGAAGCGTGGCAAATGGGCCTAAAATGCCGACAAATACCATGAAACCCTCGAAGTGCTTCATCACGAGACCAAGGTTTGACTTTATGAACTTCTGACTAAATGTTTCAGCCAACGTAAGACCTCTATCCTTGTCATATGCCGCAACAACCCGTTTCAGCACCATCCGTTAAATACGCATACAAATAGCGAAAATGGACCGTCTTACCAAGACCTATGACATAACTTTGGCAGAGGCCTGCACCGCGTCTGTGCTACTACCGCTAATCCAGACCGTCCTCACCCAGCAAATGGCGCCCCTGCCGGTCTTCGACCTCAATCACCCAGAGGTCAGGGTCAAAGCTGCGCTGGCGTTGGATAGCCTCGTCCACATCGGCCTCGGGACCAGAGGAGAGTTCAACCCACTTGCGCTCACCGCTCATCAGATCAAAGCTGCGCTGGAAGGCTGTGGCCTGACCGTCCAACGTGTTGAGCTTGATCAAAACCGCGCCGGCTGTGTCGTCACCATGGGCCACAACAAAGGCCGGTATTTCCTGAAATCGCAACCGTGCCAGATAGGCGTGAACCCAGAAGTCTGCCGTCAGTCGCGTCATGCGTTTCCGTCTTTGAATTCCAGACCCATTTCCGAATAGCGCTCGGATTCCTCCAGCCAGTTTGGCCGGACTTTGACCTGCAGGAACAGGTGGATCTTGCGATCAAGGAACTCTTCCAGCTCGGCCCGTGCCGCCTGGCTGACGGCCTTGATGGTCTCGCCCTTTTTGCCCAGAACGATACCTTTATGGCCGTCGCGCATGACATAGATTATTTGGTCGATCTTTGCCGACCCGTCCTTGCGCTCTTCCCAATTCTCGGTCTCGACGGTCAGCTGATAGGGCAGTTCCTGATGCAGCCGCAGGGTCAGCTTTTCGCGTGTCATTTCAGCCGCGATCATACGCAACGGCAGATCAGCGATCTGGTCTTCCGGATATAGCCACGGGCTCTCGGGCAATTCGCCCGCCAACCATTTTCGCAGATCGTCAACGCCATGGCCCTTCTCGGCCGAGATCATGAATGTCTCGGCGAAAGAATAGCGGGAGTTGAGATCGCTGGTCAGGGCCAGCAGAACTTCGGACTGCACCCTGTCGATCTTGTTGATGGCCAGTGCGACGGTGCGGCCCTGCCCGATCTCATTCAGACCTTCAAGGATGCGCTCTACGCCCTCGGTGATGCCACGATGCGCTTCGACCATCAGGACAACCACATCGGCATCCGCGGCGCCGCCCCATGCGGCGGCAACCATCGCCCGGTCCAGACGGCGGCGCGGTTTGAAAAGGCCCGGCGTGTCCACAAAGACCAGCTGTGCATCACCTTCCATCGCCACGCCCCGGATACGGGCGCGGGTCGTCTGAACCTTATGTGTAACGATCGAGACCTTGGCCCCGACCATGCGATTCAGAAGGGTGGATTTGCCTGCGTTGGGCTCTCCGATCAGGGCGATAAATCCGGCGCGTGTCGTCATCTGGGGTTTGATCCTGTTTGCAGATGGGCCTCCCTATCGCAGAAAGAGGCAGCGGACCAGAGCGATTTGCAGCTTTGGAGCATGCGATCAGGATGGCATTGGGTGGGGTATGGTGGGCGACCCGTCACCGGAAATGACCCGGGTTCGACCGATAGGCATTTCCGGCCAGCCCTCAGGAGACAGACTGTTTTTACCCGGTAGACTAATTCTGCAAACGGTCCAGCAACGACTTGGCAGCCGCCTGTTCGGCCTGACGCTTTGACCCTGCTGTTGCCTGCTCTTCTGCCCCGTCCTGAAGACGCGCAGCAATGGTGAAGACCGGCGCATGGTCCGGGCCCGAGCGTCTGACTTCGACATAGCTGGGCGGTTTCTGGCCCCGTGCCTGCGCCCATTCCTGAAGCGCCGTTTTGGCGTCACGGGCGTCGGCCTCGACATCGTGGATGCGATCACCCCAGAGCTTTAGGATAACGGCGCTGGCGACCTCGAAGCCGGCGTCGCGATAAACTGCAGCAATGACTGCCTCCATCGCGTCGCCAAGCAAAGCTTGTTTGCGCCGCCCTCCGGACAGCATTTCGGACCGGCCCAGTTTCAGTACAGCACCCAAATCAATCTGCAGCGCCACATCTGCACAGGCCTCTTTGCGCACAAGCGCATTGAACCGGGGTGCAAGCTGACCTTCGCTCGCTTTTTTGTCGGCTTCCAACAAGGCCGTCGCCATCACCAGACCCAGCACCCGATCACCCAGAAATTCGAGCCGCTGGTTGTCCGGGCGCGTGGCCGAGGATACCGATCCATGGGTCAACGCGCGCACCAGCAGCTCGGGGTTGGCAAATTCATGCCCCAGACGTTTTTGAAACGCCTTTATTTCGGCGGAAAGCTTCAATTCACAGCCTTAAAGAAGCGGTCTCCGCGCCAGGTCCAGAAGAATAGCATCGACCGGCCAGCGGATGAGAACATGATACGATCTGCACGACCAATCAGGTTTTCATAGGGTACATATCCGACACCCCCGGCCGATTGCGGCAGGCGGCTGTCGCTGGAATTGTCGCGGTTATCGCCCATAAAGAAGTATTCGCCTTCGGGCACTGTATAGACGCCGGTATTGTCCGACCCCTGATTACCGATATTCAGCACATCATAGGACACCCCGTTGGGCAGGGTCTCGATCATGCGGGATTTCTCACACACGCCACCACGGCCAACTGGGCCGTTTTCACAGCGCGGGCGCAACCCTTGCGGACCTTGCGGCGCCGCGACCTCGGTGAAGACGCCATCGGGTTGCTGCGGAACCGGAGTACCGTTCAGGATGATCTGGCCCTCGATGATCTGGATACGATCGCCGGGCAGGCCAATCAGGCGTTTGATATAATCGCGGCCCGTTACCGGATGACGGAATACGATCACATCACCGCGCTCGGGATCGCCGGCCCAGATACGGGTGTTGTCATCACTTTGCATCCAGCCACAAACATCCTCGGCGTCGATATTGAGGCCGACGCTAGGAATAATCAGACTGGGGCAAGAGGCATAGGAATATCCATAGGCCATTTTGTTGACGAACAGGAAATCCCCGATCAACAAGGTCTGTTTCATCGACCCTGACGGAATCCAGAACGGCTGAAAGAACAGGGTACGGAAAACGCCCGCGATCAACAGCGCATAGACGATGGTTTTGATCGTCTCCCACACGGGATTTCCGGTTTTGACGTCCTCGGCCATACTGCTCTCCGGTCCTTGGTTTGTTGGGGTGCTACATGCGCGGCGCGGCGGGGTTAGTCAAGACAGAGCGCTGCGTTCGCGAATTGGGCGCGCCTCGATCACCACGAAGGCCTGCGCCCAGGGGTGGTCATCGGTTAGGGTGACGTGGATGATCGCCGCATGACCCTCGGGGGTCATATCGTTGAGCCGTTCCGCCGCCCAACCGGTCACATGCATCACTGGCTGGCCGGTTTTAAGGTTGGTGACAGCCATGTCCTTCCAGGAAATCCCCATACGAAGCCCGGTGCCCAGCGCCTTGGAGCACGCCTCTTTCGCGGCCCAGCGCTTGGCGTATGTGCCTGCTGTGTCGGCGCGGCGTTCAGCCTTGCGTTGTTCAGCGTCGGTAAAAACGCGATTACGGAACCGGTCACCAAACCGGTCGAGCGTGCCTTGAATGCGGTCTATGTTTGCGAGGTCTGTGCCAATGCCTAGGATCATGACAACCGCACCGTCAAAATCTTGTAACTTGCCACCCCAAAGAACCCGGCAAAGGCAAAATCGAACCAGCGGCGGGCGCGGCGGTAGGCGCGGACTGTGCGTTCGGAAGAGAAAAGGAATGCATAGCTGATGAAAATGAGCAGCGAGCCCGCGTAAAGCAGGCCGAAATAGCCAAGCAGCATCGACAAGCTGGCGTCATTCGGGGCAACGATAGCGTAGATCGAGCCCCAGCTGAGGATCGCCTTGGGGTTGGTCAGGTGAATCGCCGCGCCTTTGGCAAAGATGGTGCGTAGCGAGCCGGTGACCGGGTTGCCCAACGCCATCTCATCCGATGACAGCGCCCGTTTCAGGGCCTTGAGCGCCAGCCAGCCCAGATAGGCTACACCAACATAGCGGATTACTTCGAACACCCAGACATTGGCCAGCATGATCGCCGACAGGCCCAGCGCGGCGGCGATGCCCCAGGCAGCGGACCCCGCACAGATGCCCAGTGCAAAGACCAGACCGGCGCGGCGGCCTTCGTTCATTGCAGTTCCGGCGATGCCCATGGTTGCCGGACCGGGTGAGCCTCCGGCCATCAACCAGGCGATCCAGATTGCTATGAAACCCGAGGTTATCATCCCCGCGCCTCATCCATCAGGCGGCGCATTTCCTGAATGGCGGGGGTCATGCCCAAAAAGATCGATTCGCCAATCAGAAAGTGACCAATGTTCAACTCGCGCACCTCGGGGAAAGCGGCGACAGGTTTGACCGTGTCGTATGTCAGACCATGTCCGGCATGCACTTCGAGGCCAAGCGAATGGGCAAAGGCGGACATATCGCGTAGGCCTTCCAGCTCTTGCGCTGCCTCATCCAGTTTGCCTTCGGCATGGGCGTCACAATAGGCGCCTGTGTGCAGTTCGATCACTTCGGCCCCGATGCGATGCGCGGCCTCGATCTGGCGACGGTCGGCGGCGATAAAGATCGACACGCGACAGCCCGCATCACGCAAAGGTGCAATGAAATGGGCCAGTTTGTTTTCTTCGCGCGCGACTTCCAGCCCGCCTTCGGTGGTCCGTTCCTCGCGCTTTTCGGGGACGATGCAGACCGCGTGCGGCTTATGGCGCAAAGCGATTTGTTGCATCTCGGGCGTGGCTGCCATTTCAAAATTCAGAGGCACCGAAAGAACCTCCATCAACCCGTCAATATCTGCGTCCGAAATATGCCTGCGGTCTTCGCGCAGATGGGCAGTAATGCCATCTGCACCGGCCTGCTCGGCCAGCGTGGCCGCGCGCAAAGGGTCGGGATAGACCCCACCACGTGCATTCCGCACTGTGGCCACATGGTCGATATTCACACCGAGACGCAAACGGTTCTCAGACATCCTTTGATTCCTTTCCCAAATCCTGGCTCGAGCCTAGTTGGTTTGACTCTGGAACGGCAGCCTCGGATTCAGCCAGACGTTTGATTTCTTCAAACTTCTTTTTGATCCTGTCGCGACGCCGTTGCTGATAGGTGTGGACCAGCGGCAGGCTGAGATAGTAGCAAACCACCCCAGCCAGCAATCCGGGAAGAATGCCGCCAATCAGGTACGGAAAGAAAACCTCGTCGTAGAAAATTCCCAGCCCGTGCCAGTCAGCCACCCGGTCGGTGAATACTGCAATCAGGTTGTCTTTGAGATCACCGATCGCATTGGCGAACTTCCCCATAAGCCCATGGGTGTCGCCCTCTTCAAACTCGGTGCCCAACAGGAAATGCCCGGTCTGAAGGCAAACCACCCCGATGGGCACATAGGTCAATGGGTTTCCGAAAAACGTACCGCTGAGTGCAGCCAGCATATTGCCGTTGAACAATCGCGCAGCCAGGGCGGCAATGCCAAAATGCAGCCCGTAAAAAGGTGTAAAGGCCGCAAACACTCCAAACCCTACCCCACGGGCGATGCGTTCAGGTGAATCCGGCAATCGCCGGACGCGGTGTTTCACATAGTGAAAGGCCCGGGTCCAGCCACCACGAGGATAGACGAATTCCGATGCGATCTGGACAGGCGAGCGTCGATCTCGGCGCTTGAATACCACTCCTGATCACCCCTTCTCAGCCAGCCGCAACTGCGGATTTAGCTCTGTCTCTGAAACGTTCAACCGCTGCAACATCGCTTTCGGCCTCAAGCATCAACATCAACGAATGCAACTGCTCTAGGTCGCGCAGTTCTACGTTGACCAGCAGGCGGTAAAAATCCGGTTTGCGATCCACAAATTCTAGGTTCGAGATATTGGCCTTTTTCTCGCCGATCAATGTACAAATGCGACCCAGCACACCTGCGTCATTGCCAATCGTAACATCAATCGTTGCCCCGTAAACAGCCGGGTGAGTTCCCGAGTGCCAGTGCAGATCGACCCAGCGTTTGGGCTCACTCTCGTATTCGCTCAGGCGATCGCAGTCGATTGCATGCACGACAACACCTTTGCCGCGATAAGTGATCCCGACGATCCGTTCACCCGGCAATGGCTGGCAGCAAGGGGCGCGGTCAAACTTCTGCCCCGGCTCAAGACCGATCACGGCCCGGCGCATCGGAATGGCATCACCATCATCCTGCGTCAGTTCCGGGTAGACGGCGCTGACCACATCATGGGCAGTTAGTTCTGCACTGCCCAGGCGCGCCAACAGTTCATGCCGGTCTTTCAGGCGCAGATGCTTGGCAGCAGTGTCCAGCGCCTTGTCGGTCGCTTTGCGCCCGACATGTTCAAATCCCGATCGCGCCAGTTCTTTGCCCAGCTTGATGAACCGCTCTCGGTCAACCTCGCGCAGGGCGCGACGAATGGCTGTACGGGCTTTACCGGTGACGGCAATTTCCAACCACGTGACTTGGGGAGTCTGACCGTCAGCTGTTATGATATCCACCGACTGCCCGTTTTTGATCCGGGTCCAAAGTGGCACGCGAATACCATCAACCTTGGCCCCTACACAGGCGTGCCCGATGCGCGTGTGGATGGCATAGGCAAAGTCGATCGGCGTCGCACCACGCGGCAGTTTCACCACGTCCCCCTTAGGCGTGAAACAAAAGACCTGATCCGAATACATCTCGAGCTTGACTGCCTCGAGGAAATCCTCGTGATCCTCTTCGCTGTCGAATTGTTCGGTCAGGTTGGCGATCCACTTAGCCGGGTCGACTGCAAAGGGGTTTTCCGAACGCACGCCATCCCGATAGGACCAGTGCGCGGCCACGCCAGTTTCGGCGACATCATGCATCTGACGGGTGCGGATCTGAACCTCGACCCGCTTGCCGTCACGGCCTGAAACGGTGGTGTGGATCGACCGGTAACCGTTCGATTTCGGCTGACTGATATAATCCTTAAACCGCCCCGGCACGGCGCGCCAACGCTGGTGGATCGCGCCAAGGGTTCGATAGCAGTCTTCTTCGCTTTGCGTAATGATGCGAAAACCGTAGATGTCGGACAGGCGCGAAAAGCCCTGATCCTTTTCCTGCATCTTACGCCAGATCGAATACGGCTTTTTGGCACGACCAAACACTTCGGCTTCGATGCCCGCCTTTTCCAGCTCGTGCCGCATGTCGCCGGTGATCCGGTGAATCACGTCGCCGGTTTCACGTTGCAAGGTGATAAAGCGGCGAATGATCGACTGGCGACCCTCGGAATTCAAAACGCGGAAAGCAAGATCCTCAAGCTCTTCACGCATCCACTGCATACCCATGCGACCGGCGAGCGGCGCATAAATATCCATCGTCTCGCGCGCTTTGACGATCTGCTTTTCGGGCCGCATCGCCTTGATTGTGCGCATATTGTGCAGACGGTCTGCCAGCTTGACCAGAATGACCCGCAAATCCTTGGACATCGCCATGAACAGCTTGCGGAAGTTCTCGGCCTGTTTGGTTTCGCGGCTGGACAGCTGAAGGTTTGTCAGTTTGGTGACCCCATCAACCAGCTTGGCGACTTCTTCGCCAAACAGCTCAGACACTTTGCCGTAATTGGCCTTGGTGTCTTCGATCGTATCGTGCAGTAGCGCCGTGATAATAGTCGCATCATCCAGACGCTGTTCGGTCAGGATGGCGGCAACGGCAACGGGGTGGGTGAAATAGGGCTCGCCAGAATGGCGGAATTGCCCATCATGCATCTGCTTGCCGAACTCATAAGCTTTGGCAATGCGGTCTGCATTCGTCTTGGGATTGTAGTTGCGGACCAGCGCAATCAGGTCTTCAGCAGAAATCATCCGGTCCGCACCTTCATTTGTGGGGATTACCCCTGGCCTTGAGCCTCCATCAGAGCGCGCAGCAGCTTTTCTTCGGACATGTCGTCATCCGCAGGCTTGTCTGTTTCCGCACCCATCAGCAGCGCCATCTGGTCTTCTTCGGGCTCGTCGACCTCGATTTGGGTCTGGTTGGCCTCAATCAGCCGCTCGCGCAGCTCATCAGCGCTCTGGGTCTCGTCAGCGATCTCACGCAGAGATACAACCGGGTTTTTGTCGTTGTCACGGTCAACGGTGATCGGACCACCGGCGGAAATCTCGCGCGCACGATGGGCGGCAAGCATCACCAGTTCAAACCGGTTCGGAACCTTGTCTACGCAATCTTCAACCGTCACGCGGGCCATGGGGCGCTCTCCGTTACTGAATCCATGTCAGGAAGAGGTTTATCTAAGGGCGAATCCCTGCCTTGACAAGCAGGAAATGCTGCAAATGCACCAATCATAACGGGGTAACTGCCGCAATATCGTCCGAAGGAAGCCCCGCAAGCATTTCCCTGACGGTCAGGTCCAGTATCGGATGCCGCCAATTCGGGGCAACATCCGCCATGGGAACAAGCACAAACGCACGATCCTGTACCCTTGGGTGCGGCAGGATCAACTGATCCGGCGCCTGCTGTTTCTGATCTTCGGGCGGCAGCGATAACCAGCTTTGAAAAACCTCGCGGTCGGGCAGAACCAGATCATCGTAACAGACCAGGTCCAGATCCAACGTCCGCATTCCCCAGCGCTGAATCCTCTCGCGCCCGTAATCATGTTCAATTCCATGCAATATCTGCAGCAACTCAAAGGGTGACCTTTCAGTCTCGATCAACACGGCCGCATTCACATAGTCCGGCCCCGCGCCTGCAGGAAAACAAGGGGTCGCATAAAAGCGGCTTTCTGCCCGAATCAACAGCCCCTGGCGCAAAATCGCGTCTATGGCATGCCGTAGCGTCAGATGGGGCTCAAAACCTCTCACTTTGAGATTTGCACCGAGGGCAAGCACTGCTTTTGAGGTGGTTTTGCGCATCCTACTCCCTATATTCGGCGAATTGCATACTTGCGATACACCATAAAACCCCTAATTATGGAGATATCAATGCGCTGTATTTTCCCAAGACTCACTCACGTAACACGCAGCGCGCTGATTTGTACCGGAAGGACCTATTTATGTTTTATAAAGACGAACGGCTAGCGCTGTTCATCGACGGCTCGAATCTTTATGCAGCCGCAAAAGCACTGGGGTTTGACATTGACTATAAACTGCTGCGCCAGGAATTCATGCGCCGCGGTAAGATGCTCAGAGCTTTCTATTACACAGCGCTACTTGAAAATGACGAGTATTCGCCCATCCGTCCACTGGTTGATTGGCTGCATTACAATGGCTTCACCATGGTTACGAAACCGGCAAAAGAATACACCGACAGCATGGGGCGTCGGAAAGTCAAAGGTAACATGGATATCGAACTGACCGTCGATGCCATGGAGCTTGCACCACGTGTAGACCATATCGTGCTGTTTTCCGGCGACGGAGATTTCCGCCCGCTGATCGCAAGCCTGCAACGTCAGGGGGTACGCGTTTCTGTGGTGTCGACCATCCGCAGCCAGCCACCCATGATCTCGGACGAATTGCGCCGCCAGGCCGACAACTTCATCGAGCTGGAAGATCTCCGCGACGTGATCGGTCGTCCGCCGCGCGAAATGCCGATGGAACCGCGCACCGTTGCCGCAGGCGGGTAGTAACTGGCCCCAAAGCAAACTCGGTTGAAAATTAGCGCGGTCAGGGGAAACCCTGACCGCGCTTTTTAAACAAAGATCAGGTGCTGAAAACACCTATTGGCTAGCATTGAACCATGTCGGATCAATGACATTGTCCTGACTGGACCATGGCCTTGAAAAGACTTACCTGTGTCGGTAAGGAGAACGCGACATGACCAAGCCCCCCCTGACCCTCTATCTCGCCGCCCCGCGCGGGTTCTGTGCTGGTGTCGACAGGGCCATAAAGATTGTCGAGATGGCGCTGCAGAAATGGGGTGCCCCGGTCTATGTTCGGCACGAGATTGTCCATAACAAATTCGTGGTCGATGGACTGCGCGCCAAAGGTGCGATCTTTGTCGATGAGCTGGAAGACTGCCCCGACGATCGCCCAGTGATATTCTCGGCGCACGGGGTTCCCAAATCGGTACCCGCGACGGCGGCGCAGCGCCAGATGGTCTATGTCGACGCCACCTGCCCGCTGGTCTCCAAAGTCCATGTCGAAGCACAGCGCCACGCCGAAGCCGGGCTGCAGATGATCATGATTGGACATAAGGGCCATCCCGAAACTATCGGAACGATGGGACAGCTACCGGAAGGAGAGGTTTTGCTGGTCGAAACGGTTGCAGACGTCGCAGACGTCCAGGTCCGCGACCCTGACAAACTGGCCTTTGTCACTCAGACGACCCTGTCGGTTGACGATACAAAGGATATCATTGCAGCGCTTCGGACCCGGTTTCCAACTATCGTGGGCCCTCACAAAGAAGATATCTGTTACGCCACAACCAACCGGCAAGAAGCAGTCAAGGTTGTGGCCCGGAAGTCCGATGCCCTGTTGGTTGTGGGGGCGCCGAATTCATCTAACTCACGCCGTTTGGTCGAGGTCGCGGCACGCGCGGGATGCAGCTATGCCCAACTGGTGCAGCGCGCGACCGACATCGACTGGCGCGCACTCGAAGGTATCTCTTCGATCGCTCTGACAGCAGGCGCTTCTGCCCCCGAGGTTCTGATCAACGAAGTTATTGATGCGTTCAGACAGCATTACGATGTGACGGTCGAAATGGTTGAAACAGCGACCGAGAATGTCGAATTCAAAGTCCCGCGCGTCCTGCGCCAACCCGCATGAGCGGCATACCGAGGGCGCCGCTGTTTCTGGGGTTGGCCGGGCTGATCCCCTTCATCTGGGGCGCTCTGACCTATCTGAACGACGATCTGAACGACTGGGGCCGACAGGCACTGGGCGCACGTTTTGTCGGTCCGTATATCCAGTTGTATTATGGGGCGATCATCCTCAGCTTTATGTCCGGCGTGCTGTGGGGGTTTTCCAGTAAAACCTCTGGCAGCAAGGCCGCGACCTGTTATGCGCTGTCCACATTACCCGCCCTGTGGGCCTTTCTGAAAACCGGCAGCGGGCCTGTCAGCACTGGCACAAATCTGATGTGGGGGTTTGGCGGGCTACTGGTGTTGGATGCCATCTTTTCGTATTGGCGGCTAACACCAGTCTGGTGGATGCGGTTGCGCATTTTGCTGACCGCAGTCGTATTGGCCTGCCTTGCCGTCGGAGTCTATCTGTGAGCGATCCCAAAACTATCAACGCCTATACCAACAACGTGGCCGAATACCTCAAGGTTCCTCTACCACCGGAGCAGCTGACATCGCGTCAGGAATTTGTCGATGCCGTCGGAAAGGGGCATGTGTTGGATCTGGGCTCGGGCCCCGGGTCAGACAGCGCGTTCTTTCTACGCCAGGGCCTGAGCGTGCATGCGCTGGATGCGACGCCCGCTTTTGTTGACTATGCGCGTGCCAATGGCGTGGACGCGCAACTGGGTACTTTCGACGACGTGACCGAAGTGGCCGCATATGACGGCATCTACGCCAGCTTCTCGCTGCTGCACGCGCCTCGCAAGGATTTCCCACGCCATTTGGCGGCCATCCACCGGGCGCTGAAACCGCAGGGCGTTTTTTTCCTGGGCCTCAAACTGGGCACGGGCGAACATCGCGATCATCTGGATCGCTATTATAGCTACTTCTCGCAGACCGAGATCGAGGAGGCCCTGGCAGATGCCGGCTTTACCATCGACGGGATTAGGACCGGGATCGGCAAAGGTCTGGCGGGTTCTTACGATGGCTTCATTCTGGTGCTGGCCCATGCCTGAACTGTTTGCCTATACTGACGGTGCTTGTTCCGGCAATCCAGGCCCGGGTGGCTGGGGCGTGTTGCTGCGTGCAATGGAAGGCGACACCGTCCTGAAACAGCGTGAACTGAGCGGCGGCGAAGCTGAAACCACCAACAACCGAATGGAACTGCTGGCCGCAATCAGCGCGCTTGAAACGCTCGAACGTGCCTCGAAAATCACCGTAATCACTGACAGCGCCTATGTGAAAAACGGCGTCACCGGCTGGATATTCGGTTGGAAAAAGAACGGCTGGAAAACCTCGAACAAAAAACCGGTCAAGAATGTCGACCTGTGGCAACGGCTGGATGAGGCGCAGGTGCGTCATAATGTGACCTGGGAATGGGTCAAGGGCCACGCGGGTCACCCGGAAAACGAAAAAGCCGACGAACTGGCCCGTGCAGGCATGGCCCCGTTCAAGCCCAAGAAGACGCAGCCATGAACGGCCTGGACCTGCTCGATTATGCCTCGGTTCTGGTTTTTGCGCTGACCGGCGCATTGGTCGCCAGTCGCGCGCAGCTTGATCTTGTAGGGTTTGCCTTTATCGCCTGCCTGACCGCCGTTGGCGGCGGCACGGTGCGTGACCTGCTGTTGGATCGGAATCCGGTGTTCTGGGTTGGCCAGCCCAGCTATGTCCTGATGGCCTGCAGTGCGGCAGTCCTTGTGTTCTTTACAGCCCATCTGGTCGAAAGCCGGTATAACTGGCTGGTCTGGCTGGACAGTTTCGCCCTGTCCATCGCGGTCGCTGCCGGCACGGGCGTCGCATTATCCTTGGACCAATCCGGTACGATCGTGGTGTTGATGGGTGTCACCACCGGATGCTTTGGCGGCCTGATGCGGGACGTGGTCTGCAACGAGGTTCCGCTGGTGCTGAAACAGGGTGAACTTTATGTGTCTTGCGCCCTTGCAGGCTCGGTAGCGGCCGTTATTGTCAACCGGATGGGGTTCGAGGAGCTGACCGTGCTTGCCGCCTGCGCCCTGATCTGCTGGGCATTGCGCGCAGGATCGCTGCTGTTCGGCTGGAAACTGCCCGTCTACAAAAGCCGCCCGCCACGCAGTCGCCCTTGATCAAGGCTTAGCGGCGCTTATAGGTCTGCCAGATCCAGATCACCAGAAGCGCGCCCAGCACAGCGCCGATGAACCCGGACAGCCAGCCCATCATCGTGACCAATGCCCGCAGAAGAAATCCACCAACCAAGGCACCAATGATACCGATCGGCATGGTGGTTGGGATATCTGCCTCAATCCGCATCAGGCGGGTGGCCAGAAAACCCGCAGCGGCGCCGATGACGATCAGGGCGATGACGGGCATGTCACTTCCTCCAATGGGTCGGAACGATGATCAGCGCCCCGATCGAGGACAGCACGGCATCCAGACCAGGCGGGCCAAAGCTGACCCCGAACATAATGCGCACGAAATAGAACAGGAATGCACCACCGACGCAGATGATGATCGACTGCAGAATGCCATTATGGGTAAAGCCGGATTTCTCGGACAGATAGCCGACAATCCCAGCAATAACGACAGTCCCCATCAGGATCATGAACATGGTGGCCTACTCCGATGACAGGCGGGTACCAACGGCAATCGGCCACCCCCGCAGAAAAGTTTCCCTATCCTGCGCCCCTTTACCCGCCCGTTGCAAGCGCAGTAGCTCAACCGCGTCATCGTCACAAGCAACCTTCAGTTGGTCGTCAAGAACCTCTCCTGCAACACCCTGCCCCTCGGCCAATTTGGAACCAAGCAGCTTGATCCGCTCCCCATTCATCTCGGTCCAGGCGCCGGGAAAGGGGGACAGGCCACGGATCTGACGGTCAATTTCGACCGCGGGTCTGGCCCAGTCAACACGCGCCTCAGCCTTGTCGATCTTGGCGGCATAGGTCACGCCGTCGTCGGGTTGAGGCTCGGGCGTCAGGTTCGGCAGTTTGGACAGTGCCTCGACGATCAGAGAAGCGCCCATTTCGGACAGCCGGTCATGCAACTGCCCTGTGGTCTCCTGCGCACCAATGTCGGTGGCCCGCTGCAACAGGACTGGCCCGGTATCCAGACCAGCCTCCATCTGCATGATGCAAATACCGGTCTGCGCATCACCCGCCATGATCGCCCGATGGATCGGCGCAGCCCCCCGCCAGCGCGGCAACAGGCTTGCATGAATGTTCAGACATCCTTGCGTAGGCGCATCCAGAATCGGTTGTGGCAACAACAGGCCATAGGCCACGACGACAGCCACATCCGCATTCAACGCGGCAAAGGCGTCCTGTTCTTCCGCTGATTTCAATGAGACCGGATGCCGAACGGTCAGTCCCAATGCCTCGGCCCGAGCATGAACGGGGGTTGGACGATCCTTTTTGCCCCTGCCCGCTGGGCGCGGAGGCTGGCAGTAGACGGCGGCAACCTCATGCCCCGCATCAATCAGCGCGTCCAGCACCGGAACCGAGAAATCGGGTGTCCCCATAAAGATCAGCCGCATGCCTACCCCAGCTTTTTAGCTTTGCGCAGCAGAATGTCTCGTTTGACCTTGCTGAGCCTGTCGAAATACATCCGCCCGTTTAGATGGTCGATCTGGTGCTGCACGCTGGTGGCTTCGATCCCGACAAAGTCACGGCGGTCGATGATGCCTTTTTCGTTGAGGAACTTTACCGTCACAGCCCGGGGACGTTTCACCTTGGCCGACACGCCAGGCAAGTTTGGGCTGGCTTCTTCATGCTCGCGCAATTCGACCGATCTGTGCAGGATCTCAGGGTTTGCCAGCCGCACAGCCCGCCCCCGCTCGGTCGAGCCATCGACCACCGCCAGCCGGAGCATCACGCCGATCTGCGGTGCGGCAAGGCCGACGCCGGGCATCGCCTCCATCGTGTCGATCATGTCATCCCAGATGGCACGAACCCCGTCAGTAATTTCGGTGATATCTTCGGCTTTGGTCCGCAGACGCTTATCAGGCCATGGCAGGCAGGTACGAACGGTCATTCGCGCGCCTGCTCGCGTTTCAGCTTTTGCATTTTTCGGGTGATCATCTGGCGTTTCATAGGCTTGAGATAGTCGATGAACAGCTTCCCGTTCAGGTGGTCAATCTCATGCTGGACACAGGTTGCCCAAAGGCCATCGAATGTTTCCCGCTGCGCGTTACCATCACGATCGATCCAAGCCACGTCCACGACCTTTGGGCGCGTGACGTCGGCGAATTGTTCAGGGATCGAAAGACAACCTTCTTCATAGACATTCGTCTCGTCCGACGACGCGACCACTTCGGGGTTGAACATAATCAGCGGGCGTTGAGCCTCGCCCTCTTCCTTGACACAGTCCATAACGATCAGCCGGTCCAGCATCCCAATCTGAGGCGCTGCCAGCCCGATACCAGGCGCATCATACATCGTCTCAAGCATGTCATCAGCCAGCTGGCGCAATTCGTCCGTCAGATCCACTACGGGAGAGCAGATCTTTTTCAGGCGGGGGTCGGGATGGATCAGTATATTGCGTTTCATGAGGTTGATTTAGGCCATCACGCCCTAAGCCGCAACGCCCCCCTTGCACCTGCCGAATTTGCGGCTAGCTTTCATCCGGACAGATGGAGCAGATATGACATTCAACGACCTGATCGACCGCCGCGGCACTAACAGTTCGAAATGGGACAAGCTTGAAAAGCTGTATGGCCTTTCGCCGGATGACGGTCTGGCAATGTGGACGGCCGATTCCGACTATTCTACGGCGCCTTGTGTGATCGACGCTGTGCGTAACGCGGCGGATCACGGTGTTTTCGGATATTCCTGGATGCACCCGGACTACCTGAATTCCATCCAATGGTGGATGAAGAACCGCCACGGGTGGGAGATCGATTCTGATTGGATTCTGACGTCGCAGGGTCTGGGAAATGCGATTGCGCTCTGCCTCGATGTCTGGACCAGTCCGGGCGACGGAGTGGTCATCTTTACACCCGTCTACCATGAGTTTGCACATAAGGTGAACAAGTCGGGTCGGCGCGTGGTGGAATGCCCCTTGATGCGCGACGGCGACGGCTATGGCCTTGATCTGGAAGACGCGCAGTCGCGGCTGGATGGAACCGAGAAGATGCTTTTGTGGTGCTCGCCTCAGAACCCCTCGGGCCGGGTCTGGACGCCAGAGGAATTGCGCGCAGTCGCGGCATTTGCGGAACGGAACGACCTTATTCTGGTTTCGGACGAGATTCACCACGATCTGGTCTATCCCGGCACGACCTTTGTTCCGATGGATGTCGCCGCGCCGGATGCGCGGCCCTGGACCGTGACACTGACGGCAGCGTCCAAGACTTTCAACATCGCCGGTCAACGGACGGGGAATATGATCATCCCCGACCCGGACCTGCGCGCTGCGATGCGTCACCGAATCCAGACACTGGATTATGATCCCAGCGCATTGGGAGTCGCAATGATCACCGCTGCCTATTCGCCTGAAGGGGCCGCTTGGGTGGATGAACAGATCGCCCATCTTGATAGCAACCGAAAAATCTTTGACGCTGCAATCGCAGAAATCCCTGGCCTGTGGTCAATGCCCTTACAGGCAACCTATCTGGCTTGGATTGATTTCTCGGGCACCGGAATGGACCACGCAGAATTTACCCGGCGTCTGCGCGAGGATGCAAAAATCGCCACCTCGCCCGGCCCCGGCTTTGGTGCGGGCGGAGAGACATTCGAGCGGTTCAATCTAGCGACGCAACGCGGGCGTGTTGAAGAGGCCAGCAAACGGCTGAAACACGCGTTTTCCGATCTGCAATAGCGGAATGCCCATCGGCAGACCCGATGGGCAAAAGCCTAGTCCTTGTTTCCAAGCAGCGCGATGGGCGCGTCCGGAGATCGATAGAAATCCAATGGGGCCTTGTCGGAGGCGGCCGTGCTGCGCTTGAATTCATAGCGCATTTCGCCTGCCTCACATTCATCGGCAATGATCAGGCATTGATATAAGTGACGCGCGCCATCGTAGATATCGACCAATCCGCGCAATCGAGGCGTGGTTGCAGCCTCTACGGTGAAGCCATCCTTCCACAATCGGAGAATTTTGTAGGTATTGTCACCCAATTCGACACGAAGTCGGCTGGTTTTCTTCAGACTCGCGATTCGCGCAGCATCCAATTCGGCGCTGATTTCTTTGGAAACATAGGTACTCATATCAAAACTCCCCCGCAGCGGACTCTATTTTGGAACGTAGACTGTAAAAATCCAGTGAAGCCGATCACTCAACGCGGTCGAATCCAAACCTGTTGCACGGAAATCCCATTCCAACCTGTGCGAAAACGCAGGCACAATGCGCGGCGGCTCGCATAGGATCGGTCCCCTTCAAAGCGTATGTTCCGGGAAACCGCATTACGGAGGATCCAACCATGGGCCTATTGGTCGACGGCAAATGGCATGACACGTGGTATGATACCAAATCCACAGGCGGCGCCTTCAAGCGCAGCGCGGCGCAGTTTCGCAACTGGTTGACCGCCGATGGCAGTGCCGGCCCCTCTGGCAAAGATGGTTTCAATGCCGAGCCCGACCGGTATCACCTTTATGTCAGCCATGCCTGCCCCTGGGCCCACAGGACACTGATATTCCGCGAACTGAAAGAGCTGTCCGATCTGATCCCGGTTTCGGTCGTACACCCCGACATGCTGAACAAGGGATGGACATTTGCAACCGACGAACACGGGGCGGCGGGCGACGTACTGTACGGAATGGACTATGCCCACCAAATCTATACCAAGGCTGACCCGACCTATTCGGGGCGCGTAACCGTTCCGATCCTGTGGGACAAGGAACAGGAAACCATCGTCTCGAACGAAAGCTCGGAAATCATCCGGATGTTCAACTCGGCCTTTGACGGGATCACCGGGAACACCGATGATTACTGGCCCGAGGCGATGCGTAACGAAATCGAACAGGTCAATGCCCGCATCTATTCCGACATCAATAACGGGGTCTACAAATCCGGCTTTGCCACCAGCCAGGCGGCATATGACGCAGCCGTTGGCCCGCTCTTTGACACGCTGGACTGGCTCGAAGACCGGCTGTCCACCAGCCGCTATCTGATGGGCGACCGCATCACCGAGGCCGACTGGCGGTTGTTCACCACGCTGATCCGGTTTGATCCGGTCTACCATCTGCATTTCAAATGCAACCGGCGGCGTCTGATCGACTATCCCAACCTGTGGGCCTATACCCGCGAGCTGTACCAGTGGCCGGGTGTCGCGCGGACCGTGAACTTAAACCATATCGTGCGCCACTATCACTACAGCCATGAGAGCATCAACCCGCACCGGATCATCCCGACGAACCCGATCCTGAACTATCTGGAGCCCCACGGGCGCGATCAGCGTCCCGCCGCGTAGTGCTCAACCATCGCCGCCAGATCCTCTGGCGGCGTGCCGCTTTGCACATAGGCGCAGGCATTCGGGCTATGGGCAAAGATCGAGCCATCCGAAAAGAAAGTGGTGTTGGTCACGAAAATCACACGAGCCTCGGGCCTGCGATAGCTGGCAAAGTCAGCCACGGCCAAAGCGCTGCCGGTCTCCAGCACCAAATCCAGAACAATGATTTCAAACTCGGCCCCATACAGGGCGAGGATTGCATCCTCCTGACCGGCCACAAGCGTGACATCGGCACCCTGGCGTTCAAGATGCCTTTTCCAAACCCGACCCAAATCGGGGTTACTCTCAACAATCAATACATTCATTCTCAACAACCTCGGCACATTTATGGTGAGTGGTGCCGACCCCTAAGGTTTGTGTTCACGCCAATTCATTAACAAAGTGTTAACCGAGCCGGAGCACGCCCCTGATCACGCGGATTTGCTTGTAAAACTGGCAGAAATCCGCTTGAAACAGGCAAAATTTGGTGATTCCGGCGAGGGGCCCGATGGCGCGCGAAAATAGAGATTTGAATCCGCGGGCCGCTCGGGACCATGGCGGTGGGCTGGATGGGGCCATGTCAGTTTATGGCGGTAAGCGAACCGATTGGATCGACCTGTCCACCGGAATCAATCCGGTTCCATACGAGGTTGCCGGGCTCACCCCATCGGATTGGATGGAATTGCCCGACCATGGCGCATTTGAACGGCTGGCCGATGCGGCCCGCAATTTCTGGTCAGTTCCCGAGGGTGCAGAGATCCTGCCTGCACCCGGCGCATCTGCTCTGATCGCCCGCATTCCTGCGTTGGCTGCAACCGGCCGGGTTCAGATTACCACTCCGACCTATAACGAACATGCCGCCGCCTTTGCCGCGCAGGGCTGGACGCTACAGAACTCCGGCCCAGTAGAGGCGCGCGTGATCGTCCACCCCAACAACCCCGATGGGCGCATCTGGAGCGTGGACGATGTGGATGCCCCCCTGACGATCATCGACGAGAGCTTTTGCGACGTCACGCCCGATGCCTCGCTGATCCATCTTGCCGACCGGCCCGGTGTGGTGGTGCTGAAAAGCTTTGGCAAGTTCTGGGGGTTGGCGGGGCTGCGGCTGGGATTTGCCATCGCACGCCCCGAGCTGATCGCACGATTGAACGATCTGACCGGGCCGTGGGCAGTCTCAGGCCCCGCCTTGCGGATCGGAGAGCGGGCGCTGCGCGACACAGCCTGGGCCGACGAGACCCGGCGGCTATTGGCGGCGGATGCCACCCGGATGGACCGGATGGTAACCCAGAAAGGCGCGCAGCTGATCGGCGGCACCAGTCTGTTTCGGCTCTATCAGGTCGACGATGCCAGCGCCTGGCAAGACCGTCTGGCCCGCGCACATATCTGGAGCCGCATATTTCCCTATTCGCAAACCTATCTACGCCTTGGCCTGCCACCGGCAGATGGCTGGGCGCGGCTTGAGGCGGCCCTGTGAGCACCGCCTTTATCTTAGTCTGCGCCATGTGTCTGGATGCTGCACTGGGCGAGCCGGATTGGCTGTGGTCGCGCGTCCGGCACCCCGCCGTTATGATTGGTAAACTCATCGGGTGGCTTGACGACCGCCTGAACCATGGCTCGTACCGTCGCCTCAAGGGCATAGCTGTTGCCGCGCTGCTGGTCGCAGGTGCCGCTGGGCTTGGGGGGCTTCTGTCTTTGCTTGGCCCGATCATCGGCACCATCATCTGCGCTGTGCTGTTGGCACAAAAATCGCTGGTGGAACATGTCCGCGCTGTTGGCGAGGGTTTGCAGACCTCGCTGGTCGATGGGCGCGCGAAGGTCGCCATGATCGTGTCACGTGACACCAAGGACATGACTGAAGCACAGGTCGCCCGATCCGCGATCGAGAGCGCGGCTGAAAACCTCAGCGACGGAGTCATCGCGCCGGCCTTCTGGTTTCTGGTGGGTGGCCTGCCAGGGCTTCTGGTCTACAAGGCGATCAATACCGCCGACAGCATGGTCGGCTATCGCACGGATAAATACCGTGATTTCGGATGGGCAGCTGCGCGGTTGGACGATGTCCTGAACCTGATCCCGGCACGACTGACCTTTCTGTTGATCGTCATCTTGTCAAACCAATGGGCGAAATGGGAGCAGATGGTGGGCGATGCGCGCCGCCATATCTCTCCCAACGCTGGCTGGCCCGAGGCGGCAATGGCACGCGCGCTGAGCGTGGCCCTTGCCGGGCCGCGCAGCTATGACGGGCAGATCAGGGATCTGGCCTGGGTCAACGGCGAAGCCTCGCGCGAAATCGGTGCGCCAGAAATTTTCCGCGCATGTGACATGCTTTGGAGGATATGGGGGCTTGCGCTTGGCCTCGTGTCAGTGTGGGTTGGGGTCAGCTTCATAATCTGACGGACCTGTCCATGCGTTTTCTTTCCGGCCTTGTTGCCGCCGCCTTGTTTGCTTCACCTGCGCTTGCCCAATGTGGCGGGGGTTTCAATTCCTTCGTGAAGGGGTTGAAGGCCGAAGCCGTTCAGCAAGGCTTTGACAAATCCACCGTCAATGCCTTCTTCAAAGGTGTGCAACAAGACAACGCGGTATTGAAAGCCGACCGGGCACAGGGCGTGTTCCAGAAACCGTTCATTGATTTTTCGCGACACCTGATTTCACAAAACCGGATCGACCGGGGTCAGGCCATGTCGCGCAAATACGACGCGGTGTTTGACCGGATCGAGCAACAATATGGTGTCTCGCGCGGGGTGCTGTTGGCATTTTGGGCGTTCGAAACGGATTACGGGTCGTTTCAGGGGGATTTCAACACCCGCAATGCGCTGGTGACACTGGCGCATGATTGCCGTCGTCCAGAATTGTTCCGGCCTCAGGTGTTCGCTGCGATTGAGCTGTACAGCCGGGGAAATTTCGACCCGGCCCGCACGTCAGGTGCTTGGGCTGGCGAGATAGGAATGGTGCAGATGCTGCCCCGAGACATTCTGGAAAACGGGGTCGATGGCGATGGTGACGGCAAGGTTTCGCTAAAGACCTCTGCGCCCGATGCGCTTATGTCGGGCGCCAAGATGCTGTCGCATCTGGGCTGGCAACCGGGGCAGCCTTGGCTGCAAGAGGTCACCGTACCCGCACGGATGGATTGGTCGCTATCGGGCCCGGGCAAACCGCGTTCGGTTTCTGACTGGCAGGCGATGGGCGTTCAGGCACACTACGGGTCCCTCACCAACCTGCCCGCCTCGCTGATCCTACCGCAAGGGCATAACGGGCCTGCCTTTCTGGCCTATCCAAATTTTGATGTGTATTTCGAATGGAACCAGAGCTTTGTCTATGTGCTGACCGCAGCCTATTTCGGCACCCGGCTTGAAGGGGCACAGGTCTATGACGCGGGCAACGCGGCCCAAGGCTTATCGGGTGCACAGATGAAGCAGCTGCAAAGCAAGCTGCAGGCGCGCGGCCATAATGTGGGCAAGATCGACGGGATTCTGGGCGCAGGGACCCGCGCGGCTGTCCAGTCAGAGCAAGCACGACTAGGCCTGCCTGCGGATGCCTGGCCAACGGCTGAGTTGTTGAACCGGCTCTAGTCGCTCTTCGATACGGCGATCTAGGCGACTTCGGCGTCCAAAGATCGCCCGTTCGGCTCAAACACATGCATCTGCAGCCTATCGCCGCGTGTTTCGATGGCGGTATTTGCCGGGATCTCGGCCCAATCGCCATTCTTCGCATCCAGCGGCTCAGACGCGATAATGATCCCATCATCGCAGGGCCTGTAATGCAGGCTGGGTGCGAAACGGTCCGAGGCATAGCGCGCAGCAAACAGGCGATCTCCATCGGACCAGCAGGCGGCAAAGCGCATATGGGGTAGGCTTCCTTTAGCGCGGGCAAGCACCTCGACACGGTGCACCGCACGCTCCATCGCGGCGATGGGTTCGGCGTCCAACCCTTCGCCATGGGCAATCAGAAAAATCGCCTCGCTTTCAGTTGCGCCAAGGCGATGATCGTACAGGTGGCTAGGTATCATCCCGTCAAGCTGTTGGCGGATACGGTCATGGCCGCCGGCCTGCCCGTTATGCATAAAGCTCCACTTACCACAGCCAAAGGGATGGCAGTTGTTCCGCGACGTGGCAGTCCCTGTTGAGGCACGTACATGCGCCAGGAACAGGTGCGATTTCGTGTGATGGGTCAACTGTTTCAGGTTGGCATCCGACCAAGCCGGGTTGGTGTCTTTGTAAAAACAAGGCGTTTCGCGCCCGGAATACCAGGCCAACCCAAAACCATCCGCGTTGATCGGCGTTTTGCCAATCAGGGCATTTCTGCTTTGATGCACCAGCGACTGTTCCTGGTCCATAACAAGTTCGTCCAGAAACCGTTTCGCACCCGCCCAAGCCAGAAATCTGCACATCGACCCGCCTCTTTTGATCCGTTGTTGATACGGGAAATTACAACAACGCGGGGTGAGAATTCGCCCCTGATCTCCATCTAATTTTGAAATATTACGATTAAATGACCACCAAAAATCCAAATATTCAGATCAATTTCAACAGTTGCCCGGTTTCTTGAATGTCACTCGGGCCGTACCGGGAAACGCTCTCCCTTTTCCGTGATCAGGATCAGGCGTCCAGCACTCAGGACATAAAGATCACATCGACCGAACCCGTTTCTGTATTGCACGCAGATACTGCCATCCTCCGCGATGGAATAGGTTCCGAACGCGGATTCTCCGCTGGCATAGGTATAGGAATAGGCCCCGCCAGCCGAGTATCGCGACTGCCCGTCATCATAAAAGGTCAGCGTCCGACCCGCCAGCGCCGTCAACTCTTGTTGGGTCAGAGGGACGTCATCGGGCTTGGTCGTCCATTCCGCGGCCCCTAAAGGGGTAGCAGTCAGTAGGGCGATGATCAGGAAACGGGTCATGGCAGCAGCCTAACCCAATTCTTACGAAACCGCTCATAACGTTGCAGTGAGAGGTCAGGCGACCATCTGTTCGGCTTTCTTCAGATCAACCGAGACCAGCTGGCTGACACCCTGTTCTTGCATGGTGACGCCGAACAGACGATCCATCCGCGCCATGGTCACCGCGTGGTGGGTAATGATCAGGAACCGTGTGTCGGTCTGGCGGCACATCTCGTCCAGAAGGTCGCAGAACCGGGTCACGTTGGCATCATCCAGCGGAGCATCGACCTCGTCCAGAACACAGATCGGAGCCGGGTTCGCCAGAAAGACGCCAAAGATCAGGGCCGTCGCGGTCAGGGTCTGTTCACCACCCGAAAGCAGGCTGAGCGTCGACAGTTTCTTGCCCGGCGGCTGGCACATGATTTCAAGGCCGGCATCCAGCGGGTCGTCGCTTTCGACCATGACCAGATTGGCCTCGCCACCACCAAAGAGATGCTTGAACAACATGGCGAAGTTCGAATTCACCTGTTCAAACGCGGTCAATAGCCGTTCGCGTCCTTCGCGGTTGAGGCTGGAGATGCCGCTGCGCAGCGCTTTGATCGCCTCTTCGAGATCGGCCTTTTCGCCGTTCAGCGTGTCGAATTCTTCCTGAACCTCTTTGCTGTCCTCTTCGGCACGCAGGTTTACCGCGCCCATCGCATCTCGCTGGCGTTTGTGGCGGTTGACCTCGGCCTCAAGAGCATCGGCAGCCGGCATCTGGTCGGGATTCACATCCAGCTGGTTCAGCAACTGGTTCGGGGTTAGCTGTTGATCCTCAGCGATACGCTCGGCCGCTGCCGATACGGCCTCTTTGGCGGCATCACAGCGCGCCTCAGCGGCGGCACGGCTTTCGCGCGCTTCCGAAGCCAAACGTTCCGCTTCGCGCTCAGCCAGCACAATCTCTCGCTGGCGGGACTCGGCGGCAGCCAGCTTGTCGGCGGCCTCGGCCCGGCGGGCTTCGGCAGTTTCAATCAATTCGTTCAACTCTTCACGCGCCTCGGCGATTTCGCCCGGAGCAGCCATCGCTTCGGATAGCTCTTCCTCGGAACTTTCCTTGCGCTCGGCCAGTTCCGAGATCCGCTTTTCGGCGCTGTCCAGGCGGTGCCGCCAACCGCTGAGGTCTTTGGTGACCTCTTGTGTACGGCGGGTACGGGCCTCGCCCTCGCGGCGCAGCTCGTCATGGGACGAGCGGTGAGTCAGCATCGTGATCCGCGCCGCCTCGACCGTCTGCTTGATGTCTTCGACCTGCGCGCGGGCATTGTCGAGATTGCCCAGACCGGTCAAGGCGCCCTCGGCCTCGCGCAGTTGGGCACGGGCGGACATCGCATCCTCTTTGTGGCGATCAACGGCAAGCGCCAGCGTTTCCAGCCTGCCCTGCGCCAGATTGCGATCGGCCTCGGCCCTGCTGAGCAGACGCGCGGTTTCAGCCATGCGCTGATCGGCGGCGCGGCGTGCCTCGCGGGCGCGGCGGTCAGCCTCGGTCACGTCAGCCAGTTGTTGCGACAGCGTCTCGTGCGCGGCGCGGGCCCCGTCGGCCTGCGCCTCGGTCCGGGCCAGTTCCTGTTTCAGTGCCTCAAGTTTGTTGAGCTGTTCAAGCCGCAGGGCGGCCGCACTTGGCGCATCCTCGGCCCAGGCACGGAATCCGTCCCACCGCCACAGATCGCCCGAACGCGAAACCAACCGTTGACCGGGTTTAAGCGAGGCTTGCAAGCGTGCGCCCTGATCCGCGTCAACCAAACCGATCTGCGCGATCCGGCGGCTGAGGCGATCCGGTCCGGACACGTGTAACGCCAGCGGCTCGGCCCCATCGGGCAGCGATTGATCGGCATCGTAACCCGCAACCGGAACCCAGCCTGATGGCCCGTCGCCCTCAACCAAGGGTGCCCTCAGATCATCCGCAAGCGCAGCGCCCAATGCCTTTTCATAACCCGGAGCCACACGCAGCATGTCGAGCACCTGCCCGCCTTCTGCGGTATCCCGTTCAACCAGCTTGGCCAGAGCTGTGGTCTCGGCGCGGATCGCACCCAGCTCACCTTCAGCTTCGGATCTTTTCGCACGCGCCTCGGCCTCGCGGCCCTGGGTTTCATTGCGTAACTCGTCAGCGGCGGCCAGTGCCTCTTCGGCGGCTTCAGAGGCCTCGCGAGCCTCTTCTTCACCCTCTTGCGCGGCCTCAAATGCTTCGGCCGAGCGGGTCAGGGCTGCTTTCGCCTCATCCACCGCAGCGCGGGCCTTTTCCTCTTCGCCTTCCGAGCGGGCCAGCGTTTTGCGGCTGTCGTCGACCAATCGCTGGCCGGACTGGTGGCGCGCAACCAGACGCGCCATATCCTCAGTCTCTTGTGACAAGTGGTCTTCGCGGTCTTGCAGGACAGAGGCCGCTTCGCGCGCGACCTCGGCGGCCTCGGCGACTTTTTCGTCGTGGCCATCGGCAGCCTTGGCCAATTCACGAGCTTCCCATTCCAGCCGTTCGATCATCTGTCCCGCATCGCGGTTCAGCCCGGCCTCGCGCTCGATATCGTTGCCAAGCTGCTGAATGCGATTGGTCAATGTCTCAATCGTCTGACGGGCGCGGGTTTCCTGATCCGACAACTGATCCCGCTGCACCTGTTGGCGCTGCAGGACGGCGGCGGCAATGGCCTCTTCCTCGCGCAGGGGTGGCAGGGTTTCTTCGATTTCCGCCCGACTTGCGACGGCAGAGCGTGCATCAGCTTCGGCGTGCGACGCCTCGGTCAGGCGTTCGCGCAGCTTTTCCTCGGCCTGCTGGCGGGCCATGTCGGCCTCTTTCCAGCGACGATAGAGCAACATGCCTTCGGCTTGGCGCAGCTGCTCTCCGATTTCGCGATAGCGGGCGGCCTGACGCGCCTGACGGGCCAGCTGCGCCAGCTGTCCGCCCAGTTGTTCCAGCACGTCATCCACACGGGTCAGGTTGGCCTCGGTACCCTTCAGCTTCAACTCGGCCTCGTGTCGGCGCTGATAGAGGCCCGAAATTCCGGCCGCCTCTTCCAGAATGCGGCGGCGAGAGCGGGGTTTGGCGTTAATCAGTTCGGCAATGCGGTTCTGTCCGACCAGCGCCGGAGAATGTGCACCCGTTGACGCGTCGGCGAACAACATCTGCACATCACGCGCCCGCACATCCTTGCCATTGGTCTTATAGGCGCTGCCGACATCTCGGGTGATGCGGCGGACAATCTCAAGCTGGTCGCTGTCATTGAAACCCGAGGGCGCGAGCCGTTCGGAGTTGTCCATGGTCAGCACAACTTCGGCAAAATTGCGGGCCGGCCGCGTGGCGGCCCCGGCGAAAATCACATCTTCCATCGCGCCACCGCGCATGGATTTGGGTCGGTTTTCCCCCATCACCCAACGCAGAGCTTCCAGCAGATTGGATTTGCCACAACCATTAGGGCCCACAACACCGGTCAACCCATCCGCGATAATCAGATCGGTCGGATCAACAAAGCTTTTGAAGCCGGTGAGTTTGAGTTTGCTAAAGCGCAAAGGCAATGGGTCCCGTGATTCCTATACCTTTGAAGTCTGCGCAACGGATTGGGGGTGAGTCAACGGAGTCGCGCAGGATATGGGATATATGGCCCACTTATCCACAACATCTTGCCTAAATCCGCAAGAAAAAGCGCGATTCAGTAGGCTGTACACTCAAAGACCTGATAGCCGTCGCCGTCACCAAGGTCTTGAAACAGCCCGGTATCAATGCATTCGTAATTCGGGACTGAAACCGCCGTCAGCAGCAACCGCTTGCCCATGGCGCGGTCACAACCCAAAACGCCAACGGTCACGGCCGCGTCGCCCAGGACATCCAGTATCGGGCATCCCGAGACCTGAGCCATCGCCATGGCCGCTCGTTCGCGGATCGGGCCAAGACGCGGAGCATATTGCGAATTGACCCGAACGGCTTCGGCCAGATCTCCGCGCAAGCGAACATCAAATACGCTGCCATTCACAGCGATACGCGTCGCATGAACATCGCGAAAGTGGGGGGTCCCGGCCGAACATGCAGCCAGCATCAGAAAAGACAAAATCCGGATCATATCCGCATCATTGCCAAAACTGGTTAACAGAACCTTTCCTTCGCTCAGGCCCTAAGTACTATTCCCAAGCGGCGAATACCTTCGCGGATCGTATCCTCATCCGAGTTCGAGAAACTCAACCGGATCGTATTGGCGCCCGAGCCATCTGCGAAAAAGGCCCGACCCGGTACAAAGGCCAGTTTCACTGTGTCGAGCGCACGGGCCAGCAGGTCTGCCCCGTTCATACCAGTAGGCAGAGTCACCCAGATAAACATACCACCCTGGGGATGCGTCCACTGAACGCCATCGGGCATGTTCTGTTGTAACGCATCCAGCATAGCATCGCGCCTGGCACCATAGGTCTGGCGCAAAAGCGGGATGTGCGTGTCAAAATGCGCGCGGGCAACCTGCTCAACCGCCATCTGGTTCAACGTGGGCGAATGCAAATCCGCCGCCTGCTTGACCAATACCAGTTGCGAGATAATGGGCTTGGCGGCCACCACCCAGCCAACGCGCAAACCGGGAGACAGCGTTTTCGAGAAGCTACCGCAATAGATCGTACGGCAGACCTCGATCGACCCTTTTCGCGCCTGTTCTAACGCCAAAACCGGAGGGATGGCATCTCCTTCATAGCGCAGAGCCTGATAGGCGCCGTCCTCGATCACCGCTATATTCAGATCATCGGCAAGATCCAGCAGGTATTCTCGACCACGCAGGTCAACGGTCTCACCGGTTGGATTTGCGAAATCAGGCGACAGATAAGCGAATTTGACCGCGCCCTCGCCTGCGGCTTCGGAATATTCGGCGGCACCTCCATTGCCATTAAGCATAAGACGGTCGAACCGGGGCTCGTAGGCATCAAAGGCGTTGATCGCCCCCAGATAGGTCGGCCAGCCGATCAACGCAGTATCCCCTGGCGACAAATAGAGCTTGCCCAGATAATCCAAGGCCTGTTGCGATCCCGAGGTGATCAGGATGTTATCGACACTACAATCGACGCCGATCTCGCGCATATGCTGCACAAGCCATTCGCGCAATGGACCATAGCCCTCGCTGACTGAATATTGCAGCGCCTGCGGCCCAGCATTCAAAGCGGCCTGACAAGCTTGGGCAAAGGCCTCGGTGGGAAACAGGTTTGGGTCTGGGATGCCGCCGGCGAACGAGATGATTCCCGGCTGATCAAGAAGTTTCAACAACTCGCGGATTTCCGATGCTTTCATCCGGGACGCGCGCGTTGCAAACAGATTCTGGGTCATCCTTGGCCTCCTCCTGCCCTGTTGCGACCCACCCTAGGTGCAAATTTTATAATGTCAATATTGCTGACCTAAATTCAACTCCACCCCCCTGCTTGAACCAGGCCCGGATACGTGGTCATATGAATTGACCAATTTCGAAAACGCGCCGCCATGCCCTTCCAAAAGATCCAAACTGAAAAGCTGTCCATTGCGGTGGTCAAACAAATCGAGTTGCTGATTCTGCGCGGGATCCTGCGCCCCGGAGAACGTTTGCCTGCAGAACGGGAATTGGCCGACCGTCTGGGCGTTTCACGCCCCTCACTGCGCGAAGCGATTTCTGATCTTCAGCATCAGGGTTTGCTGACAGCCAAGGCAGGGTCAGGAATCTATGTTGCCGAAGTCTTAGGCTCGGCTTTTTCACCGGCTCTGATCCGGTTGTTCAGCAGCCATGACGAGGCGGTTTTCGACTATCTGTCCTTCCGCCGGGACATGGAAGGGCTTGCAGCAGAACGCGCGGCAAGACTGGGGTCCGAAAGCGATCTGAAGGTCATACAGGCGATCTTTGACAAGATGGAAGCCGCCCATGCCCGCAATGCGGCCGAGGAAGAGGCCCATCTGGATGCGCAGTTCCACATGGCCATCATTGAGGCCAGTCACAACGTGGTCATGCTGCATATGATGCGGTCGATGTTTGACCTGCTACGACAGGGTGTCTTCTACAATCGGCAGATGATGTTCCGGCAGCGTACGACGCGAGACGCCATTCTGGATCAGCACCGGGAAATCAATTCAGCGCTGCAGGCTCGCGACCCTGAGGCGGCGCGCGTTGCAGTCCAGGAGCATCTGGGCTTTGTTCGCATCTGCATGGAAGACCACCAGAAAGCCCTGCGGAACGAAGCCATTGCGCAGCAGCGCCTGGACCATGAGACAGGACAGCACTGATGTTCATTGGGCACCTACCTGGTGCGTATCTGGTCTTTCGCACTGCGACGCCCGGATTGGATAAAGCTGCGTTTGCCGCTGCGATGATTGGTTCCATCGCCCCAGATATCGATTTGCTGTGGTTCTATTTCGTAGACAATCGCAGCCACCACCATCACGAATACCTCACACACCGCCCTCTGCTTTGGCTCGGCATCCTGACGCTCGGCCTGCTGCTGCGGCTAAGATTCCCGCGCGCAGGACTCATTACTGCAGCCTTCGGCGCCGGGGGTCTGGTGCATATGACCTTGGATTCGATTGTTGGCGAAGTGGCATGGGCTTGGCCAATTTTCGAATTCACCCACCCGCTGGTGGTTGTTCAGGCCACGCATTCTCATTGGATTTTATCTTTTCTAAGCCATTGGACCTTCAAGATCGAAATCGCAATCACTCTCCTGGCGGCCTATGTGTGGTGGACCAGCAGGCGCAAGAAACAGCAGGGCCTTGAGGGTTAAATTCCGTTCAGCCGCCGCTTAAGACTGTGAACCCACAAATTTGGCCGTTTCATTGCCTTCGGGTCCTGACTGGACAGCGACGGAAACAACCCTTCAGCTTCGGTCCGAGAGCGCAATTCCAACGGCGTGTCCAATATCGCCCCGATCAGGTCATCCGACCGGCTCTGCGCCTGACGCTCGACCTCAATCGCCTGAAGCATTTCCGAATGGTAAGCCTCAGCCGCTTCGGACCGCTGGCCCTTGCGGAACCGGAAAGCCCCGACCTGAGCATGCACGGGCACCAAATCGGTATGTCGCGAAAACCGCAGCCATAGCTCTCCGTCGACGGCAAGCTTGAGGTTCTCGTTTAGTTGGCCCCCGACCTGATCCCAAAGGTCACGCCGCCAATAGGTCGATTCCTGCTGAACCCACTGATAATCCCCGGCAAGCAGTCTTACCCGTGAAACGGGCTTTGGGCGCCGTACAGTCAGGACATTGTCTTCTTCGTCAATGCACGTGACCCGCCCGGTCATCCAATTCATGTTATTGTTCAACGCAAACAGCGATCCTACCGTGGCAAGGCCGCCGGGAATAAGAACATCGTCCGAATTGATCCAACCCATTACGTCGCCCGTGGCCACTGCAAAGCCTTTGTTTACAGCGTTGGCCTGCCCGGTATCCGGGCCCGAGATGATATGTGAAAACGCATCGCGGTACTTTTCGACCACCTCCATCGAACCATCGGTGCTACCGCCGTCCGACAGGATCAGGTCCAGCTTGGGATATTCCTGCTCAAGCACAGAGAGGATTGTCCGTTCGATGAAATCGACGCAGTTCAGGTTGGGAATAACGACACTGATCGTCGGCAATTCGGTCATAAAGGGCTCTTATCCAGTCCGGTTTCGGCAAATGCCGTCGCACGGGCGCAAAATTGGTTGGAGTGTTTCCGAATATGTAACGCAGACAATCAGTCCCCGGTCAAATCGGGAAGCGGGGTGCGATATTCGCAGCCCAATGTCCGGACCCGGCAGATGTGCTGCCGGGTCGGAATTGTCTTAGTGAAGCTTTTCGTTCACATCCACAATGGATGCGTCGATCAGCTTGTTGGCCTGCGCGGCGGTCATCTGCTTGGCCAGCACAGCATTGGCTGCAGAAATAGCAACGGTGATGGCCTGATCGCGGACTTCCTTGACAGCCGACGCTTCAGCCGAAGCAATCTGATCCTGCGCGGTCGCCAGACGGCGCGCGATGGATTTCTCCAGATCGTCCTTGGCCTGCTCAGCTGCCAGAACCGCATCTTCCTTTGCGGCGGCCACGATGGCATCCGCCTGACCCTGAACCTCGCGTTGCTTGCGCTCGTACGAGGCAAGCAGGCTGCGCGCTTCTTCATGCAGGGCGCGAGCTTCGTCCAGTTCGGACTTGATGCCTTCGGCACGCTTATCCAGCGCTCCACCGATCATGCCCGGGACCTTGAAGTAGAACAGGACTGCGATGAAAACGATGAAGCCCAGCAGAACCACAAAGTCGGTGTTGCCAAGCGAGAAAAACGGGCCACTTGCGGCCAGCGCGGGGCTGGCGGCAGCAAATGTCAGGATAAGGGCAAGAGTGTTCCGCATGTCACTTATCCTTTTGTCTGCGCGTCAACCGCACCGTTGATGGTTTTGGCATCAGCCTCGCCACCCAGAGCGGTAACCAGTTCTACTGCCGTATCCTTGGCAACGATTTGAATGCTTTCCAGCGCACCTGCACGGATGTCGGCAATTGCCTTTTCCGATTCAGCCGCTTTTGCAGCGATTTCAGCATCTGCCTTGGCAATCGCGTCATCCAGACCAGACTGGATTTCGGCGCGTGCTTCGGCAGCGATACGCTGTGCCTCAGAACGGGCATCGGCCAGCGCCTTGTTATAGGCCTCTTCAGCCTCGACCGCTTTGGCCTTTAGATCTTCGGCCGCAGCCAGGTCATTTGTAATGGTCCCCTGACGTTCCGCCAGGATTGCCGCGATGCGGGGCAAAGCCACGCGGGACAGGACCAGAAAGATGACGACCAGCGTGATGACCAGCCAGAAAATCTGGTTGGGGAACCAATCGAAGCAAAGCTGAGGCATACCAATCGCCGATCCATGAGAGTCAACGCAGGTGCCAGCCACCTCTTCGTATACGGGTTCTGTCGCCATGATGTCCTCCGTCGGAACGTTGTCTTTACAACAGGCGGGCCGCTATGGCTTGGGCCCACCTGCGCGTAAGGATCAGGTTCCGCAGATTAGACGGCGAACATCAGCAGCAGCGAAACTAGGAATGCAAAGATCCCCAGGGCTTCTGCAAATGCGATACCGATGAACAGGGTTGCGGTCTGCGAAGCAGCCGCCGAAGGGTTGCGCAGAGCGCCAGCCAGGAAGTTGCCTGCTACGTTGCCCACCCCGATTGCGGCTGCGCCGGAACCGATTGCTGCCAGGCCTGCGCCGATGTGTGCGAGATCGCCTTCCATGATGTTTCTCCTTACGAATTGGAAGTTTCGATGTTTGGGTATCGGACCTTAGTGCGACGGATGCAGTGCATCCTTCAGATATACACAGGTCAGAATGGTGAATACGTAGGCCTGGATAAAGGCCACCAGGACCTCAAGACCGTACATTGCGGTGATCGCCAGAACGGACACAGGCGAGATCACGGCAATCGCGGCGAAGCCTGCGAAAACCTTGATAACCGCGTGGCCTGCCATGACGTTACCGGCAAGACGAATAGAGTGGCTGACCGGGCGAACGAAATACGAGATCAGCTCGATAATCGCCAGGATCGGGCGCAGCGCCAGCGGCGCGCTTGAGACCCAGAACAGGCCCAGGAACCCGGCGCCGTTCTTGACAAAACCCAGAATAGTCACAGTCAGGAACACGGCCAGCGCCAGTGGGATGGTCACGGCGAAATGCGATGTGGTTGTGAACGAGGTCGGGATCAGACCCAGGAAGTTCGCGGACACGATGAACATGAACAGGGTCATGACATAGGGGAAGTATTTGACGCCATCCTTGCCGCAGATGTCTTCAAGCATCTTGTAGATAAAGCCATAGGCCAGTTCGGCCACCGACTGCATGCGCGTCGGGACAATGGCGCGCTTGGACGTGCTGAGCACCAGCAGGCCGATCACAGCGAGAATTGCGAAAAACAGCCACAGAGTGACGTTAGTGGGCGTGTACCAAGCAATCGCACCGTCGCCAAAAAGCGGTTTGACGATGAACTGATCCATCGGATGGAAAACCAGGCTGCTGCCTTCTGCTGCGGTGGTCTCGGTTGCCACGTTCAGTCCCTCTCGTCTTCGTCGGCCTTGTCGGCCATCTGTTTCTCTTGCGCCTGTTGTGCGCTGCGGAGCATAACCTTTACCCCGGCGACCAGACCCAGCAATGTGAACAGCACCAGGAAGATCGGGATTGTCCCGAACAGGCTGTCCAGCCCGTATCCGATGCCAAATCCGATCCCCAGACCGGATACCATTTCGATGACCATCCGCCAGGCAAGCTCGCCTCCCGAATAATCGGCGTCCGCACGGGCCTCAGGCTTTGACTTGGCCTTTTTCGCCGCCGTGATCTTAGCCTCAAGCTGCGCCATACGCTGCTTTTGGTCATCATCAGTCACGGGCGTTTCCCTCGTACAGTCTTGGGCACGGTGCTAAGGGGCGGAGAGCGCAGAGTCAACGGCGTTGGCAGCCCGAATTGCCGCACTTTACTCTATTGTTTTTAAAGGCATTTTTTCTGAGTCACCATAGGCGTGATCAGCCCGAACCACAGGAAGCGGGTACAAAGGCACGGAATCCGCATATTCAACCTTTTGGTTGATCTTTGCCCGAGACCCCCTGCCAGATACGTCTGATCACGCGCCCGTCGATCAGCAGCAGACCGGCGAAGATCGCTGCCATTCCCAGCAGATGCTCGGGCCGCAGGGTTTCCCCCAGCACCCATGTTCCAAGCACCAGCGCCGAAACAGGCGCAATCAATGTCACTGTCGAGATATTGGTCGGGCCAACCTTGGGCAGCAACCAGTAGAACGCGATAAAGGCGGCGGATGTCAGCACAAACCCGATCATCGCCAGCGAGGCCCAAGTCTCGGCCCGGGTTATATGGGGTAGTCCTTCTTGCCAAAGCGCCAAGGGCGTGATGGCCAGCGTAGCACCCGTCAATGCAAGGGCGGTCAGAACCACAGGTTGCATATCCCGGAAGGCCCGCGCGATGTTGACTGAGAACGCATAGCAGATCGGTGCGCAAAGTGTCAGAAGGATCGCCCAAAATTCGGACGACGCGCCACCGCCCAGTACAGGCAGAGACAGCACAACGATACCGGTGAAGCCGCAAACCACGCCCAGAGACTTTAACAGGGTGGCACGTTCACTTCCGGGCCAGAAATGCGAAACAATGACGGCAAAGGCCGGTGTCGTTGCATTGACGATCCCTGCCACACCCGAAGCGATATGCTGTTGCCCAAGCGCATAGAAGGCAAAGGGCGCGGCATAGCTGAGCGCACCAAATCCCAACAACCCAAACGCACGTGCCAGTGTCAGATTGACTGGCAATCGCGCCCCGATCACATAGACCCAGCACCCGAGCGCCCCAAATGCAACCCGTCCCATCGACACCGAAAGCGGCCCAAGTTCCCGCAGCAAAATGGCATTAAACATGAAGGACATGCCCCAACCGATGCCAAGAATACAAATCACCAGCCAGTATTTTAGTGACATCCCAACCCCCGATACACATGCCGGGGCACAGTGACCTCATACCGAAAATTGTCAAACCGGTTCTTGCGCTTTAGGAAAGGAGTATGTCCAACGATCTCGATACCGTTTTTGCGGCCCTTGCCGACCCCACACGCCGCGCCATCCTTGCGATGCTGCTGGAGGATGACATGGCGGTGACGGATGTCGCCGAACCGTTCGAGATGTCGCTTGCCGCGATTTCAAAACACCTGGTGATCCTGACCAGAGCCGGTTTGATCAGCCAGGAAAAGCGTGGACGGGTGAAGTGGTGCAAGCTGGAGCCTGACGCGCTGCGATCCGCATCCGTCTGGATGCAAGGGTTCGGGCAGTTCGAGCCGGTCAATCTGGACGCGTTCGAACGATTTCTTGAGGTTGAACTGCCCGCAGCCGAGGAATGATCCGCCTACCTGACTACAAAAACAGAGACACTGGCATGTTTCGCCAGATACCCCGCATGGCTCGAGAATATATAGTCGGTAATACGCGGCGCATGGGTGCCGACGACGATAAGGTCAGCTTCGATTTCTTCGGCAGTCCGTGTCAAGTCACCGTCAACTTCGGCAGCGACATCAACCGAATGGATATTACGATACGCCACTTCGGTCCCGCTGCTTTCAGCCAACTGTTTGGCAAAATCACGTAGGTTCTTGTCAACCGCAGCATCTGACTGAACAGGGTCACCCGGTTGGGTGCCGGTGACACTGACCAAAGTAATCTTGGCCCCCTGCCATTCGGCTATAGCTGCTGCAACTTTGGCGGCCTTGCGCACCTCGGGTGGCAGATGAAGATCAACCGGGATCATGATATGACTGTACATGGGACGTTCCTCCTTGGCCTGAAGCATAGAGAAACCAGAGGGTGCCAGGCCTTGATCTGCCTCAACACCCTCGCCCGCTTGGTCAAACTTTGAAACGGGCTAGCCTTCCTGACTGTATTCAACACCGGTCACGACCCCCGAAGGGTCCGCCCGACACAACCACGGGGCCTGGGCCCCGGCAACGGAAACCGTCGTGACCGACCCGCCCAGTTCGGTATCGGTGGACAATGCCCGAACATCTCCGGGCCGCGTTCCGGTTTCGGCTGCGACCAGCGCCTCGCAACTGGCTTGTAAATCCGTTTCAGATGACCCGGCACAGGCGCCGCAAACCACCAATATCATTATGGAAAGAACTGGTTTCATGTCGTCCCCTTGGACGTTTCATATTCTGGTCTAGGGCCAAGCCTGACACAATTTGGTCGTTTCACAAGTTCAATCGGCTTGCGGCAAAGGACGCGCGGGTTTGCCCCCCTCGGATTTCAGCAGCAAAACCAGGGCCAGGATCGTCAGACCGGCACCAAAATAGACGACAGGGCCAACCGCCTGCTGCCCCAGAGAGATTTCCCACAGAATGACCCAACTGGGAACCAGATAAGTATAAGCCATCACCTTTGCCGATGGCAGGCGCAGCGTTGAATATTGAACCAGCACGAAACTTGCCGCGGTTGCAAAGACCGAAACATAAATCAAACCCACCCAGACTATCGCTGGCAGGTTCGCCCAGTCGGTGGCACGGATCTCGGACCACCCGTAGATCGTCAGCATCAGGCATCCCGCCAGAAGCGTACCAAAAGTAAACACCACTGCAGGCTCTCCACGGTTCAGCTTGCGTACAAGGGGGGTATACAAAGCATGCGCGACACAGCCCCAGAAATAGATGATTTCCCCCTGCCCGATATCGAAGGCGCGCACGGCTTGCCAATCAGCGCGAAAGATCACCCACAGCGCCCCGACTGCCCCAAGGGTCAGTGCAAGCGCCATCCTTGGTGTGGTGATCTGGCGCAACAAGATCCAACCGGCGAATGCGGCCATAACCGGAGTCAGCGTAAAGACCGCTGCCGCGTTGACAGGCGGTGCGGTTTTCAACCCGTAGAACATCAACACGAAATAGGCCGCGAATACTCCGCCCAGAACCAAATAGCGCCACGGGGCTTGTGCCGCGCTGCGCGGCAGGCCGGTGGTCATAAGCGCGGCACCCCCAATCACCACGGATGCGATGCCGAACCGGGCCGCGGTAATGGCTTCGGGCGCGATCTGATTGGCGATCAGTGACCCCAGCGAGAAACTCCCTGCAACCAGGGCCGAAAAAATCAGCATGGCCAGATGGCCACGCGCCTGTTGACTCATTTTGCCCAGCTCTTGGATTGCTCTTTCAGATAGGTCAGAAAGGCCTGCACCTTGGTCGTGCGATGCAGATCCACATGGGTAACAAGCCACAGATCACCAAACCATTCCGGCATCGGGTCGATCACTTCGACCAGGTTCGGATCTCCTGCAGCTGACCAACGTGGCATGAAACCGATACCCGCGCCGGACAGGACCGCCTCGCGGATACAGAAGTTGTTGGTACAACGGAAGGTGATGCGCTCGGCTGGCACGGTCTGGCGCAACCAGCGGGAAAACGGCGCTCGGCTGTTTTCGTCATCGGTACTGATGAAAGAATGATCTGCAAAGTCATCGAGGCTGCCAGGCTTGCCGTGCAGCGCGACATAATCGGTGCTGGCGTATAACCCGACCTCTTGCTTCATAAAGGACTGAACCACGTTGTCGGGCTGATCAGGCGCTGACCCGGCACGGATCGCCACGTGCGCTTCGCCATATTCCAGACGAAACAGCCGATCACCGGTCAGATACCGGACGATCAGTTCCGGGTGCCGTCGCTGAAACTCGGCAAGAACCGGCACCACCAGAGATGCCAGAGAGGACAGCGACGTCACGACCAACTCGCCCGACACGTCATCACCCCGACCCTTCATACGGCCGATCAGTTGATTGAACTGATCCTCAGTCGCCTGTGCCACACGCAACAGGTCCTCTCCGGCTTCGGTCGGGGTATAGCCGCGCGCATGGCGCTGGAACAGCTTGACCGCCAGCCGGGCCTCAATCGCATCAATGTGGCGAATGACGGTGGCATGATGCACACCCAGCACCTCGGCCGCGCCACTGACCGTTCCCATACGCGCCACCTGATAGGCGGTTCTTACCTCGTCCCAGTTGTCCACTGCGGTTTTCCATTGTGCAAATTCTAACAGACCCTGTTGACTTACCAGAGTTTTGTTCGCTCGCGCAACGCTCATATCGGGCCAAGACACATCCTGCACACCAAAGGAAATTGAACCATGACCAAAACTATCCTGCATATCGACGCATCGGCCCGCCGCGAAGGTTCGACCACTCGTGACCTTTCGGCACGCATCGTCAATCACCTGGGCGCTGACCGCATAATTCGCCGTGACCTTGCCACACCTCTGCCGCTGCTGACCGAAGCCTGGGTCAGCGCAAATTTCACCCCTGCCGATCAGCGCAGTGCCATGCAACAGGACCAGTTATCCCTGTCTGACGAGCTGGTTACTGAACTGCAGCAGGCCGATACGCTTGTCATAGGCCTGCCGATCTACAATTTCTCGGTGCCCGCGGCGTACAAAGCCTGGATCGACCTGATTGCCCGCGTCGGAGTGACCTTTTCGTATTCCGAAAGCGGTCCAAAAGGCCTGTTAGATGGAAAGCGCGCGGTTTTGGCCGTTGCGTCGGGTGGCACAGCTGTCGGGTCTGATGTCGATTTTGCCACCACCTATGCCAAGCATGTACTTGGCTTTATCGGTATCCATGACGTCGAAATCGTCGCCGCCGACCAGTTGGCGCTGGATGCCGAAGGTTCTCTCAGCAATGCACGAAATGCGGTTTCGCAACTGGCAGCCTGATTGACCTTCACCTCAGAAAACGTCCAGTCTGTCCTGGATACCAAATGGGCAGACTGGACGCACGCAATGAAAAAGATCGGCATTCTGGGCGGCGTGGGCTGGGCCTCGACCGTTGATTATTACCGGGCGATTGCCGAAGGCGCGGGGCGGTTTTTCGCCCAGCGCGGACATGGATCCCCTCTGCCCATCCCACCCATGACCATCGAGTCCGTGACCCAGGCTAAAACCCGTGCCCTGCGTGGCGTCGCGGGCGATGAGGCCAGTTGGGCCGGATTTGATGCTGTATTTCGGGAAGCTTTGTTAACTCTTGAAGCCTCTGGCTGTGACTTTGGGATTATCGCCTCGAACACACCCCACGCGCGGCTGCATGCAATCCGACAGGGCGTTACGATGCCCATTCTCAGCATCTTCGATGCAACCGCCGAGGTTACGGCCTCGACAGACGCCACGCGCGCGCTGGTTCTGGGCACCACGGTAACGATGCAGGCGACGCACTATGCCAACAAGCTGGGCGAGATTGGCATCAGCGCAAACGCCCGCCTGCCCGAAAGCGAAATTGCAAAGATGCAAGCGATAATCGACGGTGATTTCTACGGCGGCGCGTCAGAAAGCGCCCGTGCGCGCCTGCTGGCCTTTTGTAACCGGCATGCCGAACCCGGAACCGCAATCCTTCTGGCCTGCACGGAACTGCCGCTGGCCTTTCCCGATCATCTGGACGACCCTGTGTTCGAGGCTGACGGGCATCTGTTCATCAACCCGTCCGCTGCACATGTGGCCGCGGCCCTGGACGAAGCGTTAGTGCCCTGATCAGGGCAGCCAGTTCACCGCGCATGTAATCCGATCGAAGAAGGCCATCAAATCAGCGCGCGATATGGCAACTGTGCGGTCGTTGACCAAGGGATGCATGTTGATCACATCGACCTGTTGTGCGGCAGCATCCATGTAAAAGCGTACATCATTCTGCACCCCGTTGATCATCGCCAACGGGCTGACAGCCCCAGGGCGGATGCCGAGGTTTTGCAACAGCCGATCCGCCGAGCCAAAGGACAGGCTGCCGACACCCAGCTCGGCGCCCAGCGCCTTGAGGTCGATGTCGCGGCTCTGTTCCAGCGTCACCAGATAGTTCCGCTTTTTCTTATCGCGCAGATACAGGTTCTTGAGGCGCAACGCATTCTCACCCGGCACCATGAATTGGTCTTCGACCCCTTTGGCATCCTCGACCGTGCGCAGCGGGATATGTGTGTGCAACCGATAGGACAGCCCCCAGACGTCCAGTTGCGCCAACAGCGCATCCGAGCTGAGCGGCAGTGTATCCTGAAAAGCTGATGATGCGTCCATGGGACCCTCCTAATTTGCTGCGCTCATCGCGCAACGCGCGGGCGAATTCAAGCCACGACAGGTGCTGCCTTCGGTGTTAGCGTGCCGCCATGAAAATTACACGCAACACTCCGAACCAACTGATCCTGTCCGATACGCCATGGTTCATCGGCATCATGCTGGTCTTCTTCATTCTGGCTTTTGTCGGCGCAGGCCTGTTTCTGGCCAGCGAAGGCGGTGAGGGCATCTTGTTCGGCATCTTCTTTGCACTGTTCGGCGGTGGAATGGGCTTTGGAGCATTCTGCGCCTTTGTCCGTCGTGTTCAGGTCATCCTGGACCGAAAGGAAGACCGCATAATGATCCGCAGGCAGTCGGTTTTTGGCTATGATACTGTCGAGCATGTGCTTTCAAACCTATCCCATGCAGAGATTGAAAGCACGACATCGAGAAGCGACAAGGGGTCATCCACCCTCTATCGCCCTGTGCTAATATTGGACAAGGGGATGAGCGCGGGACGTCATCCCATCGTCGAAGCGTTCTCGAACGGTCGTGGTGCGCATCGGCTGGTTGATGCGGTCAATAACTGGCTTCCCGCGCGCAAGGTTGACACCGCTAGCCGTTCAGCTTAAATCCCTGCCCAACATCCGGAAGCCTCAGATCTTCCGGTCCCTTGAGTCGTTCAGGGATCGCCCCCCACCAGCGTGTTACGCCCGTGGGGGCAATTGTGCATTTAACCGGTGTTTCTTATCTAAGAGGCGCCACCAGATAACCGGCATAGGAGGCCGCAGGCATGTTTGAAAATCTATCCGAACGCCTCTCTGGCGTCTTTGACCGGCTGACCAAACAGGGTGCGCTGTCTGAAGAGGACGTCAAGACCGCCCTGCGCGAAGTACGGGTTGCCTTGCTTGAGGCTGACGTCTCGCTGCCGGTCGCGCGGGAGTTCGTCAAGAAGGTACAGGATCAGGCCACCGGACAAGCGGTGACCAAGTCGATCACCCCCGGCCAGCAGGTCGTCAAGATCGTGCATGACACGCTCGTTGACGTGCTGCGCGGTGAGGATGATCCCGGTGCGTTGAAAATCGACAACCCGCCTGCCCCGATCTTGATGGTCGGTCTGCAAGGTTCGGGTAAGACTACGACAACCGGTAAGCTTGCCAAACGGTTGAAAGAGAAAGAGGGCAAGAAGGTCCTGATGGCCTCGCTGGATGTTTATCGCCCGGCGGCGATGGATCAGCTGGCCGTTCTGGGCACACAGGTCGGCGTCGATACGCTGCCGATTGTTCCCGGCCAGAAGCCCGTCGACATCGCCAAACGCGCCAAGCAGCAAGCGACGCTGGGTGGCTATGACGTCTATATGCTCGATACCGCGGGCCGTCTGCACATCGACGAAGTGCTGATGAACGAGGTCGAGCAGGTTCGCAACGCGGTCGACCCGCGCGAAACCCTGCTGGTCGTCGACGGTCTGACCGGTCAGGTCGCCGTTGAGGTCGCCGAGGAATTCGAAGCCAAGGTCGGTATCTCGGGCGTGGTTCTGACCCGGATGGATGGCGACGGGCGCGGTGGCGCGGCGTTGTCGATGCGCGCGGTCACCGGCAAACCGATCCGCTTTGTGGGCTTGGGCGAAAAGATGGACGCGCTTGAGACGTTCGAGCCGGACCGGATTGCAGGACGTATTCTGGGAATGGGCGACATCGTTGCCCTGGTCGAAAAGGCCCAGGAAACGATGGAGATCGAACAGACCGAGCGCATGATGAAGCGCATGGTCAAAGGTCAGTTCAACATGAACGACCTGAAGATGCAGCTGGAACAGATGATCCAGATGGGCGGCATGCAAGGCATGATGGGCATGATGCCCGGCATGGGCAAGATGGCCAAACAGGTCGAAGAATCGGGCATGGATGACAAGGTGCTCAAGCGCCAGATCGCCTTGATCCAATCCATGACCAAGCGTGAACGCGCCAACCCGCAACTGCTGCAAGCCAGCCGCAAGAAACGTATCGCGGCGGGTTCGGGTATGGAGGTCAGCGACCTCAACAAGCTGCTGAAAATGCACCGGCAGATGTCGGACATGATGAAGAAGATGGGCAAGATGGGCAAAGGCAAGATGCTGAAACAGGCCATGAAGGGCATGTTCGGCAAAGGCGGCCCCTCGCCCGAGGATATGGCCGGCGGTATGGACCCCAAGGCGCTGGAGGCTGCGGCCAAGGCAATGGGTGGTCGCGGTGGCCTGCCCGGCATGGGCGGCGGCATGGCCCTGCCCCCGGGCCTCAGCGGATTTGGCAAAAAGAAGTAAATGACCGCCGCTGCACCTCATATCCCTCGGCTTGAGACTGACCGCCTGATCCTGCGTGCCCCGTGCGAGGACGATTTCAGCGCGCTGGAAGCATTCTTTGCCAGCGACGCATCGAAATTCGTCGGCGGTCCCAAGCGTGCGGATGAGACATGGCGGACACTTGCCCTACTGCTGGGTCACTGGACCCTTCGCGGCTATGGGTATTGGGCGGTAGAGGAAAAAGGCGCCGGCAAATACATCGGTCATGTAGGGCTGTGGTTTCCGCATAGCTGGCCTGAGCCGGAAATCGGCTGGACACTGATGAGCAGCGCAACAGGCAAAGGATACGCGACCGAGGCGGCGCTCGCCGCACGGACATATGCCTATGACGTACTGGGCTGGGATACTGCTATTTCTCTGATCGACCCCGACAATCTGGTGAGCAGAGCCGTGGCCGATAGATTGGGTGCGCGGTTTGACAGCATCTATAAACACCCGGCCTATGGCGAGATGCAGGTTTGGCGGCACCCGGCTCCATCAGACCTTGAGAACGGTGGAGTGGAGGCATACGCATGACGACATTCTCCATCCCGATCATCGAAACTGAACGCCTTGTTCTGCGGGCCCCGCATGTGGATGACCTGCCTGAGTTGACTGCCTTCTATGCATCCGAGCGCAGCCATATGGTTGGCGGTCCGCGGGATCATGTGGGCAGCTGGAGCTCTCTGGCAACACGTCTGGGTCACTGGGCGCTGAAAGGCTACGGCCTTTGGCATCTGACCGAGAAATCCAGCGGTCGCTTTGTTGGCGGGGTTGGCATCATTGATGTACCTGGCTGGGACGAACCCGAACTCGGTTGGACCCTGATGGAACGGGCGGAAGGCAAAGGTCTGGCTTTCGAGGCAGCCCTTGCAGCTCGCGACTATGCTGCGCGCCAACAGGGTTTGAATAGCGTCATCAGCTATATCGCGCATGAAAACACGCGCTCTCGTGCCTTGGCCGAGCGTATGGGGGCTAGCTTCGAGCGCGAAGGCGAAGTGATGGGCAAGCCCTGCCAGGTCTGGCGCCATCCCACGCTCGATTTATCCGAACCTGCTTTGACCACCGAAAGGACCGGCCAATGACCAATCCCGTGACTCAGGCTGCCGCGTTGCTCAAGGACCACCGCGAAAGCATCGATCGCTTGGACGCGATTCTGGTTTACACACTGGGCGAGCGGTTCAAGCACACACAAGCCGTTGGCAAACTGAAAGCGGCACACGACCTTCCCCCGTCCGATCCCACGCGCGAAGCTGCGCAGATCGCACGGTTAGAAGACCTGGCGAAAGAGGCCGATCTTGACCCCGATTTCGCCAAGGCTTTTCTGAATTTCATCATTCAGGAAGTCATCCGACACCATAAGAAACACCAGAATTGACCGGGCCGTTCCCGGCACACGCCATCTAAAGGAGATACCACCATGGCAATGAAAATTCGTCTCGCCCGCGGCGGCTCGAAAAAGCGTCCCTTCTACCGCATCGTGGCTGCCGACAGCCGCATGCCGCGCGACGGCCGTTTCATCGAAAAGCTGGGCACCTACAACCCGCTGCTGCCGAAAGACAACGAAGAGCGCGTTAAAATGGACATGGAGCGCATCCAGTACTGGCTGGACCAGGGCGCCCAGCCCACCGACCGGATCGCCCGCATGCTGGAAGCAGCCGGCGCCAAGGAAAAAGCTGAGCGTAGCAACCCCAACAAGGGTACCCCGGGCAAGAAAGCTCAGGAGCGCGCGGAAGAAAAAGCTGCAAAGGCCGCTGAAGCTGCCGAAGCTGCTGCTGCGCCTGCTGAAGAAGCAGCAGCAGAAGAGTAAGCAGGGCGGCGCGTGCGGCATCAGACCTTTACCGACGATTTTCGCGCGCAGTTCGATCTGTTGTTGCGGCTCCGGCGCGACGTGCGCCGGTTTCGCGACGAAGCTGTGAACGAGGCAGTGCTGACGCGCTGCCTCGACGCGTTTCGACTGGCGCCTTCTGTGGGGCTCAGCGAGCCTTGGCGTGTGGTCCGAGTCGAAAGTACCGCCGCGCGTGAGGCTGCGCTTAAGAACTTTCAGGCGGCGAATGCCCAGGCCCTAAAGGGATACTCGGGCGACAATGCGCAGCTCTACAGTCAGCTGAAACTGACGGGAATGCAGGAAGCACCGGTGCAGCTGGCCGTGTTCTGCGACGATTCCACCGACAAGGGACGCGGTTTGGGTGCAGGTTCGATGCCCGAGATGCGGCGCTATTCCGTGGTCTCGGCTGTCACGTTGTTCTGGCTTGCGTTGCGGGCCGAAGGGATGGGTTTGGGATGGGTGTCTATTCTGGATCCCGAACAAATGGCGCGTGATCTGAATGTGTCGGATAGCTGGCGGTTGATCGGTTACTTCTGTGTCGGATGGCCCGAAGAGCACTCGGAAACCCCCGAGTTGCAGCAATCTGGCTGGGAAATCCGCGACGACAACCTGCTTGTGGAGGTACGATAGACGTATGTTCGGACTATTACGGCTTCCTATCCTGTTGATGATCGCCTTTATTGTGGGCGTGTTTTTCGAACGCTCGAACCAGCGCGAAGCGTGTGAGGCACGCGGGTTATGGCAAGACGGGCTATGTGTGACGGTGGATGGACCAAATGAATGACCTGATCTGCGTAGGAAGTGTTGCGGGCTCATACGGGGTGCGCGGCGAAGTGCGCCTGAAAAGCTATTGCGCGATCCCCGAGGATATCGAAGCCTATTCGCCGCTGACGGATGAACAGGGCGCGGAACGCTATCCGCTGGTCCTGACTCGTTCGATCAAGAATGGCTTTGCCGCCAGATTGGGCGGAGTTGAAACCAAGGAACAGGCAGATGACCTGAAGGGGCTGCGCCTGTTTGCGCGGCGCGATCAGTTGCCTTCGCTACCTGATGACGAGTTCTACCACACAGATCTGATCGGGCTTGCGGTCTATGACACAGGGGGCGCGTTGCTGGGTCAGGTTAAATCTGTCCAGAACCACGGTGCGGCGGACCTGTTGGAATTGCACGGGCCGGGCCTGAATTCCACTGTTTTGCTACCGTTCACACTCGAGTCGGTTCCTACAGTTGATCTGGAACAGGGCCGCATCGTCGCCGACCCGCCCGAAGGGCTGATCTGATGCGTCGGGTCCTGCTGCATCTGGGCCTGCACAAAACTGGCACAACAGCAGCGCAATCCTTCCTCTATGAAAATCGCGAGCTGATTTGGCCGCATTTTGCGCTGGTCCTACCGTATCGAACCCGCAATTCCGGCCTTTCCCGCGCGGCCACCAACCATTCCGTCTATGGAACAGTGGGAACCCTCTCCGAGTTTGGCAGTCAGCTGCGCGAATTTCTGGACAGCCTGGATTTCGGCGACAAGCGGGGACTGATCCTGAGCGAAGAAAACTTCGCCGGCCTCAGGCCCAGCCGCAATATCGACCAAGGCTATGCTGCGGCCCCCGATCTGGCTGCCTGTCTGGTGGATTCAATTCGCCAGCGATTTTCAGGGCAAGAGGTTGAGATCACGATATACCTGTCTCTGCGCCAGCGCGGAGGCTGGTTGCGCAGCCTGTGGGCACATGATCTGGAACGGATGCGACAGGTTTTTGACTTTGAAACCTTTCGCGACAACCTGGACCACCTGCCCCCGCTGCAAGACACCGTCAGCCGCATCAAGGAAAAGCTGCCTTCCGTCTCTGTTACGACTGAATGGCTGGAAGATTTGCAACTGCGACGGCTTGGACCTGGCGACCCCTTTGCCGAATTTATGGACCTGTCGCGTGACAAGGCCAACCTTCTGGTGCCTCCGACTCAGGTCAATACCCGGCTCCCCGCAGACGTCCTGTCCGAGTTGCTGGACCTGAACCGTTCGCGCCTGGACGAGGCGGCTCTGGTGGCGCAAAAGACTGCCGTGATTGAACGCGCGCAGACAGACCTGATTGGTACATCATGACTGATACGTCCCCGAAATCTCATGGTCGCAAGGCGATCCGTCCTACGCTGAAACCGCGCGAACTGCTTACGCCCACGCCCGATTTGCATGGGGTGTGGAAGGCCAAGATCATCACCTTGTTTCCGTCGGCCTTTCCCGGAGTTCTTGGCGAAAGCCTGACTGGAAAAGCCCTGCAAGAAGGGTTGTGGCAGCTGGAAACCGTTGACCTGCGTCAGTTCGGTGTCGGCAAGCATCGCAATGTGGACGACACCCCGGCCGGCGGCGGAGCGGGGATGGTGTTGCGCTCTGATGTATTGGGCGAAGCAATCGAGCACACGATGACCGAGGCGCAAGGAAACTGGCCTCTGATCTACCTTAGCCCGCGCGGTCGCCGCATGGACCAGCGCATGATGCAGAACCTCGCGCGCTGTGATGGCATGACCCTGCTATGTGGGCGGTTTGAAGGTGTTGATGAACGGGTGCTGGAGCATTACGGCGTCCAAGAGGTCTCGCTGGGGGATTTCGTGATGACCGGAGGCGAGATTGCCGCGCAAGCGCTGATCGACGCCACGGTGCGTCTGATCCCCGGCGTTCTGGGCAATCAGGCTTCTGCCGAAGAAGAGAGTTTTTCGTCGGGCCTGCTGGAGCACCCCCAGTACACCCGCCCGGCCGAATGGAAAGGCCGCCCAATCCCCGAGATTTTGATGTCAGGCCATCATGGTCGCATCGCCGAATGGCGTCACGATATGTCCGAACAGATCACCCGCGAACGGCGACCCGATCTGTGGGAGACCTATCTGGGTGAACGGGAAGAGACGTCTGACTGACATCCACCGTGTGACATGAGCCCCGCAGCTGAGCGGTCCCGGTTGCAGAATTATTCGGGGGGGAAAGCGCGAATGCACGCTTGGTCACTTCGTCGCGGGCGACACCTTCAAAACCTATGGGGTGCCCAAAGTCTAAGGGCTACCAGATTTCCAGCGCGCCCAGATTTCCGGTGGCCCGTTGAAGACATTGATATCAACCCTCCCCTGAACACCGGGCACCAGCCCGGTGCCGGTGTATTGCCAGAGCCGCCACACCGCTTTGGGATACACATTTCGCGGGTGACCGGCGACCGAACGTAACCAGAACTCGGTCTTGGGCAGCCGCCCGATATTCGTATCACCATAGAAATCCACCGTCGTATAGACGATCGGACGGCGCCCATAGTGGCGTTCGAGGATATCTAGGAACCGTTGAGCCTCGGCCCGAACCGTCGCACCATCGGGGCGCAGGGTGCAGGTCTTAGAATGCGGGGTCCACTCCATGTCCAGCACATGTGGCAGATCCGATCCCTTGGGTACGTTTTGGATGAACCAGCTGGCCTGTTCCCGCGCCGACCGGCAGAAATAGTAGTAATGATATGCCCCCCACGGCACACCCGCTGCCCGCGCACCTTGCCGATGAGCGGCAAACATGGGGTCGGCCACATCGCCCCCTTCGGTCGCTTTGATAAAGACGAAACTAACGCCGGACTGCTTGGCGGTGCGCCAGTCTATCGCTCCTTGCCAGCGCGATACGTCCAGCCCGTGCACCGGGTAATGCCCCGGATGTCGCCCTTCCCATTCGTGGGGGTCTGCATCTGCAAAGGCTGGGAAGATCACAGAGGGCGGCGTAGCATCTGGAAACGACTGGGCCTCGACCAGTTGCGGCGGCGGGCTGCTGCGACCGCAGGACAGGGTCGCAAAGGCCATGACGGCGAGCATCAATGCGGTGCGCATGATCTAATCCTGTATCAAATGACTGCTCTTATAATTACGTCCAGTTTGCCTGATCAGCCCCGCAAGGCAATGGTTCTGTTTGCGTGCGGCGGAAACCCACCGTTTTCCCCGCCTTGCATGGCGATTTAGGCTTGATCCCTGCCCCCGATGCCCGTAAATGACCGCAATCCGGTGCCGCAACTTCGCGACTCCGGTGTTTTGGTTTGCATCATGTCGTGACGCCCGGCTTTCTTCAGCCACGGCGCGGCGGGCAGGCCAGAGACCAAGTGAACATTCGATCTGACCTCTGGCGGGCTGTACGCAGGACCCGGTGAAGACCAAGAGCTCTCAGGCCGTGCCCAAACTTCGTGGACCAACCACGAGCAGATAGGAGAACCTGCGATGGACCTGATCGCACAGCTTGAGGCGGAACAGATTGCCGCCCTGGGGAAAGACATCCCTGATTTCAAAGCCGGTGACACCATTCGTGTCGGCTTTAAAGTGACCGAAGGGTCGCGCACCCGTGTTCAGAACTACGAAGGCGTCTGCATCGCCCGTAAAGGTGGCAACACCATCGCCGGTGCGTTCACCGTGCGTAAGATTTCCTTTGGTGAAGGCGTGGAGCGTGTGTTCCCGCTGTATTCAACCAATATCGACAGCATCACCGTTGTCCGCCGTGGCCGCGTTCGTCGCGCCAAACTGTATTATCTGCGCACTCGTCGCGGTAAATCCGCACGTATCGCAGAGGTCACCAACTACAAGCCCAAAGCTGGCGCCGAAGCGTAAGGAACGGAAAGATGAAAAAAGACATCCATCCCGATTATCACGTCATCGACGTCAAAATGACCGATGGCACCATAGTTCAGATGAAATCCACCTGGGGCTCCGAAGGCGATCAGCTGGCTCTGGAAATCGACCCCTCCGTGCACCCCGCATGGACCGGTGGCGGCGCGCGTCTGATGGACGCCGGTGGCCGTGTGTCGAAGTTCAAAAAGAAATACGAAGGTCTGGGCTTCTAAGCCTGACCCGTTTCGAATGCGAAAGGCCGCCCCTCTGGGCGGCCTTTTTCGTATTACCCGAAACCTCTGACACCGCCCTGACAAGAAACGCGTCAGGATCAATCCCTCAGGGTTTCGTCGCGCGTGTCAGATCCGCCGCGCTGTGCACCGGGGGCACAGGGCCGCGCAGCAACATCAACCCCAGCGTCACGCCGATCAGCGCCGCAATCGCCGTCACCATCATGGCGCTGTCAAAAGCGTTGTCTTGCAGGTCGCGCAGAGCCCTTGCCAGAGCACTTCCCGAAGTCGGATCCATGCCGGCAATCAGTTGCTGGATTTGACTGGGCGTTCCGTGGGTCAGCGCATGAGCCAGATCATCACGGGGGGCCGAGCCGGCCGGTAACGCGTCGATCACTTCGGCAAGACCCCGACGAGAGGTGATGGCTTCGGCAAGCCCGCAGACCACAGCCCCCAACGTAGCCCCGAAATAGAGGCAGGCATTGATTACACCTGAGCCTTGCCCCACATGCTCATCAGGCAAAAGCCGCAACCCAAGACGCGGTAGCAGCGAGAAACAGATACCAAGACCAATGCCGACGATCATCAACTTCCACCAGATCTGCGCATATTGAGTGGGAACTGTAATCGTGGTCAGCAACAAAAACCCAGCGGCCATTGCACCCAGCCCGATCACAACAGGCCATTGAAAGCTGTAGGGCGCAAGAAATCGGGGCGCAATGACCGAGATCGCGAACATGCTAAGGCTGAGTGGCATAATCGCAAGTCCAGCCCCGATAGGCGTGTATCCGAATGTATCAGGCGATTGGACGAATGTGTTAAAGTAGACGAAAAAGCCAAACAGCGTAAAGCCGGTAAGGAACATCCCCGCTGCCGCCATGAAATAGCGCGGATGAAGGAAATAGCGCAGCTCGACCAACGGATCTTCACTGCGGCGCGAAGCCAGCACAAGGCCGACCATGGCCAGCATGGCCACACCCAACGGCACCAGCGTCAACGGTGCCCGCCATCCACCACTTTCCCCATTGCTCAGGGCAAATGACAACGGCCCCAGAAACAGCACAAGAGCCACAGCGCCGAGATAATCGAACCGGGCACCGGCCAGTCGCGTGTTCGGTACATAGTTCCGTTTTCTCACGGTCAAGCCAATGATAAACGCGGTGGTCAGCAAGATCAGATCGGTGGCGAAAACGGCTCTCCAACTGATGTAATGGGCGAATGCACCGCCCAGGATTGGGCCGATCCCGATCGCCAGTCCGACAATGGCGCCCCATGCTCCGGTAACGCTGGCGCGTTTTTCCTCCGGGGTCGCTGCAGTCAACAAGGGCAACGACGTGCCAAACAGCGCTGCGGCCCCTGCCCCCTGCGCCCCACGGCCAAACAGCATCATCGCCCCGTCCTGCGCGAACAAGGCCGAGGCAGAGCCTATGGCAAAAACGATCATGCCAACCAGAAACACGCCCAGCTTGCCCGTGATATCACCCAGCCGACTGATAATCGTCACCAGCGTGGCACTGACCACGGTATAGATGGCCATGACCCATTGCAGGTCCGAAGGCGACAGATCGAACTCATTCTTAAGATCAGGCAGGATGGTCGCAACCGCCGTGGAATTGAAGCCAACAACAACCATGCAAATCGCCGTCATGACCAATACAACGCGTGCGCCGACATCAGATGAATTCGTTTGTAACATCAAATACGTCCTAAAATACGGGCGGCGACTATGGAGCGCCACACCGACAGCTTAGCAGGAATGTGCAAACCGCCTAGCCTTAGATCCAGTAGGACAGCGCCAGCGGCAAAGCGATGATCGTTGTCAGGGTCGAAACCAGTATGAACCCGGCAACATCGGGGCCGTATTCCGGCACATGCTGGTCTATGAACAAATAGGTCGCCACCGATGACGGCATCAAACAGCACAGGATCACCGCGCCGCGCTCAGCGCCTGTAAAGCCGAAGGCCCAGACCAACCCGCTGGCGATTGCAACTGCCATCACCAGGTGCAAAGCGGTCAGTATCACCGCACGCCCAAGGCGGTTGACCCGAAGGCTGGCCAATGTGTGGCCCAATGTCAGCAGCATCAGCGGGATGGAAAGCCCACCCAGGATATCGAATGACTTCGCAACAGGCTGAGGCAGGCTATAGCCGCTGGCCATCAGCACCAGCGATAGGACCACCGCATATATGATCGGCGAGGTGGCGAGCTTTCTGGGCGAAAACTCTTTGGCTGGTATCCACATCCCTACAGTGAAGATGCTGACAAGAACGACCACTACAAATGCCATCGTATAGGCCATCCCCGCATCGCCTAACGCAAGCAAAGTGATTGGCAATCCGATATTGCCCACATTCCCATGCATCAGAGGCGTCAGAAAGGCCCGCGCCGGTAGGCGCATAACCTTCAGCGCCGCAAATCCCAGAACACCAAACCCGGCAATCGCCAAAACCGCAGCGGCCATCACGTCCAGAAACGTTCCAACAGCGATCTTTGTGGCCGACAGATGCGAGATGATCAGTGTGGGATATCCAACCCGCGAAACGATCGCGCCAATGACCTTGTTGTCAAAGGGCGTTTTGGTCAACGCCAGTACATACCCAGCCCCGGCACAGATCAGCACCGGCAGCACCACATTCAGTACGTTCAGAAACAGATGCTCCAAGCCATGTCTTTCTCACAGTCCTTAAGCCTGGAGATTGAAACATAGTCCCGGCTTTCGCAAGTCAGCGGCCTAAGGGCAGGCTGAGATTTCCGCAACAGGGGCTTTTTATGCAGCCCTACCTTGTTTCGGGTTCTTCCCTTCCCGCTTTCCACAACATATAGTGGCCTGCAACAACGTGTACGCAAACACGGTGAGACTTGGGAATACAGGCATGGCACATATTATCGTAGTGGGGAACGAGAAGGGCGGCGCGGGCAAATCGACTGTGTCCATGCATGTGGCCACCGCACTCGCCCGCCTGGGTCACAAGGTCAGCACCCTAGATCTGGACCTGCGGCAACGCAGCTTGGGACGGTATTTCGAGAACCGGAACAGCTTTCTGCAAAGCGCGGACCTGACCCTTCCCAGCCCCCGCCACCATGACCTGCCCGAGATCGACGCAAGCACGCTGAAACCCGGCGAGAACATCTATGACCACCGCCTGTCAGCGGCCGTGTCCGAGCTGGAAAGCGACAGCGATTTCATCCTGATCGACTGCCCCGGCTCTCATACCCGTCTCAGCCAGGTGGCGCATTCGCTGGCTGATACGCTGATCACTCCGCTGAACGACAGTTTTATCGATTTTGACCTGCTGGCACGCATCGATTCAAAGGGTGAGAAAATTCTGGGTCCGTCGGTCTATTCCGAGATGGTCTGGAACGCACGCCAGCTGCGCGCGCAAGCCGGCCTGAAGCCCATCGACTGGGTCGTTGTGCGCAACCGCGTCGGTACCCAACGCATGGTCAACAAGGAAAAGATGCAGCGCGCGATCGAGATGCTGTCGCAGCGGATCGGCTTCCGGGTTGCTTCGGGCTTTTCCGAACGCGTTATTTTCCGAGAGCTGTTCCCGCGCGGGCTGACCCTATTGGACCTCAAGGATATCGGGATCAAACAGCTGAACATTTCGAACATCGCAGCACGTCAGGAATTGCGCGACATGATGAAAGAGCTGAACCTGCCGGGTGTTGAGATCGATTTTTAGAGGCTTTTTACGACGGGTAGACGGACTATACTGCCGCTCACCTGGAAAAACGAAGTCCGTTTCTGGCAATCGTTTTAGCTTTAGAACGCTTGTTGGGCCTAAGCTATCACTGCTTTCCAAAACTCAGGGTAAACTCGAACGAAACCAAATCCATCGACAGTCAAATTTGCTTCGTATCCACTATTGATCGAAGTGTACCTATAGGTATTCTCGTTCAGCCGCTCATATCGTTGCTTCAGCGGTTTGAATGTCCAGGTTTCATCATCCAACCAAACAGCAGTGAACTCTGCCTGATCTCCAATCCCAAGCTGGAGTCGCTTGATCGCATTCGTGTTCGTGGCCGGTGTAAACCCAAGATCGATGTCGAGCAATTCATCAACAGCATCCACAACTTTGTCATTCGAGGTCCATGTACCATCGTCTTGCTTCACTAAAACAAGATCAACCCTATCTGCCCCAATCCAACGCTGTACGGTGGCGGCGCTACACTCCCATTCGTCATTACAGGTCACGGAATAAGCTATTCTGACAGGAGAATTTTCAACTACGTAGACAGCCATGCCCGAGATTACGCGAGACGTTCCGTTACGGTTAACCGAACAGGCTTCTGTGCCCACGACATCAATCCGTCGCCACATTGTACTTCGCATCATCGCCTCAACCATCGCTATTGCTTTGCTTGCCCCATAGCGGACATTCATGCGTGTTTCAGCATAGGTCAATCAGGGCTCTCTCCAGCCGTTCTCGGCGGCGTGCATGAACGGCTGGGTCAGTGTTGTCAGATGTCGAACGACTAACCGCTGTTCCTTGCGATGATGAAAGCAGTCGAACCCGTTTCGGGACGCCACTTTTGTTCAATTTCGAACCCATGAGCTTGCATACTCTCTACAAGGATTTCTTGCGTCAGGGCGCGGATCTTGGGCAATAGGCCGATGGTCCCGAGAGCTGGTATGACGAACTTCTCGAGACCTTCCAGGCAGACCGTCGAGCTGAAGAACAGGCCACCTTCCTTCAAGGAACTACGAACACGGTCCAGTGTCGCGTCAAGATCCAGTACCAAGTGCAGGATCGACATAGCCAGTACGGCATCATACTGTTGACCCTTCGCCGGAATAGGCCAGCACTCGAACGCGCTAACTTCAAAGTTGATGTTCTTGCTACCCTGCGCGTCGGCTTTTTCCCGGGCGATTGAGATCATTTCGGATGAATAGTCGATGGCGTCGATATGGGCGACTTTTGGGGCGTGAATGAGCGCCGTCGTACCTGTGCCACAGCCAAATTCCAGGATGCGGTCTTGGGGGGACAGGTGTCTTGCAGTTATGTCCAGTTTGTATTCATAGGCGGCTTGGTTTTGGACCGGACGGCGGGCATAGGATCTCGCCATCAGATTCCAGAACCGGGTGGGTTTGATGAACATATCTAATCCTTTGGTAGGGTGCAGCAGACGCGATGATTTAGCTGGCGTCTTGGATGTCGAAGACTTTTTCGAGGGGCTTGTCGAATACACGAGAAATCAAGATCGCCAGTTCGAGCGTTGGTGAATATTTGGCGTTTTCAATGGCAACGATGGTTTGTCGGGTGACTCCAACCTTTTCGGCGAGTTCTTTTTGCGTCATTTCATCTGCGTCAAAGCGTAGACGTCTAATATTGTTGGTGATCCTGAGCTTGCCCATGGATCAGTACCCCCGCCGATAGCTAGCAAATCTGACAATATCTGCTGACAGGGATCCGAAGGCCATTCCGAAATAGATGATGTTGAAGCCAGTGAGCGCTGATGCGTTGAGAGCCATGGCGACGACAGCTGAGATAAAACCCGCACCGGCGAAGATAATGATGGCGTAGCTGCCACGGCGCTCGAACATCTTGTCACGTTCATCAACGACGAAGCTGGGTTTGGGTTCGTGTGTAACAATCGCAAACCCAATGTTGAACAGCATGGTGCCGATGATGGTGGCCACGACGCCCAAGGGGATCAGCCAGATCACCATGCGGGCCCAGTTGTTTACAGCGTCTGGGCCATCAAACAATCCAGAGGCATTCATATCCAGAAGCCGTGAAACAACAAATGCACTAACGGCGAGGTTCACGAAGATCGAGACGACCGTATTGCGATCTTGGTAGGTCATTTCTGAAATCCCTTTTGGACAGAACACTTCTAATGAGTCGATTATTGCTTACTAATTGTATGAAATATTATACACAATGTCAAAAATAATGTACTTCACTATCGAAGCGTATTTGTAGCTTGTGCTCGATGATGGGAATCTACGCCTTCAACTGGAGTGCTGCGCGTTTGCGACTGGCCCAAAGGTTGTGTCGCCAACTTTTCGAAGACTAGAACCAGCGTTATGCTAGACCCAATTATCCTGCGATCTCAGCAAACATCCGAAAGCCAGAGGTTGTATTACTAGAGAATTGTTTCTTCCGGATCATGTTGACTACCTCAATGCCATCCAGTGTGGCTGAAGCTGATCTAAATGGCTTGAACCCACACATGTGCCGTACGCGTCATTTAAAGTTTGCGACACAACCCCTTCGCTTCTGCAGCGGCAACTTTGGACGATATCGAAGTCCCTCACATAATCCGCAAGGGGCAATTCACACCCGGATTCTGTCCGTTTCGGCAGTTCGCCGAGCTCGCGTCCTAACTCACGAGTGATTGCTGAAACCGCTCGGCAGGTTCAGAACTTTGTAACAGAACCGTTCGAGTGCTCGAAATAGTTAAGAATCACCTAGGTCAAAGGCTGCGAATGCGTGGCAAGAAAGGTATGAGGTTCGTTCTGGGAAATCTCAGGGAAAACCTGAGCCCCTAAAATCACGACTCAATTCGACGTTGAATCGCGTCAGCTTCGGATACAAGCTAAGAAAGAGCGCCAACTGTGGTCAGAATCTGCCTCAAACGTGTCCATAAGTGGGGGGAAGCAAGGCAATTTTATGTATCCCCGCTGCAGCCTTGACTAAACTTCCCGCGTACCGCTACGTCATTAAGAAATTATGAAGGTTGTATCAGTTTTTGCGAAACAACCTTGAGTAAAACGAGAATCAATAATCAGAAGTTTGAGGTTAGGAAAATGTTAAATCGGGTCCTGAAAACTACCTCTGGTGCGTTGATGTTGTCCGTCGCGACCATGGCAAACGCTGAAACTGTTCAATTGAACAGTTTAGACGGCGGAATGACTCTGACCGGAGAGCTAATAGATTTTGATGGCGCCAATTACGAACTCCGGACGGTGGTTGGTACAATCACGGTTGACGCTTTCAAAGTTGAATGCATTGGCGAAGCCTGCCCCAGTCGGAACGAAGGTCCGGTCGAATATGGCATTTCTGGTTCTTCTCGCCTGGTCGATGTCTTATTCGCTGATCTTACGACGCAATTCGGTGAGGAGATTGGCGGCACTGCTTTGCGCTCTGAGGAAGAAGGTGTCGATAAGCTACTGCTCCGTAACGAACTAGGCGAGTTTTTGGCCGAAGTCTCCTTGATGGGTGGTGACTCCGCAGACGGGATCAAACAACTGGTCGATGGAAACTCAGCACTGGCAGTGACCACACGCCCTGTTCAACCCGACGAGCTGGCGAGCGCATCGCAGGCTGGACTCGGGGATATCACCACGAGTGAAAACGAGAAAATTTTTGCGCTGGACGGTCTAGTTGTTATTACATCGCAAAGTAACCAACTGCGGGCAGTCGCCGAACAGGATCTAGCGCGGATATTTTCTGGAGCCATTTCCAACTGGAGCCAGATTGGTGGGCCCGATGCCCCGATCCAGCTTTACATGCGAGCGCCTGAAAGCGGAACTGCGTTGGTTTTCAATGACCTGATCATGAACCCCGTGGGCGCAACATACGCGAGCGATACAAGCTTTTTCGAAACAGACACGGAATTGGCTGCAGCAGTTGCTTCTGATCCGCTTGGCATCGGAATTACCAGCCTCGCAAGTGCTGATGAGGCCAAGGTTCTTGCAATTCGCGGTGTTTGTGGAATTCAGGTTCCAGCGACACCTTTCACCATCAAGACAGAAGAATACCCGCTTAGCCGACGCTTGTATGCATATACCGGCAAAACTGCGCCAGCACAGTTGAACCGCTTCATGCAATTCCTCGAAAGCGAAAAGGCGCAAGAGACAATTGATGCTTCGGGCTTTGTGTCACTTGGGGAATCCCTGCAAGGCCCCAATGAGCAGGGACTACGCTATCTTGGCGCAGTTATGCCAACCGATGCAGAGGTTACTCTGAAACAGTTGCAGGAAATGTCGGCTGAGCTGTCCGGTGCCGACCGTAGTTCTATAACCTTTCGGTTTGCATTCGGATCCTCTCGCCTGGATACGCGGGCACAGGACGACATAAGGCGCCTTGCTTCATTGCTTGCCAAGGAAGAAACCACAAACAAAGAACTTCTTTTGATCGGATACACAGACTCTGTCGGTGCTGGCGGATCCAACCGGTCACTCAGTCAGCAGCGTGCCAAACAAGTTAGCAATGCGTTGCTACAAGCAGCGCCTACCAACAGCCTGGACAGGTTAACCATCCGAACTCTGGGTTATGGTGAGATCTCGCCGCTAAGTTGCAACGACACTGAGAATGGTCGCCGTATCAACCGCCGAGTGGAAGTCTGGTTGCGAGACGTTGTCACCACATCCCAGTAGCGAAGCGCCAACTCAGCTTCGGAACGGGAATACAACGGTCAGTGACCAAGACGATAATTCAATGGAGTAACGTCGTATGAGAATGCTCGCAGTATTGGCCAATGTTTTCCTACTGCAATTGTCAGGGGCGGCTGTCGCGCAGGAAGACCCATACAAAACCGCAGTAGACACCTGGCTCAATGGTAGCGAGGCCGAAGGCCTGCAAGGTTTGTCGGAAGCGGCCAGTCAGGGGAACACGTCGGCGCAAATGATCCTTGGTCAGATCGATCGCGATACTGTACCTGGAGGATTTTCCGATTACTTGATCAATCATCAGGCACGAGACCAGCTTCTTCGTGCACCGGATCCCGATAAGGGAACCGTAAACTGGTTGCTTGCTCTGAGCAATCCTGCCCTACAAAAACACGGCGAGGCCATCTTTGGATATCGGGTTGGTCGTCAGCCAATCAGCAATGCGATAGCACTGCAAACTCATGGTGAGATTGAAGGCGCCGAGTATGTATTGTGGAATACACTGAATAACGGCCGCTTTGATCTGATCAATTCCATGCCGTCAGAAAACTACGGCCTGTCCGAAGCCGGTTTTCTCAAGTGGATCGAAGCTTATATGGCGCGGGAAAACAAGGCGATCACGATGCGGGCCTTTGTGGAAGAATCCAATCCCAAACGTGTTTCGGGGTTGTTGGGTCTCAAACGACTGGCACGGCTGTTGAACCTCAATCAGCATTTTTCCGACGAAGCCAACCAGTTCACGACAGTGATGCTGGGCCGGGGCTCGGACTTACCTGAAAGTGTCGATTTGGTTCGCTTGAACGAAAGCATTTCCCGCATCAGTGAAACCGATAAATACTTGAACATCGTAAAACGCTACTGCGACTCATGCGAAGGTGAAACAGTAGACTACGATTGCGTGGTTCAGGCTCTGGAAATCATAGGTGGCTACAAGACGCTGATGTCCATCCGCACCCCAGTTGAGGGGTCAATTGACCAGGCTACATTCATGAATTCTAATCGTTCGGTCGAAATCTTCGCGCAGTTGGTAAACAACATGCGCCGCCACTACTCTCGTGGCATTCGATCGTCTTGCATTGCCGCTAATCTGAAAGCCAAGATCTAACATATAGCTAAAACAAGGTTTGATTGAGATTATCACATGTTTGAAGGCGTCGTGAACCTTTGCAAAATAGCTTAACCGTTCAATGGTTCCGGTTCCGATAAAGCAAAAGTAAAACGTTTGTATGTACTGACTTCCTACGCTGACCAACTTGGATCGAACAGTGTGCATACTGGAAATCACGAAACAAACGGACTCGCGTAAAGAGTGTGTATAACTGAGAAACGTTTTGTGATTGGAAATTGAATAATTCCTGATGTGCAAGGGACGATAACGGACGGGACGAGGCATGGGCAACGTAATGAAACTAGTAACGACTGGTGATGAAGATACGGGTCAGATGATCGGAGCCTCTTCCGCAGATGATCTCCCTGCCGGCGCCCGGTTGTTGCATGGTCAGTACAAAATTGACCACTACCTGAACAGCGGCGGCTTCGGCATTACCTATCTGGCCAATGACAGTCTCAACCGCAAGGTGGTCATCAAAGAGTGTTTTCCAGCCATGTTCGCGCGCCGACAGAATCTGCTGGTGAAGGCTCGTGTGCAAAAACACAAAGAAGATCTTCGCCAGATTGTGCGGCACTTCATCAACGAAGCCCAGCGCCTGGCAACTATGGATCACCCCAATATCGTTGGTGTGCACCAAGTCTTTGAGGACAACGACACCGCCTATATGGCACTGGACTTCGTTGAAGGCCCGGACCTTTTGGACGCAATCGACGACGCTGAAACCCAGCTGGACGAAGCCGATGTCATGTCGATCCTGCGGCAGATTCTGGATGCGGTCGCATTTATGCACAAGCAAGGGATGTTGCATCGGGACATATCGCCTGACAACATTCTGGTCGGACCCAACAAGATACCTGTATTGATTGATTTTGGTGCTGCGCGCGAGCAAAATAGGAAAACAAACCGTGTTTTGTCTGCCTTACGCGCAGTCAAGGATGGCTATTCCCCACAGGAATTTTATGTCACTGACGGCGTGCAAGGGCCGTTTAGCGACCTCTATTCCTTGGCGGCAACATTCTATCATGTGATCACCGGAGAGCGCGCGCCAGACAGCCAGACTCGGGTCTCTGCGATTGCCGAGCAAAAGCCCGATCCATGCAAACCTTTGCAGGGGCGCTTTGATAAGTATGATGACGTCTTTCTCGAAGCGCTCGACAAGGCTATGTCGGCGATGCCAAAGGATCGCTTTCAAACCGCTGATGAGTGGCTCGAGGTGATAGATCACTTGACCGAACCGACCGCCGTTGAACAGGATGTTAGAGTTGCGGTCTCTTCATCCGGCGGAATCAACCGTGTCGCAATAACCGGCGGGCTGCTGGCATTTGGAGTTGTAGGTGCCGTAGTCGGCGTGCTGGCCATCGGAGCATTTTCACCATCCTCCGAGCCACAAGCAACGCAAGAGGACGTTTTGGCTGCCGAAGCTGAAGCCCGCGCCCAAGCTGAGATCGAAGCAGCGGCGACGGCAGAAGCAATCGCAGATGCCACCGCACGGGTCGCAGAAGCCGAGGCACGATTGGCCCAAGCCGAAGCCCGCGCGCAGGCAGAGACCATAGCGCGTGCTGAGGCCGAAGCCGCAGCTCAGGCAGCGGCTCAGGCCGAAGCCGAAGCCCGCGCCAAAGCGGCAACCGAATCGGAAGCTCGTGCACAGGCTGAGGCCGAAGCGGCTGCTCAGGCGGCGGCCCAAGCCGAAGCCGAAGCACGTGCCAAAGCCGCTGTCGAGGCAGAAGCACGCGCGCAAGCCGAGGTTGAAGCGGCCGCCAAAGCCGCGGCAGAGGCAGAAGCTCGCGCGCAGGCCGAAGTCGAAGCGGCAGCCAAAGCCGCAGCAGAAGCGCAAGCCCGAGCACAGGCTGAAATCGAAGCAGTCGCAATGGCGATGGCTGAGGCAGAATCGCGCGCGCAGGCTAACGATGAAGTTGCTGCTAAAGTGAGCACTGGCGATACAGATCAGGCGAATGTCGAAGCTGATACTACCACTCAAATCGTTCAGGATTTAGGGCCGACTTCAGTGAAGTCTGAATGGAAGGTTCTTTTGCCTTTTGTAGCGTCGGCGGATAGTCCCGATACTGTGGAATACGTCGCTAGCGAGGCCCCGGTTTGGGTTCACGCGGGGCTGCGTATTGACTCTGTCAATGGGATTGAAATCAATGATCTGAACTCCATCGCTGCCGTTCTACTTCAATCTGGGGCTACTCCTTCGCAAGAGGGAACCATGGATGTGACCATCGGGCTTTCAAACCCAAGAGACGGTGTAGAAGTGCGGGACGTTTCACTGGGTGTCGTACAAGACACGACCTTGTCGAATGGCGTCGTTTTTCAAACTCAATATGCAGAGAATGGAAAATGGGTTACGAGCGTGGTTCATGTCCCAGAAGATGTAGGCCCAGGCACAACTCTGAAACCGAACGACCAGCTGACAGCATATTTTCCGACAGATGAAAATATCGATGGGCAAGATACGATTGCCGATCTTCTGCGTGCAGGTTTGAATGACGGCCAGACTGACTTCAAGTTCACGGTCAGAAGAGGCACTTCTTTGTGGCTGGCGGACTTGCACTACGTGGGCAAGTAATAGAGAGATCATGGCTGAACGCAGTGTGCGAGTTGACCACGCCACATTGAATAGGTGGGTTGTGAAAAAGCATAACACTGGTTCTAGTCTTTCGAAAAGTTTGCGACACAACTGTCTGGGCGTGCGTAACAGACAAAGATAACGAAACCGGTATGTTTCATTTCACCGTATATGGTGAGAGTGAGCCAAAGTTCTCTGAACAAGTCGGTGTTCTGAGCAGCGGAATGCTTACCAGCCTTGCAATGAGCAAGCTATGCGGTTCCATTCGCGATTGGCGCGAAGTCCTAGCCTGTTGTCGGCACATTCATTCACTGAGATTGTGACTTTGCTAACGCAGCATGAAGGCTGCGCCACGGACGCGGCTTCGAGCCGAGACTACTGTCATTCGATTTGTGACCAAGTATTTACGCCGAGTGTGAATGCTTGGAATTTTGCGGATTATGGTCGTCGAATTGTGGTTTCTCTTTTGAATTTCGAAGTGCGCGGTACTCGATAGGCGATCGTCCGTAGACCCGTTGGAATGCACGATAGAAGTTGGAGCGTGCCAAAAACCCTGATTGAGTAGCGATGTTGGCAACGCTTTCATTAGTTTCTGCAAGCAACCGGGCCGCATGCGTCAAACGGAACTCGTTCACGTATTGCGACATGTTGGTTCCTTGAGTTCTGTTGACAGCAGACGACACAGTGCGGGCCGGAAGGCTTAAGCGCTTGGCAAGTCGTTGGACAGTTATGTTGGGGTCCAAAAAAAGCTGTTGTTCATCCATCAATGCCTGCAGTCGTTCTACGACTTTCGCATCTTCAGTATTGGCTACTGGCGCTGCGTATAACACCGCGTTGGCTTTGGAAAACATCACTGGGAGCGCGATTGACGTCGCAAGAAGAAGAAAGATCAACGGAACAGTTCCGTAAGAAATCAGCATTGAGGCATTGGCGCCCTTGTTGAATGCAAAGTCGATTGCGATCGCGCTATCCAAAACCAGTACAAAGACGAGAAATCCAATGCCGCGTAAAAGCCAGTTGGAAAGCGACTGAGTGACATCGACCCGTGCTTGACTCAGTGCGTCGGGCCCCTTCCGCCAAAGTAAGAAGAGAGCGACGCAATAATACGAATAGCTGGCACTGATTACCCAATCCATACTTCTCAAGTCGCTGGCCAAGAGCAGATACAACCCAATCAAAATGAAAGGCGCACCTAGGTGCATCATGACGATCTTGGCGACGTCGTGCCTTTCGACAGCCATCGATGCAAAGCTCAGATACAGGAGCGGTCCGAGGAACAAGGGCAAACTGCGTTGCAGCGGGATCAACTCCTCGACTCCATAGCCAAATCGCAGGCCGACCAACAGGGATGAGAAGGCGCCCAACCCAAAGAAGGCTGAAAACAACATGTTGGCCAGACGAAAGCCCAGATCCAGCCGCCAAGCCAGCATGGTAAGCACACCGCAAAGAAACGCTGTCGCCAGCGGCAGGGGGAAACTGATCAACCCGGGGCTGTCCATTTGTCCTCTTTCTATCGAGACCTGTCCTCAATCAGGATCAAGGACAGGTATAGGCAGTGCAAAGCATTGTTTCAAATAAACCTACGGCTCAGCTTTGACTTATCTTGAATGATGATCGGAGCTTTCGATGAGACAATCTTCTCACCTTCTTGCAGGATTCTTAGCTATGTTCGCTGCCACGGCATTTGCTCAGCCCTATCGGGCTGCAATGACAGAACTGAAAGTCGCCGACGTTGAGGGAGAACGCGATCTGTCTGGATTTATTTGGTATCCAACAGATGCAACTGGACCAGAGACTTACGACTTCGAAAGTGAAGTGTGGGTGGGGACAAAAGTCGTGAAAGATGCTGCGCCAGTGACCAGCCGGTTCCCACTTGTTGTCTTATCTCATGGTATGTTTGGCAACGCTTACAATCAGGCGTGGCTTGCCGGTGCGTTGGCACGACACGGTTACATTGTGGCCGCCATCAGCCATCCTGGTACATCAACCTGGTCTCGCGACCCCGAGCTGACTCGGCAATTATGGGAGCGGCCAAAGGACATTTCCCGTGTCATTGACCATGCAACCGGTTCGTCTGATTTTGCGAGGTATGTCGATACAGACAGAATCTATATGGCGGGACACTCACTGGGTGGCTTTACGGCTGTTGCCCTTGCCGGCGCGCGGTACGACGCGGCTGGGTTAAATCTGTTTTGCGACACTCAGCCAAACGAACTGGCTTGTGGCATCCTTTCGGGTTGGAAAATCGCGCAAACACCTGAAGATCGCGCTCAGATGGAAGCTGACCTGTCTGATGCTCGGATCAAGGCATTTGCAGTTTTTGATCTTGGCGGAACACAGAGCTTTTCCGAAGCGAGCCTTCGGAAAATTGACCGACCGATGTTGGTCCTTGGGGCGCCGATCATGAATTCTGGTCTGACCCTCGACATTGAATCCCGTGCCCTGATTGCCGCGCTACCCACGCAGAATGCACGCTATATCGAGCCCGAGACGCTATCGCATTTTGACTTCCTGGGTCGCTGCAAGCCCGGAGGCTACGAACTGCTCGCAAGAGAAGAACCGGGAGACGAAATCATCTGCTCAAATGGCGGCACAGCACGTGCTGCCAAGCATGAGATGATCATCGACGCTGTTACGGATTTCTTTTCGAATTCATAACCGTGCGGAGGCGGAATGGTATGGTGAATCCTGCCTTCCGCCTTCGCCTCCTGTCATGATCGCATAAACCAGTTTAGGCGACACCACCGTCGACAACTTGCTCGGGATATAGCTCCGCCCAATCTGACAAAAACTCGGCTACGGCATCTTGGCTTGCCAGTTCTATGGCACGGCGCGGAAGAGCGACGCCTTCCCGCAATGCTAGACTCAGGCACCGAGTATAGTCGCGGTCTAAACGCTGCGGGCAGTTCTCCGACCCATGAATAACTGTAGACAGAAGTGTTCCTCCATAGCCGTTCACATGTGTCAGGTCTGGCTTTAACGACAGAAGGTACTCCATGACGTCTGGCAAGCCCTCCCATCCGGCAACCTGCACCGGTGTCAATCCTTCGGTATCTGGACGGTCATATTCAACTCCTACGGCGACCAGTCGTCGAACGTGATCCAGTTTTCCCGGGATGTGCAATATCATTCGAATGATATTGCGGTAAGCGTCAGGTATCTTGTCTGGGTCAAGGTTGCATGGCGGCTGAACGCCATCGGCAACGGCACTCAATGTAGTTTCGATTTCACTCAAGGTCGTATCTGCGCCGCGCTCTTCGAGCATCCTCGCCAAACTGACATTTCCAAATACCCGCGCATAAGCATAGGGCGTAGTGTTTTCAAAGGGCCGATTCAGATCGGCTCCATTTTCAAGAAGAAGCTCGACCATATCTGGCGTGGCCATCCTTCGCGCCGCCTGGTGTAGCGCAGGGACGACCCACGGTGCCTCGCCGCCAACATGCGTCCCGTCAAATTCATCTACTTTAGCCCCGTGGTCGAGAAGCATCTGAACCGCCGTTGTGTCATGGAAGTCCATCGCGCGCAGCAATGCGTTTGTCCCCTTCGGGTCGGCGCCATGATCCAGAAGCAGTTGCAATCCCTTATGATGACCCAGCTCGGTTGAGTGATAAAGGCTCTCGCCGTCGTTCGGATTTGCGCCGTTCTCCAACAGCCATTGCCCAAGAACCATATTGTCCGAATGGCCTATGGCGAAGTAGAGCGGTGATAGCTTGTAGTCGTTGCCATGGAAGACCGGCGCACCAAGATCAACATCAGCACCGGATTCCAAAAGGGCATTTGCGATATCAAGCATGTCATTGGCCAGCCCGGATGCGCGATGAATCCACTTGGACCGGGCGAGGATCGTCAAAGGCGGCGCCAGATCGCCAATAAGCTGGGTCGCCAGTTTCGGCGTTTGGTTGAGAAATTCCAACACATCCGACTTGCGATAAAGGGCCAGACACAGCCCGAAATCTCCGTCAGCCAGATCGGGCGCGTCAGCCAGAAGTTGATCAACAGCCGTAAAATGACCCTGAGCGAGAGCCAGTTTCAGGCGCTGCCGTTTGGCGGCTCTGTCCATGCCTAGTAGTTCGGCTGCGAACTTTAAGGCAGGCCAGGTCGGAAAACTGTTCTCGCACGCAATTACGTGCAAATAGTCCGAGTGCCTGAGTGCTGTTGCCTCCGGTCGAGGTGGATAGTTTGCGATGCGTTGACGGGCGCGTAATTCGCCTGCTTCATAGTCTTTGCGAAGTGCTTTGGCATCGCGGCGCAATTGGTCCAGGGATTTTGTCATCGGTGTCCTCACTTTTGGCTCGATGGTCCGCTGAATCCGAGCATGAGACATACCGAAATAAGGCTGTCGTATTGTTGATAGAGATGCCGATGACAGCTTTCCGCGGACCTGGAGGCTTTCCCTAGAAGCATTCTTATCATAACCATCCGAAGCAGCACCCGCAAGATCGGCTTGAGTGGATGACACTGATGCGAATGACCGCAAAACGAAGGCCGCGGCGCAGCGACTGACCAGATCGTCGATGTCGGCTCTGGGCCGTAAGATAGGTCGTGGAATCTGGGCAGGGGCTTACGCTGCGCCTGCTCCGAGGTCTGTAACGAGCCCAAAGTTGCAAATGCTGCTCAATACACAAATGTCGGTTCAGCGGATCTTGCGTTTAGCAAATACCCGACAACACCTCTCGAATTCTTACGGTCGCAAACTCGAAGAAAGCGTGAACTCGGGCGCTCCTGCGGATATCAGGATGAGCCAGCATCCAGAGGTTGGAATCAAACTTTTCCTCAGGATCGTGGACGCGAACAAGATCAGGGTAAGCTTCGCCCAAATAGCATGGCAGTGCTCCAAATCCGAGGCCGCCGCGAACCAGATCGAAGACACCCATCAGAGAACTGGATACAGTTACCGGCGCTCCCTCGGTTTTGTGCCGCAAGGTGATCTGGCTCATCGGCGATTGGTTGAGACTGTCATTCAGCCTGATCCAACGGTGCTCGTTTGCAGGCTGATCTCGCATTGCATCGAGGTAATTTTTGCGCGCATAAACAGCATAGGCGAGATGGGTCAGATCGCGACCGATCCAGTGTTCCGGCGGGGCGCCTGTCGGGCGCAGTGCAATATCTGCGTCACGCTGCATCAGATCGAGAGGGCGCGTGCCAGATAAGAGCCGCAATTCTATGTCTGGATATTTCCGTTGAAACTCTGAAAACACCGGGGTCAGACAGTGGAGCAGTGAATCCGTTGTCGTCACCGTCAACGCGCCTGCCAATCGCAGGTCCTGGCCACCCAACTCCCGTTCGATACTGTTCATACCATCGCGCAGCTGAAGCCCGTTTCGGAAGAAATGTTCCCCAGCCGCTGTCATGACGTAACCGTGACTCAAACGTTCAAACAGGGTGACACCTAACCGGGCTTCAACTCCTTCAATCCTGCGAAAGACGGTCGAATGGTTGACCCCCAACTGGCGCGCGGCTCCAGACAGGCTACCAGCCTCGCAGACAGCAAGTACAAAAGGGATGTCGCTCCACTCCAGTTTCTGTGCATTCATGCAAGCTCTCCTTGTCTAAACTGTGAATTATTTTGCGCATTGTAACAAGCTATCTGTTGTTCAAGCGAACAATGGAGACACGAGATGCATACTTCCCTGAACCTGCCTGAGCGTGTTGGTCCCAAGCCGGAATCCACACATGGCCTGCCGCATGCCCAGGTCACCCAACACGGTCCTGACGACATCGTTGACCAGATGCGCGACTGGGCGTTTTCCCTGGCAGGTGTTGATGAGGCGCACAGCCTTGTGTCGGTTCCCGGCGCTCGCGCGATGGTCATGCATGACGGCGCTGTCTGCAATCATGATGCCTTCATGATCGGGCTCGAGATCGCCCACATTCACCCCAAACCCGACAATGGCAGCATGCATGTGCAACTGCCCCAAGCTGCCGCGCTGGAAGTAGTCAAGAAAGGTTGGGGTGAACATCACACTCTGGTCGATCTGGGCCGCCGTCCCGTTGGGCTGGTCATGGTCTATTCGCCACGTGACGAGACCGAACTTGCCATCATCAAATCCATCCTTGGCCGGTCCTACCAGTATGCCACCGGCAAAGAAGTCGCAGCATAACCACCCATCCATCTATCGAAAGGATATCCTTATGAAGCATGTGCTCATGAGTGCTGTTGTAGGATTGCTTTTTGCAAGCCCTGCGCTTGCAACAGAGATTGAAACCAAGTCGCTTGACGAGCTTTATGCCGAAGCCGTTGCCGAAGGCGGCGAGCTCGTCATCCGGGCGGGAGGCGATAAGGACGATCAGGCCGATTACTATCTGAATATGTTCAAAGAACGTTTTCCAAAGGTCAATGTCACACACAGCGTTGATCTGAGCTTTTATCATGCATCGCGTTACGACAACGCCCGCAATGATGCGGACAAGTCTGAAGTGCCAGACATCATCCAACTGCAAACGCTGCATGACTACGACTATTATGCTGAGCGCGGGTTGCTGGAGCGATACAAACCCAGGAACTGGGAGAAGGTTTACCCGGACTACAAGGACCCGCACGGAAACTGGGTTGGTCTGTTCGGCGTGGCCTTCACCAATGTGTTCAACTCCAGCTTGATCAATGAAGATGACGCTCCGCGCGATGCGCTGGACTATCTGGACCCGGCGTTAAAAGGCAAAGTCATCCTGACCTACCCGCACACCGATGACGCCGTTCTGTACCAGTTCTGGAACCTGAAAGAGAAATACGGTTGGGAGTATCTGGAAAAACTCGTAGCGACCGAGCCGGTCTGGGTGCGCGGCACGTCAATGCCATATGTCGCGATTGACAAAGGCTGGTATGGCGCAAGTTTCACAACATCCTGGGCATTTGTGCCATTTGAAGGCAGCGACACCCGCCTCGTGCTGCCCGAAGAAGATTATTTCCTAACTTGGTTCCAGACTGCGGCCATCCCGACCGATGCCAAGAACAAGGCGGCTGCCAAGCTCTACCTGAACTGGATGCTCTCGGAGGAATTCCAGGGCAAGTGGCTGCAGTTCCCAGTGCGCATGGATGTTGAATCGCCCGATGGCTACAAATCTCACCTGCATTACAACACCTCACCTGCAGACTTCCACCGGTTCATGCTGAAGCGCGATCAGGTCGAGCGTTTCCGCCTGCAGATCGAACAGCTCGTCGGTCCGGCTGAAGGCCCAGCCCCTCTAGAACTGGACTACAGCGTCAAACCTTAACCCCGCTCACGGCTTCGCGTTGCGACTAAAACGCGGCAACGCGAGGCCCTTCACTATCGGAGAATACCCATGAAAATCCTTATCGTAGGCGCAACCGGCCTCATCGGCGGTGCAGTCGCAAAAGCTCTGTCTGCAAACCATGAAATCATCAGCGCCGGATACAGCGACGGCGATGTGAAAGTCGATCTCGGTTCTAAAAAGTCCATTGAGGCGATGTTCAAGGATATCAGCACCGTTGACGCCGTGATCAGCACCGCTGGGCTTGCCGGTTTTGCGCCCTTCAACGAGCTGGACGACACGGCTTACGATCTTGCGCTTGGCAACAAGCTGATGGGCCAGATCAACCTTGTCCGCGTTGGACAGAGACATATCAGCGATGGTGGATCGTTCACGCTTACTGCTGGCATACTGTCACGAGAACCGTTGCCGGGCTCGGTGGTGATCAGCATCGCCAATGGCGCGCTGGAATCCTTCGCCAAGGCTGCAGCACTCGAACTTGATCGCGACCTGCGGATAAACACCGTCAGCCCTGTCTTCGTCAAAGAAACGATGGAGATGATGGGTATGGATTCAAGCACGGGCTTATCGGCGGCAGACACTGCAAAGGCCTACGTTGCTGCCATCGAAGGCAATATGAACGGCGAAACGTTGGATGCGGCTGATTACGTATAACGCTATGAGCTAAGCAAACTTGCTTGGAATACAAACCTGCCGTTCGGACCGCGAGGCCGAATGGCAGAATTGTCCTGCATTGCGTAAATTCAGCCCCTGATCCTTGCTGCACTCTGTACGAATGGCGGCTTTTCCCGCTGCCCGACAGCACCATACTTTACGCTACCGCAGCATTTCCCACACCGCGAGCGCACGCAGCATGAAAACCGGACTCACAAAATGGGCTGTTACCACCAGTTGAAGCGCTCCGCAGAGAGTGGCGACAGGAGAGCCCATAGATACAGACGCAGCAACTTGAACCAATGTCTGCTGTTGCTATGCTATAGCCACAATCGGAGGGATTTTACGACCATGGGACAATTCGCCAGCTGATTGGATCAACGCGTTGGCGTCAATGCGGAAATGACGGTACAAATCCGCAATAGACCCGGTCTGGCCGAAATGCTCCACACCGTGCGGAATCGTTTTGTGGCCATGAACGGCACCCAACCAGGACAACGTTGCCGGGTGTCCGTCGATAACTGTGATCAATGCGCAGTCGCGCGGCACATCTGCCAGCAGCGTTTCGATATGTGCCTCAGCGCCCCGAATGCCATTTGTGCGCGCCCGTTGCGCTGCAGTCCAGCCGGCGTTCAACCGGTCGGCAGAGGTCACTGCCAGAACGCCAACATCCCGCCGCCCCTGGGCGATATGGCCCGCTGCCCTGATGGCCTCCTGGGCAACCGCGCCCTGATAAGCAATGACAACTTCGCAGTTCGGTCCCGGTTTGCGTAGCCAATAGGCACCGTCGATGGCCCCCTGACGGAAATCGTCATCCACGCGTTTACCGGGCTGCTCAATCGGGTTGGTCGTCAGACGTAAATAGACCGAACCGCCGGTCTCGTCGCGCAACCACGTGCGTTCATCGGGATCTCCCTCGCCATCTTTTTGCATATAGGCAAAGGCCCATTCCATGATGACCGCCAATTCATCCGCAAAGGCGGGCTCAAATGCGGCCAACCCGTCTTGCGACATGCCAATCAGCGGCGAAGCGATTGATTGATGCGCCCCGCCTTCCGGCGCCAAAGTGACGCCAGAGGGCGTGCCCACGATCATGAAACGGGCATCCTGATAACAGGCGTAATTCAACGCATCCAAGCCACGGGACACAAAAGGATCATAGACCGTTCCAATGGGAATAAGCCTTTTGCCAAAAACCGAGTGCGAAAGCCCTGCCGCCGCCAGAAGCAAAAACAGGTTCATTTCAGCAATGCCAAGTTCGATATGCTGACCATCTGGCGTAAACTCCCACTTCGCGGTGGAGGGAATATTTTCAGCCTTGAAAGTGTCGGATTGATGGGTGCGCGCAAACAGTTTCCTGCGATTGACCCAAGGGCCAAGATTGGTTGTACCGGTCACATCCGGAGAGGTCGTCACGATCCGCTCGGCCAGCGCGCTGTTGCCTTTGGACAGGTCATCCAGAATCTTGCCGAATGCCATTTGAGTCGAGATTTCACGACCCGGATCCAACTCAACTGAGGGGACGTCGATAACGTCATCTGAGTATCGGCGCGGCCCGCTGGCGAAGAAGGGCGTCTTTGCCAGCATTTTCTCAAACGCTGCCGGGTCTGCGATGGTGGCAAAGCGCTCCCATTCATCACCCTCAGTAACACCCATGAATTTCTTCCATTCGGCCATCTGAGTCTTGTTCATCAACCCACCATGGTTGTCCTTGTGGCCAGCAATCGGCGTCCCCCAGCCCTTGATCGTATAGGCAAGGAAACAGACCGGGCGGTCCTGATCTATTGCGGCGAAGGTATCTGCCATGGTGGTGACGCAGTTCCCACCCAGATTTTCCATCAGAGCGGCCAGTTGGTCATCGCTGCGCGCATCAAGCAACGCGCTTACGTCGCCTTGATCGCCGAGGGTTTCCATCAGTCGCTCGCGCCACACCGCGCCCCCCATGAAGGTCAGTGCCGAGTAGAGCTGGTTGGGGCACTGATCAATCCATTGACGCAGCTTCTCTCCTCCCGGCTCTTTAAACGCAGCGCGTTGCAAAGCGCCGTATTTGACCCGCACAACATCCCATCCGAAGGCGTCGAAGATTTGCTCAATCCGTTGGAACAGTCCTTCACGCACGACGCCGTCCAATGACTGGCGGTTATAATCAATGATCCACCAGCAATTACGCAGATCGTTCTTCCATCCCTCTTGCAGGGCCTCATAGATATTCCCTTCGTCCAGCTCAGCATCGCCAACCAATGCGATCATGCGCCCAAGCTTTTGCGTATCGCCCCAGGATTTGGCCTTTACATAATCCTGCACAAGTGACGCAAACGAGGTGATAGCAACGCCAAGGCCCACCGACCCGGTTGAAAAATCCACGTCATCGATATCTTTCGTGCGGGAAGGATAGCTTTGCGCGCCACCAAATCCGCGAAAGTTCTCCAAATTCTCACGGGTCTGGTTGCCCATCAGATACTGAATCGCGTGAAAGACCGGCGAGGCATGCGGTTTGACTGCTACGCGATCTTCCGGGCGCAGGGTCTGAAAATATAACGCGGTCATGATCGATACCATCGACGCCGAAGACGCCTGATGCCCGCCAACCTTGATCCCGTCAGCCTTGGGCCGAATGTGGTTCGCATGGTGGATCATCCAGTGGGACAGCCACAGCAGACGTTGTTCAATTGTCTTGAGATCAATGGACATGGTCAATTTCCTTAAGCTGCGCTGCGGACAGGGGGTCTTGGCAAGGCTTGTTCGAGATCGTGGATCACGTCGTCGATCCCCTCCAGGCCAATGGACAATCGCACCAGCCCATCGCTGATGCCGTGTGCGGTGCGTTCTTCAGGCGTATAGGTCGAATGGGTCATGCTGGCCGGGTGCTGCACCAGTGTTTCAGCATCTCCCAATGATACGGCGCGGGTGATCATTTGCAGTCTGTTCATCATCGCGCGCCCTGCTTCCAGCCCGCCATCCAGTTCAAATGCAATCATGCCGCCGAATTTGGACATCTGCCGCTGCGCGACATCATGCTGCTCGAAACTGCTCAGTCCCGGATACCAGACCTTTCGCACACCGGCGGATTGCTCCAGATATTCGGCGATGGTCGCAGCGCTGCTGCAATGCCGATCCATGCGCAATTCCAGTGTCTTGAGGCCGCGCAGTATGAGCATCGCGTTAAACGGGGCCATGACCGCGCCGGTCATATCTTTCATCCCATAGAGGCGGATTTCAGTCACCAGCTCGGCCGATCCGGCCAGCAACCCTGCAACAACATCTCCGTGACCGCCTAGATATTTCGTCGCCGAGTGCAGAACGATATCTGCGCCATGTTTGATTGGCTGGGTCAGATAGGGCGTGGCATAGGTATTATCCACCACCACGTAGGCGCCGTTGGCATGGGCAATGGCTGATACAGACTGGATATCTACAAGGCGCATATTCGGATTGGCGGGTGTTTCAAAATAGACCACCTTGGTTTTTCCGCTGATCGCCTCTGTCAGGTTTTCCGGCTCCGTCAGATCCACATGGGTCACTGTCACACCGAATTTTGCCAGCCCGTGCCGCATGAAGGAAAATGTGCAGCCATAGAGCGTCTTGTCGAGAATGACCTCATCCCCCGGGGCAAGAAGAGTCCACATCGTTGCAGTGATCGCCCCCATCCCCGAGGCCAGGGCCAATCCTGCCTCGGCCCCCTCAAGCACCGCGATGCGTTGCTCCAGCAAATCGCAAGTCGGGTTCGAGATGCGCGAATAAACATGCCCTGCCTGCTCGCCCGCGAACATCGCACCGCCTGCTTCCGCGGTTTCGAAAGCGAATGTCGAGGTCAGATGCAGCGGAGGCGTCAACGCTCCTTCGTTTTCCATCGGGTTATAGCCATGGTGAATGGCAAGAGTGGAGAAGCTGTCGGGGCGGTTGCGCATTGGGTGACTCCTTGATTTTCAAGAAGCAGAGTATGACGACACGAGTGGCAAAATATTCCAAAAATGTCTTATACTACCTCGTTTGTAGCAGTATATGCTAATCTATGAAAAAAATAGACCGTAAAGACCAACAGATCATTCGAGCGTTGCAGCGCAATGGCCGAATGACGAATCAAGACCTGGCAGCAGAGGTGAACTTGTCACCTTCGCCCTGTCTGAGGCGGCTGAAGCTGCTCGAGCAAAATGGAATCATCACCGGCTATAGCGCCAACATAGACGCCGAGGCTTACGGGTTGCCGGTAACGGTATTCGTTCACGTCAAACTGGAAAGCCATACTGAAGCGACAGTAAAGAAATTCGAAGCAGCCATTGCGCGGATTGACCAGGTACTGGAGTGTTTCGTTATGACCGGCTCATCGGATTACCTGCTTCGTGTGGTCGTGGCTGATCTTTCAGATTACGAAAAATTCGTTCGCAGAAAGCTGCATCCTCTTGGAGGTATTGCCTCCATGGACAGCAGCTTTGTCTACGGAGTTGTCAAGAAGACAAATGTATTTCCAGTGACAGAGTAACGTTGCTTGATGAACTGAGATGAAATGATTGCGGACATTAGCGCAGATGCAGCGAAAGCTCGCTTTATGCGTCATTCCAACAAATGCTGCACATCGAGCGAATGAGTGGATTAGGTCATTCTATGGGGAGTACTTGAATTTATCCCTAACTAGGGATACGTGCGCAACATGAGACATAAAAATCAAGCCCGAGAAAACCAAACCCTGGTGCTGGCCCTGCTACGCAGTCAGCAATTATTCATGCGCGCTATGGTGTCTGCGTTTCGTTCGGCGGGCCTTACAGCGCCACAATGGGACGCGCTGGAAACGCTTAGCAACAAGGGTCCGCTGTCAATCAACGATCTGATGCGGCTGACACTGTCTACATCCGGCAACCTGGATGTGGTTGTCAAAAACCTGGTTCAAGCCGGATGGGTGGAAAAGAGTGTCGATGAAACCGACAGACGGGGGCGTGTTCTGTTACTGACCGCAGCCGGGCGCCAAAAAGTGGCCGAATTCCTGCCACTCCACAATCAAGCTCTGGAACAGATTTTTGGTGGTCTCAGCGTGCAGGACAAACGCCAGACGATCAAGACACTCAACCAACTCCGAAAAAAACTGCCTCAACCTTAGAAAGTCGTAACATGCCTAACAAAACACTCCTGACCGCGCATGGCGTGATTTACATGTTGTTCGCACTCGCGCTGTTCTTTGCCCCGGCCATCCTCTGGCCGAACTACGGCCTGCAATTAAACGACCAATACGCTGTGTTCCTGTCACAGCATAACTCGATATTTCTGGGCGGCATCGGGATCATCAGCTTTCTGTTTCGGGACATTGAACATGGCAGTGAAGCTGCAATCGCCATTCTCACTGGATTGATGTGGACCAATCTACTTGGCGTCATCATCACGCTTTACGCCTGCCTGACAGGGGTTTTCACCGGGTTTGGCTGGTCTGACCCCATCTTCTTCGCCTTGCTTGCGGTCCTATGCTTCTTCCAACTCGGGAAAAACCGCTGAACTTTCCCAAACTCACAAAGGAAACTAAACATGAGTACACTGAAAGTCTGGGATCTGCATATGACCTATGAAGGTCCGATCACAGAAGAATTTCTCGCCGGCACCGAGCAACTTGCAAAGAGTATCGCGGAGGAGCCGGGAATAATCTGGAAGATTTGGACTGTCGAAAATGGAACCAATCACTATGGGTCCACATACCTGTTTCGGAACCGCGAATATCTGGAAAGCTATAAAAGTATGCATCTGAAGCGCCTGGAAGCGATAGGGATCACAGTGACCGCCGACCATGTTTTCGACATTATGGAGGAGGTCAGTCGCATCAACAGAGCCCCACTTGAAGGCTGACGAGCAATAACGGACATTGGCACGCTCAACGTTGATGTCCGGTTCGGTCCGCTATCCGGAATTGCAAAGTTTGGTCTTGATTGTCCGCTTTGGGCTGGGTCTGTCATTTGTAGCGTTTGGTATCACCGCTTCTTCACTAAGATACTCGTGATTTTGCTTGAGCTGGCGTCAACACGACCACCTTGCTTTATGACAGATCAGACACATTGATAAGGTAGACGAAAACCATGGCAGAACGATTTGAGCGTCACCGTCAAGCTTGGACACAAGAGGAAATTCAAAAATTGCACCTACTGGTGTCAAAGGGGATGGGCTTGAAGGCCATTGCCAAAGCTCTCACGCGCTCTGAGGAATCGACCAAGAGCAGAGCGAAGCTTGACAAAATAAAGATCAAGAAAGCACGCTGATTTTGGTGCCTTTAGTGTACTCCTGTCGTTCTTTACTGCCACGACCAATGTCCGATTTGGGCTGATTGAGCTAAAAAACCCAGATTTTAGTGAAGATGGGCGAAAAACTTGCCCGCAGAAGGCCTTTCCGAATATTCGTCGGGGGTCGGCCCAATACTCTCGTCGGCAATGTCCGAAGCTTTCAGTGGCCCTACCAGGCACTGGGTTGCAATTAAGGCGCCACAACGGGTTCTGGCAGAATGGAATTCAGTTGCTCGGTTTGTTAGGGTTCTGCACCCAAACACCCAGTTTAAAAAGCTGCCTTACGGATTAGCGTAGTAAAAAGAAGGAAAGCTATGCCTTGCAACGATCCTAACTTCTGCTGATACAGTGGCGAATTGACCGACAACTTGGCATTCAAAAATTCCGCCCGGTGCTTCGATTGTCACGGACCTGCCGGGAGATATTGACCCGTTGCCCTCGCACGCCACCACAACTGACAATGCGCCTGTCCCCCCAGCCGAATTTGCCAGTTCTCCCTTTTCAGAGGCCCAGACAGTTTTAATATGGTTCTTCCCTGATTTCGAACTGAACATGACCAAGTATTTACCGTAGCTGCCGCCAATACCAAAATTGGACATCGGAAATTGTTTACTAGCCGCCCCGCTTAACTCAATTGCAGCGTTGGTCAATTTTTGGCGCTCACTAAGCGAAATACCTAGATAGTCTGCATCGACAACCAAATACGGCAACCCGGCATCGACTAGAGAAACTGGAATGTTTCCACTTAGAGGAAGATTCAATATTTGATTATTAATCAATAGCTTGGGCTTGACAGTAAACCACTTGGCATGTGTCATAACGCTATCTGTTCGGGTTACTTGTACTTCCATGACACCATTTGCTGTTTCCAAAGCAACAACTTGTTGATCTTTGGCTAATGCTTGACGCTTCGCGCTCGCAATTATGGTGGCTGCAGCCATGAGTGCGGTTCCGGCATATGGTGCGTATGCAAACTGAGAGGCTAGAAAAAGTGCCCCATCGGCACCTTGCTCAAAGGGCGGATAGAGTAGGCAAGAGTTGATGAGGTGGTTTCCATTTGGTGGGAGGTTCAAAAAACCCCGAAACTGTTCGTGATCCGAACGAAGCTCCAGCAAGGCGCCAGCCACGTTCCTAGAAACTAGTTTAGGAAGACCAGAAACTGCCACTCGAAGAATATCTCCAGCGAGATCAACATCTATCGCATCCGTTTGTCCCTGGTGTTTATTAGGCATTGTTCGGCGTCCTGGATATCGTGTGCTACCTTGTAGCTTCTGGCTGCAAACATCCATGCTTGCTTTCAGCTGATGGTGTATTGGACTGAGTCTGTGTGAATACTCTGTTTGATGTATGCTTTTCGGCAAAGGCTGGAGGCATGAATGTCGAGATTTCTCGTAAGCGCCAAACGAAGTCAGTCGTTGCTATTCCCGACCGGCTTGAAGATTGGACCGACGGGTGCTTAGCCACACCACGACGTCTATCATGCTGAAAAACCTCACTTTGTTGCGCATCTCGGACTACAAAGTTTAATTGTGAAAGTCCGCTAATAGCGCACAGCGGACGTCGAGATTTTTCAATAGCTAGGTGGATGCTACTTTGACGCTAGAGGCCTCACCAATACCAGTAGTTGCTTTCCAGGAAGAGGCATTGTTTCCATCTCAAACCTGAGCGTCGTGAAGGCTCACAACTTGAATTTTCCTGGAAAAAGTCCGCCTAAAAATCTTCGAATAAGTTCAGCAGAGCGTCGTCGCGAAAAAACCTGCATATCGGTAAGGTAATTTACCCACATACCTTCCAGTAAGGCCAACGTTCCGCTAGTGGCATCATTCACCAAGTTCGGATCATGTCCGTTTTGTTGGGCTATCTCCGTGAACGCACGCCGCAAAGTCTCGACAAGTTTGGGATCCTGAGTGCTGCTGTATCGGGCAATACCTGGGTGTGAGCTCGCGATGCCTCGGAATGCATGCCAGATTTTCGTACTTCGTGGATTGAGCAAAGCTTCGGACAGATCCGCCTCGATCACAGCCATCACTCGCTCTTCGGGCGATGCATCCGAGCCCAGATCGGTCATTCTGTCCATCTCGGCATAATACTCGGTACTGAAATGCTGGGCCGCTGCGGTCAGCAAATTGTCCTTCCCCCCGAAATGCAAGTGGATCATTCCGCGCGACAGACCTGAGCGCTCGCAAATGCGACTGACCGAGGTATCGGTGACTCCGATATCAGCAATAGTATCCAGTGTCGCCTTTATCAGAAGCTGCCTGTTGGCCTCTGGATCGCGCTTCGAGCTACGCTTTCTTCCTTTAGGATCTGTCACTCTATTCAATGATTCCATCAGCTTAGGGTCTTCTCATATGGGTGGCTCACAGGAAGATTGACACGAAAGGCCTTTCTGGCGCAACATTAAATGGACGATCGTCCATTAGAGACTCGTAAGTACCGAGATGGGAGATAGGGTGATTTTTCGTAGCGAAGCGTCCCGGGGTTATACCCTCAGCGCACCAGCCACGGCTTACGTGGGCTTTCTGGTGGCGGCGCCTTTGGTGATCCTGATCGCCTATTCATTCTGGACCCAAACCTACGTAACGCTCGACAAGACGCCGACGCTGAAAAACTATAGCGACGCGTTTGCTGATCCGCTGGTTCGACACTTAATGCTAAGGTCGATCTGGATTGCCGGAGCAGTTACGGTAGTCACTGTCGCACTGGCCTATCCGATCGCGTACTTCATCGCGATGAAGGCCCGGAAAAAGACCATCTGGCTTCTACTCATCACCATTCCGTTCTGGTCCAGCTATCTGCTGCGCGTATTTGCCTGGAAACTCATCCTTGGGTTCAACGGGGTGATGAATTCTGCACTGCTGATGCTTGGTCTGATCGACGAACCGCTCGACTTCTTGCTCTATAATGAATTCGCCGTCGTGCTGACACTTGCGCACGCCTGGGCACCTTTTGCGATCCTGCCAATCTATGTCTCGTTACAGAAGATCGATCCAAGTCTGTTGGAGGCCGCCACCGACCTCGGCAACAGTCCTTTGCAACGCTTCATGCGGGTGACACTGCCGTTGACCATCCCAGGGATCATTGCTGCTTGCCTGATCATCTTCATTCCGACTGTCGGTGACTACGTGACTCCAGCGCTGGTCGGCGGATCGGACGGGAAGATGATCGCCAATCTTATTCAGGTGCAGTTCGGGGCCGCCAACAACTGGCCTCTCGGCGCCACACTTTCGCTGATTGCGATGCTGTCGGTCGGCTTCGTCGCCATCGTGTTTGTCATTACCGCCACCCAGCTTGGGAGGAGGATCAGATGAAGCGCCCCTCGACCCTGACAGCCTATGCTTTCCTGTATTTGGTTTTTCTGTACCTGCCGGTTCTGTTCCTACCTTTGTTCTCGTTCAACAGCGGTACTATCGTTGCCTTTCCGATCAAGGGCTGGACGCTGGACTGGTATCGGAAGTTGGGCGAACAGGATACATTGATCCAGGCCCTTTGGAATTCGCTTGGTGTTGGCACGGTCGTCGCACTTCTATCCACCGCCATGGGGCTGTTCGCTGCGCGTGCCTTTGTTCGATACCGTTTTCGGGGCCAGCGCGCCGCTGAAGGACTGGTAATGCTGCCTCTGGTCATACCTGGCATTATCGTGGCCTCGTCAATGCTGGTCCTGTTTCTGTTTCTCGGTCTCAAGCCATCTCTGCTGACCGTTGTTCTGGGCCATACGTTCCTTGCCTTGCCATTTTCCGTTTCGATCCTGAAGTCTGCCTTTGATGACTTCGACGCGTCGCTGGAAGAGGCATCTTACGATCTGGGCGTCGGCGTGTTCGAAACCTTCCGCCGCGTGACGCTGCCGGTCGTTTCCCCCGGTATCGTAGCCAGCATGCTGGTCACTTTTACGGTTAGCTTCGATGAGTTCGTCCTGGCCTTTTTCCTGTCAGGCAACCAGCCAACCCTGCCGGTCTATATCTGGAGCCAGATCCGTTTCCCCGCCAAGCTTCCAAACGTTTTGGCTTTGGGTTCTATCCTGCTGCTAACCTCGGTTCTGCTTTTGGTGCTGGCCGAGTACTTCCGCCGCCGCTCATCCGCATCAGAGGTCCGATGACAGACAGAAACATCATAGAACTCAGGGGCGTCGAAAAGCGCTATGGCACATTCCTGGCGGCCAGCGGGATTGATCTCGATCTCAAAGAGGGCGAGTTTTTTTCACTCCTCGGCCCCTCGGGATGCGGCAAGACTACGGTATTGCGGATGATCGCGGGCTTCCAGGAACCGACCGAGGGTACCGTGCTGATCGACGGCCAGGATATGGAGGGTGTCCCGGCCAACAACCGTCCAACGAACATGGTATTTCAGAGCTACGCCATCTTCCCGCACCTGAACGTCGGGAACAACGTGGCCTATGGCTTGCGGGGCAAGGCGCCCAAGGCCGAGATCGAACAGCGCGTAGCCGAGGCCCTGGAAATGGTCGAGCTGGGCGGTCTTCAGGATCGCGGCGCAAGTGAATTGTCGGGTGGGCAGCGGCAAAGGGTGGCGCTTGCCCGCGCGCTTATCATGCGGCCCAAAGTGTTATTGTTGGATGAGCCCTTGTCAGCACTCGACAAGAAGTTGCGCGAGCAGATGCAGTTTGAAATGCGCAATCTGCAGCAGTCGCTTGGCATCACCTTTGTGATGGTCACCCACGACCAATATGAGGCAATGACGATGTCCGACCGTATTGGTGTGATGTTCGACGGACGGCTCAAGCAGGTGGATACACCAACCACGCTTTATGCCCGTCCCTGTGATCAGCAAGTCGCCAGTTTCATTGGTGAGATGAACATACTGCCTGCCCAGATGTTGGGAGAAACCGGCGATATATTGTCGATCGATGCGGCTGCTTTCGGGCGGATTGAGATTGAGAGAAACCCCAACGTTGCGACCAGTGCAAAAGATATGAACATCGGTATTCGGCCGGAACAATTGGAAATCGCTGCTGAAAAGCCAGAAGACTATCCATCAACGGTTCAAGGCACTGTCAGCAACGTCGCCTTCTATGGCGAGAACATTCACTATCACATTCAGGTTGCGGGAGCCGAAAAGCCAATCTCGGTCTCGGTTCCCAACTACTTTCACACGGTCGATTTCAAACGCGGCGACGCAGTTTGGCTGGGGCTTCAGGGGGCAAGCGTGATCGATCTAGGTACAGACACAAAGTAAAATAGTGGGAGGAAAAAATGAGAGTTCAGGGAATTGCGGCCTTCGCATGTGCGACGGCGATAAGTACGGGAAGTGCCATAGCAGGTGGCGCTGATCTAACGGTTTTTGACTGGTCGGGATATGAAGACCCCGGGTTCTTTGCCAGCTACATGGAAAAATACGGGGATGAGGCGCCAAGCTATTCCTATTTCGGAAGTCAGGAGGAAGCCTTTACGAAACTGAGTTCGGGTTTCACGGCTGATCTGGCGCATCCTTGTTCTGACGCGGTCCGGAAATGGGTCGCAGCCGACCTGATCCAGCCGCTCGATAAAAGCAAGCTGACCAATTGGGCCGATGTTTTACCTGAGATTAAGGAAGTCGACGCCATCGTCCTAGACGGCAAGCTTTACATGTTGCCGTTCGAGTGGGGGAACACGGGCCTTATCTATCGCACCGACAAAATCTCAGGCGATGATATCTCGCTGCAAATGCTGGCGGACCCGGCCTATGCAGGCAAGATCGCCGTCCCGGATGCCGCGTCATCCGCATATGCCTTGGCAGCGCTGGCCACTGGAAATGCTGACGATTACACCAACCTGAGCGATGAGCAGTTCAAGGAAGCGTCCGATTTCCTGCGCTCAATCCACCCAAACATGCGCTTTTACTGGTCCGATGCAGGTCAGTTTGATCAGGCCATGACCAGCGGTGAGATCGAAATGGGTTGGGCCTGGAACCAGTCCGAACTGAACCTGATCTGGAACGAAGTGCCTGCCGCCATGATGCGTGACGTCGACAAAGGTATCGCGACTTGGGCGTGTGGCTACGTGCATCTGAAGTCTTCCACGACACCGGTCGATCAGGTCTATGATCTGTTGAACGCGCTCACTGATCCTGCAAGCGGCCAATACATCATCGACAACTGGGGCTACCCGCATTCCAACGCAAAAGCCTTCGAAGTTGCCGATCAAGCCAATATCGAAGCCTATGGTTTTGCCGATCCGAAAAGCTTCTTCGAAAGCAGTTTGTTCTTTGACGCGGTGAACCCCGAGTTGGAGGCAAAAATGCTGGCAGAATTTGAACGGATCAAAGCCGGATTCTAACACAACCATATTTCCGGGGCCTTCGGGCTCCGGAACCCAAATATAGGAAAAACGCGTGATTATGTCGGACGCGAACCCATACGCTCTGCTCTTCGAACCTGTCCAGATCGGGCCCGTCACAGCCAGAAACCGCTTTTATCAGGTGCCGCATTGCACCGGGCTGGGGCACCTTAGGCCACGGGCGGATGCTGCCGTCCGCGGAATGAAGGCTGAAGGTGGTTGGGCAGTGGTCTCCAATCAGGAGACCGAGATACACCCGACCTCGGACTTGTCCCCCTATGCCGAGGGGCGATTGTGGGATGGGCGCGATGTGCCTGCGTTGCGGCTGATGACAGATGCAGTACATGCACATGGTGCGCTGGCGGCCATCCAGCTGGTACATAATGGCAATCATGCGCAAAACCTGCTGACCCGCGCTCCGGTTCTTGCTCCGTCCGAGATGTCCGTTGATATGACGCATCCCAAGCAGGCGCAGGCCATGGATAAGGCCGATATCCGGGAATTCCGCCGCTGGCATCGCGAGGCCGCCCTGCGCGCGAAAGATGCCGGATTTGACATCATTTACGTCTATGCCGGACACAACATGACTTTGGCGCAACATTTCATGCTGCCTCATATGAACCAGCGTAGTGATGAATATGGCGGGTCGCTTGAAAATCGCGTGCGCCTGACGCGCGAATTGCTGGAAGATACCCACGAAGCTGTAGGTGACAGCTGCGCTGTGGCGCTCCGCTTTGCGATTGATGAAATGGTGGGCGCCGACGGCATGCAGGCCGCAGAAGAAGGCCGTGCCGTGGTCGAGCTTTTGGCCGATCTTCCTGACCTATGGGATGTGAATGTGGCCGACTGGTCCAATGACAGTGCCACAACCAGATTCCAGCCGGAAGATGGTTATCAGAACGCGTTTCTGTCCCACGTCAAACAGATCACACGGAAACCCGTGGTAGGTGTCGGTCGCCTGACCTCCCCCGATATGATGCTGTCGATGGTCAAGAAAGGTATTGTCGACCTTATCGGAGCGGCGCGACCTTCCATTGCGGACCCGTTCATACCGAATAAGATTGAAGAAGGCAGGATCGACGAAATTCGCGAATGCATCGGCTGCAACATCTGCGTGTCTTCGGACAATCTGGGTATTCCGATCCGCTGTACCCAAAACCCGACCATGGGCGAGGAATGGCGTCGCGGCTGGCACCCTGAGATCATTGCACCGAAAAAAAGCGAGGCGGAAGCACTGGTAATCGGTGGCGGACCCGCGGGTCTTGAGTGTGCCATGCAAATCGCACGGCGCGGCTATCAGGTGACCTTGGCCGAAGCCTCAGCTGAATTTGGTGGACGTGTTGCAAAGGAAAGCAGGCTTCCCGGCCTAGCGGCCTGGTCGCGCGTCGTCGACTATCGCCTGAATGATCTGAAACAGCGCGGCAACGTTCAGTTGTTCACCGACAGCAGACTTGACGGCGATCAGGTGGCAGAGCTTGGCGTCGAACACGTCTTTGTCGCCACCGGCAGCCGTTGGCGTACGGATGGCATGGGGCGAAACACCCAGCGCCGTATGCCTCATATCGAGCAAAGCGCCAGAGTGCTGACACCTGATGATATCATGAACGGCATATTGCCTCCGAATGGCCCGGTGTTGATCTATGATGATGACCATATCTATTTGGCAGGTGTGATTGCAGAAAAACTGGCAGCTGCCGGATATCCGGTGGTCTTTGTCACGCCGGAGAGTTTGGTCTCTGCTTACGCCGTACATACTTTGGAGCAGCCCCGTATTCAGGCTCGTCTGATCGAACTTGGCATAGACATTTACTGCAATCAGGTGCTGACCGCGGTTGAAGGTGACATGGCCCGCATCGGATGTGCCTTTACCGGTCGCGAAGCGAGTATTCCCTGTGCCTCGACAGTTCTGGTTACCGAGCGCCAGCGAGAGACAGCGCTTTACGACAGCTTGCGCGGGGTTGGGTTGAAGACCCTCGAACTTATAGGCGATGCCGCGTCTCCGGGACTGATCGTCGACGCTGTCTTCGCAGGCCACCGCGCGGCCCGCGATTTTGAACGCCCAAAGGCAGAAGCAGACAAGGATTGGTTTCGCCGCGAGATAGTCGATTTGGAGGAAACGTGATGAACAGCCGACCGTTTGAGTTAGATGTTTTGATGGCCTCGCACCAGCACGGCCACGCTTTGCCGCGCGGATTCTATACCTCGCAAGACATCTATGACTATGACATCGCCCAGGTCTGGAACCGTAACTGGCTTTGGGCAGGGCATGTCAGCCAAATCCCAAACCCCGGAGACTATTTCCTGTTCGACTATGGCCCGGAGAGCATCATTATTGTTCGCGACCGCGAAGGCGAAGTTCGCGCTCATTTGAACGTCTGTCGCCATCGTGGATCTCGCGTCTGCACTGAACAGTCCGGCAACGCCCGTGTTCTTGTTTGCCCCTATCACGCCTGGACATATGAGCTATCGGGAAAACTTCGTGCAGGCCACAATATGGGGGAACACTTTGACCCGTCCAAATTCGGGCTCTTTCCCGTTCAGGTGAGTGTCTTCAAAGGCCTGATCTTTGTCTGTACCGATGTAAACACACCATCGCTTGATCCTGTCCTCAGCCAGCTTTCGCCACTCGTCGAACCCTATGGCTTTGACGATCTGAAAGTTGCGCATACGGCGTCATTTCCCGTTCCAGCGAATTGGAAACTGGCGGTTGAGAACTATCTTGAATGCTACCACTGCGGACCAGCACACAAAGAATACTCTCGCTCTCATAGCCTGAAATCGCCACAAGACATGGCTGGCTTGGTCGAGCCGCTAAATGCAAGGGCTGTAGAAGTCGGGCTGGCACCTGATGAATTGGCGCTTGTTGGCGAGGCTGCGCCCACCCCATTCACCAGCGGGTATTATCGGCGCTACCCGCTTTACCAAGGTTACAAAACCGGCAGCAAATCGGGTGAGGCACTTGCGCCATTGCTTGGAACGCTGAAAGGCTTCGACGGTGGCGCAACTGACTTTGATATTGGCCCATTGAATTGGTTCCTGATCTATTCGGATCACCTGGTGGGCTACCGCTTTATTCCACGTGGTCTACAAGAAACCGACATTCAGGTGGTCTGGTTGGTTAACGCTGATGCCGAAGAAGGCCAAGATTACAACAAGGAAGACCTGACCTGGCTTTGGCATGTCACATCTTTGGATGACGAACGCATCATTCGGCACAACCAGTCCGGCGTTAATTCTCAATACTTCCAACCGGGGCCCTTGGGCGAAATGGAAACCTCGATCCAGGATTTTTACGATTTCTATTTTGCCATGATCCGCTCGGAACCAGAACAAAGGATGGCCGGTAATGGCTGAGGTAAAATCACGCCGTCGCGGAGGTGGTGGGCGCGCCGCGCGCATAAAGGTTCAACAGGCGACCACGGGCAATGAGGCCGTGCGTGGGGGATTAAGTGGCGGCCGCTATAAGCCGCTTACCCCAACAGATATGGAGAACATCCATCAAGCGGCTCTGACCGTTCTGGAAAAAACCGGTATTACCGACCATTTCCCGGAATTACTTGATCTGGTGCTGCCCAAGGGCGCGGTGATGAATGATCTAAATCGGCTGTGCTTCCCCCGCGCACTGATGGAAGACATCCTGGCTGGTGCTGCCAAGGAGTTTTACGTCTATGCCCGCGGAGAGCGTGAAGGCAAAGACGACATGCATTGCTCGGCGGAGAGCGTCTATTTCGCCAACTCCGGCACCGCCGTGACCACCTTCGATTCCGAAACTAAATCTTATCGCCCTTCGATCCTGCGCGATGTCTATGATTTCACCCGTCTGGTGGACCGTTTGGACAACATCCATATGCTGGGCGACACGGTTTTGGCCACCGATGTGACTGATGATTTCGCTCATGACATGAACACCATTTATGCCATGCTCGCAGGCAGCCAAAAACCTGCCTGTCTGACCTTTCGCGACCGCAGCCATATTCCGCATGCCATCCGCATGTTTGATTTTGCTCAAGGTGGCGAAGGGGCTTTCATGAAAAAGCCAAGCGTCATATTTGGCGGCTGCCCTATGGTTTCCCCCTTGCGGGTCGGCAAGGAAAACATGGAAATCCTGATTGATACCGCCAAGCTAGGCCTGACGGTTGATCTGGCGGTGCCTCCTCAGGCCGGGGCGACAGCCCCTGCGACGCTTGCGGGAACATTGGTGCAAACCGTGGCCGAAACGCTGGCCTGCGTTGCCATCGTAAACCTCATCACACCGGGCTGTCCGGTCTGCTTTGCCGCCTGGCCCTTCATCACTGACCTGCGCAGCGGGTCGTTCACCGGCGGCAGTGGCGAACAGGCTCTGATCGGGGCCGCAGCCATTCAGATGGGTAACTTTTATGGCCTTCCAACCTCTGTCGGCGCAGGCATGACCGATGCCAAGATACCCGACGCGCAATACGGGTTGGAAAAGGCACTAACCTTCACGCTTGCCGCTCATGCCGGTGCCAATCGTTTGTGCGAGTTCGGGGGTATGATCGGTAGCCTGATGGGATGCAGTTTTGAAAGCATGGTCATCGATGACGAAGCGGGCGGTATGATCCTGCGGTCGTTGCGCGGGATTGAAGTCACGGATGAAACCATGGCGGTGGATGTGATCCATCAGTGTGCCATCGACCCTGGTCATTTTCTCGGCAACCCGCACACACTGAGCTATATGAACAGCGAATTCGTCTACCCACGGCTCATGGATCGTGAGCGCACGGACACATGGGAAAACGAAGGCAAAACTGATCTTCTGGACCGCGCCCGTGACAAGGCCAATTCCATTCTCGACAGCCATTTCCCCAACTACTTCGGCGCCTCAGACGCTCAGGTTCGCGAAGAATTCCCAATTGTGATGAGCACAGAAAGCATGGCCCGCCGTGGATAACTCTAACGTCAAGCAATGGGATAACGATCACTTCCTGCACCCGTGGGAAGGGATGGCAACATTGGGCGAAAACGACCGCACTTTTATCGAAGGTGCCAGCGGCATTCATGTGGTGAACGAAAAAGGCGAACGCTTGATCGACGGACCGGGAGGCATGTGGTGCACTCAGATCGGTTATGGTCGAGGGGAGATGGCCGAGGCCATGGCTGAGCAAGCTCGGAACCTTGCCTATTTCTCGCCCTTTAACAATTCCAACTCGACTGCCGCGCGGTTCGCGTGCGAAATCGCCAAACGTGCGCCAGGCGATTTGAATAATGTCTTTTTTACCACCGGCGGTTCCACTGCAGTTGATACGGCCATCCGGTTTGTCCATTTCCGCAACAACCTCTTGGGACGCCCCGAGAAAAAGAAAATCATTTCACGGCAAAAAGCTTATCATGGAAGTACTTATCTGGCGGCCAGCATCAGTGGAAAAGAGCGTGACAGACTTTGGCTCGACAAGGCGGATGACCTCGCACATTTCCTGCCAGACGTGAATCCGCTTTACCGTAAGTCGGGTCAAAGCGATGAGAGCTTTCTGAAAGAGAAAGTTTCGGACCTGGAAAACGCCATTGTGACGCTGGGCCCAGAAAATGTTGCCGCGTTTATCGCCGAACCGGTTCTGGCATCTGGCGGCGTGATCGTGCCGCCAAAGGGATATCACGAAAGCTGCATAAACATCTGCAGGAAGTATGATGTTCTATACATTTCCGACGAAGTAGTGACGGCTTTCGGGCGATTGGGCCATTGGTTCGCGTCTGAGGCAGTTTTTGGCATTCTGCCAGACATAATCACCTGTGCCAAAGGAATGACATCTGGGTATGCACCGATGGGCGCCGCGATTATCTCGGATAGATTGATCGCCGATGTTGCAGGGAAAGATGCTACCTTCTCAAATGGCTACACCTATTCTGGCCACCCGGTCAGCGCGGCCGCTGGTCTGAAAAGTATGGAAATTATTGAACGGGAAAAGCTTCTCGAACACGTTCGAAGGGTCACTCCGATTTTTCAGGATCAGCTACAGCAGTTGGGTCAGATTGACATCGTTACCGATGTGCGCGGCATGGGGTTGATGGGATGCGTTCAGTGCTCAGTCGATGGTGATCCCCAGAGCGATCTGGGGTGCGACTACGAGATTGGTAGCCAGATCGATATCGAATGCCAGAAACGTGGGTTATTGGTTCGACCTGTGATCAACATGTGTGTTCTTTCACCGCCCCTAATCATTAGCGAAAGTGAAATTGAGCAAATGTTTGCTGTCTTGCGAAAAGGGCTTGAAGCGACAAGTGCGTGGCTCAGCGGGATTAGAGGCCAATGAATTGCTTGCGCTATTGTTGCGAAAGCCCGGAGGCCGCCATTTCAGCGTATTGTCGTATGCTCCACGATCTCCGCCAAAACCGTTCGGCCTTGGCGGTTTTGAAGAAGGTTTTGACAGCGACGGTTTCCTACGGGTTGGCATTATCTATTACGGGTCTGTCACAGTGTTTTTCTCGTACTGCTTGCTTCCACGGTGCTTCCAGTTGTGATGGCGCAACGCAAAAGCCCGCTCGGGCACGGTGTGTAATATATTGATATTGTGTAGTGATTTTGGTTGCGGAAGTAGGATTTGAACCTTTGGCCTTCAGGTTATGAGCCTGACGAGGTGAAGACGTTAAGCAATTGATCCAGTGGATCA
>NZ_JBXWNS010000011.1:0-117737 GCF_059610485.1 Ruegeria sp. CDSC081 | reverse complement strand
GGTGGCGTCGGCCCCATGACAATCGCATGCCTGCTGGCCAACACCCTGACCGCCGCATGCCGCGCAAACAAACTCCCAGAACCAGAAGGCCTGACGGTGTGACCCATAGCGGACAGTCGTGCATGTAGATTTTCAGGGCCGGGGTACTCCCCGGCCTAAAATTTGTTAATATGTAAACTAAGTGTGAGATTACGGGCATTGAATGTGCCTGTATTGGTGATAAACTTTCTATTCCAGCCGGTTACGTTGTAATATGGCAAGTCCCCGGTAGTATTGGCTGGACCCGGAGAGTTGTTGTCGAGTGTTTATGTTCACGAAACTGCGCCCAGTTTTCGCCGAAATAGTAGGGTACCGGTTGATTGCCGGGCTGGTTTTCCTTCTGCTATTGTCCTTCGTATTCCAACCATTTCATGCCATCGAAGTAACCTTTCCTTGGCGCTTGGCCTTCTGGATCGGGGTGATGGCGCTGGCGCTAGGAGTGACCTGCGTCGCAAGAAGATTGTTGCGTAGGTTGTTCGCTGAGACCGAGTTTTCTGGGCGCGACCTTGTGCTGATATCTTTGGTTTTCGTCCTTTTTGTTCCAAGCCTTTGGTTGATGGTCTGGTTGCTGTTTTCGGCCAACGGACTGCCGTGCCCGGATATGTTATCTGTAACATCTTATGGCGCCTTGCTGTCGGTGGGCTTGATCCTGGTGCGGCGTGAGGCATCGAAACCTCAATCCGAAAATGCTGAAATTCCGCTGCCGCGCATGTACAAACGGTTGCCGGGATCCTTTCAGGGTCGGGTCTATCGCCTGACGGTCCAAGACCACTATGTGGATGTGGTGACTTCTGAGGGCACGTTTACGATCCGGTCGCGTTTTACCGACGCCATAGAGGAAATGGAACCTATACCGGGCCATTGCACGCACCGATCGCATTGGGTTGTCGATGACGCCATTGCTGGGGTCGAACGTAAGGGTGGCAAGACCATGTTGCGCCTGAAGAACGACGAGCTTGTTCCGGTCAGCAGGAAATACCGTCCGTTCCTAGAAGAAGATGGCCTGATTTGAGACGCCCTATCTGGGCATTGGGATCATTTGCGGGACTTTCCCTGTCAAGATCGCCATTGCCTGATCGCTCATCATGGCGTCCAGAACGTGATCCGAGCTAAAGAGCCCACCAGTATAAGTTCCATAGGCAGGCAGGATCAGACGCGCCTGATCCACTAGGAAGGCGGGGCGGGTGATCGAACGACCGCGGATCCGCACGCGCGCCTTGGGGTGGTAATGTCCCGAAACCTCAGCCTTGCCCTTGGGTTGCGCAATATGACGAAAGACCAGAGGGTCAACCGCATATTCGGCCAGATGGCTTCCGCCCAGATCTACCGGGCCGGGGTCATGGTTGCCCTCGATCCAGACCCAGCGGCGACCGGCCTGCATCGCCGTAATCTGCAGCCTGTCAGGCACACTCAAGGCGTTTAGGGCATCAAGATCATCAAAACTATCCCCAAGACAAATAACGATGTCAGGCTGAGTGTGCTCGATATCTGCGGCCAATCGGGCCAGGGTGTCCTGGCTGTCATAGGGGGGTAATGTCGTGCCGCCCCGGCGCGCCAAACGCTCGGATTTACCCAGATGCAGATCGGACACGCAAAGCACGCTTTTGTCGGGCCACCAAAGGGCACCAGACCCAAGCGCCAGCAGATTTTGCCCGGCTAAACAGATCGAAACTTCGTTCATGTTACGTTCTTTGCGACGTTCCGCTATCGCGTGCAAGAGGTTTTAGCAGGTTTCCAGCCCAGCCTCTTGCAATAGGCGCGCGCTTTCTTCCGCCAGCAGGCGTTCTTCAGCAGCACCTTTGACGGGTACCTTGCCAACCTCAAGAAACAGAGGTGCAGCCAGAGGTGAAACCCGATCCAATCGCATCAGATCTATGCGACCCCCGATCCGCTCGATCAGTGCCTCGATCCGCCCGAAATCGACGAGACCGCGCATGGCCTCTTCTCGGGTGATCTGCATTAACAGGTGATCGGGATCGTATTTCAGCAAAGTATCGTAGAGGATATCCGAGGAAAACGTGGCCTGCCGACCACTTTTGCGCTGACCGGCCATGTTCCGTTCGATCAGCCCTGCAATCGTGGCCGAGGCACGAAAGGTGCGCTTCATTACGGCATTGCCCGCCAGCCAGGTTTCCAAGCCGTTGCGCAGCTCGTCGGGCTGAAATAGCGGACGCGGGTCTATCACCGCGTCCAACCCCCAGATCAGGGTTGCATAGTCGGTGGCAACAAAGCCCAGCGGTGCAAGGTCCGTTTCTTCCATCCGTTTGGTCAGCAACAGCCCCAGCGTCTGCTGGGCGTTGCGACCCGCAAAACCATAGACACACAGGTTTTCGCGCCCATCGTTGGGGAAACTTTCGATCAGTAACCTGTCACGCTGAGGCAGGCGCGAGATATCGCGCTGCAACGCCAGCCAATCCGCGGTATGCGCGGGTAACTGGGGCCAATCAGGCTGTGCAAACAGCCGCAGGATACGGTCGCTCAGCTGCGTCGAGGTCGCAAATTTGGTGCCTGAAAACGTTGCGATCTTGGGCTTCTTATCCGCTCGGCGGCTGACTTCGACCGTCATCTCGCGCAATCCCTCATAGCGCACGATCTGGCCGCCGATCAGAAAGGTATCTCCGTGGGTCAGCGAGGCAGCAAAGGCTTCTTCGACCTCTCCCAGAGGCTTGCCCCCTCGATTGCGTTTCAGGCGGACTTTCAACGTATCTGTGTCCTGAATCGTGCCAAGGTTCATGCGGATACGCTGCGCAGCACGGGGGTCACGCAGCTGCCATTGCCCATCTGGCCGTAGCTGCAGTCTTTGCCACCGATCATAGGCGCGCAGGGCATAGCCCCCGGTTGCACAAAAGTCCAAACAGGCGTCGAACTCTGCTCGGGTCAACCCGGCATAGGGGCCCGCTGCGGTCATTTGCCGGAACAGGTCATCGGCCAAGAATGGCCCGGATGCTGCGGCAATCAGGATATGTTGACACAACACATCGCGTGGACCTGCGCCGCGGGGATCACCGTCCAGATCATGAGCTTTCACAGCCTCAAGTGCCGCTATGCATTCCACAACTTCGAAGCGGTTTGCGGGCACTAACAATGCTTTGGAGGGGGCGTTGTATCTGTGATTTGCGCGCCCGATGCGCTGAACCAGCCTTTTGACGTTTTTGGGCGCCCCGATCTGAATGACCAGGTCGACATCGCCCCAATCAATACCAAGATCCAGACTGCCTGTGCAGACGATTGCGCGCAGCTCACCACGAACCATTGCGGCCTCGACACGTTCGCGTTGCTGCCTGTCCAGACTGCCGTGATGAATGCCAATCGGCAGCCCGTCTTCGTTGGCAAGCCAGAGGTTGTGAAAGAAAATCTCGGCCTGTGCGCGGGTGTTGTGAAAGATAAGCGTCGTCTTATGCTTCCGGATCTGGTCCAGAACGGCAGGGATGGAATAGGCCGCGCTACCGCCCGACCACGGAGGCATTTCCTGCGTTTCCAACATTTGGATATCGGGGTCAGGCCCAGGATCGGCCTCAACGATCCGGCAGGGATCAGGGTGACGTGCCAGAAATCGGGCAATAGCATTGGGGTCTTCGACCGTTGCAGACAGGCCCACCCTGCGCAGGTCCGGGCAGAGCCCCTGCAGACGGGCCAGCGCCAGCATCAGCTGGTCGCCACGCTTGCTCTCGGCCAGTGCGTGGATTTCATCGACAACCACCCGTTGCACGCCCTGAAACATCCGCCCGGCGTCTTCGTAAGAGGTCAGCAGGGCCAGGCTTTCAGGTGTAGTCAAAAGGATCTGCGGCGGGTCAACCCGCTGACGCTTTTTCTGTGTGGCTGAAGTATCCCCGGTGCGATCCTCGATCCGGATGGACAGGCCCATTTCCTCGGCCGGGCCACGCAGGTTTCGTCGGATATCCGCCGCCAGCGCCTTGAGAGGGGAGACGTAGATTGTATGCAGGCCATCATGGTCCCGCTCTGCCAGATCGGCCAGCGTGGGCAGAAATCCGGCCATTGTCTTGCCCCCGCCTGTGGGGGCTATCAGCAACGTCGCCGGTTCAAGGGCCCGGTCGTACATGTCCTGCTGATGCGGGTGGATGGACCAACCTTTGTCGTCAAACCAGTCAGTAATCCGGGCGGGAATCTGCGTCATAAAGGCAGATTACCCGGCCCGTCAGCGAAATGGCATTAGGTTATTTGACGATTTTCTCATCTTTGACGAACATGTTGGCCCAAGCGCGTTCAATCAGATCGGGGCTCATCTGATAGGGAATTCCCTCGAATTCGCAGATCGAGATCATCTGATCAATCAGGAATATCGGCTGATAGTTCGCATAGATGTTGTCGATGGTCGGGTATTTGACCTTTAGCAGATGGACCAATGCGGCCTCGTCCAGAGGCATCCCGCGTTTGCGGGCCACCATGGCGAAGATTTTCAGGAAGTTCTCTTGGTTCGGACCGTCAATCTTGATCTTGAAGAAAATCCGGCGCAAAGCGGCTTGGTCAAAGATCTCGTTGGGGTGAAAGTTGGTCGAAAAGATGACCAGCGTATCAAAGGGCACTTCGAATTTTTCACCCGATTGCAGACCAAGGATATCCTTGTTTTCTTCCAGTGGAACAATCCAGCGGTTGATCAGGGCCTGTGGTGGTTCCTGCTGACGGCCAAGGTCGTCAACGATAAAGATGCCGCCCGTCGATTTCAGCTGCAGCGGGGCCTGATAGGTCCGCGCCGTAGGGTTATAAACCAGATCGAGCATGCTGAGTGACAGTTCACCGCCAGTCACAACAGTTGGTCTTTCACATTGGACATAGCGCGAATCAAACCGCTTGCGGCGGCGCAAGCTATTGGGATCATCTGCTTCTTGTTCGATGGCTGTGTGTACAATCGGGTCATACACCGTGATCACCTGACCAGCGTATTCGATGGCATATGGGACATAGACACTATCGCCCAAAGCATCCCGAATACCGTTCGAGATAGAGGATTTACCATTACCCGGAGGTCCATACATCAGGATTGATCGGCCTGCACTGACCGCGGGTCCAAGGTGGTCCAGCAGGCTGTCAGGCAGAACCAGATGGCCCATGGCCCCGGTCAACTGGTCGCGGGAAACCTGGATATTCCGGATCGACTGGCGTTTTACCTGCTCGCGGTACACATCCAACGGGACGGGCATGGCGCCGAAATATTCGGACTGGCTTAGCGCATCCAATGCACGCGCTTTGCCCGCATCGGTCAGTTGATACCCCATCTCATTGCCGCTGTTGGCGTTCAAAGTACCGGTTGCTTCCAGCAGCTTTTGTTCGCGGGCAAGGTCGATCAATTCCTGTGTGACAGAACCCGGCAAGCAGATCGCTTGGGCAACTTCGGAAACTGTATCTACGGTTTTACGAAAGATAGTTTTCAGCAGGATATCCCGCATCATAACAATAGGAAGCTGCATATCGCCCAACCCCTTTGGGGTAGGGGGGGCCATTACCGAGGTTGTCTGCATATTCATGAGCGTTGCCCGTCTAATTCAGTATTCACGCCAATAGCCCTGAAAAGGGCCCTTTGACGAAAATTTGGCCGGGCTTTGTGTCAGTTCCAAGGCGGGGACAAGGCGGACTGATGATAGTTTACGAGCCGTAAACAGTTCCAAGTATCAGGTAGATGGCCAGGGTTGCACCAAGCGCGAAACCCATTGGAAATTGTTTGTCCCGACGCCAGCTTTCCCAATCTGGGGCAATAGCTCTGAGGGCGGTATGTTTGGCCAATCGATGCGTGACAAAGGCCGCCAAGGTGGTCGACATCAGGATCAACAATACCAATGTGAAATCGCCCATCCAAACAAAGGCTGAGGCCGCGGCTATGAATTTTGCGTCTCCGGCTCCCATAATGCCGGCTGCGTTGAGCAGAATGCCGATGACCAGCATTACAACTATATGTAACAGCTGCCACAAATAGGGTGGGAGGGACACAGAAAACGGGCCGGTAATCCAACCATCCGACCAGGGCGGCAGGACAAACAAACCGATGACCGCAAATACCGCAGCCAGTGCTACTACGGCGTGATTCTTGATGAGCATGTCACGCAGGTCGGTGAAGGCTACGTAATAGCAGATCGGCAGTACGAACGGCAAAAACCAGGCCGCAGCACCCGCTGGAATATGCATGTATCAGGCTTCCTCAAGCGCGCGCAGGGATCGAACGGCTTCGTCGTAATGTTGCGGATGGGTGGCGATCGCTTCGCGGAACAGGTTCTTGGCCGTCGCCACATCACCGCGTTTCACCGCCGAGATGGCCATTGTGTTCAACAACATCGCGCGTTCGACCTGAGACATGGGAACGACAGGCATGCTGTAATTGCCCTGTGCAGCCCGGGCGAGGACCAGATTGTTCTTTGCCGTGAATAGAGAGTTATCCTGTCGAATGGCCTCGGTGAATAACCGTTCGGCTTCGTCGTACTGGCCGCGCGTCAGTTTGGAATATCCCCAGTTGTTCATTACACCACCGGGGCGGGTCGTCAGACCCACGGCGGTTTCATAGAAATGATCCGCGCGTTTCCAGTCTTTTTGTGAATCTGCGACGACGGCTTCCAGGCGGTAGCGTTTGAAAGATTCAAAAGTCGGCGGGACCGAATCCAAAGTGGACTTGGCTTTTGCCCAGTTCCCGGAACGTACCAGAGAATCTGCGTATTCGACCTTGTCTACATTGGTCGTACCGCTCATCGTGGTGACTTTTTTCCAGGCGGCGGTTGCCTCGGTCGTCCGTTTGGCGCGCGCCAGTGAAATCGCCAGCCCACGTTGCAGGTCTATACGACCCGGGTTCTTGGCGGCGGCACCCTGGAAATAGGTAACGGCTTCGTTTGGGTCGGCGGCCGACAGAAGAACGTCGTTCAGGTTGGTCTCGTCAATGACGTTCACCTCCTGAAATGTACGCTCGACCTTTTCTTCTTCGGACTCTTTTTCACAGGCTGAGAGGATCAGCCCGCAGATTGCGATAGACGGAATCAAGAATTGTTGGCGCATTTTTGCGTCCCTTACTGCACTTGCCTATGTTACGGGAGCTTGCGCAGCATGAATTGCCCGTCGCCTTGCTGCTCCAGTGTGTATTCTTGTTCTTGAGGGGTATTATTATCAGTATTTTCCATTTTTGCGAGAGCTAACCGCAGATTGTCCCGGATTGCGTCACTTTCGCCATTATCGAGAGCATAGGACCGGCGAAAGACCTGAGCGGCCTCGGGGTATTCACCGATTTCCATCAGCAACACACCCAGATTGTTCCAGGCGACAGACCATTCGGGGTCATCTTCAACCGCTCGGCGCAGCAGCGTTTCCGCCTGCCCAAGCCTCCGAAGGCCCAGATTTGCCGTCCCCATCGAGGTCAGGATCTGCGTTGTCATTCCCTGATTGAGCGCTGCGCGGATAAAGGCATCCAACGCAAGCTCGTATTCACCCGAAGCCATCAGCCGGTTGCCGACTGCAATCTGATCCTCGGCCGGGGCTTTACGATCAATGCCAGGTGCATCCAGATCCCCGGAGGACCCCGTTTCCGTGCAAGAAGCCACCGTGGCAAGAACCACGGTGGCCTGTAACACGCGGCGTATCCCCGTTTGGATGCACCTGGGTTTCAATTTCATAGGCTATTAGCCTCCGCCGAATTCAGCGATGCCTTTGGCCGAGGGTCCAACCAGAATGACCAGCAACGGTGGCACCGTCAGCATCATAGTGGCGAGTGTCATTTTGGTTGGCAACTTGTTAGCGGCCTCTTCGGCGCGCATCACGCGCTTATCTCGCATCTCGCCAGCGTAAACCCGCAAAGCTTCGGCGATGGATGTACCGAATGTTGCCGATTGGATCATCACCGTCACAAATGAGTTAACATCCTGAACGCCACAGCGCGTACCAAAATCGCGAAGAACCGTATCCTTGTCCTTACCGGCCTTCAATTCGTGGGCGACGACTTCAAATTCAAGCGAAATCTCAGGGTAGGAGGCTTTCATTTCGCGTGCGACGCGAACGATGGCCTGGTCCAGCGACTGGCCAGCCTCGACACAGACCAGCATCAAGTCAAGAGTATCGGGAAAGCCTGCGGTGATCGCTTCTTGCCGTTCTGCGACCCTTCGGGTGATCCAATAGCGCGGCAGAAAATACCCGGCGGCCGAAGGGACAAGAACTCGTATTATCATCTGCTGCGCGGTAAATTCCTGACCATCGGAAAGGACAGTGACCAGCAAAACACCAATCACAATTCCGATGATGCCCAAGGAAAATTGAGCGAAGTGGAAAAACCGAACTGCGTCCTTTGACTGGTACCCCGCCTGCCGCAGTTTCAGCTGCATGGCAGACAGTTCTTCCTTATTTTGTGGCTCAAGGAAGTTGGCAAATTTCTCAAGCTGCTCGTTTCGCCCGCTGGTTCTGAGCTTGTCCTTTTTGACCTTCTTATCCTGTCGAGGGGCTGCATTAGAACGCTGCAGTTTCTTCAGGGGATCTTCTGGCTGGCTCAGGATCAAGGGGACGGTGATCAAGATCATGAACAGTCCAAGTACACCAACCACGATCAGTGGACCGAAGGGGCCAAGGAGCTCGGTTAGAAAGTCGTTTATTCGGGTCAGGATTTCCATGGTGGTGTCCTCAGACCTTGATGTCGGTTAGAATGCGCATGACGATCAGGTTCAGTGTCAGCATGATGCCGACAAAGAAACAGGCAGGAATGAACCATGGGTGATCCATAACTTCGTCATAGTACCCGGGGTCGTTCACCAAAATGAATCCCAGGCAGAACAGTGGAAATCCAGATAGGAATTTTCCTGACCATTTTGCCTCGGCTGTGATGGCGTTGACGCGCCGGAAAAGTCGAAAACGGGCCCGGATCACCTTGGCCAAACCGGCCAGAATTTCGGCCAGGTTACCACCGGATTGCTGTTGGATGCCGACGGCCACTGCCAAAAACCGTAGATCCTGCATATCCAGTCGTTGTGCCAGATCTTTGAGAGATTCACCGACGTCACGGCCATAGGCACATTCATCGGCGATAACCCCGAATTCAGTGGCGAGTGGATCCTGGACTTCATTTGCGACGATTTGAATGGTGGACACAAAAGGGTTCCCGACGCGAAGCGACCGAACCATCAATTCCACAGCATCTGGCAACTGTTCTTCCAGCATTGCCATACGCTTTTTGGCCTTGTTGTTTACCCACGCATAGACACCGCCAACACCGATTGCGACCGAAATTGCGGCCCGCATTATGGTTTCCGTTCCCGTTGCAATACTGAGCCCCATAAAGGCAAAGCCTGTCACCAACACCATAATCAGGATCAACTGACGGGGTGTGAAGGCGATGGCGGCCTTCTGAGCCTTGTCCGCCAACAGGGAATAGAGCGGAATGCTCTGGGACTTCATATGCTGCTGCATTTCCTTGCGCAGCTGTTCCAGAACTTGTTCGCGCCCGACGCCTTTATCCAGCATGTCCAGACGGCGGTTCACGCGGCTGTTCAGACTGATGGATTTTCCGAAGGCAACCAGATAGATTCCTTCCACCAACGCAAGTACGCCTACGAAGATCGCGACGTAGATCAGTGCCTCCATAGGCAGTTGCATTTCAAGATCTCCTACATAGTCGTTGGTTCGTAAATCGAAGGGGGCAGATCATAGCCCCACAGACGGAAGCGCTCGGAGTAGTGGCTGCGAACGCCGGTCGCGGTAAAATGGCCAATAATCTTGTTGTCGGGCGTTAATCCAACGCGTTGAAAACGAAAGATTTCCTGCATGGAAATCACATCGCCTTCCATACCAGTGATTTCGGTGATCGAAGTCATGCGCCGCGAGCCGTCCTGCAGGCGGCTTGCCTGAACGATCAGGTTCACAGCACTGGAGATCTGGCTACGGACGGCCTTGATCGGCATTTCGATCCCGGCCATCGCGATCATGTTTTCAAGACGCGAAATCCCGTCTCGGGCCGAGTTCGCGTGGATCGTTGTCATCGAGCCATCATGGCCAGTGTTCATGGCCTGTAGCATGTCGATAACTTCCGAGCCCCGTGTCTCACCCACGATGATACGGTCGGGACGCATACGAAGGGCGTTTTTCAGACAGTCGCGGGGGCTGACTTCACCCTTGCCTTCGACGTTAGGCGGGCGGCTTTCCATCCGGCCAACATGAGACTGTTGCAGCTGGAGTTCCGCTGTATCCTCGATGGTCAGAATACGCTCGGCGTCGTCGATAAAGCTGGACAATGCGTTTAGCGTGGTTGTTTTACCGGAACCGGTACCGCCCGAAACGATCACATTCAGGCGTGTAGATACAGCAGCCTGCAGATAGGCGGCCATTTCTTCTGTGAAGGCACCAAAATTCACCAGGTCATCAATGGCCAGCTTATCTTTTTTGAACTTACGAATGGATACCAGCGAGCCGTCAACGGCAATCGGTGGCACCATAGCGTTGAAACGCGAGCCATCCGCCAGACGGGCGTCCACATAGGGGTTGGATTCGTCAACACGGCGGCCCACGGCGGATACGATCTTGTCGATGATCCGCATCAGGTGCTTTTCGTCTTTAAAGGTAACGTCGCTAATTTCTAGCTTACCGAACCGTTCAACGAAAATTTGTTGCGGGCCGTTGACCAGAATATCGCTGACAGAGTCGTCCTGAAGCAAGGTCTCGAGAGGGCCAAGACCGGTTACTTCGTCATACAGTTCCTTGTTCAGCTGTTGCCGGTCGTCGCGGTTCAGAACGATGTTGCGGGATTCCAGAACCTCACTGGCAATCGCACTGATTTCCGAGCGCAGCTCGGATTCTCCAGCTTTCTCAAGGGCCGCAAGGTTCAGGTTTTCAAGAAGCTCACGGTGGAGTTCGATCTTGATTTCGCCCAGACGCTCTTTGCGCTTGCGTTCCTTGTCCGCCCCTACAACCTCGACCGCCTTTTTGGGGGTGGGTCGCCGGGCAACTGCAGTAGCGGTTGATGCTTGCTCCGCTGCAGGTGCAGGTGTGGCCTCGGGCGATTTAGCCGGTGCCTGGACCGGTTGTGCTTCGGGTTTTTTGTATCTTGAAAACACGGCGGCTCTCCCTGTGGGATTGTGTTATGCGGCTTCGGCGCTACTGCTGCCCAGGCTGTGCAGCGACTTCGCAAGCTTTGCGATTTCCTTGCGCAGTGGGTTCTTGGCTGCAGCGTTAGCCAATGGCAGACCGTGATCACCGCTTTGCATCACGGGTTTACCGCCATCCGGCAGTTGAAGATCAATAGAGATGCCCAGGCTTTCACCCATGCGCTTGACCCGGCCCTTACCATTCAGATCGGTAAATTTCGGGGCGCGATTGAGAGCGAAACGCAACTTATTGAAGGGTAGTTCCTCGGCCTGTAAAGCGCGCTTGAGGCGCAATGCGTTCTGAGCCGATCGCATGTCCAGTTCTATCAGGGCAAAGTAAACATGGGCGGCCTGCAGTACAGTTTCCGACCAGTGAACCAATGTCGTTGGCATGTCGACGATCACATAATCGAAGTGTTTTCGCGCCTTTTCGATCACCCGTTCGATATCTTCTTGCGTAATCAGATCCAAAGGCACCATATCCGACGGCGCGGTTAGCACCTGCAGCTTGTCCTCATAGGACTGAAGCGCCTGGTTGAAGACGTCATCATCCATTGCCGCCGTATCAGACAGCATCTCGAATACAGTTTCTCGACGGGGAAGATCCAGATAGGTCGAAACCGTTCCGTATTGCAGGTCCAGGTCAATCAAACAAACCGAAGGGGCCTCTTTGTCAGAGACCGTTGCCAGTTCCCAAGCTAGGTTGACGGCCATAGTCGTCGACCCGACCCCACCGGCAAGTCCCTGAATCACAAACAAAGCACCCTCTTTAGAGTCGCCAGCTGCACGTGCGGCATCTGATCCGGGGGCAACGGCGACGGGTTCGGGTTTGTTCATCCGGTCGATTGCTTCTTGCAATTCACCTTCTGGAAGAGGGTAGGGGACGAATTCGTCCGCGCCCTTGCGCAACAACTGATGCAGCGAAGCCGGGGTCACGTCCTCGGCGATCAGAACTATTTTGATATTTTTGTCTTTGGCCTGTGTGATGATTTCACCCATCAGTGACAGGTTGTCTTCATCCTCGCCATCAATGGCCAACGCGACAAATTGCAGTGAATTGGCCTCGGGTTGGTTGAAAAATGTCAGGGCTTCGGCAAAGCCGAGATCGCCCCAACGCTCACCCAAAGCGCCTTCCATATCTTCTATAAGCAGATCGAAATTCTGGACATCACGACTGATCGTGCAGGCCAGAATTGCGGTCTCTTCGTTTTGCGGCGTGGCGCTTGTCATTAACACAATCCTCGTCGAAGGGTAGGCGAACCATCCTGGCCCAGAGGACAGGATTGGCTTGCTGTCACCCTATTGCGGCCATATTCGGACGCAGGTCACCCAATTGTTGAAAATGTGGCTTGGAACTTAGGCAAGAATTAGGCGCAAAAGAACCAATTGTAGGGAATTGGGCGACGATGTCGCCCAATCACAGTTTATTGTTCGCTTGTATCGCCAATAGCGGTCTCGCGGCGCAGCTGGGTTTCATAAACGGCGCTCTCCACGTACTCACGATTGACGATGGCGGCGTATTTGCCATCGAGTAGCTGGGGTGCACGATCAACGAAGCCTGATACTTCGGTCACGGTGCGCCTGTTGCGACGGTCTCGATCCGGCGTAGCCACAAGAGGTCGTGACTTACCGAATGAAACAACCGCCTCCAACCGCGAGCGAGAGATACCCTGCCGCGTAAGGAACGCAACAGCCGCATTTGCGCGCCGCTGGCCCAGGCTTTGGTTATATGCCGTTGATCCAACAGCATCCGTATGGCCATAGACCCGGAACCGTGCCTCGGGGAACTGTTTGATCCAGTTCGCCTGACGCAAGAGTACTCGCTGAGCTGTTTCGTCCAGTTGAGCGCTGTTGAAATCAAAGTTGATCTGGGTCGGCACTTCGGCTGCGAACCGTTGGCCCAGGATCTGGGCATATGTCAGTTCGCCATTCATTACTTGAATGTTGTTCAGTGTCGCATTCCCGAACGCGCCCTGATCGGCTTCGTATCCGGCCTCACGCGTACATGCGGCGACAGCGACCGAAAGACCCAGTGTGATGATCCACTTCTGCATTGGTCCTATCCTCCTAATCAATCCAGGACGTAGCCGTACGAGCTACCGAAGTCCTGATTCGCGACTTCCGAAGCTGCACCGGCACCCAGACGTTCAGTCCGACCGACTTTGCCATTAACGAACAGATCAAATTCGCTGGGTGGTTTGACCCGATCCGTAGGCAGAGCCAGTGCCTCGCCACGTGTCGGCGACACAAGGTGGGCTGTGATGATGATCACCAGTTCACTTTGCTGACGCTGATATTCCGCGCTGCGGAAGAGGGCGCCAAGAACCGGGACGTCACCCAACCAGGGAATTTGGTTACTCAGGTCTGTGAAGTCATCCTGGATCAGGCCTGCGATTGCAAAGCTCTCACCATCACGCAATTCAACCGTTGTACTGGTTTGGCGCGTGATAAAGGACGGGACATTATCACCCTGAATGGTGAAGTTCGAGGACCCATCGATTGCCGATACAGCTGCAGCCATTTCAAGGTTAATCAGATCACCATCCACAACGCGGGGGATAAAGTCGATTTCGACACCGAAGGCTTTGTATTCAATGGCAATTACGCCATCGTCCTGCGGTACCGGTATAGGAACTTCACCACCTGCGAGGAACGTCGCTTCCTGACCCGAAAGGGCAGACAGGTTAGGCTCAGCGAGGCTGCGTGCCAGCCCTTTTGATTCAAGGGCTTCCAGCAACAAACGCACTTGCGTTGACCCTGCGCCAAAGCCGAACAGGATCGCACCAGTATTCGTCTGTGAAACAGGAATGTTGTTGCCAAGAGCATTCGCCAAAGCAGCAGAGTTGTTCAGAGTGTTGATACCACCGGTAACGTCGCCGCCGCCAAAACCAAGCGATGCGGATAGGCTTTTAGCCACCGACCGATTCATCTCGGCAAAGCGCACTTTCAGCATGACCTGCTGAACGCCGCCAACCGACATGAGGTTCGATACGCGCTCCGGTGCATAGCGCTCTGCCAGCTCCAATGCCCGCGCCAACTTGGCAGCGCTAGAAATTGTGCCAGAAAGAACGATACCGTCATTGGCGGTGCGAACTTCGATAGGCTCGGTTGGCAAAATCTGGCGCAGACGTTCTTTAAACTCGGTAACATCCGGTGCCACACGGACCCGAACATTAGCAAGTAGATTACCTGCGCCGTCGAACAATGTCAGGGTCGTCAGGCCAGGAGCCTTACCCAAAACATAGATAGTACGATCCGAAAGCGACGAAATATCAGCGATGCCTGCATTGGCGATGCTGAGTTCGGCAAACGGTTGCTCACTTTCCACAACTATTGCGCGGTTCATTGGCACATCAAGCGTTTCCGCTGTACCCTTCTTTACCACGCGAAGTGTTTCAGCCCAGGCAGCATTGCCGACTGGGCCAACTACGAGCGCCAAGCCCAAAAGGGCTGCGCTTATCCAGGAACTTCTTTTCATGTGACCTGCCTCTCCGATCACGCCTCGTTTTTTGCGGCTACTGCCTTATGTCTGATAACACTGCGCGAATTGAGAATTTATTGCAATAATCAATGGTTTCTGGAATTTTCCTTATGTGGACAATGCGCAACATGCGAACAAATTAGGGCCGCGCAATTCGCGCGGCCCTGGTCATGTAACGCACTGATTTTCTGTTAATTTGTGCAGGGTGTTACTATTCCCGTGTCGACGATCTCGGCACCGCGGCGCGTCTTGACCGTACAGACCTCTTCCGCGATTTTGGGTGCCACGGGGACGACATCTTTAATGCCCAGAAGTTTTCTTTGGTCAACTTCGACTGCGCTGGCGATTGTGTCGTCTTGCACGCCAACCAGCGCCAATGACAGGCGGCCGGTGTTCTGAGCCTGAGCCAGCGCCGCGATTTGTTCCGGAGTAGCAGCGACCGTAACGGTGCGCGCGATCGTGGCTCCGGTCAGGTCGGACCCGGCGCTCTGGTCAACAGCGATCAACTCAATGCTGGTTTGAATCAGTCGGGTGATTTCGCCGCGCGATCCGTCGATTCCGCCACCATATGAACCGGTCCAATAAACATCGATACTATCACCAGGGCGAAGGAAGCCGGATACGCCCGAGGCAACGTCCACGCTGATTGCAAAGGCGCGCTTACCTTTCGCGATTCGTGATGTCAGACCCGCTGCCTCGCCTGGTTTGGTTACTTTGATCTCCATCAGGGCTTCGTCTTTTTCCATGGTCCTCAGAACGAAGCGGTCGCCACTGGCGTCCTCTGGAAATAGGACGGCCATTTCAAGGAAGCTTCCTTCGGGAATTGCATCCTCAGGCCATTTCACAATCCGCACATCTTCGGCGGCCAGACGCTCACCATATTTAAGAGCACGGTTCGAAACCAGAACGTCCACCGTTGGGACGGATTTAACATTTGCCAATGCTTCCTGAGCCGCCAAACGTTCTCTGGCCAATTCTGCCTGATACTGAGAAATATAGTCCCGCGCCATATAAACGGCTCCTCCTGCCAGAGCCACCCCAACAATCAGGACAAGTCCAAATACTGCACGCATGCGCGTTCCCTCGTTTATTTGTAAGCGATGTCAGTCGTCATAGGGAATACGACTTCAACTGACTATTGATTACAGGAGAATTGTGTCGAAAAGGGGGACAATGAAGTATTTTTTTGACGCCCGTGTCCTTAGTGCCAGATTGATCAATCTGATTCCGATGCCTGTTCCTGAATTGCAGAATAGACCTCTATACCGCGAAGTGCGTTACCCGTCTCGGTATCGACGTGCTGAACCCCGCCCGTCAAGTTGAATACCGTGACTAGTCCAAGGCCGACCAGCGCAGCAGTAAGCACCACCCAATCAACGGTGATCGCGCCATGTTCCCCGGATAAGAATTTTGAAATACCCTTCATCGCAGGACCTCGTCTTTTTCTATAAAAAAGGGGGCCGCGATCTGACGAGCGCAGCCCCCTTCAAAATTCTATCTAAATTATTACGGGGTTGGGCCCGAGTTAGGTGCTGTAACAACAACGCCGGTCAAAGCGACATCAATGTCGCTGGCCAGATCGTCGACACCGTCGCTAACCTGTGTCCAAGCAACGGCGGCCAGACCAACAACGGCTGCGGTCAGAACGACCCAGTCTACTGTTACGGCGCCGTCTTCGTCAGTGGTAAAATTCTTGATGAACTTGATCATGTTACGTCCCTCCTAAAGGATCTAAAAAGTCTAGTGAACCTCGGCGTCTTCCAGAGCTTCGTCTCTCAGTCCGCTCCCGATCGTCTCGGTATGGCATTATGTTTGCCTGTTGGGCGTGGCAGGAATTGGGCCAAACCCCAAATTTTTGTGCCTCAGCTTAACTTTTTGGTAGCTTTCCGTTTAACTAATTGAAATTAAATCAATAAAAATCCTCCCTCCGTGCGGACACCGATAAAACCCGATGCAAAATGGCGCCAAATGAGGCGAAATTGCCCCAATTCACATTGTTTTTCTGGCCTTACAGACAGATTCGGGGTTCAAATCGACGCAAAAGAGAACGTGAGGCAGGCAAATGAATCTCCGGAACGCAATAACTTGCGCCGGCTTGGCGCTGGCAGTGGTATCCGCACCTGTGTCTGTCCCCGCCAACGAGGTCGAACCGCGTGGCGTATATAAACGGATCAAAGCAGCCAAGCCTGGTCAGCGCCCGCGCATTACGGTTCAGATATCGCCTACAGAACATGCCTCAGCACCTTCGGCGCCCAGCACAGGGGCTGAGATCGTAGTTCCTGAGATTATCGCAAGGACACGTGTTACGCCTCCGGGGCTTCCGGGAATTACGCCGCAAAACAAACCTGTCGGGTCTTATAAAGCGTTCTGGGACAGGATCTCACCCGGGATAGATGAGGCCAGTTCGGGTCGTTTGCAGGACTCGATAAATGCGCTTGCCGCCATAAACGTAGCCTCGCCCCGATTGCAGACGCTTCAGAATATTGCTCAACGGCAGGGGATCGACATTTTACGCTCGACCGTAGGGACAAATGTGTCGCCTGCGTTGGTGCTGGCCGTCATCTCGGTTGAATCGGCGGGCCGCGAAACGGTGGAAAGCTCGGCTGGGGCGCAGGGATTGATGCAGCTTATGCCCGCGACCGCGAAACGATTTGGGGTCGAGGACAGCCTTCACCCGGGGCAGAACATCTCGGGCGGAGTAAAATACCTGAACTGGCTGATGGAAGAGTTTGGAAACGACCCGATCCTGGTCCTGGCCGGATATAATGCGGGCGAGGGTGCGGTTCGCAAACATGGTGGTGTACCGCCTTATGCGGAAACACGGGATTATGTGCCCAAGGTTCTCGCGGCTTTTCAGGTGGCGCGAGCGCTGTGTTCGACACCGCCCGAGTTGATTTCTGACGGGTGCGTGTTTCAGGCTCCTAATTGACCAAGGCCCACACTGAAGTGGGCCTTGCCATTAGGTGAATTGATCAGTCGACAATCGTCGCCTGTGTCGCGGCGCGCATCTCATCTTCGCTGACACCATCTGCGAGCTCTACGATCTTCAGGCCGCCATCGACCACATCCAGAACTCCAAAATTGGTGATGATGCGATCCACAACACCCTTGCCGGTCAGGGGCAGAGTGCATTCCTTCAGCACTTTCGATTCACCGTGTTTGTTGGTGTGATCCATAACCACGATCACACGGCCAACGCCGGCCACCAGATCCATGGCGCCGCCCATGCCTTTGACCAGCTTGCCGGGAATCATCCAGTTGGCCAGATCGCCTTTTTCATCCACTTCCATGGCACCCAGGATTGCCGCGGCGATTTTGCCGCCCCGGATCATGGCGAAAGACGTAGCGCTGTCGAAATAAGCAGTCCGAGAAAGTTCGGTGATCGTCTGCTTGCCTGCGTTGATCAGGTCCGGGTCTTCGTCGCCCTCGAAAGGAAAGGGACCCATACCAAGCATTCCGTTTTCGGATTGCAGGGTGATATCCTTGTCGCCAACATAATTTGCCACCAGCGTCGGGATACCGATGCCGAGGTTTACATACATGCCGTCTTCCAGCTCTTGCGCCGCGCGGGCGGCCATCTGATTCCGGTCCCAGGGCATTATGCGTCCTCCTTCTTGCGGGTGGTGCGCTGTTCGATGCGCTTTTCGTGATTGCCCTGAATGATGCGGTGCACATAGATGCCGGGCAGGTGGATTGTGTCCGGATCCAAAGATCCGCGCGGCACGATCTCTTCAACTTCGACCACACAGATCTTACCGCAAGTGGCGGCGGGCACGTTGAAGTTTCGGGCGGTCTTGCGGAACACCAGATTGCCGGTGTCGTCGGCTTTCCACGCCTTGATAATCGCCAGATCTGCAAAAATACCTTCTTCGAGAATATAGGTCTCGCCGTTGAAGTCTTTGTGTTCTTTGCCATCGGCAATAACAGTGCCTACGCCCGTTTTTGTGTAGAAACCCGGGATCCCGGCACCACCTGCGCGCATCCGTTCGGCCAGGGTGCCTTGAGGGTTGAATTCCAGTTCAAGCTCACCGCTGAGGTACTGACGCATGAATTCGGCGTTTTCGCCCACATATGAACTGATCATCTTTTTGACCTGCTTCGTTTGCAGCAGGATACCGATACCGAAATCGTCCACGCCCGCATTGTTCGAGGCAAAGGTCAGGTCTTTGGCACCCGAGGTCTTGATTGCCTCAAGCAGAAGCTCGGGAATCCCGCACAGGCCAAACCCGCCAGCGGCGATCAACATGCCATCCGAAAGCACGCCATCGAGCGCTTCGTTGGCATTGGCATAGATTTTCTTCATGGAAAACTCCCCCAATGAGATGGTGTTGGGCAGGTTGTGCCGTCACGTCACGGGGAAGTCAATGAAACCGGGCGAAGGGTGGTATTTCTACCTAACCGGCCTTCTTGGTTGTCTTCTTGGCGGCTTTTTTCTTGGGCGCCGCCTTTTTCTTGGTCCCTTTCAGGGCCGCGCGCTCATTGACCAGTTCGATGGCCATTTCCTGCGTTACGTCCTCGGGTTTGATGTCTTTGGGAATGGTCGCGTTGACCTTTTCCCACTTCACATATGGACCATAGCGCCCATCCAGAACCTGCATTGCGCCACCATCGGGATGTTCCCCCAGTTCTTTCAGCGCTTTGGCCGCAGCCCGGCGTCCGCGTCCCGGATTGGAGCGCTTTTCAGCAAGCAATTCGACCGCGCGGTTCATGCCGATCTCGAACACGTCATTGGGGTCTTTGAGGTTTGCATAAACCGGTTTGGCCTCGTCCGCCAGCTGGTGCATCAGATATGGTCCGAACCGCCCGAAATTCGAGCTGATCATACCGCCCTCGGGGTGCTCACCAATCTGGCGGGGCAGGGATAGCAATGTCAGCGCCTTGTCCAGATCCATATCATCCTTGCTCCAGCCACGTGGCAGCGAGGTGCGCGGAGGTTTCTTGTTCTCGGGCGTTGGCTCTCCACGTTGAACATAAGGTCCGAACCGACCGGTCTTCAGCCAGATATCATCACCTGAATCTTCACCCAGCAGGCGCTCTTCACCCTCGGCACCTTCACCGGCGATAGGACGGGTATAGGTGCATTCGGGATAGTTGCCGCAGCCGACGAACCCGCCAGTGCGTGAAGTTTTCAGGTGCAACTGGCCTGCGCCGCATTTCGGACAGACACGCGGGTCAGATCCATCCTCGCGTGGCGGATAGAGCTGCGGTGCCAATGCTTCGTCCAGTTTGTCCAGCACTTCGGAAATGCGGAGTTCCGATGTCTCGCCAATCGCGGCCGAGAAGTCGCGCCAGAATTTGCCCAACAGATCCTTATAGTCCCGATCACCTGCACTCACATCGTCCAGCTGTTCTTCCAGATTGGCGGTGAATTCATAACCGACATACTGACGGAAGAAGTTCAGCAGAAAAATCGTGACGATCCGTCCCTTTTCTTCGGGGATCAGCCGGTTCTTGTCCTTGCGTACATATTCCCGGTCCTGAATCGTTGTGACAATCGAGGCATAGGTCGACGGTCGCCCGATCCCCAACTCTTCCATCCGCTTGACCAACGTCGCCTCGGTATAGCGCGGCGGCGGTTGAGTGTGATGTTGCAGTGCCAGAACTGATTCATTGTCTGACAGAATGGCCTCTTTCGCGGCCCGGTCCGTGCCATCGCTTGTCGCTTTGGTGAACTGATCCCGCAACGTGGTTTTAGAGAACCGTGCAGGGTCGCCCTGCATGATCTGGGGCAGGCGTTTGTCATCCTCATCGGCGACATCATCGCGGCCTTCTTCATAGACACGCATGAACCCGTCAAACATCACCACCTGACCGGTCGCGCGCAGGCCAACCTGCCCATCTTCGCTTCCGATTTCGACAGTTGTGCGTTCCAGCCGGGCAGCGGCCATCTGGCAGGCAATGGTGCGTTTCCAGATCAGGTCATAGAGCTTGCGCTGATCGTCGTCCGTTACCTTCAGCGCTTTGGCATCGCGGGTCATATCCGTAGGCCGGATGCATTCGTGGGCTTCCTGCGCGTTCTTTGCCTTGTTCTTATAGATGCGAGGGCTGTCCGGCACATATTCCGCGCCATAGCGGTCGGCGATGGTCTCGCGCGTAGCCGCCACGGCCTCGGGGGCCATGTCGATGCCATCGGTTCGCATATAGGTAATGTAGCCGGCCTCATACAAGCGCTGTGCCACTTGCATCGCGTGACGCGCACCCATGCCGAACTTGCGGCTGGCCTCTTGCTGCAGGGTCGAGGTCATGAAGGGTGCGCTGGGATTTCGAGCGGCGGGTTTCGCCTCGACCGAAGTGACACTGAGCGCGCGGCTGGTGATCGCCTGCACCGCCAGTTCGGCCTGGGTTGAGTTGGACAGATCGTGCTTGTCCAGCTTTTTACCGGCCAGAGTGACCAGGCGCGCCTCATAGGTCTGACCGCGCGGCGTTTCGAACAGGGCACGCACCGACCAGTATTCAACCGGCTTGAACGCCTCGATCTCCATCTCGCGCTCGACGATCAGGCGCAGGCAGACCGATTGCACGCGACCAGCGGATTTCGCGCCGGGCAGCTTGCGCCATAGAACGGGCGACAGGTTGAAGCCCACGAGATAGTCCAATGCACGGCGGGCCAGATAGGCCTCGACCAGCGGCATGTCGACTTGACGTGGGTTCTGCATCGCCTCGGTCACCGCATCTTTGGTGATGGCGTTGAAGGTCACTCGGCTGACCGGCGTATCTTTCTTGATCGAGCGGCGCTTGGTCAGCGCTTCTTGCAGGTGCCAACTGATCGCCTCCCCCTCACGATCGGGGTCGGTGGCGAGGATCAGGGCGTTGTCTTCTTTCAGCGCGTCGGCGATGGCTTTGACATGTTTGCGGCTGTCGTTCCCGACCTCCCATTTCATCGCAAACTCATCCTCGGTATCGACCGAGCCATCTTTGGGCGGCAGATCTCGAACATGGCCGTAAGACGCCAGAACCGTGTAGTCCGGGCCAAGATATTTATTGATTGTTTTGGCCTTGGCAGGGGATTCTACAACAACTACAGGCATTTAAGGGGAAACCTCGCTCGACGGAATTGGCGCCTTCTATGAGTGTGCAAGATGTGTAGGGCAAGAGCGAATTGTCAATGCGTTCCTTTGAAAGCAAGGATTTATACGCGATTTCAATGGGATGCCTGTATAAGATTGGATATTCAACACTCAGGCGGACAATGAAAGAAGACCCCCGGGTTGGCGTTGAATACGTCCGTCCAGTTCCAGATCGACCAAAACCGGGGCAATTTCACCCGCCGTTGCCTCAACATCGCGGATCAACTGGTCTTCGGCGATAGGAGAGGGGCCGAGCCGGGTCAGAATTAGGCGTTCCAGGTCATTGGTTGAGCATGGTGTGCGGGGTAAATTCTTTTGGAGCATTTGCTGGGGTTCGAATAGGTTCGCTTGCTGCGGTAGCGCTTCGATCACATCTTCTGCAGACCTTATCAAAGTAGCACCGTCGCGGATCAGCAGGTTGCAGCCGGCCGCACGCGCGTCAAAGGGGTGCCCGGGTACGACCAGAACATCGCGCCCCTGGTCCAAGGCGTCGCGCGCTGTAATCAGGCTGCCGGATTTGGCGGCGGCTTCGACCACAATAACGGCCTTTGCCAGGCCCGAGATGATCCGGTTGCGACGCGGGAAATGGCGCGCCCGTGGCGTGACGCCCATGGGTTGCTCCGAGACGCGCAGCCCGGAACCTGCGATTTCAGCGGCAAGATCGGTATTTTCAGCAGGGTAAACCACGTCGACCCCCCCCGCCATAACGGCGATGGTGCCTGTTTCAACCGTGGCTAGGTGCGCCGAGGTATCAATCCCGCGGGCCAGGCCAGAAACGATCACATAACCCTGTTTTCCCAGATCGGTCGCCAATCCGCGCGCCATTCGCGCGCCCAGAGATGAGCAGTTGCGGGCACCGACCATAGCGACCGAGGGGCGCTGTAAAAGAGAGGTGTCACCGATTGCCCACAACATTGGCGGAGCATCATTCAGATCATGTAAAGCGGATGGGAAATCGGCGGACCCTAGGCACAAAAGCCGCGCATTGGCAGCTTTTGCGGCCTTGAGTTCCGCCTCAATCACGCCGGGCGGGCAGATTTCATACCCTTCTATTCCGGCGGCGCGTGCCATTTCCGGCAGCGCGGCCAGCGCATTCTGCGCCGAGCCATGTTCGCGAAGCAGCCGCCGAAACGTCGCCGGGCCCACTTTGCGAGAACGCAACAAACGAAGCCAGGAAAACCGATCCTCTTCCGTGGTGGGTGGGAGTGTGGGGTGATTGGAAGAAAGCTGCTCTTCGGTCATCCGTTGCTCCGTCTGATTGCAGAACTGGTTTACGGCTGCCAGGGTTAACAGCGTGTGAATCCTGTCAAATTTTCCGGATATATTTCGAGGCTCGGTTGTCTCAGTTGCGTAGGTTGTTGAAAAACAACGGCAAAAAATACGGCCGAGTCGGAAGTCGGAAAACACCTCTCCGCAAAGTATCAATGCATATCCAAAGCGGAGCGTTAACCCTGCGCTTTGGAAGCAGTGACCGATTCTACTTAGGCCGCCGATCCTCCAATCGTCAGCCCATCCATCAGGACCGTAGGTTGCCCGACGCCCACGGGCACCCATTGGCCATCCTTGCCACACGTGCCCAATCCCGGATCCAAGGCCATGTCGTTGCCCAACCCGCGAACGCGTTTGAGGGCAGAGGGGCCATCGCCAATCAATGTTGCCCCTTTGACCGGCGCGCCGATTTTGCCGTTTTCAACCCGGTATGCCTCGGTGCAGGAAAACACGAACTTGCCATTGGTGATATCCACCTGGCCGCCGCCAAAGCCAACCGCCCAGATGCCATCTTTTATATCGGCTACCAAAGCGGCGGGATCGGCATCGCCACCCAGCATGATTGTATTTGTCATCCGCGGCATTGGTTTATGGGCATAGCTTTGACGCCGCCCATTCCCGGTTGGCGCAACACCCATCAGACGGGCGTTTTGGCGATCCTGCATATATCCGGTCAGGATGCCGTCTTCGATCAGCACAGTGCGCGAACTGGGTGTGCCCTCATCATCGACGCTGATTGACCCGCGCCGGTCTGCGATTGTGCCGTCATCAACGACCGTAACACCTTTGGACGCGATCTGTTGACCCATCAGCCCGGCAAAGGCGGAACTGCCCTTGCGGTTGAAATCCCCTTCAAGGCCGTGGCCGATTGCTTCGTGCAGCAAGATGCCGGGCCAGCCAGGGCCCAGTGCGACCTCCATCACGCCCGCAGGGGCGGGAACAGCCTCGAGGTTGACCATGGCGATGCGAAGGGCCTCGCGGGCTTTATCCTGCCAGTCGGTTGGGTCGATCAGCCCGTCCAGGCCGATCCGGCCACCTCCACCGGTCGAGCCGCTCTCACGACGGCCGTTCTGTTCCACGATGACCGAGATATTCAACCGGGTCATGGGGCGGACATCGCGGACCAGAATGCCGTCAGGGCGTAGAATCTCAACCTCCTGCACCGCAGCAGCAATAGTGGCGCTGACCTGTACTACACGGGGATCAAGATCACGGGCAAAGGCGTCAATCTCGCGCAATGTTTCGATTTTGACGGGGAAACTGGCAGATTCGATCGGGTCTTCGTCTGTATAGAGGCGCTTGTTGGTGGCCCGGGGGGCATCAGCTAGCGTTCCGCCACCATCACCGACCGCCAGCCGCGCGGTCTCGGCGGCCCGTTTCAGGGCAGGAATCGAGACGTCCGTTGAATGCGCATAGCCTGCCACTTCGCCCTGTACGGCGCGCAGGCCGAAACCTTCGGACGCGTCATAAGAAGCGGTCCGCAAGCGCCCGTCATCAAAGACCAGAGACTCGGATTTCCGGCGTTCAACGTACAATTCTCCGTCCTCGGCCCCGGCGGTGGCGGATTGCAGTACCGCTAGCGCTTCGTCATGTGGAAGAGCGCTTTCAAACGGGCGAAACGGGTCGTTGGGCATCTCTTGGGACCTTTCGAGTTTGATCCAGATCAAAAATAGCGTCTGTTTGACGCAAGCATTTTGCTTTATCTACCCGCAGGAATATGGTTTTTAACGCGGCCAAAGACAACGGGTGAGGTGTGGCCGATTCACACCTTTTCGCCAGGGACGCAAAGATCAAACGATCAGGACAGAAAATGAAGAACGCTTTAAAGCTTTCGGGGCTTATGACAGCCCTCTCCAGCCTTCCCGCCATGGCTCAGGAGCTTGAGATTATTGGTCAGCCGGTTGACGGCGGCATAGGATTCCAGCCTGCAGCCACAAGCCTTGCCGAGGGGATTCATCGCCTGGATAATATGATTCTGGTGATTATCACCGCGATCTGCATATTCGTTGCGGGCCTGCTGGTTTACTGCATCATGCGTTATAACCAACGCGTCAACCCGACCCCAGCGCGATTCTCGCACTATACTCCGGTCGAGATCGTCTGGACGTTGGGTCCGATTCTGATTCTAGTATTCATCGGTGCTTTCTCTCTGCCGGTTCTGTTCAAGCAGCAGGAAATTCCCGAAGGTGATGTCGTTATCAAGGTTGTCGGCAACCAGTGGTATTGGACATATGAGTATGTCGATCACGATTTTGCATTCGACAGCTATCTGCTTGGCCATCCGGCCACGTTGGACGAAGGTACCCGCCCCGCCGATGCGGACGTGACGGCGTTTGTCCTGGATGACGCGATGCGGGCCAAGCTGGCAGACGCAGGGTATAGCGACGATGAGTGGCTGCTGGCCACCGACACAGCGGTTGTTGTCCCGGTTGGCAAGGTCATCGTGATGCAAGTGACTGCGTCCGACGTGATCCATTCCTGGACCATTCCGTCCTTCGGTGTGAAGCAGGACGGTGTACCCGGACGCCTGGCTGAGCTGTGGTTTGAGGCCGAAAAGGAAGGCATCTATTTCGGCCAGTGTTCGGAACTGTGCGGCAAAGACCATGCCTATATGCCGATCACTGTCAAAGTTGTCAGCCAAGAGGCGTATGACGCGTGGCTGAAAGGTGCGATCGACGAGTATGCGGGCCTGCCGCAGAATTATCAGGTCGCTTCGAACTGATTTCAGTAAGGGCGGGATGCGTCCCGCCTGCTACAAGATGCAGGCTGTGCGAGAGATCGCACAGCCTTCGCCCCAAAAGGACCCGAGATGAGCGACGCAAGCATCAATGCAAGCCAAACGACCGCCCAAGCGTATGCGAATGAGGCCAGCTTTGGCGATTACTTCGCCCTGCTGAAGCCGCGCGTGATGTCGCTGGTTGTATTCACGGCGCTTGTTGGTCTGCTGGCAGCGCCGGTACCGGTACATCCGTTCGTTGGGTTCTGCGCGATATTGTTCATTGCCATCGGAGGTGGCGCATCCGGCGCGCTGAACATGTGGTGGGATGCAGATATCGACCGCGTTATGAATCGCACCAAAGGTCGCCCAATACCGTCGGGCAAGGTACAAGAGGGCGAAGCGATGGCCTTGGGCCTGGCACTGTCCGGCCTGTCGGTGATCATGTTGGGTCTTGCAACCAACTGGTTCGCCGGAGCCTTTCTGGGCTTCACCATCTTCTTCTATGTCGTTGTCTACACGATGTGGCTCAAGCGCTCGACGCCACAGAACATCGTGATTGGCGGCGCAGCTGGGGCTTTCCCGCCGGTCATCGGCTGGGTCGCTGCAACCGGATCCATGTCCGTCGAACCTTGGCTGATGTTTGCCCTCACCTTCATGTGGACGCCGCCGCATTTCTGGGCGCTGGCCCTGTTTATGCGGTCGGATTACGACGATGCGGGTGTGCCAATGTTGACGGTAACCCATGGTCGGCGGGCGACGCGCTGGCATATTCTGGTCTACACCGTTCTGCTGGCAGCGCTTGCGATTGGAACCGGCTTTTCGGCAATCGGCGGTCCGGTCTATCTGACCGTCGCTATTGTACTGAACGCGTTGTTCCTGCGCGGAGCATGGGCAATCTCGCGTCGGACCGAGGATGACTCCGAGGCTGATAACTTCAAAGTTGAGCGTGGCTTTTTCAAGCTCTCGCTGCTGTATCTTTTCCTGCATTTCGGCGCGATCCTTGCCGAAGCACTGCTGAAGCCTTACGGGCTGGGAGGCTGGGCATGAGCCTGCGCAAAAGCCATGAGTTGCATCAACGTCGGTTCAGCCGAAATCTGGGGGTTGGCCTGACGCTTGCTGCATTCATCGTGCTGATCTTTGGGCTGACGATCGTCAAAGTCTCAGGGACCGATTTTAACAGGGCCATGCAAGAGGTGCAGAACTGATGGCGCTCACGGGGCCGCAAAAAACCGTCGTGCAAACCGTCGGCGTTGTTGTTCTGATGGGCAGCCTCGCCTGGGCTTCGGTACCGTTTTACGACTGGTTTTGCCGGGTCACCGGGTATGGCGGCACAACCGGAGTGGCTGAAGCCGCGCCAGAGGACATCCTTGAGCGCACTGTTACCGTTCGCTTTGACGCCTCAAAGGCGAAAGACATGGCCTGGGAATTTAAGCCGGTCGAGCGCCAGATGGAAATCCGCATCGGTGAAACGGGCTTGGCCTTCTATGAGGCATATAACCCCACGGACCGCCCGATTGCCGGTCAGGCGTCTTACAACGTTGCGCCTTATTCGGCCGGGGGGTATTTCCAGAAGATCGCCTGTTTCTGTTTTGAAGAACAGGTGTTGCAACCCGGAGAACGGGTTCAGATGCCGGTGAGCTTTTTCGTCGATCCCGAAATGGTCGAGGATCTGGAAGCCAAATATGTGCATACGATCACTCTGTCGTATACATTCTACGAAATTGACCTGCCCGAGGGCTATGCCGCCCTTGATGTTCAGGGTGATACAAACAAGAACTAACGCCTGTAGGTGAGGGACGCTGATGGCACACGCAAAAAATCATGATTACCACATTCTGACCCCTTCGATCTGGCCACTGATCGGCGCTGCGGGCGGCTTTGTGATGTTGTTCGGAGCCGTCCTCTGGATGCACGGCGTCACCTCCTACATGTTCTGGGCCGGTCTTGTCGCGGTTCTTTACACCATGTTCGCCTGGTGGTCCGAAGTGGTGGCCGAAAGCCGTGTAGGCGATCACACGCCGGTCGTGCGCATTGGCCTGCGCTATGGGTTCATCCTATTCGTGATGTCCGAGGTGATGTTCTTCTTCGCCTGGTTCTGGTCGTTCTTCAAACACCGCATGTACCCGATGTACGACTATGCGGGCACCGAATACATCCAGCCGGATATCCACGCGGTTGACCCGTTCCACTTGCCGCTGATCAACACGCTGGTCCTGCTGCTTTCGGGCTGTGCCATCACCTGGGCGCACCACGCGCTGGTGCATGACAATGACCGCAAGGCGCTGATCAACGGCCTCGCTATTGGTATCGTTTTGGGCATCGCCTTTACCGCTCTGCAGGGCTTTGAGTACTACGAATTGCTGGCCCATGAGGGCTGGAAATTCGGTGGTGATCAGTTCTATTCGAACTTCTTCATGGCAACCGGCTTTCACGGCTTCCACGTGATTATCGGCACCATCTTCTTGTCGGTCTGTTTGATCCGGGCACTGAAGGGTGATTTCACGCCGGAAAAGCACGTTGGTTTCGAGGCCGCGGCCTGGTACTGGCACTTTGTTGACGTTGTCTGGCTGTTCCTGTTCTTCGCAGTCTATATCTGGGGACAAGCCCCTTTGATCTGACGCCGGACCGGTAACAAAATTGCAAAAGCCGCCCCCAAGGGCGGCTTTTTCTCTATCAGGGTGCAAGATTGCACCCGATACAAATGGGTGGTTGCAATTCAGTTCACACCGCCCTTAACAAGACGCCGGTTTCTGCAACAAGGTTTGACCCCGCCATGCGCCGCATAACTTTCCTGCTGATCTTCGGGCTCGCCGGTCTGGGCGTACTTGTGTCGCTGGGCGTCTGGCAGGTACAGCGGCTTGGGTGGAAACAAGACGTGTTGGCCGAGATTAACGACCGGATCTCCGCCGAACCTGTTACCCTGCCGCAGCAGCCTTCCGAGACACGGGACAAGTACTTACCGGTTTTCGTCCAGGGTGAGATGCAGCCGGGTGAAATCCATGTTCTGGTTTCGGTGAAACAAGTAGGCGCTGGCTATCGAGTTATCCAAGCTTTCGATACTGGCGACCGGACTATTCTGGTCGATCGCGGTTTTATCCCAACCACTGCCAAACAGGTTGAAAGACAAACCGGGCAGATCGAACTGACGGGCAATCTGCACTGGCCGGATGAGATCGACGGCTATACGCCCGAACCCGATTTGTCTGCTAATATCTGGTTTGCCCGCGATGTTCCCGCTCTTGCCGCAGCTCTGGGAACCGACCCGGTTCTGCTGATCGCACGGTCCCAAACCGATCCGAATGTGACCCCTCTGCCAGTGGACACTGCGGGCATCCCGAATGATCATCTGGGATACGCGATCACATGGTTTGGCCTGGCTTTGGTCTGGGCTGCGATGACTGGTTATTTCCTGTGGCGCGGTCGCGCCCCATCAGAAAGTGAAGCGCAATGAAATATGTCTCAACCCGCGGGCAGGCGCCCGAACTGAGTTTTGAAGAGGCGATGCTGACCGGGCTGGCCCGCGACGGCGGCCTGTATCTGCCCGCTGAGATCCCGGTGATGAGCCAGGATGACATCGCTGCTTTGGCCGGCCTGTCCTATGAGGAGATCGCCTTTCGTGTGATGTGGCCCTATGTCAGCGGATCATTTGGGGAAGATGAGTTCAAACAGATCATTGCCCGCGCCTATAAAGGGTTCGGCCATGACGCCCGCGCACCGTTGAAGCAGTTGAACGAGAACCACTTCCTGCTGGAGTTGTTTCACGGCCCGACACTGGCCTTCAAAGACTTCGCCATGCAGCTAATCGGTCAGTTGTTCCAGGTAGCGCTGAAGCGTCGCGGGGATCGGGTGACTATCGTGGGCGCGACCAGCGGTGATACCGGTTCTGCCGCGATTGAGGCGTTCCGGGGGCTGGATGCGGTAGACGTGTTTATCCTGTATCCGCATGGCCGCGTTTCCGAGGTGCAGCGTCGTCAGATGACCACACCTTCGGACAGCAATGTGCATGCTCTGGCCGTCGACGGGGACTTTGACGACTGTCAGGCCGCGCTGAAAGATATGTTCAACGATTTCGACTTCCGTGACGGTGTGAAACTGGCGGGGGTGAACTCGATCAACTTTGCCCGCGTGCTGGCACAGATCGTCTATTACTTCTCGGCCGCCGTCAGCCTTGGCGCACCGCATCGCAAGGTCAGCTTTACCGTGCCGACAGGCAATTTCGGCGACATTTTTGCGGGCTATCTGGCCAAACGCATGGGCTTGCCGATTGACCGGTTGGTAGTGGCGACCAACCAGAATGACATTCTGCATCGGTGCCTGGCAGGCGAAGGGTATTTCAAGGGAAACACGATCCCTTCGATCAGCCCTTCGATGGATATTCAGGTCAGCTCGAACTTTGAACGGGCGCTGTATTATGCCTATGACGAGGATGGCAATTCTGTGGCTCAGCTGATGGACGAGCTGAAGACGGGCGGCTTCAATGTCGACCAAGGCGCGATGGAAGCGTTGCGCGAAAGCTTCGACTCGGGCCGCGTGTCCGAAGAGGAAACACTGGCGACGATCACAGCCACGCTGGCCCACAGCACCGAACTGGTCTGCCCCCATACTGCCGTGGGTATCAAAGTTGCCGAGGAGCACCGCGACGCGAACGTCCCGATGATCACTTTGGCGACCGCACACCCGGCCAAGTTCCCGGCTGCGGTCGAGAAGGCGAGTGGCGTACATCCGCCTCTTCCCTCTCGCATGTCTGATCTGTATGAACGTCCGGAACGGGTGACCCGCATCGCCAATGATCTGGGCGCCCTTGAGGATCATATCAAAGGGCATATCGCCGAGTGACTGTCAGACAAGACCAACTGAAGAACGGATTCCGTATCGTCAGTGAACATATGCCGGGGCTGCAATCTGCGGCCATAGGCATCTGGGTAACCGCCGGTGCGCGCAATGAGCGGATCGAACAAAATGGCATAGCCCATTTCCTTGAGCATATGGCGTTCAAGGGAACCAAACGGCGATCCGCGCTACAAATTGCCGAAGCGATCGAGGATGTGGGCGGGTATATCAACGCCTATACTTCGCGCGAGGTGACGGCCTATTACGCGCGCGTTCTAAAAGACGATGTGGCGCTGGCGATGGATGTCATCGGTGACATCGTCCTGAACCCGATCTTCGATCCGCGCGAGATTGAGGTCGAACGCGGTGTGATCCTACAGGAAATCGGTCAGGCCTATGACACGCCCGACGATGTAATCTTTGACTGGCTGCAAGAGCAGAGCTATCACGACCAGCCCCTGGGCCGGACCATACTTGGCCCCACTGAACGCGTCAGCGCATTCTCGCGCGAGGATCTGTCGGGTTTCGTGGCCGAGCATTATGGCCCTGAACAGATGATCCTATCCGCTGCTGGTGCGGTTGATCATGATGCACTGATGAAAACGGCCGAAGAGATGTTTGGTCACCTGCAACCACGCAAGGGTTTGATCCCTGAAGTGGCCCGATTTACCGGTGGTGAGGCGCGGCAGGAGAAAGAACTGGAGCAAGCTCATTTCGCTTTGGCGCTGGAAAGCCCCGGCTATCGCGACGACGCGATCTATACCGCGCAGATTTATTCGACCGCGCTGGGCGGGGGTATGTCTTCGCGCTTGTTTCAGGAAGTTCGGGAAACACGCGGGCTTTGCTATACGATCTTTGCCCAGGCCGGCGCCTATGCCGACACCGGCACTACCACGATCTACGCGGGCACATCTGCGGATCAGATCGGTGAGTTGGCGACGATCACCATTGACGAAATGAAGCGTGCCGCCGAGGATATGAGCCCCGAAGAGGTCGCCCGTGCTCGTGCGCAAATGAAGGCCGGAATGCTGATGGGGCTGGAAAGCCCCTCGAACCGGGCCGAGCGTCTGGCGCGTCTGGTGCAGATCTGGGGACGGGTGCCGTCGCTTGAGGATACTGTTGCCAAGATTGACGCGGTCAGCACCGAAGATGTCCGCAGCTTTGCCGAGCAGATAGCAGCACAAGCGCCAGCGGCGCTGGCGCTTTATGGTCCGGTATCAGGTGCACCCACACTCGCGGACTTGCAGGAGAGGCGCGCGGCGTGATGCTTCTGGGCAGACGCAAGCTGAAACTTGAAACCGAGCGGCTCAGCTTGCGCCCGCCCGTGCACTCCGATTTTAATGACTGGGCAGCGCTGCGGCGCTCGTCCAGAGATTTTCTGACCCAGTGGGAGCCGATCTGGGCCTCGGACCACTTGAGCCGGAAATCCTTTACTAACCGTGTCTACTGGGCGCAGCGCTCGGTTGCGAGTGGGACGGCGATTCCGTTATTTCTGTTCCGGCGATCTGATGACCTGCTGGTCGGTGCGATCACCCTGGACAATGTGCGCCGTGGCCCAGCACAGGCGGGGACCCTGGGCTATTGGACGGGCCAAGCCTTTGCTCGCAACGGGTATATGCGCGAGGCTATTGGCGCGGTGGTCCATCATGCCTTCACGCGTTTAGACCTGAGCCGGATCGAGGCGGCCTGCCTGCCCGAAAACAAACCCTCGCGCGGATTGCTGGAAAGCTCGGGCTTTAAATACGAAGGCGTGGCGCAGTCCTATCTGCAGATTGACGGGCGCTGGCGAACGCATGTGTTATATGCCTGTCTGCGGTCGGACCGGCGCGGGAAGACAGAAGCGGGGTAGGTGGCCTCGGTGAGGCCATTGGGGCTCTGCCCCAAACCCCGAGGTATTTTTGGCCAGATGAACTAGGGGCATGACTTGGCGAGCTCTTGCGCTACAATCACGTCATGCGCTGGGTGGTTTTTGCATTGATGGTGATCTCGGGCGGGGCTGTGGCGCAGGAGCGTCGGCCAAGCCATTGCATCGCCATTGCGGATGCGGCGCCGGGGATCGAGTACCTGCATAAAGCAGCCTGGCAGGATCCGGTGCCGGAGCATTCGGTTCGGATCAGCTATGTCGCGCATGCGTCTTTCCTGATCCAGACGCAGGGCGGGTTGAACGCCGTGACGGATTTCACCGGGTTCATCGGCGGGGCCAGTCTGATTCCCGATGTGGTGACGATGAACCACGCCCATGGCACCCATTGGACCGAATACCCCGATCCCGCCATTCCGCATGTGCTGGAGGGGTGGGGCGTGTTCGGGGAGGGGATCGAACATCATCTGGATCTGGACGAGATGCTGGTGCGCAATGTCTCGACCGATATCCGTTCTGTTTATGGCGGGGTCGAAGAACGTGGCAATTCGATCTTTGTGTTTGAGGTGGCGGGCTTGTGTATCGGGCATCTGGGTCATCTGCACCACGTCCCATCGGACGCGCAATTTGCGGCCCTTGGGCGGTTAGATGTTGTCATGGCCGCCGTTGATGGCGGGACGACCATGCCGCTGCCCGAGATGATCTCGGTTCTGAAACGATTGAAAAGCTCGGTCATTATTCCGATGCATTGGTTTTCGGACTATTCGCTGGATCGGTTTCTGGCGGATGTCAGGGGCGATTTCCCGGTTGAGCGCGATGGCGTGTCGGAAATCACCGTATCCCTGCGCTCACTTCCGGACCGGCCAACGGTGGTTGTGTTAGAGCCGCAATACCTGATCGAGTTGGAATAGGGCTTGTCGGGACCTGTTGCCTTGGGCAAGGAATGGGCATGACCCTGAATCCCGCAGACGATCAATTCGCCCAATCAATTCGCGCCGCGTTGCCGGATGAAGTGCTGCGACCGGTCACCGCGCGATATCTCGAGGAGCCGCGCCGTCGGATTTCCGGGCAGGCGGGGGTGCTTGCGGTGCCCAGAACGGCCGAAGAGGTAGCGGTTCTGATCCGATTGGCTGCCGAGGCATCGGTCCCGGTGGTGCCATATGGGGGCGGCACCGGTGTTGTTGGCGGTCAGGTGACGTCGGACGGGCCTGCGCCTTTGCTGATCTCGCTAGAGCGGATGACAGCGATCCGGGCTGTCTATCCGACAGAGAATGTGATGATTGCAGAAGGCGGTGTGATCCTTGCAGATGTGCAGGCGGCTGCCGAAGGCGCGAACCGGTTATTTCCACTTTCCCTTGCCTCACAGGGGTCATGTAGGATCGGAGGGAACCTGTCGACAAATGCAGGGGGGGTTAACGTGTTGCGCTATGGAAACGCCCGTGACCTGTGTCTGGGCCTTGAGGCGGTTCTACCAAGCGGCGAAATCTGGCATGGGCTCAGCCGGTTGCGAAAGGACAATACCGGGTATGATCTGCGCAATCTTTTGATCGGAGCCGAAGGGACGCTAGGGATCATCACTGCGGCGGCACTCAAGCTGTTTCCCTGCCCTGAGGCGGTTGGAACGGCCATGGTTCAGGTCACCTCTGCCGAAGCGGCGGTTGATTTGCTGGCGCTGGCGCGGGACCTCATGGGGGACAGCGTCAGCGCATTTGAACTGATTCACCAACAGGGGCTTTTGTTCCTGAGTGAGGTTCTGCCAGACACGCGGCAGGCCTTTGCCGAGCCGCCCGAATGGTCTGTACTGATCGAGATTGGCTTGTCGATGGGCCAATCACCTGAAACCGCGTTTGAGGTGCTGTACGAGGCCGCTGAGGTACGTGGGCTGGTCACCGATGCGGTGATTGCCCAAAGTGAGGCGCAGCGGCAGGACATGTGGGCCGTGCGCGAGCGTATTCCGGATGCAAACCGGCTGATCGGGTCGGTCTCAAGCCACGATATCTCGGTGCCGATCTCGGCCATCCCAGAATTTATCCGGCGTGGTGCAGATGTTGTGGCCGCGCTTGGTCCGTATCGGGTGAACTGTTTCGGGCATCTGGGCGACGGGAACCTACATTACAATGTGTTTCCGCCAAACGGGCATTCCCGGTCAGAGTATGACGCCGAAAGTGCGAAGGTAAAAAGGGCCGTTCATGACCTTGTGCATGAATTCCAGGGATCCGTCAGCGCAGAGCACGGTATCGGGCGATTGAAGACCGAAGATCTGGAGCGATATGGCGATCCGGTCAAATTGAGCGCGATGCGGGCGATCAAATCGGCGTTGGACCCCAAAGGGATCATGAACCCCGGCGCTGTCCTGCGGCTGTAACTGCGGGATCGATCAGAGCCCTTCGAATTCGCACAGGACATGAACATCCATGCCCATCTCTTCCAGAACCTTGCGCCCGCCCAGTTCAGGCAGATCGATGATGAAGGAACATGACACGATCTCGCCGCCCAGCCGTTCGATCAGTTTGATCCCGGCGGCGGCGGTGCCTCCGGTGGCCAGCAGGTCATCCACGACGAGAATTTTCTCACCCGGTTGGATGGCATCATCGTGAATCTCGACGATAGCCTCGCCGTATTCCAGCGTGTAATCCTGGCTGATTGTTGTGCCGGGCAGCTTGCCCTTTTTGCGGATGGGGACGAAACCGACGCTCAGCTGATGAGCGATGGCGCCGCCCAATATGAAACCGCGCGCCTCAAGCCCCACGACTTTGTCGATCTGTTCGCCGGCATAGGGGTGCAACATCTGATCAATCGCCATACGAAACCCGCGCGGGTCTGCAAACAAGGTGGTGACATCCCGAAACATGATCCCTTCGTGCGGAAAATCGACGATGGTTCGGATGTAATCCTTGACCGACTTGTTTCTTGACATGACCAACCCCTTCTGGCGTCAAAACACGCAGGGTTGTTTGGCCCATTGGGGACGGTCATGCAAGAACAGAATGAATGTGCTGGCTTGCAATCTTCCTAGAACGTGCGATTGCCTATCTCACCGAAAAAACCAGATAGGTTTCCCAAGACGTCGTCTTTTTTTAGCCAATGCGTTGGTTCCGAAAAAGAATTACCTGAATTGAACACAGGCTACTTGCAAAGATTCCGCAAGGTTGTTAGCTGCCCATCATATGTTTTCTATATACTTAGTATATACGTTTCATTCCTTCTGAAGTCTTTTGGAGACAAAGTGCATGTCAGGGACAGATCGTAAGGTTTCAGCCAAAAAGGACAGCCAGCTGGTTCTGCGGCTGGATCGTGGCGAGCGCGATGCTTTTGTAGAGCTGTGCAGGGAACTCGACACGTCGGCGGCGCGAGAAATCAGGCGGTTTATTCGCGGATTTATGAATGATCACACTGCAGAATAGGCCCTCAGGCCGGGCGACGCAGGATTGATGTGGCGATCCCCATACCGATCAGGGTCAGTCCCCCGAAACGCGTCAATGCGCGAATGGTGCTTGCGCGGCCGATCATATGGCGCAGCCGATCTGCCAATAGGGCATAGGCCAATGTGTTCAACCAGGCCAGCCCAACGAAAGTGCCTATCAGGATCGCGAATTGAGGGCCCAAAGGTTCGGTAGGGCGCAGGAATTGCGGCACGAAGGCGATAAAGAACGCAATCGATTTGGGGTTCAGGGCGGTTACAGCGGCCGCGTGACCAAAGACGCCTCGCGCAGTGATATCTGCGCCGGGTTCAACCGCTTGCAGCCCCGCCGAAGGGGCGCTGCGGAGTAACTTGATACCCAGCCACACCAGATAGGCCGCGCCAATCCACTTCAATACGGAAAACAACGTAGCTGAGGCCAGAACCAATGCTCCCAATCCCAGCAATGAGGTCGTCATGGCCACCAAATCGCCAACCGCCACCCCGGTGGCCGAGGCTACGGCAACGCTGCGGCCTTTGGACAGCGCATAGCTGAGCACCAGCAGAACAGTGGGGCCGGGGATCAGCAGCAAAGCGGTGGATGCGGCCACAAAGGCCAGCCAGATGTCAAAGGGCATGTGATCTCCGATTAAGATACGCCAGTATCAAGCTTTGGTGACGAGCAAAGGTCAAGCCCCTGAGGGCCGGGTCACGCGGTGCATCAACGCCTCAAGCGGTCCGCGTCTGAAGCGCAGGAACCATAGCAGCGCAAATCCTGAGGACAGCACGCAGAAACCCAAGGCGTAGCCAACGATCTGTGGCGCGCTGAGCGATCCGTCCAGCAGGTCGGCCTCGTCCAGAATGCCCATCCCAATCACGATATGTGCGATATACAGCGTCAGGCTTTGCCGCCCAGGCGCAGTCAGCGCCATCGCGGCGCCCAGCCCTTGAATCCGCGGCCAGAGCTTTAGCGACAGGCCGATCACCACACAGGCGGTTCCAGCCCCGGCCAAAATGTAAAACGGCCCCGGAGGGATGGATTGAGTGCCCAGATAGGCGGCCAGGTCAGGATCGGTTGTCAGCTTTTGCGGAAACAGGGCCAGAACCGCTGCACCAAATCCCCACATGATCAACCGGTGCTGAACACAGACCGTCTGTAGTTGCGATCGCCCAATCGCCATACCGATCAGCAAGAACGCTGCCCAAGGTAGAACGGGGTGCCAACCATTGAACAGCAAGTTTCGTACAAAGCCCGGTATCGTCCACAGGTCGGTATGGGTCAGGGAAACCCAGTCCCATCCCTGATCATAGTCAAAGATAAGATTGGCGAGAACGGCCAGGACAACGACACTGCATGCGCCAAGCCACAAACCAAAGATGGACGAGGACAGAAACGCCGCGCCGACAACAAAATACAATGCATAGAAATGCAGGATATCGGCCTCAAACATGGTCATGTTGATCAGGCCAAGTACGAACAGAAATGCAGCCCGTTGTAACAGAATTCCAGCAGAAGGGCTGGACAGGCCAATACCGATCCCGGCCAGAATGACAAACAATGCAGCAGCACGACCTTCCAGTGCATCGACAAGCGCCGATGCCCAGTCATCTACCGGTTTGACCTGCGCCGCGATGCGAAAGTTCACCAGCACCATGCCGCAAAATGCCAGAAAGCGTGCGGCGTCCAGGGCCTCGAGCCGTTTCATTCCTATCCTCTTCGTTCCCTGCCGCCCGTACCGAACTTAAAAGGCTGCCTTTCGGTTAAGTACTGATGCGGCCGACCGGAAAAGGCGCTGATACCAATCGCTAGAGCACCCGCCCCGCGACTGCGTCCAGTTTCGCCAGCAGCGCCGGATCACGCTTTTCTGGCGCGGTCAGGATCGCGTATTCCAGCGCCCGGTCACACCCGTGCGGGCAGGGCAGGCGCTCTGCCCCTAGCAACTCTGGCAAGCCCTTGACCAGCGCCCGGCCTTTTTCGGCGTTCCCGGTCAGGGTGGCGATAATGGCGGTCACGTCGACCTCGCCATGGTCCGGGTGCCAACTGTCGTAATCGGTGACCATGGCGATCGAAGCATAACAAAGCTCGGCCTCTCGGGCGAGTTTAGCCTCGGGCATGTTAGTCATTCCGATCACATCGCAGCCCCAATGCTCGCGGTACATTTTGGATTCCGCCAGTGTCGAGAACTGCGGCCCCTCCATCGCCAGATAGGTGCCGCCGCGATGAATGGTGATGCCGGCGGCCTTGCCAGCCGTCTCGCAAGCATCTGCCAAACGTGGGCAGGTCGGGTGGGCGACACTGACGTGGGCCACGCAGCCGGAGCTGAAAAAGCTTTTGTCCCGCGCAAAGGTGCGGTCGATGAACTGGTCGACGACAACGAAATCGCCGGGTGCCATATGCTCGCGGAACGATCCGCAGGCCGAGACCGAGATCACATCCGTGATCCCCAGACGTTTCAGCGCGTCGATGTTGGCGCGATAGGGCACGTCCGTCGGCGAATGAATGTGGCCACGCCCGTGGCGAGGCAGGAACGCCATCTCTATCCCGTTCAGCGCGCCGGTCAGTATTTGGTCCGAAGGCTTACCCCAAGGCGTTTCAACCGAGACCCATTGCGCATTCTCCAATCCGTCGATGTCGTAAATGCCTGATCCGCCGATGACGGCAATCTTGGTCTGGGTCACTGGTTTTCTCCGATTTTGGTGCCTGTTCAGCGATTTGTGCGCTGCGCTGCATGGTTTGACAAGGGTGATCGCCCGGTGGATTTATCACTTTTTTCGCAGGGGTTCGGGTCGTTGCTATCCGAGCCAGGCAGAGCGTCAAGCCAAGGTGTGACGGCAACGAACCGACATCAATTCACCTATTCGCGAGATATGTGCTATGCGTGCTGCGCATATCAGCCTCCCGCCTGATGCGGTGGCTCAAAAACCGGTTCACAGATAGAAGTCCCTTTTTCGCGCGAACCCATAAACCAACAGGACGCCCTATGCCCCGAGCTATGCTGGCAAGCTTTGCCAATCGTATCGCCAAACCTGATCTTCGTTGGGTTCCGGACGAGGGGCTGACCGTCTCGCGCCTTCGGATCGAGCTGCTGTCCGGCCTGACGGTTGCACTTGCTTTGGTCCCTGAGGCGGTGGCCTTTGCGTTTGTCGCGGGCGTGCATCCTTTGGTTGGTTTGTATGCTGCGTTCATGGTGGGGCTGATTACTGCACTGATCGGTGGGCGTCCGGGTATGATTTCGGGCGCAACCGGGGCCCTGGCCGTGGTGATGGTTGCCTTGGTGGCAGAACATGGGGTCGAATACCTCTTCGCTACAGTTGTTTTGATGGGAATACTGCAGCTGATCGCAGGGGCGATGCACTGGGGGCGTTTTATCAGGCTGGTACCACATCCAGTGATGCTTGGGTTTGTGAACGGATTGGCCATCGTGATTTTTCTGGCCCAGATGGGCCAATTCAAAGTTCCCGGCAGCATGGAAAACACGGGCCATGGCATGAGCGGTGGCGAATGGCTTTCCGGTATTCAGCTTTTTACTATGTTGGGTCTGGTCGGCCTGACTATGGCAGTGATCCTTATCGTGCCGCGCATTACACGCATTGTCCCGGCGCCTTTGGCAGGGATCATGGTCGTCGCAGCATTGGTGATTGGTTTTGGACTGGACGTCCCACGGGTGGGCGATCTTGCCTCGATCGAAGGTGGCTTGCCGCCGTTCCACATCCCGATGGTGCCGCTGAACTGGGAGACGTTTGAGATCATCCTGCCATACGCCGTCATATTGGCAGCGATTGGCCTGATCGAGTCGCTTCTGACGCTGAACCTTGTTGGCGAAATCACCGGCAAACGTGGTGGTGCCTCGCAAGAATGTATCGCCCAAGGGTTTGCCAATGTGGCCACTGGCTTTTTCGGAGGCATGGGCGGCTGTGCCATGATAGGTCAGTCCATGATCAACGTGAAATCAGGTGGGCGCACGCGCATTGCAGGTATCGCAGCGGCGCTGTTCCTGTTGGTATTCATCCTGTTCGCCTCCCCGCTGATTGAGCAGATTCCATTGGCCGCTTTGGTCGGGGTGATGTTCATGGTGGTGATCGGGACCTTCGCCTGGAACTCGTTCAAGATCATGCGCAAAGTGCCCTTGATGGACGCGTTTGTCATCGTGCTGGTGACTGTCGTGACCGTGATGGAGGACCTGGCGGTAGCGGTTGTTGTTGGTGTGATCGTCTCGGCCCTGGCTTATGCTTGGAATAACGCCAAGCGTATCCATGCAATCACCCGCGATTCACTGACGGAAAAAGGCGCAAAGGTCTACGAGATTCAAGGGCCGCTGTTCTTTGGTTCATCCGAGGGATTTGTTGAGATATTCGACGTTTCAAACGACCCGGAAACCGTGATTGTCGATTTTGCCGAAAGCCGTGTGGTGGATCAGTCGGCATTGCAGGCCATCGAGAACATCGCTTCGAAATATGAAGCCGCAGGAAAGCGCGTCATGCTCCGTCACCTCAGTCGTGACTGTCACAAACTGCTGAACAAGGCAGGCCATTTGATGGTCGACAGCGACGATGACCCCGATTACGCGCTGGCGGTCGATTATTCTGTTCGCACCGGCATTCTGGGTGGGCACTGATTGTGAAAGGCGGCCAAATGGGCCGCCTTTTTTTAGGGGGCTAAACGCTCCAGCATATCGACGTTTCCGGACAGCAGAGCACTTTCGGATTCGGTAATCAGATCAGTTGGCCAATCCCACCACTTCAAAGCAAGCAGCCGGTCGATTGTACCGGCCTCAAACCGATACCGTCGTACTTCTGCAGGATTGCCTGTCACGATTGCATAAGGCGGTACTGTTCCGCGCACGACGGATCCTGCACCGATAATGGCGCCATCTCCGATTTTAGCGCCAGGCATGATCAAGGCACCGTATGCGATCCAAACGTCATTTCCGATCACGGTATCGCGCCTGTCAGGTTGATATTCCAACAGCTTTTCGGGATCGAAAACGGGAAAAGGATAGCATGTCGCCCCGCTCATGGCGTGATTGGCCGATGAAGTGATGAACCGGACGCCGTGGGCGATTTGACAGAATCTACCCAAGACAAGTTTTTCGCGGGAAAACGGGAACAGATAAGGGGCAAGGCGTTGCGCCCAATCCTCTGGTGCGTCGAAATCCGACGCATAGCTATATTCACCGGCTTCTATTCTGGGGTGGTCGATAGCCTGAGACAGAAAGACCGTTCCCGGGTGGTCCGAGCCGTCAGGCAATGTGATTGGGTATCGGCGCGATGCGTCAGGTAAAGGCATTAGTCATCCGGTCTTGAAAGGCTGAACAGCTCGGACGCGACCGAATAATCCCGGTAGCCAAGCCGTGCCAGTGGTTTGAAAGACGTCACATCGAATTTGCCATCCCGCATATGGTCGTCGTGCAGATGCACTCCTGTCACTTCGCCGAACACAACCCGGTTCGCTTGTCCGGGCAGGGTCACGATCTGCGTGAGCTTGCATTCCAATGCGGCTGGGGCACCTTCGACACGGGCGCAGGGGATGGTCTCGCATTCGATTGCGGTAAGGCCGGCGTGTTTGAACTCGTCGACATGTTTGGGCAGCGCGGCTGAACTGGCGTTCATTGCGTCGCGGTGGGCGTGGGCGACAACGTTCACGCAGAATACGCCTGTTGCCTCGATATTGGCGATGCTGTCCTTTCCACCGTCCTGATCGGCCTTGGTTCCGGTCGAGGCAAACATGACCTGCGGGGGTGTGTAGGCCACACCATTAAAGAACGAATAGGGCGCGAGGTTGTTGGTCCCATCCGCGCCACGGGTTGATATCCAGCCGATCGGGCGCGGGGTGATAATGGCGTTGAACGGATTGTGTGGCAGGCCGTGGCCGTCTTCTGGGCGATAGAACATAAGGTCTCCAAGCGTTTGCCCAAGGCGTAACGAAGTGCTAGGGCGAATTCCAGCTAGGAAAAGAGGGCAGGGTGCAGCAATTCGTGATCAGGCCGGAGGAGCCGGACGATTGGTGGGAAGTCGAGGCTTTGTACGATTTGTGCTTCGCGCCCGGGCGCGAAGCGCTGTCTTCGTATCGCCTGCGCGATGATGTCCCGCCAATGTCAGGCTTGTCACAGGTGGTGCGGGACGGGCAGGATATCCTGGCCGGTGCAATAAGATTCTGGCCCGTGCATGTTGGCAATCAGGACGCGCTGCTTTTGGGCCCTGTGGCCGTCCACCCGACCCATCAAGGTGAAGGACTGGGTGGATTTTTGATCCACGAAGGATTGCGGGCCGGGCGAACCAAGGGTTGGGACAGGGTCATGTTGGTCGGGGATGCACCCTATTATGCTCGGTTTGGATTCACCCGTCTGACCGGGGTCGAGATGCCCCCGCCAACCAACCCGGATCGGGTTCTTGGCGTGGACCTGATACCCGGCGGATGGGACGGAATAACTGGTCCGGTAACCCGCTGGAGCCGCTGAGCTATTGAAACCGCTGCGGTAAGTGCCGATGTTCTAGGGGCAGGAGGGTACTTATGCAGGACATGGTTCTTGTCGGAAAACTCAATGCCGAAGCGGAACTGGACCGTTTGGCCGGATATTACCAATCCGCCGGAGGGCCGGGCGTCAAGTTGTTGAACAGTGTCGGTGGCTCGGCAGAGTCGTTGCTTGAACAGCTGCCGCCATCTGTGCGCGAAGCCCTAACCGGGGCGACAGAAAAGGCGCTTTGGATTGCGATGAACGCGGCTGAAGGGTCGCGTAGGGCGGTGCCCGATCAGTTGCCATGGGTCAATACGGCCCTGACGACAGCCATGGGAGCTGCAGGTGGTATCGGTGGTGTTCCGACCGCATTGATGGAGTTACCGGCAACCACGACCATGCTGCTGCGTTCAATTCAGGGCGCTGCGGCGCGCGAAGGGTTTGACCCTTCTGAGGTTGGTGTCAAATTCGACTGTGTCCGGGTATTGTCAGCCGCTGGTCCGATGTCTTTCGATGACGGCGCGGATCTGGGTTTCTTTTCGGCGCGCCTGACCCTGACAGGCCCAGCTTTGCAAAAGCTGATATCTGCCGTTGCCCCGAAACTGGCGGTGGTTTTGGGGCAAAAACTGGCTGCGCAATCTGTGCCTGTGTTGGGCGCCATAGCCGGCGGCGGTACGAATTATGTCTATACACGCTATTACCAACAGATCGCCCGCGTCCATTTTGGCCTGAGGCGGCTGTCAGTAGATGCCGATATTCCGCATGAGGTTCTGATCCGCAAAATTGAGGCGCGGATGCAAGGGATTGAAAAATAACGCTTCATATGGCATTCTTCAGATGCGGGCCCGCTAAATAAGCGCAAAAGCGCATCGGGCGGGCATATCCAACGTTCCCTGAAGAGGCAGCAGGACGTGATCGAGCAAAGGCAACTCAACCTGCATCAAGCGGGCACTGTACGAGTCGTACGGCAATCGGCAGCTCTGTGCTATCGTGTCCAACGCGGTACGCCTCAGGTGTTGCTCATTACAACGCGTGGTTCCGGTCGTTGGATAATACCCAAGGGGAATTTGATCGAAGGCCTCTCACCCTCCGGGACAGCCAGTCAAGAAGCCTGGGAAGAGGCGGGTGTGACCGGTACCTGCACTCCAAATGCCTTTGGGCAGTTCCTGCATTACAAGCGGAGGTACAAGAAAGGATCAGCGGTTTATCTGGTCGATGTCTATCCGCTGGTGGTCAAATCCTTGGCAGTGCGATACCCTGAAAGCCAAGAGCGTAAGCGCAGGTGGTTTCCGCTAGGAGATGCCGCATCTCGGGTTAATTCACCCGATCTTGCATCATTGTTACGCAATGTAGAGCATTTGTACCACTGATGTCCCCCTCGGGGGGCTTGCCATTGCAATAGTGGTTGGTATCTATTTGGCAACCGACCTTTGGACAGAACATGATTCAATATGCGTTGAAATGCAGCAGTGGCCACAGCTTTGACAGCTGGTTTCAGTCAGCCGGTGCTTACGACAAACTTGCCGCCGCAGGCTTGGTGACGTGCGCCGTGTGCGGTGATCCGCAAGTTGAAAAAGCAATCATGACCCCGCGCGTCCGCCCCGCACGTGCGGTCGATTCTCGTACCACGGCTCCGGCATCTCGGGATGAGGTCGTCAACATGGCAACGCCAAGCGTTGATGTCGAGAAAGCCCTTTCCGAGCTGCGGCGCAAAGTCGAGGACAACTCGGATTACGTTGGCAAGGATTTTGCCAAAGAGGCCCGTAAGATACATTTGGGCGATGCACCGGAACGTGCGATCTATGGCGAGGCCAAGCCAGAAGAAGCCAGGGCATTGATCGATGACGGCGTACCTGTTGCTCCGCTGCCTTTCGTACCTTCGCGCAAGACGAACTAGCCCATGCATGTTGTTATCACCGGTGCTGGGCGGGGGATCGGAAAGGTTCTGGCGGACAGGTATCGTGCGCAAGGATGCGACGTAACGGGCACGGCTCGGGATGGCAGCGCAGAGGTGGCGCTGGATGTAACAGACCCGAAACAACATCAAGCGATGGCGGAAAAACTGGCAATGCGCCCTGTTGATCTGCTGGTCTGCAACGCCGGTGTATATCTGGATAAATCCCAAACCATCGATGGCTACCCCGCCGAAATGTGGGCGCAGAGTTTCGCTGCCAATGTGACGGGGGTCTTTCTGACAGTTCAGACCTTGTTGCCCAATCTGCGCGCGGCACAGGGAAAGATTGCGATTTTATCCTCGCAGATGGCCTCGCACACGCGGGCGCCTGGTGGCAGCTATATCTACCGCTCGTCCAAGGCTGCTGTTCTGAATCTGGGGCGCAATCTGGCTGTGGACCTGCGCGGCGACGGCATTTCAGTAGGCATTTACCATCCCGGCTGGGTTCAGACGGATATGGGTGGGACCGGGGCTGATATCACGGTTGATAAGGCTGTTCAGGGCCTGATCAACCGTTTCGATACTCTGTCACTTGAAAGTACCGGGTGCTTTGAAACCTATGAAGGCCAGTCGCACCCTTACTGACGGGCAAGAGCGACTTTAGGGATCTCATATACCTCACCGGGATCAACGAAAATCACCATAACATCGCCTCGGTTTTCATAGGTGATCTTAGCTGCCGAATTTGTCGAATCCGGGATGCCATCGGTGAAATAGATGTTGCGGACTTCGCCATTTCCCATCGCAACCGCAAGCGTAGAGCTGCCGTCGTCACGGCGCCGCATTTCGGCGTTGCAAGTGCGCATCGCCTCGCCTGGGCTGGTCGCACAGGGTACTTTCCCCAAGGCGTTTTGACCGTCGGTGCCGGTCAGCGAGGCGACTTGCGCCGCTGCAGGTGTGGAAAATAGGGCAAGGACAAGGGCAAGACGGTGCATTGAATACCTCGTAGTGAATTTGATGCGTCAGGCTTACACCGTCATACGCGGTTGTAAAGCGATGCTAGGCCCCGACTGATGCGGTATTGCACTCTTGCTCTTGCGGCCCCCCTCGCATAAGACGCACGGGATCTGAATTCCAAGGCGCGGAGACATCAGCCCCCATGCCCGTACTCGTGATGAAATTCGGCGGCACATCCGTCGCAAATCTGGACCGTATCCGCCGTGCTGCAAAGCGCATCGGCGTTGAGGTGGCCAAGGGTTATGAAGTGATCGTCATCGTCTCGGCCATGTCGGGCAAGACCAACGAGCTGGTGGGTTGGGTCAACGAAACCTCGCCACTGTTTGATGCGCGCGAATATGACGCCGTGGTGTCTTCGGGGGAAAACGTCACCGCCGGCCTTATGGCGCTGACATTGCAAGAGATGGACATACCAGCCCGCAGTTGGCAGGGCTGGCAGGTGCCGCTGCTGACCACCAGCGCCCACAGCCAGGCGCGGATCGAGGATATCCCGACCGACAACCTGAACCAGAAATTCGGCGAGGGCATGAAAGTGGCCGTTGTCGCGGGTTTCCAGGGTCTCAGCCCTGAAGGCCGTATCACGACACTTGGCCGTGGCGGGTCGGATACCACTGCGGTGGCCTTTGCTGCCGCATTCGGGGCCGAGCGCTGCGACATCTATACCGATGTAGACGGCGTTTACACGACCGACCCGCGCATCTGCCAAAAAGCGCGTAAGCTGGATCGAATCTCGTTCGAAGAAATGCTGGAACTGGCCTCGCTTGGGGCTAAGGTGCTGCAAACCCGCTCGGTTGAGCTGGCGATGCGATATAAAGTGAAATTGCGCGTTCTCTCAAGTTTTGAAGAACAATCCGACGAGGCCGGTACGCTGGTCTGCGACGAGGAGGATATCATGGAATCCAATGTTGTGGCCGGTGTGGCCTATTCTCGTGACGAGGCCAAGATGACCGTCGTTTCCGTGGCGGACCGCCCCGGTATCGCCTCGATCATCTTCACGGCGCTTAGCGACGCGGGCGTGAATGTGGATATGATCGTTCAGAACATCTCGGACGAAGGGCGCACGGATATGACCTTTTCCTGCCCCACGGATCAGGTGACGCGCGCCGAAAAGGCGCTGTTGGCTTTGAAAGACCGGGGAGAGCTGAACTATGCCGACCTGGTCGCAGATAATGATGTCTGCAAGGTTTCTGTGGTCGGGATTGGAATGCGTTCGCAATCGGGTGTTGCGGCCAAAATGTTCAAGATACTCTCGGATGAGGGTATCAACATCAAGGTCATTACAACCTCTGAGATAAAAATTTCCGTCTTGGTGGACAGGAAATACATGGAACTTGCGGTTCAGGCACTGCATGATGCCTTTGAATTGGACAAGGCGGCCTGAGCAATTCAGCCAAGGGTCACGCCTGAAACCTTAGACTGGTTGGGCTATGGCAGACGGCACTGAAACAGAATCCCGTAAGCTGCTGGGGCGGCTGCGTGAAGAGATGGCGAGCGAAGCTGCCGGTCAGGAACGTCTTGACCGGATCACTCACCTGATCGCAGACAGTATCCGGGCCGAGGTCTGCTCGATCTATCTGTTCCGCGACGAAGAAACCCTGGAACTTTGTGCGACCGAAGGCCTGTCGCCCGAGGCCGTTCATAAGACCCGTATGCGCATGGGCGAAGGACTGGTGGGGCGCGTCGCGAAATCCGGCAAAATCGTGAATACGCCCGATGCGCCGTCAGCCAAGGGCTTTCGCTATATGCCGGAAACGGGTGAGGAGCGTTTCTCGTCTTTTCTGGGTGTGCCGATTCAGCGGCTGGGTGAAAAGCTTGGCGTTCTGGTTGTTCAGTCCCGCAACGCGCGCGAATATTCTGCGGATGAAGTTTATGCGCTGGAAGTGGTTGCAATGGTTCTGGCCGAAATGGCTGAACTGGGAGCATTCGTTGGCGAGGGCGCGGCCCTGTCGCCACGCCACCAGCAACCGGTTCAGTTTACAGGCGGCCCAGCACAAGAGGGCTCGGCCGAAGGCCATGTCTGGCTGCACGAACCGCGCGTTGTTGTTACCAACCCGATTGCCGATGACCCGCACCGCGAACAGGAGCGTCTGACCGAGGCGGTCGAAGAATTGCGCGTCGGTGTCGACAAGATGCTCGAGATATCCAAGAACGGCGACAAGGAACAGCTACAGGTTCTGGAAGCCTATCGCATGTTCGCCAACTCCAAAGGTTGGATGCGCCGAATGGAGGAGGACATTGCACTCGGGCTTAGCGCCGAAGCTGCGGTGGAAAAGGAACAATCCCAGGCGCGCGCGCGCATGAGCCAAGTCTCTGACCCCTATCTGCGCGAGCGATTGGCGGATTTGGACGATCTCAGCAACCGTCTGCTGCGCATTTTGACCGGGCAAGGGCAGACAAACAGTGCCGACCTGCCACCGGACCCAATCCTGGTTGCCCGGAATATCGGTCCAGGTGACCTGCTGGAATATGGCCGGTCCTTGAAAGGCATCGTGCTCGAAGAGGGCTCGGTCGGAAGCCATGCCACCATTGTTGCCCGTGCTTTGGCCATACCACTGGTGGTCCATGTTGGGCGCATTACGACCGAGGCCCTGAACGGAGACCATATCCTGGTTGATGGCGATCAGGGCACTGTGCAGCTCAGACCAGAAGATACCGTGGTCAGCGCGTTCCGTGATAAGGTCGCGATGCAGGCCAAGGCGCAGGAACGCTATGCCTCGATCCGCGAAACGCCAACGGTGACGCGGGATGGAGAGCGGATCAATCTGGTGATGAACGCGGGTCTGATGGCGGACCTGCCTTCGCTGAACAATTCCGGTGCCGAAGGCGTGGGCCTGTTTCGTACCGAGCTCCAGTTCCTGATCCGCAATAAGATGCCCAAGCGTTCCGAGCTTGTGACGCAATATCAGCGGGTTCTGGATGCGGCCGATAAAAAGCGCGTGGTATTTCGCACGCTGGATATCGGGTCCGACAAAGTTCTGCCCTACATGAAACATATCGAGGAGCCGAACCCGGCCTTAGGCTGGCGCGCAATTCGGGTTGGCCTGGATAAGCGCGGCGTGATGCGGATGCAGCTGCAGGCTCTGATCCGGGCCGCCAATGGTCGTCCGTTGACGGTCATGTTCCCATTCGTGGCACAAGCGGAAGAGTATTATGAAGCGCGATGGGAAGTGAATAAGACCATCGACCGCGAGAAACGTCTGGGCCATGCCCTGCCTGAAAGTATTGAAGTCGGAGCGATGTTGGAAACACCCTCACTCGCTTTTGCACCGCAGAAGTTTTTTGACGAAGTCGATTTCATTTCGATTGGTGGCAATGATCTGAAACAGTTCTTCTTTGCTGCCGACCGTGAAAACGAGTTGGTCCGCCGCCGCTATGACTCGCTGAATGTCAGTTTCCTGACTTTTATCGAACGGATCGTAGAACGCTGCAACATCTCGGATACGCCGCTCAGCTTCTGCGGTGAAGACGCAGGACGCCCGGTCGAGGCACTGTGTCTGGCCGCGATGGGAATCCGGACGTTGTCGATGCGCCCGGCGTCGATTGGGCCGGTCAAAAGCGTATTGTTGCGGGCAGATCTGCAAGCAGTGCGCAAGATCATATCGGACGCTCGTCATCGCGGAGAGCAATCCGTGCGACCGGCTGTGATGGAATGGTTGCGCAGCCAGGGGTAGTGCGTCAAATCCACCCTTGCTTTCTTTTCTCGCTTTGCCTAAGGAAATAGTGAATGTTAGCGATAACATTTTCTATTCACCGGCGCTGTTAGCTTTAAGTGCTATTGTGGTTCAGCAGAGGATTGAAGGAGCCCGACGATGGTTTCACGCGTAATTCCCGTTAACCCGTTCGATCTGGTGCTGTTTGGCGCGACCGGTGATCTGGCGCAGCGAAAAATCCTGCCGGGTTTGTGTCATCGTTTCGAAGTCGGCCAGATGCCAGACGAAGCCCGGATTATCGGGTCTGCCCGATCCGCCATTGATAGCGACGCGTTTCGGGATCAGATACGCGCCTCGATGAAAGAGTTCGCGCCGGAATTCAAAAAAGACGTTCTGGACCGCTTTCTGTCACGCGTGGAATATGTACAGGTTGATGCCTTGGGTGATGCGGGCTGGGACAATCTGGCCAAGTCATTGCGCCCAGACGTTGTGCGAGCGTTTTACCTTTCTGTCGGCCCAAGCTTGTTCTCGGGCATTGCGAAACGGCTGAACGATCACGATCTTGCAACGCCTGACAGTCGTATCGTTGTGGAAAAGCCGTTTGGTCATGATTTGGCCTCGGCCAAAGCGCTGAACGAAGGGCTGCGCGCCTGTTTCGAAGAACATCAGATCTATAGGATCGACCACTATTTGGGCAAAGAGACCGTGCAGAACCTGATGGCCCTGCGCTTTGCCAATTCCCTGTTCGAGCCGTTGTGGAACGCAACACATGTCGACCACGTCCAGATCACCGTGGCTGAAACCGTCGGCGTCGAGGGGCGCGGGGCCTATTACGATCAGTCGGGTGCAATGCGGGATATGATCCAGAACCACTTGGTACAGCTGCTGTGCCTGACAGCGATGGAGCCGCCGTCCAAGTTCTCTCCCAACGCGGTTCGCGATGAAAAGGTCAAAGTGATCGAGGCGCTTGAGCCGGTGATGCCTGCGGATATCGCCCGCGGTCAATACCGCACGGGTGAGGGCGGTGACGGGTATCTGGACCATGTCGGCAACCCTGCAAGCCGGACAGAAAGCTATATTGCGCTAAAGGTTCATTTGGGTAACTGGCGTTGGGCTGGGGTGCCTTTTTATCTGCGCACCGGGAAACGTTTGCGTGCGCGCGAGTCGGAAATCGCCGTCTACTTCAAGGATCCTCCACACACTATCTTCCCCAATGTAGGGCCATTGCATGGAAATGTGCTGGTGATCCGTCTGCAACCGGACGAAGGGATCACCCTGCGCACCACCATCAAAGATCCCGGTCCGGGCGGGTTCCGCCTGTCGGATGTGTCGCTGGATATGAGTTTTGCCGAGGCGCTGGGCGCAGATGCGCGGGCTCAGGACGCTTATGAACGGCTGGTGATGGATGTGATCCGCGGTGACCAGACCCTGTTCATGCGTGGCGACGAGGCCGAAGCCGCCTGGGCTTGGGTTGACCCTATTATTCAGGGTTGGGAAAACCGGGGTGACCGGCCATCGAAATATGATCAAGGCAGTTCCGGGCCTGAAGAAGCTCTGATGCTGATGCATCGCGACGGGCGCCGCTGGCGTCAGATCGGAGGTTAGACATGGTTAATTCAGTTATCACCGACGTCACGCAACGGATTATAGCGCGCAGCGCCGATTTGCGTGGTCCGCATCTTGAGCGGATGGAACAGGCCCGGTCCAAAGGCCCGGCGCGGGCGCATCTGTCCTGCAGCGGTCAGGCCCACGCCTATGCCGGCGCAGGCGATGACCAACAATCGATGGCCACTGGTACGGCGGGCAATCTGGGCATAGTCACCGCCTATAACGACATGCTGTCAGCCCATCAGCCGTTCGAGCGCTATCCCGGTCTGATCCGCGATGCGATCCGCGCCGCAGGTGGAACCGCACAGGTGGCAGGTGGCGTACCGGCAATGTGTGACGGCGTCACGCAGGGCGAGGCGGGGATGGAATTGTCGCTGTTCTCGCGTGATGTGATCGCGCTGGCCACTGGGGTGGCGCTGAGCCACAACACTTATGACGCTGCCGTGTTTCTGGGGGTCTGCGACAAGATCGTGCCCGGCCTTGTGATCGGCGCGCAGGCGTTCGGCCATCTGCCAGCTGTATTCCTGCCCGCAGGCCCGATGACCAGCGGTTTGCCAAATGACGAAAAGGCCAAGATCCGTCAGAAATTCGCCGCCGGAGAGATCAACCGCGCCGAGCTCATGGCCGCCGAGATGGCCGCCTATCATGGCCCCGGCACCTGCACCTTTTATGGCACCGCCAATACCAACCAGATGCTGATGGAGTTCATGGGCCTGCACCTTCCGGGATCCAGCTTTGTCAATCCAAACACACCGCTGCGCGATGCGCTGACAGAAGAAGGTGCGCGCCGTGCTCTGTCGCTCGGTGCGCTGGGCAACAACTATGCGCCGGTCTGCCAGATACTTGACGAACGTGCCTTTGTGAACGGCATCGTCGGTCTGATGGCCACGGGCGGGTCTACAAACCTGCTGATCCACCTGATCGCGATGGCGCGCGCGGGCGGTATCGTGCTGGATTGGCAGGATTTTTCCGAAATCTCCGCCGTGGTGCCTTTGGTCGCGCGAGTCTATCCCAACGGACTGGCCGATGTGAACCATTTCCACGCCGCGGGCGGGCTGGGCTATTGCATTGGCACGCTACTCGAAGACGGGTTGCTGCACCCCGACACGCTGACCGTCGCGGGGCAGGGGCTGCACAATTATACCAAAGAACCCAAGCTGAAAGACGGCGACCTGACCTGGGAGGACGGCGCAGGCCAAAGCCTGAATGACAAGATATTGCGCCCCGCCAAAGACCCGTTCCAACCTACAGGAGGTCTCTCGCGGCTCAGCGGCAATCTGGGTACCGGAGTGATGAAGGTTTCGGCGGTTGCCCCCGAGCATCAGGTGGTCGAGGCCCCGGTACGGGTGTTCCAAACTCAGGATGCGGTCAAGGCGGCGTTCAAAGCCGGAGAGTTCACGGATGACGTCATCGTCGTTGTGCGATTTCAGGGACCCAAGGCGAATGGCATGCCCGAATTGCATTCATTGACGCCGATGCTGTCGATCCTTCAGGGCCGGGGGCAAAAGGTGGCGCTGGTGACCGATGGCCGTATGTCCGGCGCATCTGGCAAGGTTCCTGCTGCCATTCATATCTGCCCCGAGGCTCTGGATGGCGGCGCGATCGCCTATTTGCAGGATGGCGACATTCTGCGCGTGGATGCCGTAAACGGCGCGCTCGAAATCCTCACCCCAGGTGTGCTTGACCGCACTCCGGCCACGGCTGACCTTTCTGCCAACCAACATGGTGTCGGGCGCGATCTGTTCGGCGCGTTTCGCAACGCTGTCGGCACCGCGGATACCGGCGCCAGCATCTTCGGAGTGTAAGACCTATGTCCAAAACACAACGCACCCGTGAAATCTGTGCCCTTGCCCCGATTGTCCCGGTTCTTGTAATTGACGACGCCGCCAGCGCACGACCTCTGGCCGAAGCTCTGGTCGCGGGCGGTCTTCCTGCGCTCGAAGTCACCTTGCGCACCCCGGCTGCGCTCGATGCGATCCGGGCGATGGCGCAGGTTCCCGGTGGCGTCGTCGGGGCGGGTACATTGATCACGCCTGATGACGTGCGCGCCGCGAAAGAGGCTGGCGCGCAGTTTGGCGTCTCGCCCGGTGCCACTGACGCCCTGATCGCCGCATGCGAAGCCCAAGACCTGCCCCTGCTGCCCGGCGCCGCAACCGCCACCGAGGCGATGGCCCTGCTGGAAAAAGGCTATGACATGCTGAAGTTCTTCCCGGCCGAGGCCTCGGGCGGGGCGCCTGCGCTCAAGGCTATCGGCGCGCCCTTGCCGCAAATCACCTTCTGCCCAACGGGCGGTGTATCGCCTTCAAATGCCCGAGATTACCTGTCTTTGTCCAACGTGATCTGTGCGGGTGGCAGCTGGGTAGCACCCAAACAGATGGTCGCAGAAGGCAACTGGTCCGGGATCGAAACGCTTGCCCGGGATGCCGCCAAGCTGATGGATTGACGCCGAAATTGGCCACGTTAGGGTAGGGCCAATTCAAACAGGTTGATCCCATGACACATCCAATCTCCCTCGCGCGTGGGCGCGAGTATCTGGCTATTCCAGGCCCCTCGGTCATGCCTGACGCAGTGCTGCAGGCGATGCACCGACCGTCACCTAATATCTACGACGGCGAATTGATCGAGATGATGCCCGATCTGATCCGCGATCTGCGTCGCGTTGCCCGCACGGCCCATAACGTGGCCATCTACATTGCCAACGGCCATGGCACGTGGGAGGCGGCACTGTCGAACACCATCGCGCCAGGTGAGACAGTGCTTGCACCCGCATCGGGGCGGTTTACCCATGGATGGGCCGAAATGGCCGAAGGGATCGGCGCCAAGGTGGATGTGATTGATTTCGGAACCAGCACGGTCTGGGATTTCGATCGCATTGCCGAGGTGCTACGTGCTGATTCGTCGCATGATATCAAGGCTATACTTGCAGTTCACGTGGATACCTCGAGCTCAATTCGCAACAACCTCCCGGCGCTGCGCGCGTTGTTGGATGATTTGGGTCACCCGGGGCTGGTGATGGCGGACTGCATCGCCTCGCTGGGATGTGAGCAATTCGAGATGGATGCCTGGGGTGTCGACGTGACTGTTACCGCCTGTCAAAAAGGGCTGATGACCCCACCGGGCATGGGGTTTGTATTCTTCAACGACAAGGCGCAGGCAAAACGGGCAGCAATGCCGCGTGTTTCCCGGTATTGGGACTGGCAACCACGAGCCAATCCCGAGCTATTCTACCAATACTTCGATGGTACCGCACCGACCCATCATCTCTATGGGCTGCGGGCCGCGCTCGACCTGATCCACGCGGAAGGGATTGAAAATGTCTGGGCGCGCCATCAACGCCTCGCTCAGGCAATTTGGACCGCCTGCGAAATCTGGGCACAGGGCGGTGCGCTGTCGTTGAACGTAGCTGACCGCGCCGACCGAAGTCATGCGGTCACCGCGCTGCGCCTGAGTGGAGGGCTCGGAACACCATTGCGATCCTATACCGAACAATCGCTGGGCCTGACTTTGGGAATAGGCCTCGGGATGGAAGATTGGGACGGCTGTTTTCGCCTGGGCCATATGGGACACATCAATGCACAGATGGTCATGGCGATGCTTGGCGGCGTGGAAACTGCCATGGCCGCCCTTGATATTCCGCGCGGCACGGGTGCGTTAGAAGCCGCCGCCACCGCGCTTGTGACCTGAGACCAGCCCCCGATCTCAGTGCTAATCTGTATCTTCATCTGACTCAAAATACTTTCGGGGGGAATCGCGCAAACGGCGCGATGGGGGCAGACAGCCCCCCCGTCCCGATGGCCATAAGCGAGAGCTTCAGACGTTCAGCGCCCGGGCGTCAGCAAGCGCTTTTGGCAAAGAGGCGGCAAAAGCCCCTAGATTGGAGGCATCGCCGCAGCTCACTCGAATGCACCTGTTCTGAGGCGCGGCAAAGGGCATCCGAACGAAAACCCCCTGCGCCACCAGCGACTCCAGAACAGCCTTGGCAAACACCCCATCCTGACCGCAATCAATGGCCACGAAATTGGTGGCTGAGGGTAAAGGGTGCAGCCCGTTCTCCAACGCTATCGCGTTGATCCTCTCGCGCGCATCTGAGATGCGGGCACGGATTTGTAACAGCCAAACTTCATCCTGCAGCGCAGCCAACGCGCCTGCTTGTGCAGCCTTGTTCATACCGAAATGGTTGCGCACCTTGTTGAACGCCGAGATCAGGCCTGGCGCCCCAATGGCATAGCCGACACGCGCGCCGGCCATTCCGTACACTTTGGAAAACGTGCGCATCCGGATCACACGCGGGTCATCTGCGGCAACCGGCGCTGCAGTCCCGTCGGGGGCGCATTCCACATATGCCTCGTCCAGAACCAGCAAACAGCCATCGGGCAGCGCATCCAATACAGCCACGATATCAGTGCCCGAATGCCAGCTGCCCATAGGGTTGTCAGGATTGGCCAGATAGACCAGCTTAGCCTCGACCTCTGCGGCCTTGGTAAAGAGTGCCTGAGGGTCTTCGTGATCGTCGCGATAAGGAACCGTGTGTATCACCCCGCCAAACCCGGCGACGTGATAGTTGAAGGTCGGATAGGCCCCGTCCGAGGTCACAACCGTATCTCCTTGCCCAACCAGCAGGCGCACCAGATAGCCCAGCAACCCATCAATGCCTTCGCCAACCACGATATTTTCGGGTGAGACGGAGTGGTACTCAGCCAGGGCGTGGCGCAGGTTGTGGTTTTCTGGATCAGCATACATCCAGATATCGCCAGTTGCCTGCCGCATGGCCTCAATAGCGCGCGGCGAAGGGCCAAAGACATTCTCATTCGCACCCAGACGGGCCACAAATGGTGCACCGCGCTGTCGTTCCTGTGTTTCAGGGCCGACAAAAGGCACAGAAGCAGGAAGAGATTGGGCAAGCGGGGTATAGCGTGGATTGGTCATGCAGACAGATAAACGCAAGGTCATCCGACAGGCAACCTTGCTTTGCCTGCACAGTGCCCACAGTCTGGCATCAACAAAAACAAAGGAGTGTCCATGCGCATCGCGATTGGTTTGGCTTTAGTGGGGCTTGCCTATTTGATATTTTGGCCTGTTGGCGTGGACCCAGTGGCCTGGGAGCCGCCCGAAGCTCCGGGCTTTACCGGCGTGTTTGCCGAGAACAACGCTTTGGACAGCCTCGAACTGATCTCTTTGCCGGATGGGGAGGAAGGCCCGGAAGACATCGCGATCATGCCGGATGGCACGATCTACACGACATCCATGTCCGGCGCGCTTTATCGGATCGACGGCGACAGCCCGGTCAAGATCGACGACCTGGGTGGGCGCCCTTTGGGTCTGCAAGCTGGGCCGGACGGCGCGCTATATATCGCAGATAGCTACCGGGGGCTGATGCGCTGGACCGGGCCCGGCACGCTGGTATCCCTTGTGTCCGAGATTGGCGGGTCTCCGGTGGTCTATGCCAATCAGTTGGACGTGGCTCCGGACGGTACGGTCTATTTCTCGAACTCGTCTGATCGGTTCGATCCCGAAACCATGGGCGGTACCAAAGCCACCTCGGTCCTGACCATCTGGGAGCAGTCGGATACGGGATACGTGGCCCGCTATTCCCCTGATGGCACAACAAAAAAGGTGGCCGAGGGCTTTGTCTATACCAATGGTGTAGCGCTTTCCCCGCAGACGGATTTTCTGCTGATCGCCGAAACTGGTCGTGCGCGGGTGCACAAGCTCTGGCTAACTGGGCCGAGTGCTGGGCAGCGCGAGGTGTTGATGGAAAACCTGCCGGGATACCCCGATAACCTCACGGCGCAGGGCGACGGCACTTATTGGATGGCCTTCGCCAGCCCACGGGTGCCGAGTGAAGCTTTGATGCCCTATCCCTTTTTGCGCAAGGTGATCTGGCGGCTGGGTCCCTTGGTGCGACCGACGCCGATTCATCGCGGCATGATCGTCCAATTCGACGGGGATGGCACAATCCTGCAAACCTTGCAGGACCCCGGCGGGCGGCTGGGCATCACCACGGCGGGTCAGGTCGTTGGTGACCTGTTCTATGTCATGACGCTGGATTCGCCGTGGTATGGCCGGATGCCCGTCGCTGATTTGCCCTGACGTCGTGGTGGCACTGTCCTCATCTTGCTGGCATGGTTGACGCAACACTGATTTCCGGAGGGACCAATGTCTCGCGTTTCCATCGAATACAAAGACCATATCGCCCATGTCACGCTAACCCGTGGCGACAAGATGAACGCGCTGGACGAAGCCATGATCAAGGCGATCCTGTCTGCCGGGCAAGAGGTGGCGGTCTCCGACGCCCGCGCCGTGGTGCTGTCGGGTGAGGGTAAAAGCTTCTGCGCCGGTCTCGACATGGCCAGTTTCGCCAGCATGGCCCACAAGGACCCAACCGAATGGCTGATGAACCGCAGCCATGACGACGCCAACGAAATGCAGGAGCTTGCCTTGATCTGGCGCCGTGTCCCCGTTCCAGTCATCTGTGCCATTCAGGGTGTGGCCTATGGTGGCGGACTGCAAATCGCACTGGGCGCGGATATCCGCATTGCCCACCCCGAGGCGAAATTGGCGGTGATGGAGATGAAATGGGGTATCATTCCCGACATGGGCGGCATGGTTCTGCTGCCCGAGCTTGTGCGCTCGGACGTGCTGCGCTTGCTGACGTATACTGCACGTCCAATAGGCGCGCCGCAGGCGGCTGATTGGGGGCTGGTCACGAAACTCTCGGACGATCCTTTGACCGAGGCGCTGGCTCTGGCTGAAGACATCGCAGGCCAAAGCCCTTCAGCCATCCGTGCCGCCAAGCGCCTGATCGACGTGGCCGAAACCCGTTCGCGAGCCGACGTTCTGCTGGCCGAATCTGCCGAACAGGTGGAGCTGATCGGCAAACCCGATCAGATGGAGGTTGTCATGGCGCAGATGCAGGGTCGTAAGCCGAAGTTCAAGTAGTCACCACATGAATCCCGATGCGCATCGCGGACCTGCGTGTCAGGCAGTGGGGTGTAGGCTTTGCGCATCTTTTCCAGCGTTACATGAAACGAATTCTCTGGGTTGGACTTTGGTCTGTGCTTTCTTGATCCGGCGTTCCACCAGAATTCCCAATGATCCAAATTTAAGCTGGTTTTGCTTTGGCTGTGGCCTCAAGGCTAAGCGGCTATCGCAGCCGGTTAGTCACCAGATAGGCAATGCCACCAGCCAGCAAACCCCAGACCGCGGCCCCCAGCCCGAAGACTGTGATACCGGACGCAGTGATAGCAAAAGTCAGGATCGCCGCCTCACGCTCGGCCACAACCTCCAGCGCAGCGTGGATCGCATTTGCCAGCACACCGATCAGCGCGACCCCGGCCAGCGTCCCCATCAGCAACGGATCGGCATGGGCGGCAAATCCGGTGATGGCCACGGCAAAAATACCAAACAGGCAATAGAATACGCCACCCATGATGGCCGACCAATAACGCAGCGCAGGATCGGGATGACTATCCTGATTTGAACACATCGCGGCTGTGATGGCGGCTAGGCAGGTGGCGGGGGCTCCGAACGGGGCGGACAACAGGCTGGCCCCTCCGACGGCCGAGAACAATTTGCCCGGCACGGGCGCAAAGCCAAAGCTGCGCATCACCGCGATGCCGGGGATGTTCTGTGTCGCCATAGTGACGATGAACAGCGGCACTCCGATCCCTATGGCCGAGGCCAGGGAGAATGTAGGTATGGCCCAGATCGGTGCTGCAATCAGACGCTCGGGCATGATCGTTGTATCTCCGGCGTTCAGGATGACTATAATGGCTGCTGCGATCACTGCCGCGGGAACAGCAAAAAGCCGGTTGAACCGCCCCGCGATGAACCATGTCAGGATTACGGGTAGCGCCTGCCACGGAATCTCGACGGCCGCTTTGAACGGGAGGATACATAGCGGCATCAGAACCCCGGCAAGCATTGCCTGCGCTAACGTGGTCGGGATTGCAGCTGCCAACCTTCCCAGCGGCTTCCACAACCCAGCCACAACCGTCAAAGCGCCAGCGCACAGGAACGCACCGATAGCTCCTGAGAATCCCTCGACAGGTGTGGCGGATACAGCCAACAGCGCGACACCCGGCGTGGACCAGGCGACACTGATCGGCAACTTGTAGCGCAAGCTCAGCACGATGGCGGCCAGCCCCATGGCGATGGCGGCGGTCATCAGGCCCGATGCGGCCTCCTCCGGTGACGCACCCATCGCATCCAGCCCCTGCAGTACGATGGGGAATGAGCTGAAAAAGCCGACGATGGCCACAACCAATCCGGTTGAGATGGTCTGCATTGGTGGAAATGCGCGTGTCATCCTGCCCTCAGCGTTATCAACCCGCACTTGCTAGCAATCGTAAGCGGAGGTGAACAGGGCGAAATCTGGGCCGGGGAACGAAAACCCCGCCAACGCGGGCGTGGCGGGGTCTGGTATCTAGAACGGCTTGGAGTAGACGAAGATCAGGCGATTTCGGCCAGACGGGCTAGCGCTTCGTTCAGTTTCACCTCTTCCTCTTCACGGGCGGCGAGGTTGGCTTTGGCTTCGGCGACAACCTCTTCCGGGGCCGAGGCCACAAATTTCGGATTGTTCAGACGACCGCGCAAACCACCCAATTCCTTGGCAAGTTTGCCCTTGGCCTTCTCAAGTCGTTCCTTTTCGGCGCCGATATCGATGATATCCGCCAGCGGCAAACCGAACGTCGCACCCGGCGCGGCAATCGAGATCGTCCCCTTGGGAAATGCGTCCACTTTGGTCAAGCTGTCGATCCGCGCCAGCCGCTTGATCAGCGCCTCGTTACGGTCCCATGCAGCTTGGCCATGCGCGTCAATCTCTGTCACCAGCATCGGCACATACAGCCCCGCTGGCACCCGCATCTGCGAACGCGCCGAGCGGGTGTTCTCGATCACCGAGATCACCCAGTTCATTTCGCGATCCGCCTCTGGGTCGACCAGTTCGGTGCCGTAAGTCGGCCAGTCGGCGTGTACGACCATCTTGGCGCGCGTGCCTGTCAGCCCCCACAGTTCCTCGGTAACGAAGGGCATGATCGGGTGCAGCAAGACCATGCACTGGTCCAGAACCCAGCGCATGGTAGCGCGGGTCTCGGCCTGTGCTTCGGCATCGTCACCCTGCAGCAGCGGTTTGGAGAGTTCAACGTACCAGTCGCAGACCTTACCCCAGACAAAGGCGTAAAGCCCGTTGGCCGCATCGTTGAAACGATAGCTTTCCAGTGCGGCGTCGACCTCGGCCCGTACGCGGGCAGTTTCGCCTATGATCCAACGGTTTACGGCGGCCTTGGGTTTCAGATCGGCGACGTTTAGTTGCGGTACGGCGTCGGTGAAGACTTCGTTCATCTCGGCAAAGCGAACAGCGTTCCAAAGTTTTGTACCAAAGTTGCGATAGCCGGTGATGCGTTCGCGAGACAGTTTCAACACGCCGCCAATCGCCGCCATCGAGGCATTGGTAAAGCGCAGCGCGTCGGCGCCGAATTCGTCCACGATCTCCAGCGGGTCGATGACGTTGCCGGTGGTCTTTGACATCTTCTTGCCCTTCTCGTCGCGGACGAGCTGGTGCAGGTAGACGGTGTGGAACGGGATCTGATCGACCACCGCCAGTTGCATCATCATCATCCGGGCGACCCAGAAGAACAGGATGTCAAAGCCAGTGATCAGAACGTCCGTGGGGAAGTAGCGTTCCAGCTCCTCGGTCTGCTCGGGCCAGCCCAGCGTGCCGATGGGCCAGAGGCCGGAGGAGAACCAGGTGTCGAGAACGTCGGGGTCACGCCAAACCGGATAAACCAGCTTCGTCGGGTCTTGTTCAACTGCATACTGAGCAAGGCTTTCGGCGAATTGATGGATCGCTTCTTGCTTATCGGCAACTTCGATTACAGTTGCGTGGCTTAGCGGACTGGGAATGTTTGCATTATCGTCCAGGAATTTTTCAGTCACTGCTTCCAGACTCGACGCGCATTCCATGACATTGCCACGGTGCAACATACCACCTTCGTTCAGCAAACGACCCAATTCGACCAGATCAAGGTTGCCGTCGTTCTCGTCATCCTTGAAGTTTTCGGCCGACAGGTCGAGGCCATACCAAACCGGAATCTGATGCCCCCACCACAACTGGCGCGAGATGCACCAGGGCTCGATGTTTTCCAGCCAGTGGTAATAGGTCTTCTCGCCCGATTCCGGGATGATCTTGACCGTACCGTCCTTGACCGCGTCCAGCGCGGGGCCGACGACTTTTTCGGCATCCACGAACCACTGGTCGGTGAACATCGGTTCGATCACGACCTTCGAGCGGTCGCCAAAGGGCTGCATGATCGGTTTGCTCTCGACCAGCGGGACGAGTGCAGCCGGGTCGTCGTTCTCACCCAGCTTTGTGCCCAGAACCGGATTGTCGGCGCGGGTCATGACGGCCAGACCGTCGGCGGTGATCTCTTCGACAACCTTGGCGCGCGCCTCGAACCGGTCGAGCCCGCGCAGGTGGTCGGGGATCAGGTTGATCGCGTCGATCTCATTCTCGGTGAATGCTTTGCCGCGTGCGTATTCCTGCGCTTTGCCCGCCTCCTCGGCGTAAGGCACTCCATCGGCCCGCATTGCGCCACGCGTGTCCATCAGACGGTACATCGGAATACCGCCACGCTTGGCGACCATGTTGTCGTTGAAATCATGCGCGCCGGTGATCTTCACCGCGCCCGAGCCGAAATCGGGATCGGGATAGTCATCAGTAATGATCGGAATCTGGCGACGATGCTCTTTCGGTCCAACAGGAATTTCACAGAGTTTGCCGATGATTGGCGCGTAGCGCTCATCTGACGGATGAACCGCAACCGCGCCGTCGCCCAGCATTGTTTCGGGCCGTGTCGTGGCGATTGAGATATAGTCGCGCTGTTCCTCAAGCACGATATTCCCGTCCTCATCCTTTTCGACATACGTATAGGTCTCACCACCCGCCAGCGGGTACTTGAAGTGCCACATATGGCCCGCGACTTCGATATTCTCGACCTCAAGATCCGAGATTGCGGTCTCAAAATGCGGGTCCCAGTTGACCAGACGCTTGCCGCGATAGATCAGGCCCTTTTCGTACATTTCTACGAAGACCTTGATGACGGCATCGTGGAAATTTGCAGAATTCTCATGCCCTGTGCGCGGGTCACCCGGTGCACCTGCCATGGTAAACGCGTTGCGCGACCAATCGCAGCTGGCGCCAAGACGCTTGAGCTGTTCAATGATCGTGCCACCGTATTCACCCTTCCATTCCCAGACTTTCTCAAGGAACTTCTCGCGCCCGAGTTCACGCCGCCCTTCGTTGCCCTGCGCCGCCAGCATCTTTTCAACCTGCATCTGCGTGGCGATGCCCGCGTGGTCCTGACCGGGTTGCCAAAGCGTGTCGAAGCCGCGCATCCGGTGCCAGCGGGTCAGGATATCCTGCAGCGTGTTATTGAATGCGTGTCCCACATGCAGCGCCCCCGTCACGTTGGGCGGCGGGATCATGATGGTAAAGCTTTCATCGCGCGATCTGTTCGCGCCCGCCTTGAAGGCTCCGACCTGTTCCCAAGCCTCGTAAATGCGGGCCTCGGCCTCGGCCGCGTTGAATGTCTTTTCCATCGCCATTGGATGCGTCCTGCGTCAACAAATTCGGGTTAGCGCTTGCAATATCGAAAGGATAGCAAAAGGGAAAGGGCCAAGCGCCGGGGCTATGGACAATGATGCATCGCAGCCTAATGTCGCCTAGAGGCAGAGACAGGAGCGCGCGGTGGAAAAGTTTGGCAAAAGCCAGCCCGTCAAACGGACCGAGGACCAGCGGTTTCTGACCGGGCAGGGGCAATATATGGACGATGTCCTGCCGCACGGGGCTTTGCATGCAGTATTCGTGCGATCCCAGGTGGCGCATGGGGTGATTGGGGCGCTGGATCTGGATGACGCGCGCGCGGCCGAAGGGGTGCGGCTCATCATGACGCTGGACGACCTGAAGGCCGCCGGGATCGACACGCGTATGAATGCGGCCATCCTGAATAACCGAGACGGTTCGAAAGCCGCTGCGCCGGACCGGCATATGCTGGCCGCGGATCGCATACGGTTTGTCGGAGAACCCGTCGCTGTAGTCATTGCCGACACCGCCTTACAGGCCCGCGATGCGGCCGAGCTGATCTGGGTCGAAACCTCAGACTTGCCCGTAAAACTGGACGTGTGTGCGGGCGGAGAAACGCTGCACGCGGAAACTCCGGATAATCGGGCATTTGACTGGGCGCTGGGCGATGAGGCGGCAACTATTGCTGCGTTTCAGCAGGCGGCTCATACCGTTGCACTGAATGTGGAAGACAATCGAGTGATCATCACGTCGATTGAACCGCGGGGCTGTCAGGCGCATTGGGTTGATGGGCGGTTGCACTTTTCCTATGGCGGGCAGGGGGTTTGGGCCATGCGTGGTCAGCTGGCGCAAAAGTTGCGACTCAACCCCGAAGATATCCGCGTCACGACCCCGGATGTCGGCGGCGGGTTTGGCATGAAGGTCATGCCCTATCCCGAATATTTCTGCGTGGCCGTTGCTGCGATGAAACTGGGCCAGCCTGTTCACTGGATGTCTGACCGGTCGGAGGCGATGTTGTCCGATCACCATGGCCGCGATCTGTCGTCGCTGGCCGAGCTGGCCTTTGACAGCGATCACCGGATCATCGCCTATCGGGTGCACAGCAAGGTGAATCTCGGCGCCTATAACAGCCATTTCGGGCAGGCGATACAGACCAACCTTTTCAGCAAAGTGCTGACGGGCGCCTATGATGTGCAAACCACCTATCTGCGGGTCGAAGGGTTCTTTACCAATACCACGCAAGTTGACGCCTATCGCGGGGCAGGACGGCCCGAGGCGATATATGTCCTGGAACGCGCCATCGACCGCGCGGCCCGAGAGCTGGGCGTCGATCCCTGGGATCTGAGGCGCAAGAACTTCATCCGGCCTGAGGCATTTCCTTACAAGACCGCGACCGGCGAAACGTATGATGTCGGCGATTTCGACATGGTTCTGTCCCAAAGCCAAATACAGTCCAGCGGATTTGCCGCCCGCAAGATCGCCGATGCTGAACGCGGTTTGTTCCGGGGGCAGGGGATTTGTTACTATATCGAAAGTATTTTGGGCGACCCTTCCGAGAACGCAAAGATCGAGTTCGTTGAGGATGGCACCTTGAAACTTTTTGTCGGAACCCAATCCAACGGGCAGGGGCACGAAACGGTCTATGCTCAGTTCCTGTCTGACCAAACCGGGGTTCCCCTGGATTGTATCATCGTAGTTCAAGGTGACAGCGACCAGCTTCCGAATGGTGGGGGAACCGGGGGATCGCGATCAGTTACGGTGCAAAGTACAGCGACGCTTGCCACCATCGACGTCATGGTTGCCGCATTCACGCCCTATCTCGCAGATAAGATGGGGGTGGAGGAAAGCGACGTGCGCTTTGATTTTGAAACCTTCCGCGCGCCGGGATCAAACCTGACGCCCACTTTGACCGAGGCCGCGGATATGGCCCGTGCCGACGGGCGCGTTGATTTGTTGCAGCATCAGGCAAGCATCACGCTGGACGACCGTAGCTATCCCAACGGGGCACATGTTGTCGAAATCGTGATTGACCCTTGTACCGGCGAAACATGGGTAGACCGCTATACTGTGGTCGATGATTTCGGTAATCTTATCAATCCGATGCTGGCCGAGGGGCAAGTTCATGGTGGTGTCGCACAAGGCATCGGTCAGGCGCTGTCCGAACATGTTGTCCATGATGCGCAGGGGCAACTGCTCACGGCATCGTTGATGGATTACGCCTTGCCCCGCGCAGCCGAGATACCCATGATTAAGTTTACCTCGGCGCCGGTACCGTCAACCTCTAACCCGTTGGGAATGAAAGGATGCGGAGAGGCCGGCACCGTGGGCGCGCTGGCTGCAGTGGCAAATGCGGTTCAGGATGCGCTCTGGGATCACGAGGTGCGGCAGGCCGATATGCCTTTTACGCCGCACAAAGTATGGGAACTGCTGAACGATGCAACTGTCGCGGCTGAGTAGAAAGGTACTGGGGTGGCTTGGACGGCCGCTGCGTTCCGAGCATTCGGCCGAAACGCGCCATCGTGAACCTGTCAGCCATGTCATCATTCTAGACGGCACCATGTCGACGCTTGAGCCCGGATATGAAACTCATGCGGGGCAGGCGCTGCGGCTGTGCTGCGAGATGGGAAGCAAGGTATCCGTCTTCTATGAGGCCGGCGTGCAATGGGAAAGCTGGAAGTCCTCGTTGGATGTGATGATGGGGCGGGGGATCAATCGCCAGATACGCCGGGCCTATGGCTATCTGGCCTCGCGGTATAAGCCCGGCGACCGTATCTATTTCATCGGCTACTCACGTGGGGCCTACGGTGTGCGCAGCCTTGCGGGTGTGATCGACATGATTGGCCTGCTCAAGGCAGAGCACGCGACCGTAAGGAATATCAAACAGGCCTACCGCCACTATGAATGCAATGCCAATGGTAGCGCCGCCGCTGCGTTTCGCCGGCAGTTCTGCCATGAAGATGTTGCAATCGAAATGATCGGCGTGTGGGATACAGTAAAAGCGCTGGGCTTGCGTCTACCGCTGCTTTGGCGTTGGGCCGAGGATCGCCACGCCTTCCACAACCATCAGCTTGGTCCCGCTACACGCCACGGCTACCACGCGATGGCGCTGGATGAAACGCGCGAGGTATTCGAGCCGGTCCTGTGGAAATGTACCCCCGATTTTAAAGGCCATATCGAGCAAGTCTGGTTCCGAGGCACCCATGGCGATGTGGGTGGCCAGTTGAACGGGTTTGAAGAAGCCCGCCCCCTTAGCAACATCTCGCTGGTTTGGATGCTGGACAAGGCAGAGCTGCACGGCCTGCCATTGCCGGAGGGATGGAGAGACCGCTTTGTGATCGACCCTCATGCGCGTTCGGTCGGCACATGGCGCGGTTGGGGTAAGATTTTCCTACTGCGCAAGCACCGCAAAGTAGGCCGCGACCGATCCGAGCGGCTGCATGTCTCGGTTTCGCCAAACGAACTGCCCGGTTGGGTGCCGATGTTGGATTTGCCATCGCATCCAGCGCAGTAATTCGGTTCCAGCTGCGAACAAAAATCACTGGGAACATTTACTGGTTAGTGAGACCCTAGTACTCATATATTGAAACAAGTATCGGATCATCATACTCACGCCGAACACAAAGGCGAATTGACATATGGCAGACCCATATTTTTCCGAACTCAAGTACCTTGGAGGCCCACCACAGGACTTTATCGAGGTCGCTGTTGACGCGGGTGCGGATGTTTCTGGGCTTGTTGTTACGATCTACAACTCTGACGGATCCATCCGCAGCACTAACACGCTTGATGGGATCACCCCGACGACAGTCGCAGGCCGGGACGTCTATGTAATTGACTCAGCCAGTTCCGCCACCTTTACCGGGCTCGGTAAAACCAATGGTATCTCTTTATCCGACGGGTCAACGGTTTATCAGTTCAGCTCTTTCAGCGATCCCCCCAGCCCCGGCCCGATAACGGCGACAGCTGGCCCCGCCAATGGGATGAGCTCGACGGTTATCGGCGAGGCCGGGGCGGGAGATTCACTTATTTCCACCGACGATGGTGGAACCTATTCGGTGAACACCACTCCGACACCGGGCACCATACCGTGCCTTACGGCAGGAACGTTGATTGCGACCGATCAGGGCCCTGTCCTGATCGAGAGTTTGAAGCAAGGTGATCGTGTCTTGACGGATCATGGTTGCACGCAGCCTTTGTCACAAATCATTCGGCGACATGTCAGCGCGCGGGATTTGCGCCGCCATCCCAAGCTTTACCCAGTACGCATTTGCGCTGGCGCGCTAGGGCAGGGCCTGCCCAGACGCGACCTGCTCGTGTCCCGTCAGCACCGGATGCTGATATCCTCGGCGATCGTTAAGCGCATGTTTGAGTGCCCCGAGGTTCTGGTCTCAGCTATAAAGTTGGTCGAGCTTCCGGGGATATACGTCGACGACAGAATTACAGAAGTTACTTATTTCCACCTGGTGTTTTCTGAACATGAGGTAATTTATGCAGATGGTGCCCCGACCGAGAGCCTTTTGCTTGGCGATGAAGCACTGAAATCTCTACCGGCAGCAGCCATGGAAGAGCTTTTTACGCTGTTCCCCGATCTTGTCGAAACCCCGATGCAAAAGACCAACTACAAAATCCCAGAGGGGGGGCGGCAAAAGCGATTGATCGCTCGGCATGCACGGAACCGGCGGCCGCTTTTGGCAGATTACGACTCTTCTTCGATTCCAGTGTGATCGCTCTTAGATGACGCAGAGCCAAAACAGGTGTATTACCTACATTCCGGCCTGCTGCGGGCACCGCGCTCTTTTGCTAGGTGCCTGCCTTCGTCAAAGCCTTACCGCCGCCGGTCGCGACGTGAGCTCATAGGCTGGAACGCCACACCCACATGCGCTTCGCAATAAGGTTTGCCTGCCTCAACGGGCAGACCGCAAAACCAGAAATCCTCGGTCGCGGGGTCGCCGACGGGCCATTTGCAGGTCTTCTCGGTCAGTTCCATCAGCGTCAGCTTTTTGGCTTTCTTCTCAACCTCGTTGACCTTGGCCAGCGCCTCGGGGCTGATCTCGTTCGCTGAAGGTTGCGGCGGCAGCGGTTGACCGGCCGGGATGATCTGACGGCGGGCCGGAACAGCGGGCTTGGCCTCGGCTGCCGGCGCTGCGGCTGGACGTGCCGGTTCCGTCTTGGGCGTGGGTTTGGGCTTGGCCTCGGCCTTGGGCGCGGGCGCTGGTTTTTCCTTTGGCTCAGCCTTGGCGGGGGTCGCGCCGGTTGCGCGATTCGACAGGCCCAGCCGGTGGACTTTGCCGATAACCGCATTGCGGGTCACACCGCCCAGTTCCTTGGCGATCTGGCTGGCCGACTGGCCCTCGCCCCACATCTTTTTAAGCAGCTCTACACGCTCGTCAGTCCAGGACATCATTTGCCTTTCAAAAGCGGAAAGCGGCCCCGGATTCGGGCCGCCTTGGGAATTCGTCTCAGCCCCCTATTTTAAACACTGCGGTCCGAGTTACAAGCGGTCTTCGAATCAGGTAGAGGGCAGATCATGCAGAATCTCATGGATCAGGAGGCACGCCGCTTTGGTGCGGTGAACTGGATGGGTCTCTATACGCTGGCCCGGCGGGAAACTTTGCGGTTTATGGCGGTGTGGACGCAGACACTTTTGGCACCGCTGGTGACTGCGGGGCTGTTTCTGCTGATCTTCAACATCGCTATCGGGCCCAGCCGGTCTGATGTGATGGGCGTGCCATTTTTGACCTTTCTGGCGCCGGGCATCATGATGATGACGGTGATCCAGAATGCGTTTGCCAATACGTCGTCCTCGATGGTGATCTCGAAAGTACAGGGCAACATCGTCGATACCCTTATGCCGCCGCTTTCGCCGTTGGAGATTCTGCTGGGATACCTTGCGGGCGGCATTGCCCGCGGCTTTCTGATCGCTGTTGTCGTTGCAACCGCGCTGGCGCTGGTGCTGGGTATTGTCCCGCAGAACCCACTGATCGCCATGATCTTTGTAGTGCTGGGAGGGGCCTTTATGGGCGCGCTGGGCCTTTTTGCCGGGATATTCGCCAATAAGTTCGACCAGATGGCTGCAATTACCAACTTCATCGTCACGCCTTTGGCGTTTCTTTCTGGCACCTTTTACTCGGTCGAGGCCTTGCCGCCGGTTTTGTACCGGCTAAGCCACGCCAACCCGGTTTTCTATCTGATCGACGGGCTGCGGTATGGTATGATTGGGGTTTCAGACAGCTCGCCCTACCTTGGGATGTTGATCTGCACGGCTGCAACACTGGTGGTCGGTGCACTGACCTGGCAGATGCTGCGAACGGGCTATCGGCTCAAGGCCTGACGGTGCCGCGCCTCGCGCCACACAAGAATCAGCCCTCCGGCCAAGATGATGGCAGATCCAATCAGGCTGACCGCGTCGGGGACCACATCGAATATCGCAAAATCATATAGCGCAGCGAACAGCAGTGTCGCATAGCTTATCGGCGCTACGAAAGACGCATCTGCCCGCGCCATGCCGTTAACGAAACAGGCCTGTGCGCAAGCCATCAATGCGCCGATCCCCGCAAGGGCCGCCCATTGCGCCGGGTTGGGCATCTGAAACACGAAACTCACCGCGACTGATGCGATGGTCAGGCCCATCGCGTTGTTCACCAATAGAATTTGGATCGGGCTCTCTCGCCCTGACAGCTTTTTGATAAAGATCAGCTCCATCCCGATGACGACCGCCGCCGCCAGCGCCAGTAACGCCGCAGGTTGGAAGCTCGCAGGTGTCGGGCGCAGCAGAACCATTGCCCCGATCAGGGCCACCGCCGCCGCCAGCCAGCGCCAGGGGCCGACGCCTTCTTTCAGCAAGGGAATGGCCAGAACCATCGCAAAGACCGGGTTCAAGAACGAAATCGCCGTCGCATCCGCCATCGGTATGAACGCGACCGATGCAAACATCAGCGTGATTCCCAGCCAGCCAAAGCTTGTCCTACCGATATGCAGCCCCCAATGGGGCCGCCGCAGTTTAGGGCGCATGATGCCCACTGCCGAAACGATGACCAGGAAGGCGAATAGAAACCGCCCGTGGCTGATCTGCATTGGATGCAAAGGAGCACCTAGCGTATCTGTCCCCAAAGCTTTGGCCAGCAGGGTAGTTGCTGCAAGGAATGCACTGGCGACAAAAATCAACAGTGCCGCTAGGGGCGGGTTATGCGCTTTGGGAACGAACATGCGTAAGCGGTGCTGTACGGGTGGACGAAAGGCAAGGGGTAAAACGGTCAGGGCTGGCCCGACGGTGTAGCAAGAGCCTGTTTGGCCTGTCGCAAGCTGTCCAGAAAACGATTTGCGCGCTCGATCCGCGCCTCAACCTCTTCGATCCGTTCCTGAAGAAATGCTACGCCGTCAAAGGTTTCGGGATCAGCCGCACCAAGTTGCCCCAGCAGGGTTGCAAGTTGGGCGATACTGATCCCCGCCGCCTGTGCATCGCCGATCTGTTCCAGCGTGATCAGCGTGTCATCCGGGTAGTCGCGATAGCTGTTTGTCGCTTCTGGCCCGGGGCGCGAGGCAATCAATCCGTGCCGCTCGTAAAACCGCAATGTGTCGCGGGGCAGCCCGCTTCGGCGGGACAGTTCTCCGATACGCATATGTAAAACCATTGACTATACTCTATGGTTTTGATCTTATGGCTCGTGGTCAAAGCCTGCAAGGGGAAAGATGATGGGATTCAAATGTCAAAGCTGCGGCATGCCTCTTAGCAAGGATACCGAAGGGGGCGGCAGCGAAGCGGACGGAACCCGCAGCACACGGTATTGTTCACTCTGTTACGCGGACGGTGCGTTTCGACATCCCGGTGCCTCGTTCGAGGAATTTCAGTCCCATTGTCTGGATGCGCTGGTGAACAAGGGCATGCCCCGCATTCTGGCCTGGGCTTTTACGCGCGGTATGGGTCGATTAGACCGCTGGAGCGAAGGCTGATACGGGGGATGCAGCGTTGAAGCAACAAAGCCCTTTTCATCGCAAAACTTCGGCGCTATACGGCACCCATGATCAAACACGCTGATATCCTGCGACTTCGACGCCGACGCTTTGCCGCGTAACCGGCCCGTTTGATCCTTTTGCGCTGTCCAAATCGGCGCATCTCCCGCCAAATCAGTTGACGAACATGGCCCTCGTGTATCACTCACGGGGCTCAACATATCGAAAAGGATGATCCGATGATCCCGTCCGTTCTGCCGACCTATAATCGTGCGCCCCTGACCTTTGTGAAGGGCGAAGGCGCTTGGCTGACCGAGGCGGATGGCCGACATTTTCTGGATATGGGCGCGGGGATTGCGGTGAATGCACTGGGCCATGCGCATCCGGCGCTGGTGAACGCGCTGACGGAACAGGCCCACGCGCTGTGGCATGTGTCGAACCTTTATAACATCCCTCAGCAGCAGGCGCTGGCTGATAAGCTGGTTGAACATACCTTTGCCGACACAGTGTTCTTTACCAATTCAGGCACGGAAGCCTGCGAGCTGGCTGTGAAAATGGCACGCAAATATTTCTACGATAAAGATCAGCCCGAACGGGTCGACATCATCACCTTTGACGGTTCGTTTCACGGTCGGTCTTCGGCAGGTATCGCCGCTGCGGGGTCCGAGAAGATGACCAAAGGCTTTGGCCCGCTGCTGCCCGGCTTTGTACACCTGACATTTGGTGATCTTGACGGCGTCACCAATGCGATCTCGGACAAGACCGCGGCGATCTTGATCGAACCCATTCAGGGCGAGGGCGGTATTCGCCCCGTCCCTGATGCCGAGCTCAAAGCGCTGCGTCAAATCTGCGACGACAATGGTCTGTTGCTGATCCTCGACGAGGTCCAATGCGGCGTTGGGCGTACCGGTAAACTTTTTGCCCATGAATGGGCAGGCATCACGCCTGACATCATGATGGTCGCCAAGGGCATCGGTGGAGGGTTCCCTCTGGGTGCGGTGCTGGCCACCGAAGACGCGGCCAGCGGCATGACGGCAGGTACGCACGGGTCGACTTATGGCGGAAACCCTCTCGGTTGCGCGGTGGGCTGCGCGGTGATCGACCAGGTTGCAACCCCCGCCTTTCTGGACGGGGTCAATCGCAAGGCGGGCATGTTGCGCCAGAAGCTCGAAGGATTGATTGCAAATCATCCGGACGTGTTCGAAGAGGTGCGCGGCGCAGGGCTCATGCTGGGTCTGAAATGCAAGGCGACCAACTTGGACGTGGTGAATGCGGGATATGATAACGGCCTCATCACCGTTCCCGCCGCTGACAATGTGATCCGCCTATTGCCGCCTTTGACCCTGACAGAGGACGACATTGCACAGGCGGTTATTCGTCTGGAGAAAACGGCTGCGCAGGTCGAAAGCAATCTGGCGTCTGCCTGAGCCCACCCGATTAGAAAAGCGAAACGACATGAAGCACTTCCTCGACATTCACAAAACCAATGCCGCCGCTTTGCGGGGCATGATCGACCAGGCTGCTGCCATGAAGCAGGCGCGTCTGGGGCAGCCAAAGGCGGCACCGGATGACGAATTGGCACTCAAAGACCGCATGGTCGCCCTGATCTTTGAAAAACCGTCAACCCGGACGCGCGTGTCCTTTGATGTGGGCGTGCGCCAGATGGGTGGTCAGACGATGGTCCTTTCGGGCAAGGATATGCAGTTGGGCCACGGCGAAACCATCGCTGACACTGCCCGCGTGCTGTCGCGCTATGTCGATATGATCATGATCCGGACTTTTGACGAAACCATCCTGACCGAGATGGCGGAATATTCCGATGTGCCGGTGATCAACGGCCTGACCGACCGCACCCACCCCTGCCAGATCATGGCTGATGTGCTGACGTTCGAGGAACACCGCGGACCGATCGCTGGCAAGAAAGTCGTTTGGACTGGCGATGGCAATAATGTGTGTGCCTCGTTCCTTCACGCGGCGGGCCAGTTCGGGTTTGATCTGACTTTTACGGGCCCGGCGCAATTCGACCCCGAAGAGGATTTCATGGGTTTTGCCCGTCAAAAAGGGTCCAAGATTGTTGTGGAACGGGACCCCTACAAGGCTGTAGATGGGGCCGATCTGGTTGTCGCCGATACCTGGGTTTCGATGCACGACTCTCAATCCGCGAAAGAACGGCGCCACAACCTGCTGCGTCCTTATCAGGTAAACGCCGAATTGATGGCCCATGCCAAACCCGATGCGCTGTTCATGCATTGCCTTCCCGCGCACCGCGAAGAAGAAGCGACATCCGATGTCATGGATGGGCCGAACTCGGTCATTTTTGACGAGGCCGAAAACCGACTGCACGCCCAGAAGGCCGTTATGCGTTGGTGTCTGGGCGTCTGAACACATGAAAATGGCAAGAGAGAGCCGTGTGCTCTCTCATGATTTCCGGAGTGCACAATGCCCCATATAGTCCTCGAATTCTCTCAGGGCCTTGAAGAGAAACATGATTTCCATGCGGTCTGCGAGAAGTTGTTTGCGGTGCTTTCTGAACATGCTGAGTTTGATGCACCGGCCCTTAAGATCCGGGCCAACCCGGTCACCTATTTTCGGATCGGGACCGAACCGCAGACCTTTGTCCATGCGACGCTTTTATTGATGCAGGGCCGGGATGGGGCTACGCGAGCTGAACTGAACGCTACCGTTTTGGATGTTCTGACTGTTGCCATGCCCGAGGTTGGCAGCATCACGGTGCAAGAGGTCGAACTGAACCGTGCGTCTTATGCCAAACGCCTGGCGTGATTGTGTTTGGCAATTTGTCTATCTGAAGCACGGCGACTGACACCTTCTTTGGTCGTAAGCAACATTCCTTTGCAGGGCAGCAAAAATACCCTGCATTCCCCGTCAAACAGGTGATCGGATAGCGAGCTGTTTGGATGGTTCTTTTCTCAGGTGGAACTTCTGTTAGAATTGTTATGTAATAACATTAATGATATGTCATAACGGACAAAAATCCACCGGAGTTGTGCAATTATTGAGGTTTCTTTCAGGTGCAGCGGCCTGCATCTTGCAGGGGCGAACCGTTACCTGCCGAAAAAGGGAGAAACTGGAATGAGCTGGAACCCGTCTCACAACCCCGATCGTTTGACTGAGAACCCGTCTTTAGAGGCACTGATCATTCCTCGTGCACGTGATCTGGGTGGGTTCGAGGTGCGCCGCGCGCTACCCTCGGTCAAACGACAGCTTGTTGGCCCGTTCATTTTCTTTGACCAGGTCGGCCCTGCAGAATTCATCACAGAAGGCGGTATAGACGTCCGGCCTCACCCTCATATCGGGTTGGGCACGGTCACCTACCTGTATAAAGGGGAATTTGAGCATCGTGATAGCTTGGGCACCCATCAGATGATCTATCCCGGTGAGGTCAACTGGATGATTGCAGGACGTGGCGTGACCCATTCTGAACGCACCAGCAAGGAAACGCGCAGCAAAAGACACAGTCTTTTTGGCATTCAGACCTGGATCGCGCTGCCAGAGGACCAGGAAGATATTGCACCGGACTTCGAACATCATAAACAATCTGCGCTGCCCCATATTCAGGATGCTGGGGTCAGCGCTCGTCTCATCCTCGGCTCGGCTTATGGTGAAAGCAGCCCGGTCACGACACTGTCTGAAACCTTCTATCTGGACGTGCAGCTTGCCCCCGGGGCCTCTTTTCCTTTGCCTGATGATCAAGAAGACCGCGGTGTTTATGTGACGGAAGGAACGGTTGAGATCGCCGGGGATCAGTTCACCCAAGGTCGTATGATGGTGTTTCGGCCAAGGGATCGCCTTTCCGTTCAGGCAGGGCCGCAGGGTGCGCGGCTAATGTTGCTTGGAGGTGCGACGTTGAACGAGGATCGTTATATCTGGTGGAACTTCGTGTCGTCCTCAAAGGAAAAGATAGAAGCAGCCACCCGCGAATGGAAAACGGCGGACTGGGCCAAAGGGGCTTTTCAACTGCCTCCGGGGGACGATCAAGACTTCATCCCGATTTCAGAAGACCTTGAACGCACCCGTCCGAGGCGCGCGCGCTGACCGGGCGTCAGTTGGCCTTGTCTGACAGGCGGATCGCGGCAATCTTTGACCGAAGGGGAGGGGCGTCATGAGGATCGCAATCGCGGGGGCGGGCAGCATTGGATGTTACTGCGGGGCTTTGCTGGCCCGATCCGGTCACGATGTCACCCTGTTGGGGCGGGTACGAATCCTCGACCCGATCCGGGATAAGGGGCTGATGGTCACAGATTTTTCAGGCCTGCGGTGTCATGTGACCAACCTGTCCCTGACCGAAGATCCGGCGGAACTGAGTGATGCTGAAATAGTCATTGTCACGGTAAAGACCGGCGCGACGGAAGAGATGGCGAAGGATATTGGGAAACACGCTCCAGACGCTGTGATCCTCTCCTGGCAAAATGGACTGGAAAACGCAGGCACCTTACGTACGATGCTTCCGCGCCACGATGTCCGCGCCGGTATGGTGCCCTTCAACGTCGTCCCGACAGATACTGGCGGATTTCATCGCGCGACTTCTGGTGAAATCGTTATCCAATCCGGCCTCGGCGATTTGGGCGCAAAGCTGACTGGCCCCGACCTACCGGTGTCAGAGAGTGACCAGATCGAAGCCGTCCAATGGGGCAAGCTGGTGATCAATCTCAATAACGCGCTGAATGCGTTGTCCGGGTTGACGTTGAAACAGCAGTTGCTGGACCGCAACTGGCGCCAACTGATGGCGGATCAGATGTCCGAGGCTCTGACCGTGCTGCACTCCGCCGGCCAACCGATTGTGTCAATGACGCCGCTGCCCGCATGGATCACACCGTATATCCTGCGCCTGCCGACGCCCTTGTTTTCGCGGGTTGCCTCCCGGATGCTGATCATTGACCCTTCGGCGCGCACCTCTATGGCCTATGACCTGATGGCAGGGCGCCCAACGGAAATCGACAGTCTGCAAGGCGAGATCATCCGTTTGGGCGAGCGGCAAGGCATTGCGACCCCAATCTGCGCGCAGGTTCGCGAAAAGATTGCACAGAACCCAAAATCCCCGCTTACTCCCGAGCAAATCCGAATCTGATGGGCTAGAGAAAAGCCGTCAGTGTCCAGAAGATAGCGGCTGATAACACTGCGGTAGCGGGGACCGTTATGATCCAGGCAGCCACGATCGTCATGAAATGCGAGCGACGGACGAGTTTCCGGCGTTTTTTCTCTTCCTGTGCCTGGCGCCGCTCGGGCAGGCGTTGATGGTTCGCGTTCTTTCTGCGCCGCTCGGCATGCCATTCGCGATAGAAGCCCACTCCGAAGACCGCGCCCACTGCGATATGGGTGGAACTGACGGGCAGGCCCAGCCAACTGGCCAGGATCACAGTGATCGCCGCAGAAAGGGCGACACAGAATGCACGCATTGGGTTGAGCTTGGTGATCTGGCTGCCGACCATCCTGATCAATTTTGGGCCAAACAGGAACAGCCCAAAGGAAATTCCCAGCGCTCCGATCACCATAACCCAGGTTGGAATTGCGACTTGTGCAGCGGAATCCCCGAATTGCGCCGTATGCACGATTGCCGCCAACGGACCAACCGCATTTGCCACGTCATTGGCGCCGTGGGCAAAGCTAAGAAATGTTGCTGAGATAATAAGTGGTAGCCCAAACAGCGTTTTCAGAGACTTCGTTCTGTTTTCAAGTCCTTCTGATCTGCGATGCACCCAAGGGACTGTCACCAGCCATGTCAGAAATCCTGTGGCCAGACCGAACAGCAAAGCGACTTCAAGCTCAACTTTGACCAGCTTGTTCAGGCCTTTGACGGCCAAATAGGTGGTAAAGGCACCAGCCATGACAGCAACGAGTATCGGCACCCAACGGCGGGCAGCGGCGATCTTGTCGTCCTGATACTGAATTTTGGCATTGATCAAAGCCAGAAAGCCAGCGGCAATAGTTCCACCTAACACAGGAGAGATGATCCAACTGGCGGCAATGGCGCTCATCGTGGTCCAACTGACCGCGCTTAGGCCAGCTGCCGCGATGCCCGCCCCCATGACGCCCCCTACCACCGAATGTGTGGTCGAAACAGGCGCGCCGACCCAGGTGGCCAAGTTGACCCACATGGCTGAAGAAATCAGAGCCGCCATCATCGCCCAGATAAAGACGGTGCTGTCGTGAACTGATGCCGGGTCTATAATCCCTTTCGAAATCGTCGACACGACATCCCCACCTGCCAGCAAGGCCCCCGCGCTTTCTGCGATGGCGGCGATGACGATTGCGCCGGTCATGGTCAGCGCGTTGGCCCCGACAGCGGGGCCCATGTTATTGGCAACGTCATTTGCGCCGATATTGATGGCCATATAGGCCCCAAAACCCGCTGCCGCGACAACGATCAACCCGCCATCAGCCCGCCCAAAAACCACTGCGGCCGTCAGCCCGGCCAGCGCAATAAAGGCGAAGGCGATACCCGGCGCCAGCATGGGGCGTGCCACATGGGCATTGGCATACTCAACGCGCGAGATGCGCGCCAGATCGCTGTCCAGCGATTGCCAACGGAGTTTGGAGCTTGGGTTCGACATCAGGCTATTGCGGGCGGTTTCCAAAAGAACACCCGCGGCTATACGGTTTCGCTCAGACGAGCAACCGTGGCGTCATCACTTTTTGTGGCGGTGTCACAGCTGCAGCAGCAAAGCGCGCAGTTCGGGTTCCTGAACACGTTCGGCCGCTATCACGGGCGAAACCCACTCGCGGGTCCTTTCCTCGGCCTCGGGGTAGATATCGGCCAGTTCCTGCACTTCGATCCGATAGACATTGGTCACCACAGTCTGGCTGGCCCCGTCTTTCAGGATCTTGTCATAAGTATATTGCCCAACTGGGTCTTTGGATAGGGATTGGGCGCGCACGCCGGCTTCTTCCCAGGCCTCTTGCCGGGCAGCCCCGGCGCCATCCAGGCCATCAATCGGCCAACCTTTGGGGATGATCCAGCGTCCGGTGTCCCGGCTGGTGATCAAAAGAACCTGCAGCCCGTCCTGCGTTTCGCGGGTGCACAAGGCGCCAAACTGCACCCGATGGGGGCGCAGGAACAGAGGCCGGGCGACCTCTTCCCAAATATTTCGCAGCCATTTTGTCATGTTTGTCGTTCGCGTACCCGGGTTTTACCTGAGCAGCCCACATAGCAATGAAACAGATAATCTTCAATGAACGCCCGGAATCGCCGTGCTTTCCGCATCTTCATGCCAAGAATTTTCGACGAAAATTCCCGACGGCCGCCTAATTTCGACGTTTTGCGCGCAGGGTGGGGTCGGCCTTGGTCGGATCTTCGGGCCAAGGGTGTCTGGGATATTGCGCGCGCATATCCTTGCGCACATCCGCGTATGACCCAGCCCAGAAACCGGGCAGGTCGCGCGTGATCTGGATGGGTCGTTGGGCCGGTGAAAGAAGCGTGATCTTGAGGGCCTCACCGCCAATGACCGGATGGCGCGTTACGCCAAACAGTTCCTGCAGCCGCACCGAGATTTCCGGTACTGCACCGCCATAATCTATCGGCACCTTTCGCCCCAGAGGAGTTTCAAACGACCCTGGAGCGCGCCGGTCCAGTTCCTGCGTCTGGGCCCAGTCCAGTCGGGCGCGCAACGCTGGCAACAGGTCGAACCGTTTCCAGTCTTCAGCATTGCGGACGCCGGAAAGCATCGGCAACAGCCAGTCTTGCAGCGTGTCGGTCAACCCCTCGATCGAGAAATCAGGCAGCTCTGCACCTTCGGTCCGGACCAGTTCCACCCGTGCCGCCAATCGCGCAGCGGCCCCGTTCAGTCGCAGGCCAAGATCACGGACGCCATCCAGCATCGCCAATGCAACTGCTTCGTCCGGAACCTCTTTCCAAACACGATCACTCAACGTGATTGCGCCTAGCCGTTCTTGTTTGCGCGCAACGACACGGCGGTCACGTTTTGACCAGTCGCAGACCTCGATCCAGGTGATCTGATCCTCGAACAGGTCACGAATTTCCTTTTCCGAGATCTGTGCGGCCATGCGCACCTTTGCTTCGCGGGGGTTGCCATCGGTATCGGTCACAACCAGATAAGGCGCGGCAGCCAGCGTATCGCTGCCATCCAGCACAACACCCTTCCCTCCTGACAACACATAACGCGGCTCATCCCCTTTGCGCCGTTGTCCAATGCGATCGGGATAGGCGAGTGCAGCTGTTGCCGCTGGGCTGAAGTCGGACAGGTTGCCTTTGGTTTGCAGCCGCTTGGTCTCGGTTTTTATCCGTTCTAACGCACCAATGTTGACCTGCCAGACACGGTTACGCTGAAAGGCGCGCACATCCCGCATGGCTTCGAGCCGGAGCAGCATATCCACCGGCGCACCGCGCATGGGGTCGCGTTCGGCCATCAGGGCGGCCAAGGGCGCAGCGCCGGGGCCGACCTGTTCCAGCATATGTCCCAATCGCGGGTGCAGAGGTAGCGCCGCTAGTGACCGCCCGTGGTCGGTGATCCGTCCCTTCCCATCCAGCGCGCCCAGCATTGTCAGCAACGTGCGGGCCTCTGCCATCGTGCCCTCGGGTGGAGGGGTCAGAAAGGACAGGTCGTCAGGTTCAGCCCCCCAAAGGGCCAGTTCCAGCGCCAACCCGGTCAGGTCAGCGGCCTCGATCTCGGCCGGGGGGTAGGCCGCCAGCGCGCCTTCTTCGCCCTTGGACCACAAGCGATAGCACGTGCCGTCGGCGACACGACCAGCGCGGCCAGCGCGCTGCGTTGCCTCGGCGCGCGTCACCCGCTCGGTCACTAGTCTGGACATACCCGAACCCGGATCGAAACGCGCCCGCCGAGCCTGTCCCATGTCCAAGACCACGCGAATGTCTGGAATGGTCAACGAGGTCTCGGCAATGGACGTAGCCAAAACCACTTTGCGACCGGTTTCGACCGGTGCAATCGCTTGGCGCTGGGCAGCAAAAGGCATCGCGCCGAATAGTGGTCGCACCGTAGCTTTGCTGGATAGCCGGCCAGCCAAGGCGGCCTCTGCCCGGCGGATTTCGCCTTCTCCGGGCAGGAACACCAACATCCCACCTTCTGTTTCGCGCTCGGCCTGAACCACAAGATCGACCAATGCGTCCAGCTTTCGCGCCTGTTGTCCTAGCGGTCGGTCCAGCCAACGTGTTTCGACCGGGTAACTGCGCCCTTGGGACGTAACAACGGGGGCCTCCATCAACCGTCCCACAGGCTCAGCGTCTAGCGTTGCCGACATTGCCAGCAGGATCAGATCGTCCCGCAATGCCCCGGCGACCTCAAGGCACAAGGCCAGGCCGAGATCCGCGTTCAGGGACCGTTCATGGAATTCATCGAAAATCACCGCACTAATGCCGGGCAGATCGGGTTTGACTTGCAGCATCCGGGTCAGGATACCTTCGGTGACGACCTCGATCCGGGTCGATTTCGATACCTTCGCCTCACCCCGCATGCGATAACCAACTGTGTCGCCCACGCGCTGTCCCAGCGTATCGGCCATGTGCTCAGCAGCAGCCCGGGCCGCCAAGCGGCGGGGTTCCAGCATCACGATCTTGCCATCGCATAGCCCCGCCTCGAATATCGCCAGCGGCACTCGTGTTGTTTTCCCCGCGCCCGGAGGTGCCTGCAGCACTGCGCGGCCCGAAGCCTTTAGGGCGGCAAGAAGGTCAGGAATGGCGTCGTCGATGGGCAGGCGTATCATGCGGGCTTTATCCGCCAACGGTACGACAAGGTCCAGTTCCGTCTCTTATGCCCGGAGAGCGCATATCCCAGAGGTAAATTCTTGTGCGCTCTGGTCTGGACAAACCCCTCGTTGGGACGGCAACTAGAACTGCCGCAACTGATTGGGGGCGAAATGGAACTGGACAGCCTGAGTGACAGGATTTTGAACGGAGACCGGCGCGCGCTGGCCCGTGGTATCACGCTGGTGGAAAGCGGTCGCGCCGATCATCGTGCGCAGGCGACGGAACTGCTGACCAGATTGACCAAAGAGGGCCGCCAGGCCCTGCGGATCGGATTGTCAGGAACGCCCGGCGTTGGCAAGTCCACGTTCATCGAAAGCTTTGGTATGATGCTGACAGGGCAGGGGCTGCGTGTTGCAGTTCTTGCAGTAGATCCCAGCTCAACTCGGTCGGGCGGGTCCATTCTGGGGGACAAGACCCGGATGGAACGCCTGAGCCGCGAGAAAAACGCCTTTATCCGTCCATCACCCAGCCAGTCGCACCTGGGCGGCGTTGCCCGCCGCACACGTGAGGCCATCGCTTTATGTGAGGCCGCTGGGTTCGATGTTGTTTTGATCGAAACGGTTGGTGTCGGGCAATCGGAGACGGTTGTCTCCGAGTTGTCGGATCTGTTTATGCTGTTGCTTGCCCCGGCGGGCGGTGACGAACTGCAGGGCGTCAAGCGCGGTATCATGGAAATGGCCGACATGATCTTGGTCAACAAGGCGGATGGTGACTTGAAATCTGCCGCCACTCGCACCTGCGCCGACTATTCCGGGGCGCTGCGTCTTTTGCGTAAACGACCCCAGGACCCGGAAGGATTTCCCAAGGCTATGACTGTCTCAGCGGTCGAGGAACATGGGCTGGCTCAAGCCTGGGAGGAGATGCAGTCCCTCAGTAAATGGCGCCGTGAAAACGGCCACTGGGAGGTCAACCGCGCCACGCAAGCACAATATTGGTTCGAACAAGAGGTTCGGTCTGCCCTTCTGGCACGCCTGGCGACTCCACAAGCGCGTTCGGAAATGGAGCGTCTGGGCTCGCAGGTCAGCACTGGTCAGCTCAGTCCGTCGGTTGCGGCGGAACATATGTTGTCTGCTTTAGTCGCTGGCTAAGGCCTTATTCAAGCCTTTGATCTCATTCTCTTTCTGATTTCGGATCGGTGGGTTATCGCCCATAGGTTGCAAGTTGACCCAAACTTGATGCAAACTCAGGTTAAGGCCGCGCATCTGTCGCCAGGCCGGATATGCGGGAACCGTCAGCTATGCCCGATATTACTGGGACCAACGGCAACGACGATATCGACGTTAACAATGACACGGGGACCCTGAACGGTTCACCGGCTGGAACTCCGATTGATAATATCCGCGGCCGGGGTGGCGATGACGACGTCGACATCAATAACAGCACGATTACCGGGAATGTCATCGGCAATGCCGGCTCCGACACGATCACCGTCACCAGTAGCACCATTGGTGGCAGGATTGCCAGCGGGTCGGATGACGACACTGTCGATATCAGTGGCTCGAGTGTTGGAAACATCCGGCTAGGGAGCGGCAACGATACCCTGAATTTCACCAGCACCAGCGTCAGTGGCGATTTGCGTGGCGGCGGCGGGACCGACACGTTGAACTTGCCGGTGGGTACCGTCATCACCGATACCAATTTTGGCGTCATTAACGTCGTAGATGGCGTAGGCTATACCCTGTCCAGCGGGACATTCACCCTACCATCCGGTATCACGGTCACATATTCTGCCTTTGAGAACGGAAGTGGCGTTCCTTGTTTTACCCGTGACACGCACATCCTGACGCAGGACGGCATGAAAGCAATCCAAGCGCTGCGGATCGGGGACATGGTCCCGACCATGGGGTGCGACCCTCAGCCTATACGCTGGATCGGTCGTCGACAGTTTGACCGCACCGCCTTGCTGGAAAATCCCCGGCTCTTGCCGGTACGAATCCTTGCAGGTGCGCTGGGCGAGGGTTTGCCGCATCGCGATCTTCTGGTCTCACGCCAGCACAGGATGCTGGTGCAGTCCAGAATCGCGGAACGCATGTTCGGCACCACCGAAGTTTTGATTCCGGCGATCAAACTGACCGCACTGCCGGGAATCTATATCGATGAGGCCGTGCAATCGGTTGAGTATTTTCACCTGCTATTTGATCGCCATCATGTCATCTTTGCCGAAGATGCCCCAACCGAAAGCCTGTTCACCGGAGTCGAGGCCCTGAAATCCCTCGGGTCGGAGGAGCGGCGAGAAATTTTCGAAATCTTTCCGGAACTGATCGAAAATCATGGTGAAAACCCGGCCCGGTTCATTCCATGTGGACGCCAACAGTCCCATCTGATCCAGCGGCATTTGAAGAACAACAAACCCTTGCTTCAACGCAATGGCGCCTAGGTCTTATAGAGTTTAAGATGGGTGCAAAGATTTCGCACGGCCCGTCTTGACCCTTCCTGTGATTCCCACTAAACGCATCCAACCAGTTTTCGGGCGCGACTTCGGGTTGCGCCCCTTGTGATTTGGCCACGGGTCCTGTACCCAGCCCGCAGATACAAAGGAAGAAACCATGTCGCGCCGTTGCGAACTGACCGGAAAAGGCCCGATGACTGGCAACAATGTCAGCCACGCCAAAAACAGAACTCGTCGTCGTTTTCTGCCCAACCTGAACGACGTAACCCTGCAGTCGGAAACCCTGGGTCGTGGCGTCAAGCTGCGTATCTCGGCCGCTGCCCTGCGTTCAGTTGACCACCGTGGTGGTCTGGATGCGTTCCTGGCCAAAGCCAAGGATGACGAGCTGTCCACCAACGCACTGAAAGTGAAAAAAGAAATCGCCAAGGCTCAAGCTGCGGTCTAAGCGTTCTTTTTCACCAAAGATTTCGACCCTGTACCCGAACGGTGCAGGGTCTTTTCTTTTGTCTGATTGAGTTTAGACGATTTCGCCGTCAGAGCGTGATCTTGTTCACATACAGTGTTCTGATGTTTGAATATGTTTGTTCATATTCTATTGGCGGAGTTCGATCTCATGTCTTTCAAATCCTTTGATTCCCTCTCCCTGTTGGCGGCCTTTTTTGGCAAGACGTTTGGGACATGTGTGCGGATGCAGCGTCAGGTGAACAGGTTGCATACCAGCCTGACCAAAGGGTCTGTCAAACGTCCCGGATTGGACAACTGACCTCGTACTGACCAAAATGACCCGAGGGCTTCTGGCGCATTCGATTGTGCTTGAAGCCCTTTTTGTCTCGGGCGTATACCGAAGGCAGGATGAAACACTTTCGGAACAGATTTCTATCATTTGCCCTGTCGCTGCTGGTCAGTCTGACTGGTCAGGGGGTGGCTGCGTCGCGTGGCGTTGATACCGCAGTCGGGCAGATGGTGCTGTGTACTGGTGTTGGTCCTGTTGTGATCTATATGGATGCGGAGGGGCAACCGGCGAAGCCCCCGCATTTCTGCCCCGACTATGCGCTGACGTTGCTGGGTGCTATCGCTGTCGTTTCACATGTGCTGCCCGATGCACCAAGTTATGCCGGGCCATTTTTAGAGCGCGGCGACAGGAGCCTAATAGCAGCGCCCGTTCCGTTTCAGCCCGCCCGCGCGCCACCTGCAAGAGCCTGATTAAATTTAACTTTTTCAGACACTTGACATAGGAGAGGCGCGATGTCCCTCACTTCCAAACTTTTGGCAACCCTGGCTGTGGCCGCATTTGCCACCACTGCAATGGCGCAGGAAACCATCACACTAGAAGATGCCTATGCGCGCTCCGCCGGCAAAACGGCGAAAGCGGGCGCGGCCTTTATGGTGATTCAGAACACGGGCGAGGCGGATGACCGTCTTGTTCGCGCGGAATCGGAGGCGGCTGCACGGGTTGAGCTGCACACGCATCTGATCGATGCCAACGGCGTGGCGCAGATGACCCATGTCGAAGAGGGATTCGTCATCCCTGCCGGTGGTGCGCATGCGCTCAAGCGCGGGGGCGATCACGTGATGTTCATGGGATTGGTTGCTCCGTTTGAACATGGTGCAACTGTGCCTGTAACGCTGGTTTTTGAAAAAGCCGGTGAGGTTGAGATCGACGTGCCGGTTGATCTGGAACGAAAAGACATGGGCGCCCACTCGAACTAAGGTCACGTCAACCTTCAAGCCGCTATGCGGCCGTCATCCACGCGTCAGGCCGGGCTTTGCCCGGCCTGTTTGCCTATCGCTTCAACGGTTAACAACCCGCATCGAAACGCGGTCATGTGCCCGTTTGAAGCGCACTGCCAGAAAGAACATCACGGCGGCGAAAGCCAGCGCGGAAAAGGCAATGGCCCACCCCAGTGCGACCATGCCACTGCCGGGCCAGAACAACAGCACCAACCCAATGATCAGCGCAATGATCCCCGAGTTTCGCACCATCACGGCATCCGGGTTGTTGCTGGGTATCTGCCGCCATGCCAGCAACGAACCGATGCCGACGATCAGCGCCCAAGCACCCAGCAGGAAAAACGTCAGCCGCGCAACACCCTCGGGCCAGATCAACAGGACAAGCCCAATCAATAGAGCCCCGATGCCGACGCCGCCGATCAATCCGCGCCGTCCAAAGCCCAGTAGGGTCAGGCCGCCATCTAGAACCAAAAGCAGGCCGACCAGTCGCAACAGCAAAGAGATACTGCCCGTTGGCCAAAACAGCGCGGCGATCCCCAATGCTCCGGCCAGACACCCGCGTAACAGGAAGGTCCACCACAGATTTGCCAGTTGGTCGCCAAATGTATCGCGGCCCTCCATACTGGAATCGTCCAGGATTTCTTCGCGCGTGTGGTGGGGGTCGGTCATGGGAGCCTCTTATTTCGATTGTCGTATCAATAATTTTGGTGCCGGTCTGGCGGGCTAAGATTCGCGCAGCAGCTTTTGAACCCAGCGTGGCACGGTTTCGGATGCAGGGCCAAGTATCACCTGATCGAAACTCGAGGCGCCGGATGACGGATCTAGGTTCAACTCGACGGTTCGTGCGCCTGACATTGTCGCCTCGTGCACAAATGCTGCGGCGGGGTAGACCTGACCCGAGGTGCCGATTGAAGCGAAGATAGCAGCATTGGCCAAGTGATCGTAGATCAGGTCCATAAAATAGGGCATCTCACCGAACCATACAATATCGGGTCGGGCGGTTGGGCCACCGCAGGCGGGGCAGGGTTCACCCACCGACATCTTGGGCGGGGCGGCCCAGCGGTGATCGCAGGTGGTGCATAAGGCCCCAGCGAGTGTGCCGTGCATATGGATCACATTCTCGGATCCTGCGGCTTCGTGGAGGCCGTCGACATTCTGGGTCACGATGATAACCTCGCCGAGCCAGTTGCGTTGCAGATGGGTCAGCGCGGTATGGGCCGGATTGGGTTGCGCCTGTGCAGCCTGCACACGGCGCGCGTTGTAGAACTTGTGCACCACCGCCGGATTGCGGGCAAAGCCTTCGGGCGTGGCGACATCCTCGATCCTGTGCTGCGCCCACAGACCTCCTTCGTCGCGGAATGTGCCCAGCCCGCTTTCGGCGGAAATCCCGGCACCGGTCAGAATGACGATCTTTTGCATTTCCGCCTCACGCGTTACACCCGGTTGTATGACACACCGTATCCTTTTCGTCTGTTTGGGCAATATCTGCCGGTCTCCGGCCGCCGAAGGTGCTTTTCGCGCCCGTGCGCCGCATCATGCCACTGACAGCGCCGGAACCTCTGGCTGGCACATCGGAGACCCGCCTTATGGCCCAATGCAGCAGGCTGCTCATGCCCGTAGTATCGACATCAGCGATCTGCGCGCGCGCAAATTCGTGGCCGAAGATTTTGACCGCTTTGACCTGATCATCGGAATGGATGCAGAGAACCTTACCAATATCGAAAACTTGCGTCCCCGTGGCAACGAAACTCCGGTTCGCTCGCTGACTGATTTCGCTACTGAGACAGGCGCGGATCATGTGCCCGATCCGTATTACACCCGTGATTTCGAGGGCACGCTGGATTTGATCGAAAAGGCCGTCGCAGGTCTTGACGCACATCTGAGGGCTTAGTTGTAAAAGCTCTGATGTCTTCGACATTCAGATGTAAAATCAATCGACGCCTGCATCGGGGCCAAGCTCACCTGTTTGGTTCTTTCGCAATCACAGTGGATAAGGTGCGTGTCGTCCGGCTTCTGGTGATCGCAATCGCACCCAAAACCAAAGCGCAGGCTACGGCCTGTGGCGTTGTGATTGCTTCGCCAAAGGCAAGAAAGCCCACAGCAAACATTGTCGGCAATTCAATGCTGCCGACGACCGCAGTTTGAGAAGCGCCGATCAACGGTGAGCAGATCGTATAAATGAGCTGTGGCACAAGCGCTGTGACCAGGCCAATTCCGACGATCAAAATCCAGTCGGATTGCCCTTGCGGGAGCAACTTGGCAACATCGGCGTTCAACATCAGCGGCAACAGCCCGAGAACCGATCCCAAGGAAACCGAAGCAATGCGCGCAAGCGGTGCGATGCGGGACAACCTGTGAACCAAGACACATATCCCGAAGCCGAACCCGATTGGCGCTGCTAGCGACATCAGAAGCGTTGGTATGTGCTGTATCGGAACGGATGCGGGCGATCCTGCAATGAGTGCCGCCAACGTAATGAGGCCCGAGGCGAACAATGCGCGCCTTGTGGGTGTATCGGCGAACAAAGCCCAGGCAATGATCAGCGTGAAAACCGGATAGGTCATATAGAGAACGCCCACAGTCGATGCGGGTAATGTCTCTAGCGCCGTCACATATCCAATCCATCCAAGGCCCATTACCGCGCCTGCCGAAAGCCCCCAAGCAATCTCGCGCCAAGCGTTTCGGTGTATTATAAGAACAGGCAGCAGCAGAATTGCCGTAACGATGTAGCGATAGAACGCGACGGCATAAGGCGCGACGCCTTGCTCGGTCAGCCCTCGGCTAAAATAAGGAACCAGCCCGAAACAAATTGAGGCGAAAAGAACGCCGGCAACCGCAATCGGATAGGGAAAAGTTGGTCTGGTCTGTGTTGATATCGTTGCCATTCCAATTTGCTATCACAGGTTTGCGACTGCTGTAGCAGAGATTCGTCGAGCGGTTGCTTCGGTTCGCACAGCTAACCCTGGTTCAGTTCTGTATGAAGATGGTGGCAGAAACACACGGCACGTTGATAATTATGCTTCCAATATCTGCGGTGCCCTACACTAACTAATCACCTTCAACTGCCCGCCCAGCCACGGCACCTGCGCGACTGCCGGATCAACAATCTGGGTCCGCATCAGCCGTCGGATCATGTCTGCAACCTCTTTGGGTACTTGGTCCGACCAGTCAGAGCGGGTGAACAGCGAAATTGTGCGGGCGAAGTCACCGAACGGGACCGGATGCGCCTCCATCCCGTCATGAAACCGCGTCGCACGCATATATCCCAGTGGTGTTGTGATCGCCCAGCCAAGCCCCTGTGCGACCATTGCCATCAGCGCCAGGTGCGAGCCGATTTCAAACCGTTCCTCGAACTCCATTTGCTGGCGCGCCAGATGCGCCTCGATCTGGCGACTGATCAGCTGATCTCGGGCGTATCGCAGAAAGGGCAGGTCCTGTATTGAATTCCCCATACCCTTTGGGGTCACCAGAATGAAAGGGTCCTGAACCAGAGGGTATTCAATCACACCCTTCAGGACCTCTCCGGAATGCGCGGATACAGCCATATGCAGCCTCTGCGCCTCCAGCTCGGCGAATAGGTTTAGACTGGGCAACGTGATCAGTTTGAATTTCGACCGGGTCAGGCTGTCGGCCAGCAAAGTCGCCAGCCGCGGGGTCAGATCGTTGTCGAAGTCGTCAATCAAACCGATGGAGAGGGTGGTCAGATGCCCCAGATCCATCACGGTCAGTTCGCTTTGGGCCATTTGCAGTTCGGCCAGCACGACCTCGACCCGCGCCAGAAAACTGCGGCCGGCTTGCGTTAAACGCATTGGTCGTCGCCCGTGATCGACCAGATCAGTGCCCAATGCCTTTTCCAGATTGCGCAACTGCTGAGAAACCGAAGGCTGGCTGAGCCCCGTAATCTCGGCGGCCTGTGCCACCGATCCTGTCCGCGCCAAAGCCTCGAACACCTCAAGGCCCCGCAGGGTCAGCCCTTTCATTACCATCTGATACACCTTTCGCTGCGCCATTTCTGAGGTGCAGTGCGCATCAGGTCAAGCAGCGTGACCGGCTTAGTTGCAGATTGCCTGCGCCATCTGGCCAAAGTTCTTATACCGGTCCCACAGCGCATCATCGCGCGAAGTCTGCGACATCTTCAACTCCTGCGCCTGATGGGGGTCGGTGAACCACTTGGCGACGGTCTTCTGATCGCCCCGCGTCAACGCCTGATCTGCGACGCGCTGAATGCAGCTGCACCGCGCCCGCGTCGCCGCCGACCGGTCCGACGCCAGACACGCCCGTTTGATCTGCGCAGCCTCGCTGGGTGCCGGAGCCATCGCCGTCAGCGATGCCGCACAAAATGCGATTAGGAGGAACTGTTTCATGCTCTTGCCTCGTTTTTGCCTGCCCGGACGGGTCTGATGCCCCTCTCGGTCTGTGGCGGAGTATGAATCAAAGTGGATTTCGGATCAATCATGTGCTGCGAAAAAGTGATTGCGCACATAATTGATGTCGCGTTTTCTGGCCTGACTTCGCTTAGAACTCTAGCGTGAGACCAAAATGCTAAAGAAATACGGGCGTACATTCCACTTGCCGCAATCTCCCGGTGCTACGAGCGATGACAAGATCATGTCGAGTGTTGATGAGTTGGCATCAGCGGACGAAGCCGTCTTTACCGAAAAGATGAACAGTGAGAATACGACCATCCACAGTCAAGGCTGTCACCCTCGCAGTATCGACGCCAGATATCACCCGTCGCGAGACTGGATGAAGGCTTTCGCAGCTGGTATCGCACCGCAACTTACAAAGGATGAGCGCATTGTTGGCGAATATCTATTCGCACGTCATTCCATCGTGTATTTGGAATTGCCGACTTATTTTTTGGGATTCGCGTGGATCAAAGCTGGCGTCGTTCAGCCATGGGATGCGACGCTGTCACGCTTTACAAAACTTGGAATCAGCCCTGTTTCCGAACTGTATCGGGGACGGTTCTCAGCTCAGGTCGTCGCTGATGTAATTGCAGCCCTAGATCTAGACACACAAGAGGGGTTTGTCGTTCGCACAACAGCAGCATTCGAGGAAGAAAACATGCCCACTCATCTCGCGAAGTACGCACGTGAAGTTCATGTGCAAAGTGAGACGCATTGGATGAATGCTGAACTGGTTAGAAATGGGCTGGTCTGATCGGATCGAAGCCTAGCAACTAAAGGGTTTCGTCGGGTCTCGTCCTACCTTGACCGCAGCCCATTTCCGACGCATATCCCCAACCCATGACAGACCTCGCTCACATCCGCAATTTCTCCATCGTCGCGCATATCGACCATGGCAAATCCACCCTTGCTGACCGGCTCATCCAAGAGACCGGGACAGTCAAGGATCGTGACATGAAGGAACAGCTGCTCGACAGCATGGATATCGAGCGGGAGCGTGGCATCACCATCAAGGCCAACACGGTCCGCATCGACTATACCGCCGACAATGGCGAGAAATACGTGCTGAACCTGATCGACACTCCCGGCCACGTGGATTTCGCCTATGAGGTCAGCCGCTCGATGCGTGCGGTCGAAGGCTCACTGCTGGTTGTGGACTCGACCCAAGGGGTCGAGGCGCAGACGCTGGCCAACGTGTACCAAGCCATCGACGCCGATCATGACATCGTGCCGGTGCTCAACAAGATCGACCTGCCTGCGTCCGATTGCGACCGCGTGGCCGAACAGATCGAGGATGTGATCGGCATCGACGCGTCCGAGGCGATTCAGGTCAGCGCCAAGACCGGGCAGGGCATCCATGAGACGTTGGAGGCCATTGTCACCCATCTGCCGGCCCCCAAGGGTAATCTGGATGCACCGCTCAAGGCGATGCTGGTCGATAGCTGGTACGACGCCTATCTCGGCGTCATCGTTCTGGTCCGCATCATGGACGGCACCCTGAAAAAGGGCATGCGGGTCAAGTTCATGTCGAACAACACCCTGCACCATGTCGACCGCGTCGGCGTTTTCCGGCCTGAGATGGAGATGGTCGACAGCCTCGGCCCCGGTGAGATCGGCTTTCTCACCGCCTCGATCAAACAGGTCCGTGACACCCGCGTCGGTGACACGATCACCAATGACCGCAATGGCGCAGAAATCGCGCTGGACGGCTTTAAACCCGCGCAGCCGGTGGTGTTCTGTGGCCTCTTCCCCGTCGACAGTTCCGAATTCGAAGACCTGCGCGATGCGATTGACAAACTGGCGCTGAACGACGCCAGCTTCAGCTTTGAGATGGAAACCTCGGCCGCTTTGGGCTTTGGCTTCCGTTGCGGCTTCCTTGGCCTGCTGCACCTTGAGGTCATTCGCGACCGGATTGAGCGCGAGTATGATATCGAGCTGATCACCACCGCGCCTTCGGTGATCTATCACGTCTTCATGAAAGACGGCGAGATGATCGAGCTGCACAACCCCGCCGACATGCCCGACCCCTCAAAGGTCGACCATATTGAAGAGCCGCGCATCAAGGCGACCATCCTTGTGCCGGATGAATTCCTGGGCGACGTACTGAAACTGTGCCAGGACCGCCGCGGCATCCAGATGGACCTGACCTATGCGGGCAGCCGCGCCATGGTCGTCTATGACCTGCCGCTGAATGAGGTCGTTTTTGACTTTTACGACCGCCTGAAATCGGTGACCAAGGGCTATGCCTCGTTTGACTATCAGATGACCGGCTATACCGAGGACGCGCTGGTCAAGATGTCGGTGCTGGTGAATGACGAGCCCGTTGATGCGCTGTCGACCATGGTTCACCGCGACCGGGCCGAGATGCGGGGCCGGGCGATGTGCGAAAAGCTCAAGGACCTGATCCCGCGCCACATGTTCAAAATCCCGATCCAGGCCGCCATCGGAGGCAAGGTCATCGCCCGCGAGACCCTCTCGGCCCTGCGCAAGGACGTGACCGCGAAGTGCTACGGAGGCGACGCCACGCGGAAACGCAAACTGCTGGACAAGCAGAAGGCGGGTAAGAAAAAGATGCGTCAGTTCGGGAAGGTCGATATCCCGCAGGAGGCATTCATCTCCGCGTTGAAGATGGATGGCTGAATCTGGTTATCCACCAGGTCTGATTTATAGGCATCGCGGTTACACCGATTGCGATTTAGAAGACGAGGATATGTGTTCTCGGTTGGAGAATGAGGTCGAGGCCGCGCAAAAAGGGTGCGTTTGGTTTTCGCCCTTGAGCAGCCAAAACGATCCTTTCGACACATTGCCAGTACTAATCGATTCTGAACGAACGGAAATACAAAAGTTAATCAAAGCATTTCAACGCGAATACGGTAACAATAGGATGATTTCTGGAAGAAATCTCGCCGATGAAGCTAGAAACCTTAAGATACCTATACGTGAATTTAGAGATAGATATTTCAGTTTTGAGCATCTCAAAACTGGAATTCCTAAGCATTTAGTAGCGGCGCGGGAATGGCAAACGATCTGTTGCTTTACGGCAAATCCTTTTAGTTCTCTGATGTGGGCTTACTATTCTGCATCTCATCAGTCCTTTTGTTACGAGTTTTCTTGCGAAAAAGAGGATTTGGCTGCGGCTAGGAAAGTCGTTTCCAAAGTAAAATACTTGGAAAGCCGCCCAGCCTTGACGACAGTTCAAACTATCCGTTGGTTGATCAATAGTAGTCGCCGAGCGAATCCACCAAAGCATCGATCTCTAGTTGTTTCGGGTGAAGAAGCTACTAGAGTGAACGATGCTCTGGTGCTGTCAAAATCCAAAGAGTGGGATCGTGAATGCGAGTGGAGAGCTCTGAAAACACAAGGTGATTCCGCGGGATACAATTCGATTGCACCTTATCGACTATCGTCCATTGTGCTTGGTGCCAATGCCAGCGATCGACTCAAAGGGTTTTTGACGTCTCGCATAGGCTCAGATGTTGAAGTCAGGAAACTAGCGCTATCTGAGCATTCGTATGGTCTGGAGTTTGCTTGACCTAGTTTCGTGAAACAAGCCGATGCGGCGGTCCAAACGATACAGTCACCAGTGATTGAGGTCACGCCCGGCGGCACCGGCGGGCCGCGCCGACCCGCCTCCGTTAAACCGAAGTTTGCCTCCGGCAAAACGGGCGGCGCGTTTTCGTTTCGGGGCTCCGCCCGTTCGCGGCTGAATTCGTCCACTGGACGAATTCCAAGACGCCGCTCACTCTGACCCAGATCAAAGACCGCATGCGCTCTCAATCCTAGGATCCGCGGAAGTTGAATCCCTGATATGAGGCCCCCATGCTTCCCCTGATGCTGATCGTACATATCTTCCTTGGCTCCACCTTTGCCGGGTCCGCTGTCATTGCGGTTCTGTCGATGGGGTATACGACGCTATACCCGATCCTGATCGCTGCCGGAGCTGGCTTTATTGCGGCGTTTCCGGTTTCGTATCTGGTGACCCGAAAGATCGCGGGATAAGGCCTGTTCGGCCCATTGTGACCAACCTCACAGCCGCATCCCAGCTGGCCTGCTAGAGTTTACGTTGCGAAACCCTAGCAGGAGGCGCAGATGTCCACATCCATGATCCCCTTCATTGCCCTCGGGTCAGCGGGTCTCTATTCCGTTGCCATGGTCGCGATGAAGTTCTGGTGGAAAATCCCCGGCCTGGGGCTTGGCCTGCTGATCGTCGCGACCCTGCTGGCCGGGGCGACGCTCGAACTCGCCGCGCTGCGCGACGAACGGTTGGGCATAATCTATACTGGCATTCTGGGGGCCGAGGTCGTTCTGATCGCCATCGCCTCATTCTTTCTGTTTGGCGAAAACTTCTCGCATCGCGAAGTGTTTGGCATTTCCCTGGTCGTGATCGGCACCGCGCTGGCCTGGGCCTAAGCGCGACAAACTGGTTAGGCTTTTTTAAAGCCTTCATGAAGCTTCCTTCAGGTAAGTTGCAACCGGCCCTCAGCCACCCAATCTGTGTAAAAGGCCAGCGAAAGGCCCAGTACAGGAGGTGAGCCAGTGACAGCAAATTCAACTATCGAAGCGGTAAATGCCCCTTCAATTAGGTTGGCTGCGTGGGCTGGCGCAAGATCCTTGGGCTGTATGTAATTTCGAATTTGCGTAGCCTGCGCGATCGAACGAGTTCCGGGCTCGTCTCTGGTCTCCAGGTGAACTGAAGCGTCTCTGGTCCGGTTGGAATTTAGGGGGTACTGGCTGCGAATTGCCGCAGCGCTTAGTAGGTAACCCAACCGGGTCGGAGCGCTTCTCAAATTCAGAACAGGCTTTCAGCGCAAAATGCGGGCAGGTGGCCCTGATTGGTCAGAAAATGCCTCGGTCCTCGGAGGCCGTGGCCAAAGAGCGACCCGTTCACGGCGGGTTTGATTCGAAATATCAGGGATCGGATCGGCGCAATCGCTCACCAAAACCCCCAGAAGGGTCGTGCAGCCCGTTTGCGCCTGCAGAAAGAGTCCAAAATCCCGGGCCGAGCACGTAATTTCACTTGTCCAATGGCAACTCTGCGCAGGAACGTAAAATCTAGAGTTATCCACATCACTCTCCAGCGAGATATCAACAGTTTATCCCCGACTATTTTTTATGCTGCAGTGCTATTTTCTTGCCCAATTATGACCGCGATGTAACAGTCAGGTTACCGCAGAGGTTCTTAGGATCCTGGGTGGGACGCAAAGGCCAAGGGGGTCGCTGCGGTGAAGGAAAATCTTAGGATTTTGTTCTACTGCAAAGACTTACCGGTGCGTGATCCGCTGATTTGGGCGTCAAGTTTGAAACAGGTGATCAAGCTCTCAGAAGGTTAATGCGTGCTGTGCGGGGCCCTCGGGCTCTGTTCAGCGGCTGTGGCCCCTTAGGGGGACAAAGCAACTGGATCGGGACGTCCCTCGGGCGTGTCGAACCGGTAAGGCGTCAGGGGTGTCCTTTGGGCACGTGCAAAGACCGCGTCTGCGCACCTGACGCCTTTTCCTTTTTCCGGGCCCCGGATTCATACAGGCAGCAATTTAATTCCCCCTAAAACGGGAACGGGGTTCTTGCGTTTAAGCAAGAACCCCGTGATCGTGTCAGAAATGCAATGCCGCGTCTATGCACCTGTGTCCGCAAGGATAGCGGGTGCGGGTGCAGAGGGCAACTATATCTTGTATGTCGCCCGATTTTAATCGCTACATTCCGAAAGGAATCAGATGTTTTCCTGAACCTCGGTGGCTGCGCCCTGAATTGCGTCACCTGCTTTTTCAATATCTTTACCGGCGCCTTTAGCGGTTTCACATGCGGCGAGTGTGCAAAGGGCCAGTCCAATAAGTGCGGCTCGGATCATAGGTCTCTCCTTTTGTATAAGTCCCGATTTTCGTAGCAGTTTTGCTAATGGTGAACCAGAGTTTTGAACCGGCAATCTATTCTTTACGAAAAAGCGGCCCGATGGCGGCGGTTACCAGAAAGATCACAGCTGCGGCGCAGACGATGCTGGGCCCGGCCGGAGTGTCGGCAAGATACGCACCGCACAGCCCGGCAAGGGCGGCAGCTGATCCGATGATGGCGGCCCCGAACGCCATATTTTCAGGTGTTTTCACCAAAGACCGCGCGCCGGCTGCCGGGATGACGAGCAGGGCGGCAATCAACAGAACCCCTACCACTTTGATTGCCACGGCAACGGCCAGCGCCATGGTCAGCGTCAACCACACCTCCTCGCGCTTTGGGTCAATGCCGGATGCATAGGCCATGTCCGGGTTCAGCGTGGCGACAAGTAGGGCTGACCAGCGCCAGATCATGACTGCCAGGATCAACGCGCCGCCACCCCAAATGGTTGCCAAATCGCCTTTGGTGACAGCCAGGATATCACCAAACAGAAAGGCATTTAAATCCAGCCGGACGTCGGACAGCAAGGCGACGGTGACTAGCCCTGCGGCCAGGGCTGTATGCGCTATTACGCCTAGTAATGTATCCATCGCCAACCCCTTGCCACGCAAAAGCGTGACGGTAAGCCCCATGGCAAGCGCTGACGCCACAATCGACGGCAGCATCGGAAGCGAAAATGCCAGAGACAGTGCCACACCCAGAACAGCCGCGTGCGCTGTGGCTTCGCCCAGATAGGCCATCCTGCGCCATACCACAAAGCACCCCAAAGGGGCCGCCGCGAGTGCAACACCAATACCCGCCAGCGCCGCACGAACCATAAAATCGTCTAACATGAGTTGGTTGTTTCCTGGTCGTGGTGGTGGTCATGGTCGTGCGAATGGCTGTGTTGATGTTGGTAAAGGGCCATCATGCCCTTGGTTCCGCTGCCAAATAGGGCCCGGTATTCGGGTGCGTCCGCGACGGTATGAGGCGACCCCTCGCAGCATATATGTCCGTTCAGACATAGCACACGGTCTGAGGCCGCCATGACAACGTGCAGATCGTGACTGACCATCACGATCGCGCAACCAAGGTCGCGTCTGACCTGCTCAATGCGTTGATAGAAGGCAGCTGCACCCGGTTGGTCCAGGCCTTGCGTCGCTTCATCCAAAAGCAAGACCTGAGGATCATCAAGGAGTGCGCGCGCCAGCAGAACTCGTTGAAATTGACCGCCCGAAAGCTGGGTCATTTGCCGGTTGCGCAGATCCGGGACGCCCGCTCGTTCTAGTGCATCCAGCGCTTTGCGGGCCGAGATCCGTTTGGGTAAGCCCAGGAAACGTTGCACGGTCATCGGTAAAGCGGCGTCCAAAGCCAGTTTTTGCGGGACATAACCGATGCGCAGGCCGGGTGCGCGGCTTACCTGGCCTTCTGATGGGGTAATGGCCCCAATGATCGCCCGTAAAAGAGTCGACTTACCAGATCCGTTGGGCCCCACAATGGTCACGATCTCTGCTTCGGAAACTGCCGCATTCACATGTTCAAGGATCGTGCGGCCGTCGATCCGAATGGACATGTTTTTCAATGAAATAAGGGGGGTATTCATGCCGCCGACCCTACACATTCGGGACATAGGCCCTCGGCCTCGACCACTACTCGTTCGATTTGAAACCCCGAGGTGTTCGCCGCAGCGCCCAATCGGCCCTGTGTCAGCTCGGTTTCCGTTTCAGCCACCGCTTTGCAGGACCTGCAGATCAGAAACGCGGGGACATGGTCATGGGTCGGGTGGGCGCAGGCTGTATAGGCATTCAGTTGCTCGATACGATGCACAAACCCGTTTTGCACAAGGAAATCCAGTGCACGATACGCGACCGGAGGTTGCGACCCGAGCCCTTCTGCAGCTAGCACAGCCAGAATGTCATATGCGCCCATTGCCCGGTGCTTTTCCAACAGGATCTCAAGAACACGGCGTCGGACAGTGGTGAATTGCAGGCGCTTTGTTCTGCACTTGTTTTCAGCCTGAGACAGCGCAGTGTGAACGCAGTGGGCGTGATCGTGTTGTCTGAATCCAACGGTGCTCATGGCGGGACTCCAATGATTTTGAACTTGATATGTAATAACGTCCGGATTAACAAGCGCTCAACGAATGTAATAACATATCATCTCGGAGGGAATATGTTCCGACCCACACTGTATTTGTTCTCAATCGCGTTTGCAGGCCAAGCCATTGCCGAGGCGCCAAGCGTGGCCGTCGATATTGCGCCTGTCCATTCGCTGGTCGCCCGGGTGATGGACGGCGTGGGTGAGCCCAGCTTGATCATTCCACCCGGCGCGTCACCTCATGATCACGCTATGCGGCCTTCTGAGGCGCGGTCTTTGCAATCCGCCGAGATCGTTTTCTGGACCGGAGAAGAGCTGACCCCTTGGCTGGTTAAACCCTTGGGCGCGCTGTCGCCGGATGCGCTGCATGTCTCTTTGTTGGATGCGGATGGAACAATTCTCTATGAATTCCGGGATGCGACCGATCATGATGACCATGATGACCGTGCGGATCATGATGGCCACGACGATCACGCGGATCACGACGATCATGCGGGTCACGACGATCATGCGGGTCATGACGATCACGACGACCATGCGGGCCATGCAGACGACCATGGCCATGATCACGAAGGGGTAGACCCCCACGCCTGGCTGGATCCCGAAAATGCACGTATCTGGGTTCAGGTAATTGCCGCAACGCTCTCAGAGGCGGACCCTGAAAACGCCGATGTTTATCAGCAGAACGCTGCAACCGCAGATCGGGAGCTGGTTGAACTGAAAGAAAAAATTATGACAGATCTGACAGATATGCAGACGCTGTCATTCATAACGTTTCATGATGCCTATCAGTATTTCGAAAAGCGATTTGGGCTCGAGTCATCCGGCGCAGTCAGTCTTGGCGATGCTTCCTCTCCCGGGCCGGCGCGATTGGCGGCTTTGCGTGAAAAGGTTGAGCATGAAGGAATTGTTTGTGCCTTTTCCGAGCCACAATTTGACACAAGGCTGGTACGGACAGCGATCGAAGGAACCGGGGCCACGATCTTTGAATTGGATCCCGTAGGCGTGAGTTTTGACACGGGAATTTCGCACTATGACAGTTTGCTAATGGCCATGTCCGCCGGCTATCAAGACTGTTCCAAAAGTAAGTCGTAAGTAGCTGGGATAGCGGATTGCTCTTATTCTTCGTTGCAAAAGAGTTCGTAGACAACCTCTAACATCCGGCGTGGCCGTTCATCGGCCAGTCTATAAAAGATCGCCTTGCCTTCGCGGCGAGGCGTCACCAACCCTTCAAGTCGCAATCGCGACAGTTGTTGCGAAACAGCGGCTTGCCGCGCCGAAAGCAGCTCTTCCAGTTCTGTTACTGACTTTTCTCCCGATACCAGGTGGCACAGGATCATGAGACGCCCTTCGTGGCTGATGGCCTTGAGAAAATTTGCAGCATGCGTTGCGTTCTCAACCATTTTGTCGAAATTTTCCGGAGATGTTTCCTGTGAAAGTTGTGGAAGGGCCATCCTCTGTTTCCTTACCAGCCCACACTTTGGGCGCCTGTTTGGGTTGCTGCCTGGAGAAGGTCGCAAGTCAGCTAATTATGAACATTTACTCTCATATGCATGAATCAAAATGAGGTGAAGGGAAAAGGGGAACTTGTGAGAGTTCGACGCAGATTTCGACTTTGAAGAGCGTATCGCTTTAGTCACCGCTGAATATCAATTTGCATTTGCAGGGCATGAAGTTTCCTGCACCCCTTGCAGCCCCACTGTGGCGATACTAAGACTCAGGTAACAGATTTTCGGGTAGTGTCCCGATCCATAGCAAAGCAGGCAGGTTTCTTATGTTCGATCCCGTTGACACATACATGAACACGCTTGTCCCAATGGTCGTTGAGCAGACCAGCAGGGGTGAGCGCGCATATGATATCTTCTCGCGCCTTCTGAAAGAGCGGATCATCTTTATCAACGGCCCGATCCACGACGGGATGAGCCATCTTGTGGTTGCTCAGCTGCTGCACCTTGAGGCGGAAAACCCGAACAAGGAAATCTCGATCTACATCAACTCGCCGGGTGGCGTGGTCACCAGCGGTTTGTCGATTTACGACACAATGCAGTATATCAAACCGAAATGTTCAACATTGGTGATCGGTCAAGCGGCCTCGATGGGGTCGGTTCTGCTGGCCGGTGGCGCGAACGGGATGCGCTTTTCCCTGCCGAACAGCCGCATCATGGTGCACCAGCCCAGTGGCGGATACCAGGGTCAGGCAAGTGATATCATGATCCACGCAGCTGAGACGCAAAAGCTGAAGGATCGCCTGTATGATATCTATGTACGCCATACTGGACAGACCAAAAAGGCCGTTGAAAAGGCGCTGGACCGTGACAACTTCATGAGCCCGGAAGAGGCTAAGGAATGGGGTCACATCGACGAGATCGTTGAAAACCGCGCCAAGATGAGCGGCGAAGAGAGCTAAGCCCAGACCCCTCGTGTCGCCGATACGGGGGGTATTTTGAGATTGTAGCCGCCACAGTGCTGGCCTAAGCTGCACGAACAGGCGCAAGCGCGGCCCCGCAAGGGGCATAGGATGGAGCCCGAAAGGTAGATCATGGCGACGAATTCAGGCGGTGACGGCAAAAACACGCTCTACTGCAGCTTCTGTGGCAAAAGCCAGCATGAGGTGCGTAAGCTGATTGCAGGTCCGACCGTGTTCATCTGTGATGAATGCGTCGAGCTGTGTATGGACATCATCCGCGAAGAGACGAAAGCCAACGGGCTGAAATCTTCTGACGGAGTGCCGACGCCGAAAGACATCTGCGAAGTTCTGGACGATTATGTGATCGGTCAGGCTACGGCCAAGCGGGTTCTGTCAGTAGCGGTTCACAACCACTATAAACGATTGAATCACGCTCAGAAGGCCGGCAGCGATATCGAGCTGGCCAAATCCAACATCCTGTTGATCGGCCCGACAGGCTGCGGCAAGACGTTGTTGGCGCAAACTCTGGCGCGCATTCTGGATGTGCCCTTTACCATGGCCGATGCGACCACGCTGACCGAAGCCGGTTATGTGGGCGAGGATGTCGAAAATATCATTCTCAAACTGTTGCAGGCCAGCGAATACAATGTCGAACGCGCGCAGCGCGGCATCGTTTACATCGATGAGGTCGACAAGATCACGCGCAAATCTGAGAATCCCTCGATCACGCGCGACGTGTCGGGCGAGGGCGTGCAGCAGGCGCTGCTGAAGCTGATGGAAGGCACCGTCGCCAGTGTTCCGCCGCAAGGTGGACGCAAGCATCCGCAGCAGGAATTCCTGCAAGTGGACACGACGAATATCCTGTTCATCTGCGGTGGTGCCTTTGCGGGTCTGGATAGAATTATCGCACAGCGCGGCAAAGGCTCGGCCATGGGCTTTGGTGCCGATGTGCGGGACAATGATGACCGCGGCGTGGGTGAGATTTTCAAAGAGCTGGAGCCTGAAGACCTGCTGAAATTCGGTCTGATCCCGGAATTTGTCGGACGTCTGCCAGTTCTGGCCACGCTTGAGGATCTTGACGAGGATGCGCTGGTCACCATTCTGACAAAACCCAAGAACGCGCTGGTCAAACAGTATCAGCGTCTGTTCGAACTGGAAGATGCCGAGCTGGGCTTTACCGACGATGCGCTCAAGGCTATCGCCAAACGCGCCATTGAACGGAAGACCGGTGCACGCGGGCTGCGCTCGATCCTTGAAGACATCCTTCTGGACACGATGTTCGAATTGCCTGGCATGAAGAACGTGACCGAAGTTGTCGTCAATGAAGAGGCTGTATCCTCGGACAAGCAGCCGCTGATCATCTATGCGGATGCGGCGGAATCGGCTTCGGCCGGGTAATCACTGAATTTGAATTGCAACAGATGGCGCGGTGATCCCGCGCCATTTTGTGTTTGGGAGGGCAGGATGACGATAAGGCGAATTTCCTCGGGCGGCCAATATGAGGCCAAAGTCGGCTATTGCCGGGCAGTGGTTGCAAACGGTTTTGTCTTTGTTGCCGGAACCTGCGCACAAGGCGAAGTCATTCCCAAAGATATCGTCGGACAGTGCAAATCCGCGCTGCAGGCGATTGAAAAGGCCTTGGATGAGGCTGGATCAAATTTGGCGCATGTGGTTCGGGTAAACTACTACCTTCCGGACATGTCGGAATTTGAACTGTGCTGGCCCTTGCTGGTTGAGGCATTTGGTGAAAACCCGCCGGCGGCGACAGTGACCGAATGCAACCTGATCACGCCAGAGGACCGCATCGAGATTGAAGTGACCGCAGTTTTGCCGGATTGATGCGCAACGTTACCCTAGCACTGGACCTTGGCGGACCTTTGGTCCATATCTGCAGAGACAAAAATGCCGGAGGCAGCCGATGGGAATCCTGAACAGTCTTTTGCGCGCCGTGACCTGGTGGAACGGGGCCACCCTGAACACCCAGATTTACACCGCGCGCAAAGGCGTGAAAGTCGGTGAAGATAATGAAGGCAATATATTTTATCGTACCGCGGATGACAGCAGGCGTTGGGTGATCTTCAACGGCGAGGCCGAGGCCAGCAGGGTTGATCCCGATTGGCACGGTTGGTTGCACCGCACCTGGGACGAACCGCCAACCGACAAACCTCTGGCACATAAATCCTGGGAAAAACCGCATCAGGAAAACCTGACAGGAACCGCGCTTGCTTATGCACCGGCGGGGTCTTTGCGCCGCCCGGATCCGGTCGAGCGTTCGGATTATGAGGCCTGGAACCCGGAATAAGACGAGGCGAGCAATGTCATCTTACAAAGTTTCAGAAGTTTTGGTCGGAGGCGCTGTTCTGGCCGGGGCAATAGCGTTTGGCGTCTATGCGAGCCAGTCGACAGGCCTGTCCCAGGGCGGTTCTGGTTATGAGCTTAACGCCTCTTTCCGCTCGCTCGAAGGCGTCGGCGTCGGAACGGACGTGCGGCTTGCCGGGGTCAAAATCGGCACCGTGACAGGAGTGGCCCTGAACCCGGAAACCTACCGGGCGGACACGACTTTTGCGATTTCTGATGGAATTTTGGTCCCCGATGACAGTGCTATCGTGATCTCATCCGAAGGGTTGCTGGGTGGTAACTTTGTAGAAGTCATGCCAGGCGGATCGCTCTTTAACTTTGAACCGGGCGATCAGGTCGAGGATACACAGGGCGCAGTCAGCCTGATTTCGCTTTTGGTTAAGTTCGTCGCCGGAGATGGCGGCGAATGAGGCGATATGCTCTGATCGCGGCAATACTGGCAGCCTCTGGGGTAGCGGCACAGCAAAAGGTTCAATCCGGACCGGGTGCAATGCTCAGAGGGCTGGATAAGGTCAATGGCCAGACCGTTGATGTCGAACTGCAAAACGGCCAATCCAAGACAGTCTTTGGGCTGGATGTCGCGCTGGGTGATTGCCGCTATCCTGCAGATAACCCAACAGGGGACGCGTTTGCCTACCTGACCATTTGGGAACAAGGCGGAACGGATCAGCTGTTTGACGGGTGGATGATTGCCACCTCGCCAGCCCTGAATGCGCTTGATCATTCGCGCTATGACGTCTGGGTGATCCGCTGTATCACGCCATCCGGCGATTGATCGAGATCAGCAGAGAAATCTGCTGCAATAGTCACTGCCTCTTCCAGCGCGTTCCGATACTGTGCCCGCGGCACCTCAATCGCGCCGAGCGAGGCGAGATGCGCGGTTAAAAACTGTGTATCGAACAGTTTGAACCCGCAGGACCGCAACCGGTCGACCAGATAAGCAAGCGCAATTTTTGAGGCATCCTTGCGTCGGGAAAACATGCTTTCACCAAAGAAGGCAGCGCCAAGAGTAACGCCATAAACGCCCCCAACCAAATTCGGGCCGTCCCAGATTTCCAGTGAATGGGCGTGACCGGATTGGTTCAGCTTTTGGTAAAGGGTGCGAAGTTCCTGATTGATCCAGGTATCCGTGCGATCAGCGCAGCCATCAACAACGCCGGCAAAATCCCTGTTGATTGACACCGTGTACCCACAGTTCCGAATCCTGCGGGCCAAGCTGCGTGAGATGTGAAATCCGTCCAGAGGGAAGATGCCGCGAAACTTAGGATCAACCCAAAACAGGTCCGGATCATCGCGATGTTCAGCCATCGGGAAGATACCGATGGAATATCCATGGAGCAGTAATTCCGGGGAAAGGCTCATGCCAGGCGCCTCAGGGTCGGAAAGCGGTAACCTTCCGACCCAGCAGAGTTAGTCGGCCATATTCTCCGCAAGCCAGTGCTCCAGCCAGTGGATGTTATAATCACCGCTTTGGACGTCACTTTCTTGCAGCAGCGCGTGGAACAAGGGAACCGTCGTGTCGATTCCGTCCACGATCAACTCTCCCAATGCGCGTTCCAGACGGGCCAGTGCTTCGGGCCGGTCGCGGCCCTGCACGATCAGTTTGGCGATCAGTGAGTCGTAGTAGGGCGGGATCGTGTACCCGTCATACAACGCTGAATCCATCCGCACGCCCAGACCGCCCGGCGCATGGTAGGCCGAGATTTTTCCAGGGCAGGGCGAGAAGTTTGGCAATTTCTCGGCGTTGATCCGAACCTCGATGGCGTGACCATTGATTTTCAGATCATCCTGACCGAATGACATTGGCTGACCAGCGGCAACGCGGATTTGTTCGCGCACCAGATCTACGCCAAAGATGCCCTCAGTGACCGGGTGTTCGACCTGTAGGCGGGTGTTCATCTCGATGAAATAGAAGTCGCCATTTTCGTACAGAAATTCGATCGTACCTGCACCGATATAGTTGATCTTGGCAACCGCATCGGCACAGACCTTACCGATCCTTGCGCGTTCTTCTGGGGTGATGCAGGGGCCGGGTGCCTCTTCGAATACCTTTTGGTGGCGGCGCTGCAGGGAACAGTCGCGCTCGCCCAGATGAACCGCTTGGCCCTTGCCATCGCCAAAGACCTGAATCTCGATGTGGCGCGGTGTGGTCAGGTATTTCTCAATATAGACCTCGTCATTACCAAATGCGGCTTTGCCTTCGGCGCGCGCGGTCATAAAGGCGCTTTCCATCTCATCCGCACTCATCGCGACTTTCATGCCGCGTCCGCCGCCACCGGCGGTGGCCTTGATGATTACAGGATAGCCGAATTCTTCACCGATCCGCTTGGCTGCGGCCAGATCCGGCACGCCACCATCTGAACCAGGCACACAGGGAACGCCCAAGGCCTTCATCGTGTCCTTGGCGGTGATCTTGTCCCCCATCACGCGGATATGCTCAGCGGTGGGGCCAATGAAGGTGATGTCGTGATCTTCGACGATCTGCACAAACTCGGCATTTTCAGACAAAAAGCCGTAGCCCGGGTGGATCGCCTGAGCGCCAGTGATCTCGCAGGCTGAGATGATCGCAGGCACCGACAGATAGCTTTGTGGGCTGGGCGGGGGGCCGATGCAGACCGATTCGTCCGCCATGCGTACATGCATCGCGTCACTGTCTGCGGTTGAATGGACGGCGACTGTCTTAATCCCCATCTCGCGTGCGGCGCGGATGACGCGCAGGGCGATCTCGCCTCGGTTGGCAATCAGGATCTTGTCGAACATGGGGCCGCCTTACTCAACAATGACCAGAGGAGTGCCGAATTCCACAGCATCGCCATCACCCACCAAAATACGCTTGATAGTGCCGGATTTAGGCGCGTGGATGTGGTTCATGGTTTTCATCGCTTCGACGATCAGCAGCGTGTCGCCTTCGGAAACACTGGCACCGACGGAGATGAAGGACGGCGCACCCGGCTCGGGCTGCATGTACACGGTGCCGACCATGGGCGAAGTCACAGCGCCCGGATGGCTGGCTGGATCGTCACTTGCTGCGGGTGCTTCAGCTGCTGCAGGTGCGGCTGCCGGGGCTGCGGCTGGCGCGGCCGCCGGGACCGCAACCTGGACCGGAGCGGCGACGGGTGACATGCGGCTAACGCGTACGTTTAGGCTGTCATCTTCGCCATAATCACGCTTTACCTGCAACTCGGTCAGGTCGTTTTCCCGCAGCAGTTCGGCCAGTGCCTTGATAAACGCCACATCCGCTTCGTGTTTGGTATCTGTCATGAGTGTCCTCGACGGTTCCCCTTTGGCCCGTCTGTTTCGCGCGGGCTTTGGTCTGATTACGCAGCGTTATAAGCTAAGCGTACGGCCATGAAAAGCACAGTCTCGGCCTGTCAGATGGGGGTTTTGCTGAAGATTACCAGTGGTAAACAGCGTTACAGCGGCATTCCGGAGAGTTTCGCAACCAGTTCAGGCAGTTTACGTGCCCCGAATTTTTCAAGCAGCCGCGCACGGTAGGCTTCGATTGTACGATAGCTCAGGTTTAGTTCCGCACCGATTTCCTTGGCCGACAAGCCCTTGCAGGACAGAATGGCAACCTCGCGCTCACGGCTGGTTAGCTCGACCAAAGGGCGTTCCTCGGAAATATCCGAAAAACTCCAGATGCCATGGCGGAATGGATCTTCAGGCGTTAGCGAACGTCCACGCGCGCGGCACCAGAATAAGTCGCTATCGCGGCGACGCATGACCCTCTCATCCGTATAATATCCGGTGTCGCGCATGATTTGCAGGCTCCGTGCGCCGATACGTTCCCAATCTGCGACAGAAGGGTAGAGGTGTAGCAGGGGCATGTTGCGGTAATCGGCCTCTTCACCGCCGAAAGTGCGTGCGAACTGCAGATTACACCGGCGGATCACGCGGTTCTCCAACTCGACCAATCCGATCGGCGCATATTCAAAGGCTGGGTCGCTCATATGTCCATGGTGCAGGTGTTTTTCCGAAAATAGAAGGGGAAGGCCCTTGATTTTCGAAATATGCAAATGGGTTACACCGTGGACTAGGTGTTTGGAATTGCGGGATGCGTTTGTGAAGAAAGTAAATTGCTCGAGATAATTAATTGCTAAAGACTTATATTTAAATAATAGTTTTGAAAATGCTTCTGAGGTTGACCAAAGGAGCCAGCGGAAAAAGAGGAAATTTTGCGGGACACGTTAACAGGCAGCCGTATTCGCGAAAGGCGGCAGATCGCAGGATTGCGTCAGGCCCAGCTTGCACGGCAGGTTGGAATCTCGGCATCCTATCTGAACCTGATCGAGCATAACCGCCGCAGGATCGGAGGAAAGCTGCTGGTGGATATCGCTGCGGCTCTGACCGTTGAGCCTTCGGTGCTAACCCAGGGGATCGAGGCGACGCTGATTTCTGCGCTGCGCGAGGCTGCGGCAGATGCAGTTGGCCAGAAAGCCGAAGTGGACGGGCTTGAGGAATTCGCAAGTAGGTTTCCAGGGTGGGCGGGCGTTTTGGCGCAAATGCACAGCCGAGTGGTGTCGTTAGAGCGAACGATTGAAACCCTGTCGGATCGTTTGACCCACGATCCGCATCTGGCGGCATCCATGCACGAGGTCCTTTCGACAGCCGCCGCGATTCGTTCCACCGCTGCCATTCTTGCTGAAACGCAAGAGATTGAACCCGAGTGGCAAGACCGATTCCACCGGAACCTGCACCAGGATGCCGAACGCCTGGCCGATAGCTCCAAATCGCTGGTGGCCTATCTGGATGATTCCGAGGGGGCCGAGGATCGTCGCGGGGTCCCTCTGGAAGATGTCGAAGCATTTTTTGACAGGCATGATCACCATTTCCCGGAAATCGAATCCGGAGGCGGAAGCGCAGATGTTAATCTGAATGAGATTGATTCCTCTGCCGCGCGAAAAGTGGCGCGGGATATTCTGGACGTCTACGAATCCGACGCTCGGCTTTTGCCTCTGGATGCGCTCAAAGGGGCTTTGGATCGGGGAGTTACAGATCCTTTGCTTTTGGCAGCAGAGTATTCAGTCGACGTTGCCAGCGTACTGAGGCGGCTGGCCGCCTTGCCTAAAGGGTATTTGTCGCGCCCGACCGGGCTGGTGATTTGTGATGCCTCGGGCAGCATTTTGTTCAGCAAATCGGTGCCCGGTTTTGCCATGCCCAGATTCGGCGAGGCGTGTCCTCTGTGGCCGCTGTTTCAGGCGCTGAACCGGCCGCTGGTTCCGATCCGAAAACGGATCGTCCAGTTGGGGCGAACGGCTGCGGAATTCGATTGTTATGCCTATGCCTGGCCGCAATCCATTTCCGGCTATGACGATGCGCCGGTTTATCGTTCGGTCATGCTGGTTCGATCCGTCGAAGAAAGCCCTCTGGGCAGTCAGGCGGTTGCCCATGTTGGCCCAAGTTGCCGTGTATGTCCCAATAAGGACTGTGAATCGCGCCGAGAGCCATCGATTCTGAGCGAAGGTTTTTGACAGTTTCGTGACACTGCGCATAAGCTGTTTCGGACAGGTTGACAGTGGTGCAGCCCGTCTCGGGGAGGAATGAAATATATGAGCCGAAAGGTTCTGTTGATCGAGGATGAGCCGAACATTGCTGAAGCCATTCGGTTTTTGCTGACCCGCGAGGGATGGCAGGTTGAAACGCATGCTGAAGGGACGGATGCGCTGCTGGTGATTCTGGGAGCAAAGCCCGATCTTGTGATTCTGGATGTGATGCTGCCGGGCAAAAGCGGGATGGAGATTTTGCGCGACTTGCGCGAACTCGAAGAGCTGCGAAATCTTCCGGTTCTGATGCTAACGGCTCGTGGCCAATCGAAAGATCGTGAGATGGCCGAGAATGCAGGGGTCAGCCGGTTCATGACAAAGCCGTTTTCCAATGCCGAAGTTCTGACCGCCGTCCGCGATTTGCACGCGCAGGCCTCGCGGTCATGAGCATGCAGGACGACCGCCAACCATCTGGTGCGCGGCCGTCGCTGTTTCTTGAACGTCAAAGTTACCGCCGACGCAGGCTGACCGACGCCGCCCGATTGCTGCCCATTCTGGGGGGCGCGCTGATTGCGATTCCGTTGCTGTGGCCGCGTGGGGGCGATGCAGCGGACGGGGTGCCGCTGTCTTCTGCGATTCTCTATATCTTCACATGCTGGGCGGTTTTGATCGTTGCCAGCGTTCTCTTTGGGTTCGCCGCAAGACGCATATCAACCGGCGATGATTCCGAGCCAGGTCAAGACTGATGGCAACGCTGAACGTGCTGATCCTGGTTTGTTTGGGCTATGTGGTGCTGTTGTTCAGCGTCGCATTTGCCGCCGACAGAATGGCCGCGGCGGGCAGGGGGGCGTGGCTGCGATCTCCGTTGATCTACACGCTGTCGCTGTCGATCTATTGTACCGCCTGGACCTTTTATGGCGCGGTAGGGAACGCCGCCCGGTCGGGGCTGGAGTTCGTAACGATCTATCTGGGCCCCACGCTGGTCATGATCTGTTGGTGGTGGGGATTGCGCAAGCTGGTTCGGGTTGGCCGCAGCCAGAGGGTGACCTCAATCGCTGACCTGATTTCGTCTCGCTATGGCAAGTCGAACACTCTGGCGATTTGCGTCACAATTCTGGCCGTGTTGGGCGGGACGCCCTATATTGCGCTGCAACTTCAATCCATTACGCTGTCATTCTCAATCTTTGCCGAGGCTGACCCAAGCGGTCTTTACCGCGAAGGGTCCAGTGTGTTCTGGGTTGCGGCGGGGCTGGCGGTGTTCGCCATTCTGTTCGGTACCCGCAATCTGGATGCCAACGAACGCCATCATGGTGTTGTCACAGCCATCGCATTGGAATCTGTCGTTAAACTCTTTGCGCTGCTGGCCGTGGGCATTTTCGTTGTCTGGGGTATAGCCGGAGGAGTCGGTCCGATGATGGACCGCATCGATGCCTCTGAGATCGGGCAGTGGAATGTGAATGCCGGACGCTGGACCACGTTTATATTTCTATCGGCTGCGGCCTTTGTGTGTCTGCCGAGGATGTTTCAGGTGATGGTGGTCGAGAACGCCGATGAAGGGCATCTGAGGACAGCCGCATGGGCCTTCCCCCTGTATCTGCTGTTGATGAGCCTCTTTGTGGTGCCAATCGCGGTCGTAGGATTGGACCTTTTGCCCGAAGGATCGAATCCGGATCTGTTCGTGCTGACGGTGCCCCTGTCGCAGGGCAATGAATGGCTGGCGATGCTGTCCTTTATTGGCGGCTTTTCATCCGCCACATCGATGGTGATTGTCACGGCAATGGCCCTATCGACCATGGTGTCAAATCACGTCGTGATGCCGATCTGGTTTAGCCGGCAGGAGGGCACTGGCGCCGTATCCGGTGATGTCCGCAATGTGGTTTTGCTGTCCCGGCGGATTTCAATCGCCGTGATCATGGTGCTTGGGTTCTCGTATTACCGCATTTCCGGCGGCGGGGCCGCGCTGGCCTCGATTGGTCTGGTGGCCTTTGCCGGGATTTCCCAGATTTTGCCTTCGCTGGTTGGCGGGCTGTTCTGGCGCGGGGCGACGCGAACAGGGGCTTTGATCGGACTGACTGTGGGATTCTTGTTGTGGATCTACACGCTTTTGTTGCCAGGAATGGGCAGCGCGATTATGTCGGATAGCGTCCTGCAGAACGGGCCGTTCGGATGGGGCTGGTTGCGCCCGCAGGCCCTGTTCGGAATCGACGGAATGGACCCGATGGTACACGCGGTGTTGTGGTCGCTTTCTCTGAACACATTGGCATTTTGCGCGGCCTCTTTGCTGAGTTTTCCAAGCCCGCTCGAACGTTTGCAGGGGGCGCAATTCGTCAACGTATTCGACCATTCGGTCGCGCTGCGCGGTTGGACCGGATCGGTAGCGCAAAGCGAGGACCTGATGATCATGACCCAGCGCATTTTGGGCGCAGGTCCGGCGCAAGAGTTCTTTCAGGCGCAGGCGGAACAGCAGGGTGGGCGTTCCAGCCTGCCCGAACCTACGCCTGGGTTTTTGGAGCGGTTGGAACGTGAACTCAGCGGCTCGGTCGGGGCGGCGACAGCGCATGCGATGATCGGGCAGATTGTTGGTGGTTCCTCCGTTTCGGTCGAGGATTTGCTCGCTGTGGCCGACGAATCCGCGCAGATGTTGGAATACTCCAGCCAACTGGAAGCGAAATCCGCTGAACTCAGCCGTACGGCGCGCCAACTGCGCGAGGCAAACACCAAACTGACCCAGATTTCCGAACAGAAGGACGGGTTCCTTAGCCAGGTCAGCCACGAATTGCGAACCCCCATGACCTCGATCCGGGCATTTTCCGAGATCATGCGGGATACAGAAGGCCTGACCGGCGAAGAGAGAACGCGTTACGCTGCCATCATCCATGACGAGGCGCTTCGGTTGACACGGCTGCTGGATGACTTGCTGGACCTGAGTGTTCTGGAAAGTGGACGAGTCAATTTGAACAAGAGCGGTGACACCCTGCGGTCGGTCTTGGACCGTGCCGTGTCCAGCGCCTTGGCTGGAAACAGCCAAAGACTGACCGTTCGGCGGTCTAAAACCTCCGAACGCGTTGTCCTGCATACGGATTTGGACCGTCTGGGGCAGGTGTTTATCAACCTGATTTCGAACGCTCAGAAATATTGTGATGCCAAAGAACCGGTTCTGACCATTTCCGCGCATGATGTCGGGGGGCAGGTCGTCATTGATTTTGCTGATAACGGCACTGGCATTCCTCCAGATGCCCGGCAGATGGTTTTTGAGAAATTTGCCCGCGTCGGAGGCGACAAGGCAGGTGGTGCGGGGCTGGGATTAGCGATCTGCCGTGAGATTATGCAAAGACTGGGGGGCGATATCAGCTACTTGCCCGGCCATGGTGGGGCTGCGTTCCGGGTCAGGCTGCCACAGGCCTACCGACAGGCTGCGCAGTGACGGCTGTATAAACAGGTTGGTAACTATCGCCGGGTTAGACCTGAAAGAGAATGCAGGAACAATCAGCGGTTTTAGGCATGACGCAATCTGTCAGCGCGGCTCTGGCGCGCAAGCTTTCGATCAGTCAGGAGGAAAAGGGTGACAAGCCTCGCTCGATCCTACGTGCGCTGCGTCTGGCTTTTGCTCGCGCGGCAGAAGATCGTTTGCAGATGCCGTTGTCGGTTATCGGCGCCAAACAATCCTGTCGGCCACCAGGTGGGCTGACACAATCTTTGGATGAGGAATGGATATTGCTGCTCTTTTCAGGCTCTGACAGCAGCTTGGCTGCGATCTGTATGGATATAGGGTTAGTGTCGGCTGTCGTGCAGGCTCAGACAATAGGCGAGGTGATGCCGGGAGCGCCTTCTGCGCGGGGGTTCACCGATACGGACGCGGCCATGGTGTCCCCTTGGATCGAAGAGGGGCTGTCTCGCGCGGCATCACTTGTCGAAACGGCGAGTGACCGCATGTGCCTGATCGGTTTTGAATATGCTTCGCGCCTTGCGGATCTGCGGACTTTGAACCTGGCGATGGTGGAAGAGGAATACCGAGTTTTTGAACTGACAGTCGAACTTGGCGGTGGGCTGAGACAAGGTCAGCTTTCAGTACTGTTGCCCATCCGACCGGCTGAGACGGCCGAGACGGAGGTGATTCATGATGAGCCAGAGGGCAGGCTTGATCAGGCATCGGGCGTGTTGAGGGCAGATTTGAATACGGTGGTCTGCCGGATGCCCTTGTCCCTGGCGACGCTGACAGAACTGGCGGTGGGGGATGTGTTGCCATTGATCGGGGCGCGGCTGGATCGTACCGAGATTGTGGCGATCGACCGCAGCCGGGCCGCGATCGGACGGCTCGGCCAATGCGGAGGGCTGCGTGCGGTGCGCCTGAACGAAACCTACCAAACACAGACACTTTCCCAGCCCGAAGCGAATGAGTTCCTTGAGGCGAGTTCAGCCAGTATACACGAAGAGGGGCCAACCGAACACGGGCAGGAAATAATGCCATTTTCCCCCGGCGCGCTGGGCCAAGAGGGGACAGAATTGAACCTCGAGAATTCGGAACACATGGTTGCCGAGATATCTCAACTGGCTGGTTTATCTGGGGATGAAAGCGCGCTGAAAGGCAGTTAGCAGACGGCTCAAGTCACTGATCTGCGTATTTCTTCCAAGGTTGGACGCAGGTTGTCCAACGCATAGCCTGCCTTGGTCGTCGCCTGAAGGATGTCTTCGGTGCTCATGCTTTCGCACTGCCCCAATGCCCAGATCACAGAACAACGCGTGCCCGATGCACAATATGCGAGAACCGGACCGGCACAGGATTCTGCCAGGTCACGTTGCAAGGAGACGTTTTCGGGCGTCATGGTCTGATGCGTCAGCTCTAACACTTCGTATTCCAACCCGGCAGCACGCACGGCCTGTCCGATAGCATCTGACTGGAGATCCTTGGGAACTTCGCTGTTCGGCCGGTTGCAGATCACTTTGACAAAGCCTGCCTCGACAATAGTGGGAACATCCTCGACCGAAATTTGCGGCGAGACGGCATAGCGGGGGGTTATCGGTCGAATCTCCATGGCTACTGCTTAGGTCGCGTTTACGGTTCTGTCCAGTTTTGCACCTAGGGCAGGAGCGGCATACATCCCTGCGAGCATGGAAACCAGAAAAACAACGCCTCCGGTTCCGCCATACGTAAGAGACGCGATGGCTGGACCGGGACACAGTCCCGCTAATCCCCATCCCATGCCAAACATGACCGATCCGATGATAAGGCGGCGATCCAGTTCATGCTGAACCATCGTCGGGAATTTCCCACCCGACAGCGGTTTGCGATCTGGAACCAGCCTCCATGCGATCATCATGGGCACAATGGCTCCCCCCATCACAAATGCGAGTGTCGGATCCCAGTTGCCGAAAATATCCAGCCACCCCTGAACCTTGGTTGTGTCAGTCATGCCGGAAATCAATAGGCCTGCTCCGAACAAGGAGCCCGAAAGAAGCGATATCAGATTGCGCATCAGATCAACCCCCAGACATGGCGAAATAAGGCCAGCGTCACTGCCCCGGCCGCAATGTAAAGGATCGTTGCCACGATCCCGCGCACCGAAAACCGGGAAATGCCGCACACCCCATGTCCAGAGGTGCACCCGTTGGCAATTCGTGTCCCGATACCGACAAGCAGCCCAGCCCCGATCACAACCGTCAAATTCGAGGTCAGGTTTGTCTGCGGCCCCGGCGACAAAAACAGGCTTAGCATCAACGGCGTCCCAATCATCCCAGCGAGGAGATACAGCCGCTCGGCCGAGCGGTCAGAGCGATCGACAAGCCCTCCCAAGATACCGCTCGCCCCCATTACACGACCGTTTCCAAGCAGGTAAACTGCTGCGCCAAGACCAATCAACAGGCCGCCTACCAGTCCCCATATCCATTCTGAATACACTGATTTGTTCCCCCAAGAAGTTCGGCACTAGCCGTCTAAAGTTTGTTCACTGGTAGTTTCAGGAACACGTCGCCATTCTCATCCTCAGGCGGCATCTGACCCGCCCGCATATTGACTTGTAAAGAGGGCAGGATCAGCCGCGGCATGGCCAAAGTGGCATCGCGGGCGTCGCGCATTTCAACGAATTCCTCGATAGGTCGACCTTGCCCGATATGCACGTTCAAGGCCTTTTGCTCTTCAACAGTTGTTTCCCACGCAAACTCGTCCCGCCCAGGAGCTTTGTAGTCATGCCCGACAAAGATGCGTGTCGCATCCGGCAGTGAAAGGATCCTCTGGATCGAGTTGTACAAATCTCCGGACGATCCGCCGGGAAAGTCGCATCGCGCGGTGCCAAAATCCGGCATGAACAGCGTGTCTCCGACAAATGCCGCGTCGCCGATGACATAGGTCATGCAGGCGGGCGTATGCCCGGGGGTGTGCAAGACGTCCCCTCTCATTTGGCCGACATGAAATCCGTCGCCGTCGCGGAACAAGGCGTCGAACTGGCTACCATCGCGCTGAAACTCGGTACCCTCGTTGAAAATTTTCCCGAAAGTTTCCTGGATGGCGACGATTTGATCACCGATGCCAATCTTGCCTCCGAGTTTCTGCTGCAAATAGGGGGCTGCTGAAAGGTGGTCGGCATGGACATGGCTTTCCAGAATCCATTCGGTTCGCAACGAATTGGATTGGACATATCCGATGATCTCATCCGCAGATCGCGTATTGGTCCGGCCGGATGCGTGATCGAAATCCAGAACACTATCTATGATCGCGCAGGCATCGCCTTCAGGATCCTGAACCAGATAAGACACCGTGAATGTCTCGGCGTCAAAAAATGCTTTCACTTTGGGCGTCATGGTTTCCTCCGCCGGTTAGGTCTTAGTCATATATTAATAACGGAATGTGAAGCAATCAACATTTGGTGATTTGATGCCGGTCAAGGCAGAAGCGGCAAAGTTGGGCTAAAATTCTGGCATCCTGCGAAAGCGCGCCGATATTAGGGGGCGGTCGGGCGAATATTCGCGCGATAGAATAACAGAGTGATGTAAGTCTTAAAACCGTTACTAAATTATAGGTAACTGATGACATTTGGGAGGATGGATATGCCGAGAATCGATTTGTATTCCGAAGCCGAACAACTTGAGAAAAAACTGAAGGGCGCCAGTGTTGATACCCGCCTTGCCCTTCAGCCCAGTGTCACAAAGGTCATCGAGAAGATGCGTCTGCAGGGTGTTGAGGTTCCTGCGCGCCTGCGCCGTCTGGATGCGGCCCTGTGCGAGGACGTTATGGAAGCGCGTTTCGACAATCTGCCGGTTTGATAGCCGCAGTCAACCGAACGAGATTCCAAGTATAACCAGCATAAGACCTATCACCGACAAAAAGAGCGCGCCCATGTTCCAGGGCAGCACCCGTTGAACAACGGCGCGCAGTTCATCGTCAGACAGGCCGGATTTGCGCGCTTTCATTACGTGCAGAATGCACCAAACCAGCCCAGCCAGGCCGATAAGTGACAGGGCGGCACCGCCCCAGGTGATGAATTCGAACATCGTTTTCCATCTTTCAACGTCTGACCTGAGCGCTTAACTGATCGCGCTGGCCCGCACAAGCGAGACTGGTTTTTTGCATGCTTGCGGCTTGGCTCGCCCCGATGTATCCCGCTTGTTGCCCACCTTTTCAGCATGACAAACCAGCCTTTGGGAGAGACTTAGATGGAAGAGAATACCGAAGATCAGGCCGCCGCGAATTACCGTGTAACCGCGGGTGAGCTGCGCCAGTTCATCGAACGGATCGAGCGTCTGGATGCGGAAAAGAAAGATTTGGCGGAGCAACAAAAAGAAGTGATGGCCGAGGCAAAAGCGCGGGGCTACGACACCAAGGTCATGCGGAAAGTGATCGCATTGCGCAAACGTGACAAAGACGACATTGCCGAGGAAGAGGCGGTGTTGGAAATGTACAAAGAAGCGCTGGGAATGTAACGGCTGCTTTCCCGCTATAGACTCAAGGTTTTAGAACCTGCACTCCGGGCATGGACTCAAGCCGGTCCATGTCCTGCGCATATAATTCTGCAAACGCGTCGACGATTTCCATGCTCCAATCTGGCAGATCAAGCTCTTCTGTTGTGAGCTCGGTTTTGGCGTGTTCCTCCAAAACCGTGGCAAGGTCGTCACGCAAATGTTCGTCCTGTTCCAGGCTTTGATCAATCAATGCCAGACCTTTGGATTTGCCTGAATCGTCTAGAAGTGACAGCAGTAAATCAAACTCATCAACCAGCGTGTTGTCCGAGGGAAGGGCCGCGATTGCACGGACTATATCTCCCCAGATCAGTGGTGCGTCCTCGTTGCTCCAGAGTGTGATTTTGACATTGGGCGCAAGATCTCTGATGTCCTCGACCATGCTGATCCAGCTGAGGCAGCTGATATCGGTACTTCGCATTTTGTCGAGGCGACTCTGTTCAGGTAGCGACATCAAAGCTTTGGGAATAAATCTGCCAGGGCTTAAAAAACCCATACAAAGCTCAATTTCGTGGTCAGGAAAGGACTTTTCAAGCAACTCCATTCGGCGTCCCGCATTTGGGTATAGCTGCCCGTCGTCCAGTGCATTTCCAACATCACCTGCAAAGCTGGCGCATGAGTAAATCAAACGATCGACCTTCGGAGCTGATCGCAACCCATCCCGGAGCATTTCCATTGCGGCACCGATTTCATCCTGGTTTTCAATGGCAGCAAAGGCGGGTTCGAAAATTTGTCGATATCGGCGCGGGCCAAATACGGATGCACCATTTTGATGCAACGCGCCGGTGTTGCGTTGAAGGGACCGCAATACGAGACCTTCATCGGTGAACGCAGCACCTGCGTGGATTGCAACCTGCATATTCGGTTTTTACCCTCGCGTTCGTGCACATTATCTGCTGGGTTACAGGCTGTACTCCGCACAGTCAAACCAGGCGGAGTAAAATCTCTGGGCCAGACCCAGTGCCATGAATACAGAAAATCGTTAAGCGGCGGCAAAATTCTGTCTTGAAGTCCGTAACGAGAGGCATTAATCGACACCAAGTGCCCCTATAGCTCAGCTGGTAGAGCAACTGATTTGTAATCAGTAGGTCCGCGGTTCGAGTCCGTGTGGGGGCACCATTTCACTCTAAGATTCCTTCTGTTCCTTGATTTTGCTAAAGTCACAATGTTTGGGACAGCGCAGGCGCTTTGCGCAACGAAGAGTTTCTCCGAGGACTTTTTCTGATGGCCTGCGTAAATGGGGTGGTGGTCAAAGGCGGCGATTGAATTTCCGCAGGTTGCATCGGCGAAACGCATTGTGTTCATAGCCTTATGGCCTTACTGGTGCTTTCAGCCTAAAAACTGGCCCAACGCGCTGTGCGGGCGTGATGGAATGGTAGACATATCAGACTTAAAATCTGAAGGGCGTATGCCCGTGTGGGTTCGAGTCCCACCGCCCGCACCACCTCTGACACCCTGATTGATTTTCAAGTCTCGATGCAGCGGAACCTCTCCCGATTTGCTTTGGTTCGGGTTCGGCGGGAATTGAATACCGGGATTGGTCCAGCGCAAAAATCGGTGTCGTGCATTAAATGTCCAATATCTATCCAGCCTAAGGTGAGGGCCTGTCAGGCTACACCTTCCAGTTCCTGCATGTTAGCATCCCGTAAATTTCTTCAGGAGACACCATATGCCGTTGACCGTGAAACAAATGATGGAAGCTGCGAACTCCACCGTCGAGCGAATCCAGAGAGCCAAAGCGGTCGAGATCTTGGAGCGAGGTGGCCTGCTTCTGGACATCCGCGATGCAGCGGAATTGCAGCAGACAGGGCGTGCTTCGGGGTCTCATCATATCCCGCGCGGTATGTTGGAGTTTCGGGCCGATGACACTCTGCAATCACATGATCCAGAGCTTCGCAAAGATCGCCCAGTTGTCTTGTATTGTGCCTCGGGTGGCCGCGCCGCCCTTGCGGGAAAGCTGTTGCAGGACATGGGGTATGAGCAGGTCTATAACCTGGGTGGCTTGGTCGATTGGGTGAATGGCGGGGGCGAAGTCGCCTAGCCAATAGGAAACGCCAGAACCCGAGCTGTGATCGGTCGAAAGGTCAGGTCAGGCGTTGAGGAATGTCCTGACGGCGGCCTCGAACTCACGCGGTTTTTCCGCATGCAACCAATGTCCTGCACCAGGTATTTTTGCAAAACGTGCCGAAGGGAACATTTCGCGGATCACTGAGCGATGTTCAGGCAGCACATAGTCGGACTCCCCCCCGGACAAAAACAGTGTTTGACCACCCCAGGATGCGTCTATTTCAGGAAAGCCCATGATCTTGGGCATTTCAGAGGCCAAAGTATCCAGGTTCAAAAGCCAACGCTGTCCGTTGATGTCGAGTGACTGCGTGAAAAAGCTCTGAAGGGATTTTTCGACTCCGTTGTCGGCCAGTTGTTGTTCAGCGTCCGAGCGACGCTCGACCCGGGAAAGGTCCACCGCGCGCATCGCTTCAATAAACTGAATCTGACTGTGGCTATAGGCCACCGGGGCGATGTCTGCCACCACCAGTTTGCGCAGCTTTGCGCTGTGCAGCAGGGCTAAAGTCATGGATGCCTTGCCGCCCATCGAATGTCCGACGACATCTGCCTGTCCGCCGAACTGGTCGATAACTTCGGTCAGATCATTTGCTAGATCGGAATACCCATGGTCATGCGTCCACATGCTGTTTGCGTGGTTGCGCATATCAACCGCCACAACTTGCCGCTCGTCAGATAGCCGGCGGGCGATGACCCCCCAGTTCCGGGCCGAGCCAAATAGGCCATGGGCGATCAGCAAAGGGGGCTTGTCGGTTGGTTCACCATGTATGATCGTGTTCAGCATATAGCCGTGATACCCGCCGCAATCTGAAACGGCCAGCCCCATTGTGGCCCCTGTTCCACATGGGTAAACTGTCAGCTCAGGAGGCCGCAGCATGCCGCAAGACACAGATATACAAACCCAAATTGCGCAGACCATACAGCTGTTGCGTGACAAGTTGGGTGTGCGCGACAAAACGCTGACCGCCTCGGTCAAAAAGGCCAAAAGGCAACTGCCGCGCCGGATATACAAACAGGCAATGGTTCTGGCACAAGCAGAGCAGATGGCGGCCCATCCAAAACTGCGACTTGTGCTGGACAATCCAAAACTGATCCAGGCCTCGGAAGAGGTTCAAAAACATCTGGGGGGTATCAATTTGGCGGATCGGAGGATGGGATGGTTTCTGGGAATGCTGGGCGGGCTGACTTTTAACCTGTTGGCCTTTTCTGCTTTGTTGCTGATCTTCATGTTGTGGCAGGGGCTTATCTGACCACAAAAAAAACGGCGCCGGATTGGCGCCGTTTTGTTCTTGGATGACTGAATTCTTACAGGTTTGGATAGATAGGGAATCTGGCGCAGAGGTTTGCGACTTCGGCTTTGACTTTGGCCTCGACCTCACCGT
>NZ_JBXWNS010000010.1:0-178789 GCF_059610485.1 Ruegeria sp. CDSC081 | reverse complement strand
GCGTCCGGCCGTCTCTCCAACCCGTCCCACCGTCTCTCCAGTGTGTCACAAGCGCCTCAGCAGCGCCGGTGAAGGGGTATTTACGGATTAGGTCTGGGACCTGCAACCCCCAATCTGAAAAAACTTTGCATTTCTTAACAGAAACTTCTCTAGGTTAATGAAAACAACAGGTTAGCTTAATAATTCTCTCTTCCGAGCCGGTAACGGACCGCACGGAATGGGGGAAAGAACAGCCCCTGGGCGGAATCGTACCCAATGCTGGGTATGCGCCCGGAACCGGGGCAAACAAAACGCCGCCCGAGTCTCCTCGGACGGCGCAAATTCTGCGAAGGTCGCAGGCTTACTTCAGATCGAACCTGTCTGCATTCATGACCCTGTTCCAGGCCGAGACGAAGTCGCAGACAAATTTGCCTTCTGCGCCTGCCTGACCGTAGACCTCGACCAGAGCCCGCAGCTGCGAGTTGGAGCCGAAGACCAGATCGACGCGGGTACCGGTCCACTTGACCTCACCGCTGGCGCGGTCCCGACCTTCATAGACGCCTTTGCCCGCGGGTTTCCATTCGGTGCCCATGTCCAGCAGGTTGGTGAAGAAGTCGGTGCTGAGCGTGCCGACGCGGTCGGTCAACACACCATGCTTGGTGTCACCAAAATTGGCGCCGATCACGCGCAGACCGCCAACCAGCGCGGTCATTTCAGGCGCCGACAGCGTCAGCAGCTGGGCTTTGTCGACCAGAAGCTCTTCGGGCGAAACCGAATAATCCGTCTTCTGATAGTTGCGGAAGCCGTCGGCCTCGGGCTCGAGCACGGCAAAGCTGTCCACATCGGTTTGATCTTGCGTCGCATCGGTACGGCCCGGGGTGAACGGAACCTCAACCTCCTGACCGCCGGCCTTGGCGGCCTGTTCGACACCCACATTACCGGCCAGAACGATCACGTCGGCCAGAGACACTTTCTTGCCCCCGGATTGTGCGCCGTTGAACGCCGCCTGAACGCCCTCAAGCGCGGTCAGTGCCTTGGCCAGCTTCATCGGTTCGTTCGCGTCCCAGTCTTTCTGCGGAGCAAGACGGATACGTGCGCCATTGGCACCGCCGCGCTTGTCCGAGCCGCGGAAGGTCGAGGCCGAAGCCCATGCGGTCGAAACCAGCTCGGACACCGAGAGGCCAGTGGCCGCGATCTTAGCCTTCAGCTCGGCCACATCCGCGTCACCGATCAGCTCGTGATCCACGGCGGGGACATTGTCTTGCCACAGCAGTTCCTCGGCCGGAGATTCCTCGCCGATGTAATTCGAACGCGGGCCCATGTCGCGGTGGGTCAGTTTGAACCATGCACGGGCGAAAGCGTCAGCGAATTCTTCCGGGTTCTCGTGAAAACGCTTTGAGATCGGACCATAGATCGGGTCCATGCGCATCGCCATGTCGGCGGTGGTCATCATGGTTTTGACCTTCTTCGACGCGTCATGCGCCGCCGGGGCCATGTCTTCTTCTTTGACATTCACCGGTTCCCAAATCCACGCGCCCGAGGGGCTTTTGGTCAGGTTCCAGTCATATCCGAACAGCAGGTCGAAATAGCCGTTATCCCATTGGATCGGATTTGCGGTCCAGGCGCCTTCGATCCCTGATGTCGTGGTATCGTCACCCTTGCCGGACCCAAACTTGTTGATCCAACCAAAGCCCATCTCTTCGATCGGGGCGGCTTCGGGTTCGGGGCCGACCAGATCGGGATCGCCCGCGCCATGCGCCTTGCCGAAGGTGTGACCACCAGCAACCAGAGCAACGGTTTCCTCGTCATTCATCGCCATCCGGCCAAAGGTGTCGCGGATGTCACGACCCGAAGCCAGAACGTTGGGCTCTCCGTCCGGACCTTCAGGGTTTACATAGATCAGGCCCATCTGCACTGCGGCCAGAGGGTTTTCCAGATCGCGCTCACCGGAATACCGGCTCTGCGGATTGTCGGTCGGGGCCAGCCATTCTGTCTCGGTTCCCCAATAGATGTCTTCTTCGGGGGCCCAGATATCGGCACGGCCACCGGCAAAACCAAAGGTTTTGCCACCCATGGATTCGATGGCGCAGTTACCTGCCAGGATCATCAGGTCAGCCCAGGAAATCTGGTTTCCGTATTTTTGCTTGATCGGCCACAGCAGACGACGCGCCTTGTCGAGGTTACCGTTGTCCGGCCAACTGTTGAGCGGCGCAAAACGCTGGTTCCCGGTCGAGGCCCCGCCACGGCCATCTGCCGTCCGGTAGGTGCCTGCACTATGCCAGGCCATCCGAATGAACAGACCACCATAATGGCCATAATCCGCCGGCCACCACTCCTGTGAATCCGTCATCAACGCATATAGGTCTTCTTTCAGCGCCTTCATATCCAGCTTTTTGAACTCTTCGGCATAGTCGAAATCCGAACCCAGAGGATTCGAAGCCGCTCCGTGCTGGTGCAGGATCGACAGGTTTAGCTGGTTCGGCCACCAATCCCGGTTGGAACGAGTTCCAGCGCCGTGCATCACAGGGCATCCGCCTGCTTTGGGGTTATCACTTCCGTCCATATCGGTCTCCAATCCTAGCTAATATCCGGCGATCTTGCGCAGTGAAATTCGTGGTAATCAAGAACACAGATTCAAGACACGTCTTCCCCATCCAAATACGCTGAGCATCTGGCAAGGGTATCGGTATTCCTGAAGTCCTGACCTAGTCAGAAATAGCAAATTGCATTCATGCATAAAAGTTTTGTTTAATGATGAAAACCATAGGAAATAATTATGAAGAGAACATCCCCGGATCCCGCGCAATCGGAGCAATTTTCAAATCCCTGAATAACCTTGGGTCACATATAGACCACAGCCCTTGTTTTTCATCCGTATGCGACCACTGTCTTTATGAACGACACGAGCGCGGGTTCTTTTGTTCGGATCCGCGCCTAATACAGATTGACCGGCGTATTTGACTGCCGGTTCCGAAAATTTTTGGAGTCTGAATGCAATTTGATTATGTAATTGTCGGCGCAGGATCCGCCGGTTCGGTTCTTGCCGGTCGTCTGAGCGAAGATCCTGGAATACGTGTCTGCCTTCTTGAAGCCGGAAACGGCGGCAACGGCATGCTTACCAGATTGCCCGCGGCAACAGTGGCCTCGCTGCCGGGGCGGCCGAAAATCAACAACTGGGCATTTGAAACCGTGGCCCAACCGGGGCTGAACGGCCGCAAAGGATATCAGCCGCGCGGCAAGACGGTGGGCGGGTCCAGCGCGATTAACGCAATGTTGTACGTCCGGGGTCAGCGTCAGGACTATGATGGCTGGGCTGAACTGGGCTGTGCCGGTTGGGACTGGGACAGCGTCCTTCCCTATTTCAAGATGTCCGAACATAACGAAGATGGTGCCGACGACCATCACGGCGACAGCGGCCCTCTGCACGTGTCAAACCAGAAACAGCCGCGCCCGATCACGCTTGCCTTTATCGAGGCCGCCGAACAGATGCAGCACCGCCGAAGCCGGGACTTCAACCGGGGCGATAACGAGGGCGTTGGTCTGTATCAGGTCACACAGTTTCACGACCCCTCGAAGAATGGTGAGCGATGCTCGGCAGCGGCAGCCTATGTCTTTCCGGTCATGGACCGCCCAAACCTGACGGTCATTACCGACGCCCATGCCAAAGAGCTGACCTTTGAAGGAAAGCGGGCCACCGGTGTGGTGTACAGGAAAAAGGCCAAAGGTGCGGATATCACTGTCTCCGCCAGGCGCGAGGTTCTGGTTTGCGCCGGTGCACTTCAAACTCCGCAGTTGTTGCAGCTATCCGGGATTGGTGCCGCTGATGATCTGGTCAAACATGGGATCGAGGTGCGGCACGACCTGCCGGGCGTTGGCAAGAACCTGCAGGACCATCTGGATTTCACGCTGCTCTATAAAACCCGGGACACCAACACATTCGGCATCGGTGCCGCTGCCGCACTGAATTTGGCAGGACATATTTGGCGCTGGCGTAAGACCGGTAAGTCGATGGCGGCCACGCCATTTGCCGAGGGCGCCGCGTTTCTGAAAACCTCCCCGGCTTTGGATCGCCCCGACATCCAGCTGCACTTTGTCATTTCCTTGGCCGATGATCATGCAAGGAAGCTGCATTATGGCTATGGGTTCGGCTGCCATGTGTGCAAATTGCGCCCAGAAAGCCGTGGCACGGTCGGGCTGCACAGCGCCGATCCTTTTGCCGCTCCGGCCATTGATCCGGCTTACCTGTCCGATGACCGCGATCTGGACACGCTGATCAAGGGCGCGCGTATGACCAAAGACATTCTGCACGCGCCGGCCTTCAGTAAATTCCGGCACAAAGCGATGTACGGCATGGATGACGCTCAGACCGATGCGGATTGGGAGCACCATATTCGCGCTCGCGCCGATACGATCTATCACCCGGTCGGAACCTGCAAAATGGGTGTGGATGCGATGGCCGTGGTTGACCCCGAACTGCGCGTGCGCGGGATCGAGGGGCTGCGCGTGGTCGATGCATCGGTCATGCCTACTCTGGTTTCGGGAAACACCAACGCCCCAACCATCATGATCGCCGAGAAAGCCGCGGACCTGATCAAAGCCACCGCCCGATAAGGGCTCAGCCGTCCTTCATCAGGGCCTGCAGTCCAGCGCGGTAATCCGGATACAAAAGCCGGATACCCAGTTCATCCTTGATCCGGTCATTCCTGACCCGCTTGTTTTCATTATAGAAACTTCGGGCCATCGGGGACATATCGGCCTGGTCGAACGGAACCGCAGCGGGCAGAGGCAGGCCTTGCAGTTCAGCCGCATAGGCGATGACATCCTGTGGCGGCACCGGCTCATCGTCACAGACATTGTAAATCGCACCTGGGTTCGGCGATGCCATCGACGCCGCAAGCACCTGCGCGATGTCCGCCACATGGATGCGCGAGAACACCTGCCCCGGTTTGATTATGCGGCGCATTCCCACCCGTTTAAGTTTGGAAAATGGGCCGCGCCCGGGGCCATATATCCCGGCAAGGCGAAAGATGTGGACGGGCAGGCCCGGAATGTCTTGCCATTGTGTCTCGGCCCGGACGCGCCACCTGCCGCGCTCGGCCATTGGTGAAGGAAGGGTCGCCTCGTCCACCCAACCGCCTTTGTGGTCCCCATAGACTGCGGTTGTGGAAAGGTATCCGACCCAATCGAACTGACCTGCGCGGTCAGCGATTTCGTCGCCAAGCGCCGTTAGCACCGGATCTCCGCCCGCATTCGGCGCGGTCGAAATCAACAGATGTGTTACCCCGTCCAAATCAACCTTCTGACCGGGCCAGATCACCGGTTTGGCACAGGATGCGCGGACCGCACCCGATTGCGCCGGATCGCGCGTAGTTCCGAATACGCGCCAACCCGCCGGTTCAAGATGCCGCGACAGGGCCTGCGCCGAATATCCGTGACCGAATGAAAAGAGTATCTTAACCATATCCTTCTTGATGATCGCCAATGGTCCAAGATGCAAGCACCCGCCACTGGATACTTGATTCGAATCCCCACATACGCCTTTCATGAGTCATGAGTACAAAATCGCCCGACCTGCATGCAGCTTATGCGCTAGACAGCCCCGAGGACCATAAACGGCTTTATGCTGAATGGGCTGGCGACTATGATGACGGTTTTGCGGCGCGCGAGGACTATCAGTTGCATATCCACACCGCCCGCGCCTTTGTCAGCGCCGGGGGACAGGGTCCGGTTTTGGATGTCGGTGCAGGCACCGGGCTTTGCGGTGCGGTACTGGCCGGGTTGGGCGTTGGTCCGATCGACGCCACCGATATCAGCGCCGAGATGCTGGATCAGGCCCTGCGCAAAGACATCTACCGCGACGCGATTGAGGCTGACCTGAACCAGGGCATCCCGGTCCCGCGCGACAGCTATTCGGGCATTGTGTCCTCGGGCACATTTACCCATGGCCATCTCGGCCCCGAGGCCCTGCCCGCGCTGTTGAACGTGGCCCGGTCAGGCGCGCAATTCGCTCTGTCGATTAACGCGAAACACTACGAATCTCTGGGATTTGCTGACGCCCTGCACCAGCTTGCCCATGGGCAGATACAAAACCTGTCCCTGCCCGAAGTTCGAATCTACGGCGACCTGGCTGCCGGGCCCAACCGGGACGATACCGCCCTTATCGCAATGTTCGAGAAGATCTGATCTTAGCAAAGTGCCTGGGCGACCTGATTAACGCCCCATTCTGGAATGCCTTGCAGTTAGTGATCATAGTGTCGAGCGTCCAATTATGGTACCATATTGAGATTATTTCGTTCGTTTGAGGATACTCATGGCACTTATTCATTACGTAGATCTCGCAGACAGCCCTGCTGCTTTTAATTCCGACAACTTCATCCGGTTGCGTCCAACACATGGTGATAGTGAACCGACCAACGCGCTTACAATCCGCATTGACAAGAAAAGGTTTCACTCAGGCTCAACATCCGAAGATATCATTTCGCAACTGATGGCCGCCACTGCTCTGATCAAGCTGACGACACCCGTGGGCAAGCCTGTCTGGATCGGCAAGGACAGGCTGATCGACGTTGTGCAATCGTCCCCAAGCCTGCATCACCCAGAAACCAATTCTGTCCTGACGCTTCACGTCAAGAATGAACCAACCAACGGCCCCTCAATTGATCAGCAGGTTCGCGAAACAGTTGCCGAGGTCGAGGCGTTGTTCAACGGTTCGTAGTTCCGCTCAGCGCCCTTTCCAGACCGGGTCGCGTTTCTCGGCAAAGGCGCGCGCGCCTTCGAGGTTGTCTTCAGAACCATATAGAATGTCCACCGTCGGCAACTGCCGCCCGGTGATCCGGTTCATGGCATCCTGAAACTTGGAATCTTCGGCGTCGCGCACGATCTCTTTGATCGCCGCGTAAACCAGCGGGGGGCCGCTGGCCAATAAACGGGCCAGTTCCCATGCCCGGTCTAAAAGCTGATCACCTGGGACGATCTCGTTGATCAGGCCCCACCCTTTTGCCTCAACCGGATCGAACCAGCGGCCAGTCAGCAGCAGTTCCATCGCGATATGGTAGGGGATGCGTTTTGGCAGCTTTAAACTGGCCGCATCAGCCACGGTGCCCGACCGGATTTCGGGCAGGGCAAAGCTGGCATGCTCTGCAGCGATGATCATATCCGCACTCAGCGCCAGTTCCAGCCCGCCACCACAGGCAATCCCGTTCACCGCGGCGATGACAGGCTTGTTCATATCCCGCAGTTCCTGCAGCCCGCCAAAACCGCCGACTCCATAATCTCCGTCCACGGCGTCTCCGTCCGCTGCGGCCTTCAGGTCCCACCCCGGGCAAAAGAACTTTTCGCCACCACCGGTCAGGATGGCCACGCGCAACTCTGGGTCATCGCGGAATTCGCGGAACACTTCACCCATGATCCGGCTGGTGGCCAGATCAATGGCATTTGCCTTGGGTCGGTCCAGAGTGACCTGCAGAATCGCGCCATCGCGCTTGGTTTTAACCGGGTTCATATACGTGCCTTTCGGATCAGAGCATCCACGGCCACAGCGCCATCGGGATTGCAGATGAGTGGATTGATTTCAACTTCGCTGACATGGGCTGCATTGGCAATAACATAGGCTTGCACAGCGTCGGCTGCATTCAGGATCGCCTCGGTATCCGCCGCCGGTTTACCGCGATACCCCGCAAGCAACGGCGCACAGTTCAGCTTGCCCAGCGCCTGACGGACCACGTCCCGGGATGACGGGATCAGCACTGAAACACTGTCGCGCAGAATTTCGGTCAGCACGCCTCCAGCCCCTAGCGTCAGAACATAGCCATGGGCCGGATCACGGGTGACGCCGATCAATAACTCGGCAACACCGCCTTGGGCCATCTCTTCGATCAGAACTTCGTCGGTTCCAAGCTCGGTCGCAACCGCGCTCAGATCGTCCAAGCCGACGCCAAGGCGCACCGCACCATGTTCGGATTTATGCGCAAGCCCGACGCCCTTGACCGCGAAAGGCGCGGTCAGATTCGATGCAGCATGCGCAGCCTGGTCCGGACGCGTCACTACGGATTGAGGAATCCGCAGACCATGATCTGCCAGCGCCCGTTTGGCCTCTGCTTCGGTCAAGACATGGTCTGCCTCAGCCTGCGAGGGCAACAGTACCGGATCAGCCGGTGCCGCAACCGGCCGCGCGGCGGCCTCAACCGCAGCCAAGGCTTCATGCAGACCGGCAAAGGGCACCACACCGCCGTCCAGCAGGCGCTGCGCCACATCCTCGGGCATCAGTTCGGGCAATGTCGCGGCAACGGCAAAGGGTCGCCCGGTCCGGGCAGCGCAGTTCAACGCCGCTTGGGTGGCGCACTCCCAATCCGACGCGTCGGTATGAGGATAGTCGACAATCGCAATGGTTATGGCCTGTTCCGGCCCGGTCATCGCCGACCACGCGCGGGTCATCGCTTCGGTATCGCGCCATATATAGGTGTGGTAGTCCAGCGGGTTCGCCAACGCCACCATGGGCCCCAAAGCTGCGCGCAGGTCAGCTTGCTGCACCTTGGTCAATGGCGGGAAATGCAGATCGCGTCCCTCGGACATATCTGCGGCTAGGCTGGCTTCACCGCCCGAGCAGCTGATGGTACCCAACCCGCTGCCGCGCAATCGTCCCGTAACATGCAACAGCTTCAGACATTCCAAAAAGCTGGGAATGTCGTCCAACCGTGCGATTCCCAACCGGTCCAAAAAAGCCTGCGCGCCCGCATCACTACCTGCCAAAGACGCGGTATGCGAAATCGTCGCCGCCTGCGCATGGGACGAGCGGCCCATTTTCAAAGCAACGACCGATACGCCCCGTCTGCGTGCCTTGTCGGCCAAAGCCTCCCATTTTCGCAGATCGCCAAACCCCTCGATATGAACACCGATAGCGGTGATCCGGTCGTCGTCCAGAAGTGTTGAGGCAACGTCAGCCTGATGTGTCTGCGCCTGATTCCCGCAGGTCAGCATGAACGCCAGCGGCAGGGCCCGGCGTTGCATGGTCATGTTGATTGCAATATTCGAACTTTGCGTCAGGATCGCTACGCCTCGTTCCACCGGTTGCATCCCATGCTGATCCGGCCAGACTGCGACTTGATCCAGCCCGTTGACGAAACCATAGCAATTGGGACCCAGAACAGGCATTTCCCCGGCGGCTGCAATCAACTGGTCCTGCAGATCGGCGCCCAGATCATCCTCGGCTCGCGCCTCGGTGAACCCCGACGCGAAACAAACCGCACCCCCTGCCCCGATCGCTGCCAGCGCCTGAACCGCCTCGATTGTTGCATGACGATTGATGCCCACAAAGGCCACATCCGGGGCCGTGGGCAAATCCTCGAGCCGCGCAAAAACGCGCTCTCCGGCGACCTCGGCGGCTTTGGGGTGGACCGGCCAGATATCGCCTTGAAACCCGAACTTGCGCGCCTGTTGAATGACTGACGTGCACCAAGCCCCACCACCGATCACAGCAATGGAGCTGGGGTTCAACGCCCGTGCCAGCGCCGTTGTCATGCGCCAAGTGCCCGCAACAGCTCACGACTGATGATGTGACGCTGAATCTCGCTGGTACCGTCCCAGATGCGTTCGACACGCGCATCGCGCCAGAACCGTTCCAGCGGGTAATCGTCCATCAGCCCCATGCCGCCATGTACCTGAATCGCGGCGTCAGTCACCCGTGCCAGCATTTCGGACGCATAGAGCTTGGCCGAGGCAATCTCGCGGTTTGCAGGCAGCCCTTTGTCCAGCCGGTCGGCCGCTGCCAGCGTCAACAGGTCAGCGGCATCGATTTCGGTGATCATGTCAGCGATCTGGAATGACACGCCCTGGAACTTGCCGATTTTCTGACCGAATTGTTCACGCGTGGCTGCATAGTCCAGCGCATAGTCAAAGGCGCGACGTGCGCGTCCGACCGACATGGTCGCCACGGTGATGCGGGTGGCATATAGCCAGGTATTCATCACCTCGAACCCGCCATCGACCTCGCCCAACACCTGACTGTCGGGCAGGCGACAATCGTCAAAATCCAGGACCATGTTCTTATAGCCCCGGTGGCTGACCGATTTATACCCGTCCCGGATGGTGAATCCCGGCGTGCCGCGATCCACAAGAAAGGCTGTGATCCGTTTCTTTGGACCTTTTGGCGTCTGATCTTCACCCGTCGCGATGAAAACGATGATGAAATCGGCATGCTCCGCGCCCGAGATGAAATGTTTGGTCCCGTTGACGACCCAATCTCCGCCGTCTCGAACTGCGGCACATTTCATACCACGCACATCCGAACCTGCACCTGGTTCGGTCATCGCCAGTGCATCCATCCTTTCGCCCCGAACTGCGGGCATCAGATAGCGTTCGACTTGCTCGCCCTCGCAGGCCATCAGGATGTTTTGCGGACGGCCAAAGAAGTGGTTCAAGGCCATCGATCCCCGGCCCAGTTCGCGCTCGACCAGTGCAAATTCCCGATGGTTCAGCCCGGCACATCCGACGCTTTCGGGAAAATTGCAGGCATAGAAACCCAATTCAATTGTCTTGCGCTTGATCTCATCCGCTATTTCCTGCGGAACCTCGCCGGTACGTTCAACCAGCTCTTCATGTGGATAGATCTCTTTCTCGACGAAACTGCGAACAGTCGCGGCGATCATCTCTTGCTCGTCGGTCAGGCCATATTGCATCTGCGGTCTCCACATCTGGGGCTTGCGATATCGTGGCCCGGGTTGCAAAGTTCATCGTGCAGAAATAGACGTTAACCATGCGAAGATGGACAAAATCGCCTTCCGCGATGCAGCAATTCGGGGTCCTGCTTTTTGATGGGTTTTCAAACCATTGCCTTGCCAACACGGTCGAACCCCTGCGTGCGGCCAATTCGCTGGCTGGACGAAAACTGTATGACTGGGAATTCCTGTCGCTGACAGAAGGGCCGGTCACATCATCCTCGGGGTTGCAGGTTACGCCGCACGCAAGACTGCAATCTGCCCGCGGCGGTACATTGATGGTGATGCCATCATATGGGTTTCGCGCGCATGGCGGCTGGCCGACGCTGACCGGATTGCGATCCGCCGCAAATCGCTATGACGTTCTGGCTGGGCTGGACACCGGAAGCTGGCTGCTGGCGCTGGCCGGACTGCTGGACGGGTATCGCGCCACCATCCATTGGGAAGAGCTGACCAGCTTTACCGAGCGATTCCCCGAGGTCGACGCCCAGCGCGAGCGCTATGTCATCGACCGGAACCGCATCACCTGTTCCGGCGCCATGGCCGCGTTTGACCTTGTGCTGCATCTGATCGGTCAGGACCATGGGCAGGCGCTGGCCCTTGAGGTGGCGCAGCTGTTCATGACCCGCGATTCCGCGCGGTCGCATTCCGGCGGGGCCGGGGCGACCACCGGCTATGTAAACAAGGCCCTGGCGCTGATGCAGGAAAATCTTGAAACCCCGCTGCCCATTACGGATATCGCCAGACAGGTCGGACGCTCACACAAGGCATTGTCGACACGAATGCAGGCCGAACTGGGTGCTGGTCCGGCTCAGGTTTATCGCCGCTTGCGCCTGAATTTGGCGCGGAAGCTGGTGGCAGAAACCGACCTGACTGTCAGCGAGATCGCCCTGCGGGCCGGATACGACGATCCCAGCGCCTTGACCCGCGCCTTCCGGGCCGAATTCGGGATCACCCCCCGTGCCTTACGGGTCGGCTAGGTATACATCTGCTTTTTATAAGCCCGCGTGCGCGTCGTCGCCTCGGCCGAGCCGTCATGATAGGTGCCAAACCACTTGTCGAACGGGATCTCTGAGGTGCCATAGTTGCACTCGAAATACCGGTGATGCAGCTGGTGGAAAAAATCGCCTGCGCGGGCGGCCTCGGTCTCCCCGGCTTTCAGCTTTTCGAACCCGGAATGGGACAGAACCGGGCTGACCTGCTGGAAATAGGCGTGGAATAACAGATGCATCGGGTGCGACGGCACGATCAGGTGGATGAAATAGGTGGTGAAGTACAACAGGTTCTCAAACCAATGGTTTGAAATCCCCGACCACGGCCCGATATTGACGTTGCGGTGATGCACGGCGTGGACATATTTATAGAGCTTCGGGTGATGCTCCAGCCGATGCACCCAATAGAAATGCAGCCCCGACCACATGGGGATGAGCAACATCCAGACCATAAACCAGACCGGCGCGGTGGACCATGTGACCGTGGGCACATAGCCATTGGCCATCGCCCAGTAGATACCCCATTGGTAAATCGTGGCGACACTCATGGCGCTGCCCAGGGTCCACCAGATATTGTCCCAAACCTGATTGCGAAAGGTAAAGGTCCCATTGTCCCGGGTCAGGTCCCGGCGGTCGAATTTCTTGTACATGCCCTGCCCTTTGCGCATGTACAGCCACCAATGCAGCCCGCCCGCGACCAGAGTTTGTGGAATCATGTTCAGCAACCAGATACGGAACATCCAGCCGGGCTGAAAGGCTTTCATAGTCTCTAATACAGGGAAAAACAGCACATAGACCGTTACAGCAAGCCCCATGCACAGCGTCAGAGAAGTAATTTGCAGCCACGCGCCACCATACCACCTCAACACCGCTGATGGGCGGAGTGGCCAGTTGAACAACGGGTTCAAGGCCACCGGCCCCTGAGGGTGATAGTGCCAGCGGGCTGCTTCGGGATTTTGATCAGAATCCGTCATCCGGGTATCTCGTCAGCTTGCGTAATCCGAGCCTTCAGCATCCAACAGCGCTTTGATCTCACGCAGATGTGCCTCGGCCTGATCGGGATAATCTTCCAACTCCTGCGCGGTCTTTTCCGCAATCTCGTCTGACAAAACGCGCAGTGGTTGGCCCGTCTGTAAGGCACGGATATACGTTTCAGCAGCGCGTTCGAAATAATAGAGTCTATTAAAGGCATCTGCCGGGTTACTACCCAAAATCAAAACCCCATGATTACCCATGATCATGACTTTCTTTTTTGGGTCTGCCAGCATGGTTGCGCAACGTTCCCCCTCGCTTTCGAAAGCAAGTCCACCAAATTCGTGATCGACCACATAACGGTTGTAAAACGTAGTGGTGTTCTGATCGATCGGCGGCAATGTGCTGTCGGCCAGCGAGGCCAGAACCGTGGCAAAGATGGAATGCACATGCATTACACAGCGGGCATGAGGACAGTGCCGGTGAATCGAACCATGCAGGCCCCATGCAGTTGGGTCCGGTGCGCCGGGTTGGGTCATGACATCAGCGTCTTTGGCATCCAGAAAAAGCAGGTTCGATGCTTTTACTCGTGCAAAATGCATCTGATTGGCGTTCATCAAGAATTGTGTGCCGTCCTGATTCACCGCCAAGCTAAAATGGTTTGCGACCCCTTCGTGCATATTCAGACGTTCAGCCCATCGAAATGTAGCCGCCAGATCCACACGTTCAGGCCAATGGTCAATATTGGGGCGCAAGCTGGCAACGCTCATTTCCGTCTCCTGTCAGCGGATTGCTTGATTGGAAAATCGTGCCCGCAGTAGAAAAAATTGACCAACGAAAAAATCGCGCCTATTTCATAAGCTGAACTAATGGCCAGGTTATGCCCATGCAAAAACAGCTGCCCCCGTTGGGTTGGCTTCGGACTTTCGAGGCCGCGGCCCGCCACTTGTCCTTTACCGCGGCAGCGCGCGATCTAAACATGACACAAAGTGCAGTCAGCCAGCAAATCAAGTCGCTTGAGGCCTATCTTGGCCAACCGCTTTTCCTGCGCCGTCCCCGCGCACTTGAATTGACCGGGGCCGGGATCAGCTATCTCCCTGTCGTGCGTGAGGCATTTCGCACATTACTGCGCGGAACGCGGGCCGTGACCGGGGCCCAGCAGAACGCGGTGCAGGTACAATGCAACATCACTTTTGCGGTCAACTGGCTGGCCCCTCGCCTTCCAATGTTTCAGGCCGAACACCCGTCTGTACAGCTGAACATATTCACCGAGTTGTGGGAGCCCCGGGAAATGGCGGAGGGGGCTGCGGTAGAAATTCGATTTTCGCTCAGACCTTCGGACACGGTGCGAACCGAACTGCTGCGATCCGATCATTATTATCCGGTTTGCGCGCCGGGCTATGAGGTGTCGCTGGATACACTACAGCGAACCCCCTTGTATGACTGCTCAAACCTGCTGTCGAATTGGCAGAATTGGATCGAAGATCAGGGTCTAATTTGGGAAAATCCTCCGATCACATATTCCACCACCTATCTGGTCAGCCTGTCGGTTGCGATGGCCGGGGGTGGCTTGTGCCTGACGCATGACACAATCGCGCGCGACTTGATTGATGAAGGTCGATTGGTTGCACCATTCGAATATCGCGCAGTTGTACCAGAGGCTTATTACCTGTTGCTGTCGCCTCAGGCAGAAGAGTCACCAGGAGCGATTGCCTTTGCCGAATGGGTCCGGCGCGAGATTGCGAAAACGTTCCCTGGCTAGGCCGTGGCTCTCCTGCCTAGCATAGCGGCTCTTACGGGACCTTCACGGGGCTAGGCACAACACCGCTGACGCGCTGCATGACGGAATCATGATAACTGCCGAGCAGGGGTTGCACCTTTCCGTGCGTTCGGGAAAGTTGGGCCATGGAATTCACACCTTTCCCAAGCTGGCCCGATACCGCCCCCCGTTTGATCGCTGTCGCCGCAGGGCGTCAAGCCGCTGACCTTGTTGTCCGCAGCGGGATCTGGGTTAACGTGCACAGCCGCGAAGCCCTGCCCGATCATGACATCGCGATTGTCGATGGACGTATCGCCTATGTTGGCCCCGATGCTTCGCACTGCGTCGGCCCGAACACCCGGATCATCGAGGCAGAGGGGCGGTATATGCTGCCCGGCCTGTGCGACGGGCATATGCATATCGAATCAGGAATGCTGACCCCGGCCGAATTTGCGGGGGCCGTTATCCCTCATGGCACGACAAGCATGTTCACTGACCCGCACGAAATAGCCAACGTGCTGGGCCTGGACGGCGTTCGAATGATGCATGACGAGGCGCTGATGCAGCCCGTTAACATTTTCACCCAGATGCCTTCTTGCGCGCCGTCGGCGCCAGGGCTTGAGACCACCGGTTATGAGATCACCCCCGAAGACGTGGCCGAGGCGATGAACTGGCCGGGCATCATCGGACTGGGCGAGATGATGAATTTCCCAGGCGTCATTCATGGCGATCCCAAGATGCTGGCCGAGATTGCCGCGACCCAACGGGCAGGGAAAACCGTTGGCGGGCACTATGCTTCGCCTGATTTAGGGCCTGATTTCGCAGCTTATGTCGCAGGCGGCCCTGCCGACGACCACGAAGGCACCTGCGAGGCCGATGCCATCGCGCGGGTGCGTCAAGGGATGCGGTCGATGATGCGATTGGGATCGGCCTGGTATGACGTGGAAACTCAGATTACCGCCATCACCGAGAAAGGGTTGGATTCTCGAAACTTCATCCTGTGCACGGATGATTGCCATTCTGGTACCCTGGTCAATGAAGGGCATATGAACCGCGTGGTGCGCCATGCGATTGCCTGTGGCTGTGACCCTTTGGTGGCGCTGCAGATGGCAACGATCAATACAGCTACGCATTTCGGGTTGGAGCGCGATATCGGCTCGATCACGCCCGGGCGCCGGGCGGATATCATCCTCAGCTCGGACCTGAAGGACCTGCCCATCGAGCTTGTCATAGCGCGCGGCCAAATCGTGGCAGAGGACGGCAAGATCACTGTGGACTGCCCGCATCTGAATTGGCCTGCAGCCGCTCGAAACACCGTGCATCTGGGCCATGCCCTGACCAGCGCGGATTTTCAGATCGAGGCCCCTAAGGGGGCGAACCGCGTTCAGGCCAATGTGATTGGTGTGGTCGAAAACCAGGCCCCGACCAAAGCGCTAAAGGCCGAACTGCCCATCATTGGCGGCCTGGTTGAAGCCGAGGGTGAGGTCTGCCAGATTGCGCTTGTCGAACGCCACCGCGCAACGGGCGGGGTCACAAATGCCTTTGTCTCGGGGTTTGGATATCAGGGGCGCATGGCAATGGCTTCGACCGTTGCCCATGACAGTCACCATATGATTGTTGTTGGGACCGACCGCGAACAGATGGCCCTTGCCGCAAATCGGCTGGCCGAGATCGGCGGTGGCATCACGATTTTCCGAGACGGTGAGGAACTGGCGCTGGTGGAACTGCCCATCGCTGGACTGATGTCTGATAGCCCGGCAGCCGAAGTGGCCGCCAAGGCCGAACAAATGGTTCGGGCCATGCAGGCCTGTGGCTGTAAACTGAACAACGCCTATATGCAGCACTCATTGCTGGCCCTGGTGGTGATCCCGGAATTGCGGATCTCGGATGTCGGGCTGGTGGATGTGCGCAAATTTGAAAAGATCGATCTTTTGGAACCCCTTGCATGACAATAATACGAGCACCTAAGGCCCCCGCGCCCGAGAACTTCACCGATCCCGCAGCCGCGGTCGCAAGGTTGGAAGAATTGTACGAGCAAGCCACCAGCTTCCTGTGCGAGAACTTTGCTAATGTGATCGAGCACGGAGCACCAACTGAACGCTTCAGAGCCTATTACCCGGAAATTCGCATCAAAACCTCCTCCTATGCGCGGGTCGACAGCCGGCTAAGTTTTGGTCACGTCTCGGAACCGGGCATCCACTCGACCACTGTAACGCGGCCAGATCTGTTCCGGTCCTATTTGACCCAACAGATTGCCCTTTTGATCAGAAACCATGACCAGCCGGTCACGATCGGGGCTTCGGACACACCCATTCCGGTTCATTTCGCCGTGGCCAACAATCCTGATCTGATCGTTCCGCATCAGGGCGCCGCCGGATTTACCCTGCGCGATGTATTCGACGTACCGGACCTGACAACCACCCATGACGACATCGTCAATGGCGTCCATGACCACGAGGAAGAAGACGGCCCGCTGTCTTTGTTTACTGCGCAAAGGGTCGACTATTCACTGGCCCGTCTGGCGCATTACACTGCGACTGATCCCAGTCATTTCCAGAACCATGTGCTGTTCACCAACTATCAGTTCTACGTCTCGGAATTCGAAAACTATGCACGCGCGCAGCTGGCCGAACCAGACAGTGGCTATACCAGCTTTGTCTCGACCGGAAATGTCGAGATCACCACCGAAGGCGGAGCGCTGGAACAACCCCTGAAGCTGCCGCAGATGCCGACCTATCACCTAAAGCGGGCGGATGGATCGGGTATCACGCTGGTCAACATCGGCGTCGGCCCGTCGAACGCCAAAACCGCGACCGATCATATCGCCGTGCTACGCCCACATGCCTGGCTGATGGTTGGCCACTGTGCCGGGCTGCGCAACACACAGGCATTGGGCGATTTTGTTCTGGCCCATGCCTATCTGCGCGAAGACAAGGTTCTGGATGATGACCTGCCCGTCTGGGTGCCGATTCCGCCTTTGGCCGAGGTTCAGGTTGCGCTGGAACAGGCTGTAGCCGAGGTCACCGAGTTGGAAGGTTATGAGCTGAAACGGGTCATGCGCACAGGCACCGTCGCTTCGGTCGATAACCGCAACTGGGAACTGCGCGACCAGTCCGGCCCGGTACAGCGGCTCAGCCAATCACGGGCAATCGCGCTGGATATGGAAAGCGCGACCATTGCCGCCAACGGCTATCGGTTCCGTGTTCCCTATGGCACGTTGCTCTGTGTTTCAGACAAGCCGCTGCACGGCGAATTAAAGCTTCCTGGCATGGCCTCTGCCTTCTATACCACGCAGGTCAGCCGCCATCTCGCGATCGGAATTCGTGCAATGGAGCACCTGAGGGGCATGCCGCTGGAGCGCCTGCACAGCCGGAAATTGCGTTCCTTTGATGAAACGGCCTTTCTCTGAAGCAAAAAAGCAACGAATTCCCCCTATTTTTAGGGTTTTCGACGCTACTATTCGTTGTGTTCACCTACAATATCCCGTTACAGTTACGCGGTGAGGCCCTATTTATCGGGCACGTTAAGGAGACCAAGAAATGGCAAAGCCTATGACAAAGACTCAGCTGGTTGCTGCTCTCGCTGAGGAAATGGGAACCGACAAGAAAGCTGCGAACACTGCGCTGGAGGCCATGACCGGCCTGATCACCCGCGAAGTGTCGGCGGGCGGCGCGGTGACCCTGCCTGGTGTCGGCAAAATCTACTGTCGCGAGCGCCCCGAGCGCATGGTGCGTAACCCTGCCACCGGCGAGCAGTTCAAGAAAGAAGCCGACAAAGTGGTCAAAATGACCATTGCGAAGGCGCTGAAGGACAGCGTGAACGGCTGATCCCAGCTTTCACCGCAAAACGATCAAGGGCCGCCGCTTGGGGGCCCTTTTTCTTTTACCCCCCTATTGAAGCCAGTTTTTTATAAGGATTTGGGAGGCCGGCCGTGGTCAGACTGGTGTTATGCAATCTGAGATCAGCGAAGAATAAACGTAGCGCCGCGCTCATTGGCTGGGTGCGCAACAGGACCGGTGGCCTAAGCTGGCGAATGCCACAAATTCGCGAGGCTGGCCCCGTCACAGAGCAAGAACGGACAATATCCGGTCGACTTTCGGACCAGTAATTTGTTTTGCCGCACTCGCCCCAAAAGAAATTCATTCTCGGCGATGGATGTTTTGATTGGCTCATCCGAACCAATTTTTAGTCATGTGTCACCTTTCTAAGCGAGTGAATTGTCTAAAGTTCGGAAAATAAATGATTTCATTAGATATCTTGGCGACCCCGGCAGGATTCGAACCTGCAACCTGCCCCTTAGGAGGGAACCGTTCATAGCGTTATTCCTTCTTTGATTTCTGCTGCTTGGGTGTTTGTACAGGGTCTTCCTGTACATGGTTTGTACGAAAACGGGCCCTAACGTCGGCCTCATCCGTCTCTGCATGGGCATAGATGCGCATGGGCAAATTAGGGTCAGCCCAGCGACCAGCTTTTGCCGCAGTTACGGGATCAACACCCTGCCGGACAATTAATTCAGTGAAGAACCCATGACGCCCTGCTTGGTGCGCGGAAAGATATTGGATGCCTGCACGCTTACAGATTGTCTTCCAGCGTGTGTTGTACCCGGTCGAGCTGCCATAGCCAAAAACGCGCGGCTTCATGAATTTACCGGTCTTGCGGTTCTTGGGTCGCTTTGGTGGCAAGGCCAGCAGTTCGTCCATCATCTCTGGCGATACCGTGATCCAGCTCTCGGGGTGTCCCTTCTGGGCCTTCACTCTGACCTTGTTCTCGGCGGGCCGCAAATCATGAGGCTCTAACGAAACAGCCTGATCGATCCGCGCCGCCGTCTCGAACATGAACCGCACCAAAGCAGCGTTGTACGGATCAGCAGCGCTACAAAACGCCTCGATCCACTCCTTATCCGCTGGGGTGCGCTCCACACGGCTCGGTTTACTACGTCGCTTGTCTTGAGCGATCCGCTCAAAATTGTCGTAAGACTTTATGCGGATCATTGGCGTGTTCTTCAGGTCATGGGCATTGTTGATGACTGCACTGGCAGGCGTGACAATTTCCCGCCACCATGTGTCTGTACAGGCATCTGGTTTTAGGCTTGGTCCCAGTTCCTTGAGCATCCTGCCCGAGATCGCGGACAAAGGCAGATCGCCAATCTCTTCAACGATTGGAATAAGCTGCTTTGCTGCTTTCGGGGATGCTTTGTAGATCAAAATCGCGTCAGAGAAAGTCATGCGCGGTTCATCCCCGAAAACGTATCGGTGAATCTGTGCCTCTGTTTCGCGGGCTACCCAGTCCCGTGCGCCTGCTTCTGTAGATGCCTTAGTGCTTCGCCGGTATGGGCCTGCGATACGCCTGCCGTTGTACTCGACCCAGCCCTTCGCCCAGTAAATCCGACCCCTCTTGTAGATTTCGAGCGGCATGACTGACCTCCTTCAAAAATTGTATCGATCTGCGCGGGTGTGATCAGCATCGTCCGGCCAAGCCGATAGAACGCGCCCGTCTCATTTGCCCGCTCTCGCAGTGTGCGTTCGGAAATTTCAATCCCTCGCTCTGCCATGATCTCAACCCATTGTGCTGGCGTCTTGCCAAGCCCTAGGATTTGCGAGCTGTCTGTTTTGTCGATTTCTGCCATTTCAGTCATCCTTATCCGTTTGGGTTGAATTTTCTGTACGCATGGAATCGCTTGTTCTGCACCTTCTGACGTGGTCAGATGGGTTGAAACGTAAATGTACGTCATTTTGTGCTATGTTTATACAAAAGTGCGCAATGGTCAATTAGGAAACTTGCATGCCGCGAGAAGATGCCGAATTGTTTGCTGAGATAGGCGCACGCCTAGCGATCTGTCGCAGTGAAATAGGCGTATCTCAGGCCGCGATGGCCGAAGCCATTGGCGTCTCGCATAGGGCTTACCACAGCTACGAAAAAGGAAAGCGCGGCGTCCCTGTCGAAGCCCTGATCAAGATGCAGGACAAGTACGAGGTTGACGTCGCTTGGTTGCTGCTCGGCACGGAATCAATCCGCGCAGGTCACGATTTCGATGCTCTGAAAAGAATTGAGACATCTCTCGATCAGCACCTGGAGAGCGCCAACATCAAGATCAAAAGTGAGAAGCGCGGGGCAATCGTTGCGCGCTGGTATGAATCACTCGTCAAGGGTCGGGAAGTATCAAATGATGAAGTCCACACCTGGATTGAATTCGCAAGGGAGTAACCAAATGCAACCACCAAGCGACAACTGGAAGCGTATCCGCCGGGCGGCTTTGGAACGGGCGCAACGAAATGCAATTGAGCCCTTCGCTCCGCTTTACACCGTCTACATGTGTGTCTGTGCTGTGTATCTTGCAGGCTTTGTCCACTTTAAGTTCTTGGCTCATGGCGCGGAGCTCAACTTGCTCACGGCATCATTACTTATCACTGCGGCAATTGCTGGCATGCTTGTGCCGCTCCTGACCGGATCGGTGATTACCCTTCACTTCGCCAGCCGAAGACTCGAACGGCTCGTAGCCGAATAACGCACATTTCAAAATAACGATTACAATCGAAGGACGACCCGCCACATGGCTGAAGGCATTGAAAAGACCCTATTTGCAGCCGCTGACAAAATGCGCGGTGCCATGGACCCCGGCGAATACAAACACGTGGCGCTCGGCCTGTTGTTCCTCCGCTATGTCTCGGCAGCGTTTGAAACCAAACGTTCCGAATTTTCCAAGGATGAATACATCAACCTTGAAGATCCCGAGGAGTACGAAGCCGAAAACATCTTTTGGGTGCCGGAGAAAGGCCGTTGGGACAGGCTCGCCGCCAATGCCAAGGCAAACGACATCGGCGTGCAGGTCGACGACGCAATGCGCGAGATCGAGAAGTCCAACCCATCGCTACAAGACGCGCTGCCCAAGGTCTTTGGCCGCGCCAATCTGGACCGCGCTATCGTCACCGGCCTGATCGAGATGTTCACAAACCTTGAACTGCATGGCACCAAATCTGACTTCGACCTGATCGGGCGTATCTACGAATATTTCATCGGCGAATTCGCCAGCTCCGAAGGCAAACGAGGCGGGGAATTCTACACGCCCAAAACCATCGTCTCGATCATGGTTGAAATGATGGAGCCGACGTCGGGCCGCGTCTATGACCCCTGCTGTGGCACGGGCGGCTTCTTTGTGCAGTCCGAGAAATTTATTGCCGCGCATCAGGGGCGCGTTGACGACATCGCGGTTTATGGGCAGGAACGCAATCACACCACTTTCCGCCTTGCCCGGATGAACCTTGCCATTCGCGGCATCTTTGGTGATCTGCGCTGGAACCAAGAGGGCACGCTTACGCGCAACGCTTTTCCGGATGAGCGGTTCGATTTCATCCTCGCCAACCCTCCTTTCAACATCTCTGACTGGAACGGCGAAGCCCTACGCGAGGATCAGCGCTGGCGCTTTGGCGCGCCGCCTATTGGAAACGCCAACTTTGCTTGGTTGGCGCATATCCACCACCACCTAAGCGCCAATGGCATTGGCGGCGTTGTCTTGGCCAACGGATCCATGTCGTCAATGCAATCGGGCGAGGGTGAGATCCGCCAGGCTATGGTGCAGCAAGACGCAGTGGATTGTATGGTTGCACTACCCAGTCAGCTGTTCTTTGGCACGCAAATTCCAGCTTGTTTGTGGTTTCTGGCCAAGGACAAATCCAATGGAACAGCGGCGGGAGGCAAACTGCGCGATCGTCGCGGCGAGGTGTTGTTCATCGATGCTCGCAAGATGGGCAAGCTCATTGATGGGTCGCGGAAGCAAAAGGAGTTCTCCGAGGGCGAGATCGCCAAGATAGCCCGCACTTATCACGCATGGCGGGGCGAAGCAGCGGCGGGTGATTATTCGGACGAGGCTGGGTACTGTGCGGCGGTCAAGCTCGCGGAAATTGCAAAGCACAATTACGTGCTGACCCCAGGCCGTTATGTGGGATCTGGAGTAGTGGAAGAGGACGACGAGCCATTCGAGGAAAAATTTCTTCGTTTGCGTGGGGAGTTGCAGGAGCAGTTTGCCGAAGGTCGGCGACTGGAATCCGAGATTGGAACGCGATTAGAGGCACTACTTTGATGATCGAAGATAGTATCTCACTCAAAGAAGCTTTGTGTTTTGTCGTCGATAATCGAGGTAAAACTGTTCCGACCGAGGAGACAGGGATCAAGCTAATTGCAACAAATTGCATCAGCAATTCTAACCTTTATCCAAGCTATATTAATCCACGCTACGTTTCTGCAGAAATCTATGAAAACTGGTTTCGTGCACATCCTGAACCAGGGGATATTATCCTGACCAACAAGGGTAGTAAGAATGGTGCAATCTGCTTAGTTCCAGATGAAGTCGATTTTTGCATTGCGCAAGATATGATGGCCCTGCGAGCTGATCCAAGTAAAATTGATCCTCTGTATTTGTTTGCGGCGTTACGGTCGAAGCAGGTTCAAGCTGAAATCAAGAATTTAAATGTCGACGGCGTCATACCCCACTTCAAAAAGACAGATTTCAACAATCTGTTCCTTCCTTTGCCGGGGATGTCAGAACAGGTCCAAATCGGCTTATTGCATTTCGCGTTGTGCAAGAAGATCGAGGTAAACCGCAAGATGGCTGCCAAGCTAGAAGCAATGGCGCGGGCACTGTATCGATCTTGGTTCGTGGATTTCGATCCTGTCCATGCCCGCAGCCAAGGCCTCCCCACCGCCCACATGTCCCCCACCACCGCCACCCTCTTCCCCGACCGCTTCAGCGAAGATGATTTACCGGAGGGGTGGAAGGAAAAGCCGCTGAGTAGCATTGCAGATTTCTTGAATGGTGCCGCACTCCAGAAGTTCCCGCCTATCGAGGGAGAGAAGGGGCTGCCGGTTATTAAAATTGCGCAACTCCGGAATGGTCTGACTGCAAACGGTCCAAAAGCGTCATGGGATCTGCCCGAAAAGTACAAAATCCAGGACGGCGACGTGCTGTTCTCGTGGTCGGGTTCCTTACTTCAGAAAGTATGGGCTGGAGGCGACGGTGCGCTTAACCAACACTTGTTCAAAGTGACTTCTTCCGTGGTACCCAAGTGGTTTCACTATTTTGCCGTCGATCATCATATGACTGACTTCCAGTCAATTGCGGCTTCCAAGGCGACCACAATGGGACACATTCAGCGACATCATCTAGACGAGGCTTTGGTTGTTCTTCCCTCGCCGGATGTGTTGGCCCACGCCGATCAGTTGATCGAGCCATTGTTTGAGAAATCGTTTCAGTGCGAACTGGAGAACCATGCGCTCGCAACTCTGCGCGACACGCTCCTCCCCAAACTCATGTCTGGCGAATTGCGCGTCGGTGCCGCCCGCGAACAGGTGGAGGAGGTGGTTTGATCAGTATCGCAGCCGGTGATTTTCGCGCATATTTACGGATTGTTGCTGACTGGGTGTGGCAACGGCAGGAAGCAGCCTTCTCTAAGGGGCTGAAGCTTCAGGAAGAGACAATCACCGAGATGCTCTTGTTGCGGATTGCTGAGCAAACCGAAGGGCTTGGTATTCACGTCAACATGTTCAACAAGATTGAAGAAGGTGGGCAAGCAGCTAAAGGCACGGCCCCTGCTAAGATTGGGAACGGGGCGGATTGGGAATGGTTTGTCGAAACACCAGACTGCATGGTTGGTTTCAGGGTACAGGCCAAGGTTCTATTTCGTGGAACAAACAAACGCGGCGGCTTCGTTCCAGGCCGCTATGACGGCCACAAGGTCGGGGGACCGCAGACGAGCGACCTCATCGCGATGGCAGGGGACATGAACCCCATCTACATTTTCTATAACCACGCTTCGATCAAAGACGTTCACCTGTTTCAGAAATCGGGGCCTCCGGATCATTTCGGTGAAACATGTTGGGGGTGTTCCGTCGCGACCGCTGACTTCGTTTCATCAAAGAAGAGCAACACACTCGCTACTCTGATCGAAGGGATGGTGCCATGGCATATCTTCTTCGGGATCGGCAAAACCTGCCGAACGAAAGAGGCCATGGCAGCAATGCCCGGTAATCAGAGGTTCCAACTGGCCAAGGAACGCCCAGACTGGGTCGATATGCTTCCAGCTGCAGACGCCGCAATCGATCGTGACGAGAGGTTTGGTTTGGTTGAGTTGATGGCAGAGCGGCGGCTTGCTGGTGTGGCCCACATTAAGATTGATGAATAGTGAGAGACGTTGATGTTCCAGGTTAACCTATCCGAAAATCGCCTGAAGAAACTTGAGCAAAAGCGCTTTGCTGACTTGAACCTTCGCGAGCGGGACCATTTGCAGGAATGGCTGGCCAATCAGCCCGACGCCTTGGGTGAGGAGCTGCTGATCATCCAAAAGGAATTCGACGGGTTCGATGAGACGCGCGAACGGCTCGACCTACTGGCGCTCGACAAGGACGGCAACCTTGTAGTGATCGAGAACAAGCTCGATGACAGCGGGCGCGATGTGACATGGCAGGCGCTGAAATACACTGCCTATGTGTCGGGCCTAACCAAGACGCAGATTGTGGACATCTATCAGCAATACCTCGACCGGTACGAAGGCGGCGGCAATGCTGCCGTGCGAATTTGCGAGTTCATGGAAGTGGAGGAGTTGGAAGAGACGGTCCTCAACCCCGGCAACGACCAACGCATGATTTTCATCGCTGCAAATTTCCGGCGCGAGGTAACAGCGACGGTTCTGTGGCTGCTGAGCCGAGGCATCCGCACACAATGCTTCAAGGTTACACCGTACTCCTTTGGCGACGAGTTGATGATCGACATTCAACAGATCATCCCGACGCCTGAAGCTGCGGATTTCATGATTGGGATGTCGACTAAGGAGAACGAAGAAAAGGCGGTTCAGGACACCCAGAAGAAGCGGCACAAGCTACGATTGGATTTCTGGGAAGCCACTTTGGACCAATTGCGGGCTGATGGTGTGAACTTGTTTGGAAACATTAGCCCAACACGGAGCCATTGGTTGAGCGCAGGATCAGGGATGCGATCCTGCCCGTTCCAATTAGTATTCTTGAGGAATGAAGCGCGCGTTCAGTTGAGTCTAGAAAGAGCAAATGCATCTGAAAACAAGTGGGTGTTCGACCAACTCTTTGAGCAGAAAACGGAAATTGAGGCGGGCTTTGGCGCGCCGCTGATTTGGAGGCGCATGGACGAAAAGAAGCAAAGTCTGATCGTCTTCTCTACGCCGTTCGACGGATATAATCGTGATTCATGGCCAGATATGATTATTTGGCTCTCAACGCATATGCAAAAGTTAGAAGCCACATTGAGTGATCGTTTGGCTCAGTTAGTCATTCCATCGGGCATCCAGGAAGAGGAGGCGAACTGATGGCCTTTGCATCGGAAGACGATCTGGAGCAATGGACTCTGAAAGAGCTTCAGGGGATGGGCTTCGCCTATCTCCATGGCTCGGAGTTATCTCCAGAGGCTGACGATCCTGTGCGTGAGAGTTTCCGCGATGTATTGCTGCTTGGTCGTCTTGATGCGGCGTTGCGCAAGCTCAATCCGCATTTGCCGGAAGAGGCGATCCGTACAGCATTGAACAAAGTACGGGATACTGAATTCGCGGGTGATTTGATCTCAGAAAACCGTCGTATTCACGAAGTGATCACGGCGGGTGTGCCGGTGTCTTGGTTTGAGGGCGGTGAGGAGAAAAACGGCATTGCCCGGTTGGTGGACTGGGCGAACGCGGCCAATGATTGGCTGGTGGTGAACCAATTCGAAGTGGTTGGGCAAACTGCACGGCGGCCAGATTTGATCGTTTTCTTGAACGGCATGCCCTTGATCGTGATTGAGCTAAAAGGGACTGAGACTGGGAGCCTAAAGGGCGCATTCAATCAGATTGATACTTACAAGTCTCAGGTTCCGGACCTTTTCAGGACCAACTTGTTCAACGTGATTTCGGAAGGTGTTACCGCTCGGTTTGGTTCACTATCGGCCGACTACGACCGGTTCATGCGCTGGCGTACTGTCAATGGCGAAAAGCTCATCGAAGAAAGTTCAGCGCTCGCCTTACAGACACTGATCCATGGCCTTTTGAATCAGACGGTAGTCCTTGAAATGATGCGTTACTGTGCTGTCTTCGAGGATGAGGGCAAAGGCCCGATCAAAAAAATCGCAGGATATCACCAGTTTCACGCAGTACGAAAGGGCGTGAATGCGGTGCTTGCGGCACGTGGCAACGACGGACGTGGTGGAGTCATGTGGCACACCCAAGGTTCGGGGAAATCTCTGTTGATGACTTTCCTTGGTGGACGCCTGATGCGCCATGCGCGACTGGAGAACCCTACCTTGGTAGTGATCACGGATCGCAATGACCTAGACAACCAACTCTTCGCTACATTTTCGCGCTGTGCAGCGCTATTCGGCGAAATCCCAGTGCAAGCGGAAGATGTCCCTGACCTCCGCAAGAAGCTTGGTGACAGAAAAGTTGGCGGTGTGATCTTCGCCACTATCCAGAAGTTCCGGCCCGAGAAGGGACAAAGTGATTTCGGTCTGCTGACAGATCGTTCGAATGTGATCGTCTTTGCGGATGAGGCTCACCGGTCACAATATGGTTTTGACGCCAAACTAAACCGTGAAACTGGTGAGACAAAATATGGGTTTGCGCATCACTTGCGCACCGCGCTGCCCAATGCCGTCCACGTTGGGTTCACCGGCACGCCAATCTCGCTTGTGGGTGCCGATACACAAGCTGTCTTTGGTGACTACATCGACGTCTACGATATTGCCCAAGCGGTTGCCGACGGCGCAACCGTGCCAATCTACTACGAAGGCCGCGTGGCAAAAATCGAGATGGCCGAAGATGCGGGCGATCTTCTGGATACCGAGTTTCAAGAGATTATCGAAGACGCTGAAACGGATGGCGTGGAGTTCGATGATGATGCAAAGGGGGCCCTGACCTCAAAGTGGACCCAGATCGAGAAGCTGGTTGGTGCCGACAAGCGGCTGGATGCGGTGGTCTCCGATATTCTTGATCATTTCGACGCGCGACTTGAGGCTATGGATGGGGGCAAGGCAATGATTGTTTGCATGTCACGGCGCATCTGCGTCGAGGTATACAAGCTTATCGCGGCGGCCCATCCAGATTGGCATTCAGGCGAAGATGCAACAGGTACAATCAAGGTCGTCATGACGGGCGCAGCGCAAGACCCCCCTGATTTTCAGCCTCATATTCGATCCAAGGCGCGCTTAGAAACTTTGCGAACACGGTATCGAGATCCATCTGATCCCCTAAAAATCGTAATTGTAAGGGATATGTGGCTGACGGGTTTTGATGCGCCATGCATGCATACACTCTACGTCGACAAGCCCATGAAGGGGCATGGGTTGATGCAAGCCATCACACGGATCAATCGTGTGTTCGGTGCTAAACCGTCGGGTTTGGTCGTCGATTACATTGGGCTTGCTGCAGATCTAAAGAAAGCGCTGAAGCACTATTCTGGTGCTGACCAAAAGCAGACCGGGATTGACCAAAGCGAAGCAGTTCATGCCTTGCAAACTCAGCTCGACGTCATGCGCTCCATGTTCCACGGCGTGCATTACATGGATGCGCTGGAAGGCTCTCCATCAAGTCGCATTAGCATGCTTCCGGCTGCAATCGAGCATGCTCTCACTCTGAAGGTGGAAGGCAAAGAACCTAAGGACCGCCAAGAATCAAAAAAACGGTTCATGAACGCGGTGGCAGGCCTTGTTAAGGCCTTTCGAATTGCCTCCGGTACGGAAGAGGCTTCGGCGGTCAAGGATGAGGTCGGATTTTTCGTTGCAGTTCAGGCCGCAATCCGAAAAATGGATGCATCTTCGCGCACAGGGCGTACAGCAGAAGATGCCGAGCTGGCAATTTCGCAACTCTTGAACCGTGCTGTTGCGTCGACCGAGGTCATCGATATTTTGGAGGCCGCTGGCGTCGATAAACCCGACCTCAGTGTTCTGAGTGAAGATTTCTTGATGGGTCTTCAAAACACCGCACATAAGAACTTGGCTGTTGAGGCTTTGAAAAAGCTTCTAAACGGGGAGATCCGTTCGCGTACACGAACAAATCGGACTCAAAATGAGGCTTTCTCACTACGGCTTCGAGATGCTATGGCTCGTTATCACAATCGCAGCATAGACGCGATCCAGGTCATCAAAGAGATGATCGATATGGCAAGGGACCTTCAAAAACAGCCAGAAGACGGCCTTTCCCCGGAAGAAGTAGCGTTCTATGACGCGCTTGCCCAAAACGATAGTGCAGTGCAACTCTTGGGCAACGAAGAATTGCGGGTAATCGCCCAAGAGCTGGTAAATGCGATTCAAAAGACCTCATCCGTAGATTGGTGGCGGAAGCAAAACGTTCGCACCAAAATGCGCGTAGCCATAAAGCGTATTTTGCGCAGGCATGGCTTTCCACCAGACCTCCAATCTGAGGCTGTGAAGAAGGTCGTGAAGCAAGCTGAGGTTTTGGCAAGAGAAATGCTCCGTGCCGCTTAACCCAATTATCCTAGTGCCAACGTTTACCCTATTGAATAACAGTCACCTACAATTCGGAATATCCGGAAGTGAAGACGATTAGATGCAATTTCTTATATATCGAGCACGCACGACACCGTCCCTCAAGGGTCTAAAATATCCTTACGTAAGCCTCTATCAGGATGCGTGGGACGACTTCGGCTGGAGGTGTCGCTTCATCGCTACTTTGCACTCAAAAAAGGGCCAGAGCACTGATCTCGGCGCAGTCCGAATTGCATTGGCCGACGAAGGTTTCAGGGCGACTGATTTACCAAGCATCATAAAAACATTGCCCAATAAAGCTGCGTCACTCGGTGAATCGGTCGCCTATTACCGACGGATCGGCGAACTTCCAAGCCGATTGCGTAAGGCTTATCTGAATGGCCTGCGTGATATTGTAGCTAGGCCTTCCCGCAGAGATCGAATTTCCAACGAGAACCTTTGGGAGAAGTCGTTCATGCGTGAGGCCTCATCGCGGCACGCTTTGAAGCGAGGGGGTGTATACATCGACGCTCCTCACGCGCAAGTCGAACCGCCGGTTTTTACTTTTGAAATGAAACTCAAAGGCGCTACTGGCCCCCATATAGTTGACTGCGATTTTTCGAAGCACGGAGGGTTACCAAACCGCACTATTCTTCTGGTCGGTCGGAACGGCACAGGTAAGACGCAGGCCCTTTCAAGTTTGGCGGCTTCTGTTATGCCACCTCAGGTCTTCACAAAAGAGACTAGAAAAGGGATGCCAAAGGCTGAAATTACCCCTCCCCCAGATATCAGCAGGGTTATCACGATTTCCTACAACGCCTTCGACGAATTTCCGTTGCCGAGTGAACCAGCGCGACGGCCACGCTTGCTTGGCGTTTCGTATCGCTCTCGCGCCTCCTATAAGTACTGTGGACTAAGGAGTGCCGATGGGACGATTACTGCCGACGAGATTGGTCGCATGCTTGGTGAAGCGCTGGAACCCGTTGTAGAAAGTGAGCGGGAAGACATTCTCCAACGCGTGCTGTCTACCTTGCTCAACCCGGAACGCGCTGAAGCACTAAGCTCGAGTGACGAAGAAGTGAGGGACGAAGCGGTGCGTGCGTTGAGCGCAGGCCAGCGTTTAGTAGCTGCAATATTTAGCAATATCATTGGTTTCATCGAGGAGGGCTCATTGCTCCTAATTGATGAGCCAGAAACCAATCTCCACCCAGGATTGCTCACCACAGTTATCGCAGCACTAAACCAGACTCTGGTCGAGTTCGACTCGTACGCTGTCGTGGCCACGCATTCGCCTATTCTGCTTCAGCAGGTTCCAAGCAGGTACGTTAGGGTCTTCACTAGAGATGGAACTGATCGACCGACAATTAAGCCACCGAGCTTTGAGAGCTTTGGAGAAGACTTGGGAGAGCTGACTCGGCGTGTGCTAGGTTTGGCCGATCCCGAGACCGATTTCACTCACGTTCTAGACGAACTTTTCGAACAACATGGCACAGCTCAAGCAGTTGAGGCGCTCTTTTTTCATCAACTGGGCATTCCGGCGAAGATGCACCTTTACGATCTGGAGGAACAGAAAGAAGATCTCGAGGGCGAACGGTGAGGCGTGTTGGCCCTTACGACCCGCAGGCCGTCCCATCGTTCGCAACGTTGGTGGATGAATCAACGCCTGAACGTAAGAAGTTGTTACAGCCGCTAGTACCACAGGTAACAGCCAAAACCACAGCTTACGACGCGATAGCTCCTAACGTACACACGCTGGCCTCAATGAAACTGGGCAAAACCAAACGAAGTGCACTGATAGACGGCTACGACAGTCGCACTGTTGCCATCAAACGTCGGCTAAGCAAGATGATCGCCTCCTTGCCAGAAGCTGACGCTGATCTTTGCCCATTCTGTTCTCTAGACACGAACCCGGAACTTGATCATTTTTTGCCAAAGGCGGAGTTTCCAGAATTTTCACTCCACGCGCGCAATCTCGTTCCGATTTGCACGCCATGCAATCGCAAGAAGCTAAATGCAATTAAGACTAAAGGGACGGGCGCTAGGCTCTTTTTGCACCCAAGCGCCGAGCCTTCAGGGAATGCTCGCGTTTTGGAGGCGGATCTGCATTTTGATGCAGACCAAATGACTATCATTTACCGCATCGATGACACTGGGGTGCTGTCAGATGACGAGCTCGATCTAGTTAAACGGCATTATACACGCTTAGGCCTAGATAGCCGCTTTAGCCGACGTGCGCGTAGCCACATGGCTTCATTCAAAGTCTCGGTACAAGGTCACTCACTTGGAGCAATAGAGAAGACTTTGGCGTCAAAAATCAGTGACGGCGACGTCGGCGAACCAGTCAATGGCTGGAGGCCAGCATTGTATCGGGCTGTTTCCGCAAGAACACCGGAAACCTTATCCTGGCTAATCCAACCCTGAGGACTGCGGACGCAAAACTCTATTTCAATCAGGACAATAAGACGACTAATCGCTATCAATGCCGTGAAAGGTAAGTACGGCAAAGGCTTTGCCGGTGACTTGGTGCAGCGCACTCGGGCGATGCTTTCGGCGCTGGATGCTGCGGTTGTTGTGGAGGATTTACGCTTCCCGCCCGGCAACCAATTGGAAGAACTGAAAGGTGATCGGGCTGGGCAACACTCTGTGCGGATCAACGGGCAATGGCGCATCTGCTTTGTCTGGACGCCGAACGGCACCGCCGATGTTGAGATTTTCGATTACCATTGAGAGGGTACGCTTATGAATTTGGTAGAAGAACCAATCCACCCCGGCGTAGTCCTCAAAGAGCTGTATCTTGATCCCTTGGACATCCGGGCGATCGCCTTTGCGCGACGTCTGGATGTGCCTCGGACGCGCATCGAACGGCTGATCAGGGGCACGACTGGGATCACGCCTGACACCGCGCTGCGCCTCGCCCGCGTCTTCAACAACACTCCGGCTTACTGGATGAACTTGCAGACGAATTACGACATGGCGGTAGCTACCAAGGAGATCGACGTTTCTCACATTGAGCCTATAGCCCACAATTTTAAGACAGGGGCTGCCGTGACAACTAATACGGTGCTCAGTTAGCTGATTTTATTTTTAACTGTTTAAAATCAAATCACTAATTCAGCTAAGTGCCTGCATACGACGACTGAAAAATTCCTGATCTTTTAACACGCTCTAAAGCTTCACGTCTGGCTAAGCTTGACTTAGCGCTTACGAAAGGAACTATCCGAACTTGCGTACAGCTAACAGTGTGAGTCTGCTCAACCTGGTCTACAGTCAAATCGAGACAAAGCTGCTCACCTTTCGACGGTGTTTCTCTCATGCCAAACCCTCTTTTTTCAGGTACTTTGCTCTTTTTCGGCCAAATCTGCAAGGATCTTATCTTCATAATCGCGCTGCGCGTCCAGTGGGATTCTGAAAATTGGTAAAGCGGTAGCAGGGTTCTGAAGCTTCAATCGGCCATTAGCCTTTCGCTCATCTTTGGGGCGAAACAACTTGAGATAACTTGTCGGTGCCACACCGTCGTACTGCCTGAAAATAACCATGTTCTCAGCCTCTGGGTCTTCAGAGATCGCGTCTTCATGCAATGTAGTCGCTAGACTTTTCAGATAAGGTTCGATGTAGACGACTTTGGTGATACCAGCTGCTACAATGTGGCGTGCGCAGTTATGGCAGGGGTATGTGTTTGTATAAAGTGTCGCACCAACAAGAGAGTGCTTCCCTTCACGAGCGACAGATAGGATCGCCTCCATCTCGGCGTGAATTGATCGCGAAAACTCAGTAAGAGAATCGACCGCAGTTCCGACTAGAAGCTGCTCAATGTCATCTCGCGTCTTCCCTCTCTTCAAGACACCTGCACTTGAAATTTTGGAGACGATGTTTTGGATAATATCTACACGCCTTGTCTCATTGTGGCATATTGAGCCACCCCAATTGTAGCAACGCTTGTCACTATCAATGATCTTTCTTTGGGCCCCATCATAAACAGCACGATCATCTTCTGTGTAAAGACCACCACCAAAGCTCGGAACATCATTCCAGCCAACACTAATCAGCTCGCCCCTCGATGACACAATTGCTGCGCCTACTTGTCGGGACATACAAGCCGAGTTGGCGGCTGCTGAATTTGCCTCATACATCGCAGATTCTTCGCGCGTAGGCGTATGCACGGATATATCGAAAACGATATTCAGAAAGCGCTCGATCCTGTTTCGGAGGTCATCTTGCCTGCGGTCATTGCAAACGAAGAAGTCAGACTTAACAAAAAGCTTCCGAGTCTTCTGCCCAAAGGTCGGCAACTCACCCTGATCTCGTGAAATTATTTTATCGATTTCGCCGGGTTGGCCGCCGGCATCCTTCAATCTTTGCTTTCTTAAACTGTCTGGAGCAAAGACGCCAAATACACACAGAGTCTCCCCGTAGATCGCCCGAAGTAGATTCAGCTCTTCAATATTTTTCAAAGAGTCGATGATGTAAGCTCGTCGGCCCGGTAAAGGAACATCTTCAGCATAACCGCCACGATCTTTACGTTCGATCCGAATTTTTTCTACCAGTTTTTCAGTAAGATAGTTATTCCCAAAACGTTCGCGCAACTTGTTCCCAGCATCCTGCATACTAGTTATATAAGCATCAAAAGGTAATGATGGTGGCAATGAAATACCGACTCTGTAAGCTTCGGCCTTGATAATATCGGAAGCCTTCAGAATTGGAGCAACGTCATACTTGAAGGTACTGTCGAGAATGTCCGCAATATACCCTGCGGCACTTGACACCCCTGACCCCACAGGCCCGACTAAGGCGATGATCAACTCTTGCGACAGGCGGTCTGAAATATCAGTAGCAACAGAATTTACGTGGCTTGAAACATCTAGAAGATCAGAAACAGGATTTTGCAAAATGGCACCTTAGATTGAAAGAAATGAATGCTCGACGGTTTAAACACGACCTATCAATTCAACCTAGGGCTTCAATCAAAACTAGGAAAGACCATAACTGACTGAATGGGAACCAAACTTGCTCCATGTTACCTAGAAGCGTTACATTAGAGCCCATGCGACATCCCCCGGTCCATCTCGACCTCCCGCGTCTCTAGCTCTGTCTCAGCCTCTCCTCGGCGGCTTTCACTAATTTCAAGCTGGTCTCGAGTTGCGTGCGCAGCCTCCCGTAGTTCGAGCCCTCGCTCAACAAGCCGTGCAACGCAGCCACGGACGCCGTTTGCGATTGAATGAGCACCGACACGCAGGCGGCCAATCCATCCATCTGGCTCTTCATCCTGTTCGTCGAACGTTCCTCTAACCCGCTCAATTCCTTTGCTGAGACCTCGCAGGCCGTCACCAACCGCTCGACGCAGGCGAGCAAGTCGCGTTCCAAGGCTGTCAGGGGTGTCGTCATCTAATCCTCCTCGATCTTGATGCAGGTCACTGACCTGCCGCCCAGTGTGCAGGTCCTCAGCCGCGTCTTGGTCGGGTCCAGCACCAGCCATATCCCGTCCTCCCTGTCGATCCGCGTCAGGCCCAAATCCGTCAGTTCCGTGCTGGCTAGCATCAGCGTCCAAAGCAAGCTCGCGGCCATCATCGAGGCGATCCCCGCCAAGAACGTCCCCGTGATCAGCCAGGGCGAAATCGTCAGCCAGCTCTTGTTCTGTCGCAGAAAGGTGCGGGTATCGATCTCGATTGTACGCTGCGCGATGGTCGCAATGTTGCTCAAATCGGTCCTGAAGCTCTCCAATTGCGATGCCATCGAGGCGGCGTAGTCCTGCCGAATCGTGTCCAGTTCCGCGTTCAGCTTCTCGCTCAGCCGGGTCGGCTTGCCAGTCTTCATAGAAAATTTCTCCTTTCAATCGCCAGCGCTCGCCGGTGTCGGGGTCTTGGGCGGTTAGGTAGGCTTTGCTCGCGCGCGGGATGTCGAAGCCAGCGTCGGTAAGTGCGTCGAGCATGCTGGCGCGGTCGGTGATCAGGCCGACGCTGATCTGGTCTTGCAGCCACGCATGCAGCTCGTCGCGGCCTTGGGCGCGTGTCGGGGTCTCGATGGTGTCGCGCACCTCCTGGGTGCGCTCCAGCTCCATCGGATCGGCCCAGCCGTGGCGCTGATTCATCACGTCGCGCAGACTGTCGAAGGCGTTCTGATAGCCGGGCGGCGCGATGTTCAGGCTCCGCCCCGAGGTCAGCTCCAAGCGCGGTGTGCAGAAATGAAGCTCGACGCGGTCTTCGTGGGTATGTCGGACCCAAAGCACCTCATATTGCGTCGGGTCCAGCCCCGCGAAGGCCAGCCGCTCAAAACCGTCCATGACCTCGGCCTGCTGTTCCTCGGTTGGGGCGTCGGCGGTGGCAAAACTGATCACGCCCGCGCGGTAGGTCCACTGGTGGCGGCTGGCGTCGATCAGGGCCTCGGTGCGGTCGGAATTGCCGCGCAGGACCTCAGGCAAAGGCTCCCGCGTGACGGTCATCGGCTGGCCGTCTGCATCGCGGATCAAGTCGCGGTTGTCGTCGTAGGCCAGCACCTTGTCTGCGACGAGGTAGCCAACTGGCCCCGCGCCCGCGCCTTTGCCGTTGCGGAATAACTTGATCAGCATCGGCGGGACGCCGCGATGATCTGGGCAAGCTGGCGCTCGATGGTCAGCAAGCGGCGGGCAACGGTGAGCGCGTCGAGGTCGGTGCGCCGCGCCAGCATCGCACGGTTCAGCCAGCGGGCAATCTGGTTGAGGTTGCCGCCAATGCGCCCAACGGCCAACACCAGCGCCGGATCAACGCGGGGGATGGGCTTGCGGCGACGGGCCTCGGTCAGGCCAAGCGCCTCGCGCAGCAGGGTCGCGGAAGGCAAGCCAGCGGCCTCGGCCTTTGCGCGAAACTGGGCCTTCTCTGCCGCAGTGCACCGAAAGACGAAAGTCTCGGTCAGCGGGCCTTTGGTGCGGGCTTTTCCCGCACCGGTGGGGTTCGAAGGGGAGGCTTGCCGCCCCTCGCAAGGTCCCGTGTCAGCAGCGCCAGCGTATGACATGGGTCGCCTTGCTGTTTGCTCTTCGGTGGGATCGGTAGCGGTCATGATCTGAGGCCTGCGGCTTGGATTTGGGCTTCGGAAACCATCTTCGACGCAAGCAAAGCCGTCACTTGAGTGCCAGTGATATGCTTGCACATCGGGCTGCGATCACTGACCCAACAGGCCAGCCGCGCATGGTGATCGGCTTGCAATGCTGTCGTCTTTTCGCGGTCTTCTGCCTGCTTCTCAACATAGGTCCGCCAGCGCCGCGACTGGAACCAGTTATCGGAAAAGCAGACCTTGGAGCGGGTGAAACCTGCGCTCTCGGTGGCGTAGGCTTGGACCGCCTGCAACAAGTCCGCCGGTGCAATCCCTTCCTTCATGGCCTCTTCGATCTTGGCTAAGCAGGCCGCTCTGCCGCGTAGCCGGTCAGGCGGATAGGCATCCAAAATCTTCTCAACATCTTCATCCTCCGCCGCCTCGCGCTTGCGCGTAGGTGGTTTATGGATGGTTTCAGGATGGTTTGGGGGCCGTGGTGGCCCCGGTACCCCGGCCACAGTGGCCCCCGTACCGGGGCCAGACTGGACGGGGGCCACTGTGGACCCCGTCTCAATCTCGGGTTCTGCGGTCGGTTCCAGCGCATCAACCTTGGCTAGATCGATCCGGTAGACGACGGTGAAACCGTTCTTGCAGGTCCGCGCGCCGGTCTCGACGAGGATGCCTTCCTTCAAGAACGCGCGCACGGCTCGCTTGACTGTGGTCTCTCCCAGCTCGGTGTGCCGCTGAATCGTTCCCTTGGAACACCAGATGCCAGACCCATCATCGCTCGCCTTGTCCGCCAGAAACATGATGATCTGCTTGCGCGTTGCGCTGCCAAACTTCCGTTCCGCGCATGTGTTCGCAACCCGCCAGCTCATTGGATGGCCCCAAATGGCGCAAAGACGCGCGGATTTTGTACAGGTTTTGTACGAGATTTCCGCCGTTTCAGCAGAATTCGGCCCGAAAACTCACGGGACTTTCTGCAAGCTCCTGCACAAAGCCCTGTAAATAAGCCATATTTTAAAGGTGTTTTTGGTGACCCCGATTGGATTCGAACCAATAACCTGCCCCTTAGGAGGGGGCTGCTCTATCCAGTTGAGCCACGGGGCCGCGCAAAACTCTCTGTAGCGTGGTTTTTTCGGGTTGTCATCGGCTTTGAAGGGCAGTTGTAAAATGCGTCCTGTTCACGCTACCATCGGACAAAACAACAACGCAGGTGCACCCCGTGACCACAGAAAACAAACGCCCGCTCACCCTTCGTGATGTTTCTGAAGCGTCCGGAGTGTCTGAGATGACGGTCAGCCGGGTTCTGCGCAATCGGGGTGACGTGTCGGATGCGACCCGCACACGCGTTCTGGCCGCAGCAAAAGAGCTGGGATACGTGCCGAACAAAATCGCTGGTGCGCTTGCCTCAAGCCGGGTGAACCTTGTGGCGGTGATCATCCCGTCGCTGTCGAACATGGTGTTCCCCGAGGTGCTGACCGGGATCAATCAGATTCTTGAGGATACCGAGCTACAGCCAGTGGTCGGCGTCACCGATTATTTGCCCGAAAAAGAGGAAAAAGTCCTGTACGAGATGCTCTCGTGGCGGCCTTCGGGCGTGATCATCGCCGGATTGGAACATACCGATGCCGCACGCGCCATGCTGGATTCGGCGGGGATTCCGGTGGTCGAGATCATGGACACCGATGGTAAGCCGGTGGACGCGATGGTCGGGATTTCCCATCGCCGCGCTGGACGTGAGATGGCACAGGCGATCCTGAAAGCGGGCTATGAACATATCGGCTTTATGGGCACCAAAATGCCCCTGGATCACCGCGCTCGGAAACGGTTCGAAGGCTTTACCGAAGTGCTGGGCAAGCATGGGATCGAGATCGAAGACCGCGAGTTTTATTCCGGGGGCTCGGCCTTGGCCAAAGGCCGCGAGATGACTCAAGCCATGTTGGAACGCTCACCGGATCTGGATTTCCTGTATTATTCCAACGACATGATTGGTGCTGGTGGATTGCTGTATCTGTTGGACCAGGGGATAGACATTCCAGGCCAGATCGGTTTGGCAGGGTTCAACAATGTCGAACTGTTACAGGGCCTGCCGCGCAAGCTGGCCACAATGGATGCATGTCGACACGAGATTGGGCGCAAGGCAGCCGAGATAATCGCCGTTCAGCTTTCCGATCCCACTTCCGAGGTCGAAAACCGCATAACTCTGACCCCCAAGATCAGTTATGGTGATACGCTGAAACGCCGCTGACCCATGGCGATGCAAAGGCTGAACAATCGGGCGGCCCGCGCCCTGTTCATGGACCGGCACGCGCTGGCAGAACAGCCGTCCGGGGCTGCGAAAGGGCCTGACCTGCTTGAATTGATCAGGCGTCTGGGATTTGTTCAGCTGGACAGTATCAACACGGTCGCCCGCGCCCATGACATGATCCTGTTTTCGCGCAGGCCCGCCTATCGCGCCAAAAACCTCAAACATGTCTACGAACGTGACCGTGGGCTGTTCGAACACTGGACCCATGACGCAGCCGTTATTCCGATGGAGTTCTACCCCCATTGGCATCTACGGTTTCAGCGCGACGCTGACCTGCTGAAATCGCGCTGGAAAAACTGGCGTCGCGATGGGTTTGAGCAGCAATTTGAAACCGTATTGCAGCATATACGCGATCATGGGCCAGTTTCCTCGTCGGATGTGGGAAAAGACGAAAAGAAAGGCTCCGGCGGATGGTGGGATTGGCACCCGTCGAAAACCGCGCTGGAGTTCCTGTGGCGCTCAGGCGCGCTGACCGTGATCGGCAGGCAGGGGTTTCAGAAACGCTATGACCTGACCGAACGGGTGATTGAAACGCATCTTTGCCCCGGCAACATGCCCTGTGACGCCGAACAGACCGTGGATTGGCTGTGCAATGCAGCGCTTGACCGGCTGGGGTTTGCGACCTCGGGCGAATTGGCGGCATTCTGGGATACGGTCAGCGCGGCTGAGGCCCGAGATTGGTGCAAAACAGCCCTCGCCGAGGGCCATGTCGAAGAGATCGAGATCGAATGTGCCAATGGCCAGGCCAGAAAGCTGTTCGCACGTCCAGGAATCGCGGAACAGGCCGCGCAGATCGCCCCTGCGCCGGGTCGGATCAGAGTGCTCAGCCCGTTTGACCCGATGCTGCGGGACCGTGACCGCGCGCAACGGCTGTTTGGGTTTCACTACCGGATCGAGGTGTTTGTCCCCGCCCCGAAACGCACCTATGGCTATTATGTTTTCCCGCTTCTCGAAGGCGACCGGCTGATTGGCCGGATCGACATGAAGGCCCATCGCGATCAGTCGGTGCTGCGGGTCAGCGCCCTATGGCCAGAACGTGCAGTACGGTGGTCAGATGCCCGCACGCGCCGCCTACAGGCCGAACTGGACCGGGTTCGTCGCTTTGCCGGGTTGGATGACATAGAATTTGCCGAGATTTGGCAAAAAGACCCTATTTAGGATCTGATATACTCAATTTGACCGGCTGCAACCCGTCAATCTCACCCTCGAGTGAATCTCCGGGCTGAACCGGCCCTACACCAGCCGGCGTTCCGGTCAGGATCAAGTCCCCTGGTCGCAGATGATAATAGCCGGACAAGTGACTTATGATCTCGTCAATCGACCAGATCAGCTCATCCAAGGTTGCGTCCTGCCGGGTTTCGCCATTAACGCGCAAAATGATGCGTTTTTGCGGGTCGGGTTGCCAATCGCTCACGCGGGTCAGAGGGGCAAATACGGCTGCATTCTCGAAATCTTTTCCAAGATCCCAAGGGCGCTGTTTGTTGCGCTCTCGAATTTGCAGATCACGTCGGGTCATGTCCAGGGCGCAGCCAAAGCCAAACACCGCTTCCTGCACCTGAGAAGTATCAGCTTGAAAAACCGGCTTTCCGATTGCAACAGCCAGCTCCATCTCATGGTGGAAATTTTCGGTCCCCGGAGGGTAAGCCGTCGTCACCCCAGACAGGACCGCGTTTGCAGCGGCCTTGGTGAAATAGAAAGGGGCCTCACGGTCGACCTCATGTCCCATTTCAGCCGCATGTGCGGCATAGTTCCTGCCCACACAAAAGATTCGCCCAACCGGGTATGTGTCGTCCTCGCCGGTAACCGGCAAAGCGATCGGATCAGGAATAGAGAACAGGCTACCCATCATCATGCCGCCATAAAACAGGTTAGTTAAAGTGGATATTAAAGGGCATAAACCAGAGCAAGTCGCAATCCTTGGAAACCCGCACGCCGGTTTTTGCCGACAATTCGGGGATAATTCGGCACAGGCTTGCCCAAATCGAACCGGTAAGCCTGCGCGTGTTTCAAAATTCGCAGACATGGCTACTTATGGCGCTGGGCTTACTTTCAACATGCGGCTGAAAACACGGCGACAGCTCATTCAGTTTTTAGCCGTTAAACCTTGGAAAACCGCTGTATCGCGCTAGCTTGTTGCTAACAGAAAGCGTTCAGCACTGAGACGTCACCACTCACAAAGGCGGCGGACCACCAATCCTCCGCCTTCTTGCGAAGACACCCGCGTGGACGGCAGAAATCGCTGAAATCCGGGTGCGAGTATTCAGAGGACCACGGCCAAACACCCATCCCCCTGGGTAAGTTTGCGTCTGAGAAAACCCGATTTTCGGGGTCTGATGTTCTCTGAAACGTTGCCGGATCGTTTGAACACCCCTCGTATCCGGCTGTAGGCCAGGCACATGGTCCACTCGGGCCTGGCCACTCCGCCAGAGAGGTCACAAAGGCCATCTGGCGGGGCCCACACACTGTTAGTCCCGAGAATCTGATTGTAATTTCAACTGGTGCAGATCGTTGAGAAGATCCAGCAACGCCTCATGCCGCTCTGGTCCCAGCGTGTTGCGGATTTCTTCAGCCAAAAGCAACGTATAGTCGATGTTATCCCGGATAATTCCTGCCCCTTTGACCGTGATCTCAACAATCTGCCTGCGCTTGTCGACCGGATGGCTTTTCCGCACGACAAGGCCCTTGGCCTCAAGCTTTTGCAGAATGCGGGTCAGGCTGGGCAAAAGCAGACAGGCACGGTCAGCAATATGCGTGGGCTCTTGAGGGCCTTCCTCTTCCAGCACCCGCAGAACTCGCCATTGCTGTTCGGTTACGCCCGCTTCGACAAGCATTCTACGGATAGGCCCCATAACCCGTTCCCTCGCGCGCAGCAGCGCAATAGGCAAAGACCGGGACGTCAATGGAATTTCATGAGCCATGTTAAATTCTGGCCGAATTCGGTTCATTCTTCAACTGACCTTTCCGTGTTTGGAATTCCAGGCATTTATCGCTTATTAGAGCCTAAATTATTCCATTTCTCTCTGCGGAAACATGTTCAGAAAAATCTCAGACCACTGGATTCCTGCAAAGGGCGTTGACGTTTCAACCCGGATATTCATCACTGGCACAGGATCGAAAGCGGTGTTCAGAGAAGATTGGAAGATAAAATGAACTGGGATGAATTCTCGGATTGGGGCGCCAAGATTGCTGAGTGGGCACAGGATTACCATCTGACTGTCGGCGACAATCCGGTTCGGGCCAGAACGGAACCCGGTGATATTCTTAACGCCTTACCCGCGCGCCCTCCCGAGCGCTCCCAGGCGATGGAGGAAATCTTTCACGATTTCGAACAGATCGTGATGCCTGGGATTACCCATTGGCAACATCCTCGCTTTTTTGCCTATTTTAATGCAAACGCCTCGGCCCCGTCGGTTCTGGCCGAGTTTCTAACCAGCGCCATCGCTCCGCAATGCATGTTGTGGCAGACATCCCCCGCCGCGACCGAGATGGAGACGCGGATGATGGATTGGTTGCGGCAGGCCCTGGATCTGCCCACGGGCTTTGCAGGTGTCATTCAGGATTCCGCCTCGTCCGCGACCCTGGCCGCTGTGCTGACCATGCGGGAAAAGGCGCTGAATTGGCAGGGCAACCAACAAGGGTTGTTCGGACAGAAACCGCTGCGCGTATATTGCTCGGCCGAGGTCCATACCTCGGTTGATCGTGCCATATGGGTTGCGGGGATCGGGCAGGAAAATCTGGTGCGGGTGCCCATACAAGGCGACTGGCGCGGGATGGACCCACAGGCGCTGGAAACAGCAATCCAAGCCGATTTAGACTCTGGTTATCAACCAACCGGCGTGATCCTCTGCGTCGGCGGCACCGGAACCGGCGCGGCCGATCCAGTAGAGGAATGTCTGAAGATTGCGCAAAAATACGGGCTATATTCGCATGTCGATGCAGCTTGGGCTGGCTCGGCCATGATATGCCCCGAATACCGCCATTACTGGGAGGGAGTCGAGCAAGCCGACAGCATCGTGTTCAACCCGCATAAATGGCTGGGTGTTCAGTTCGATTGCTGCGCCCATTTTCTGAAGGACCCCGATGATCTGGTACGGACACTCGCGATCAGCCCGGAATTCCTGAAGACCCACGGCAAGGACGGGATCATAAATTATTCTGAATGGTCGGTACCGCTGGGCCGCAGGTTCCGAGCCCTGAAACTGTGGTTCGTCATCCGCGCCTATGGTCTGGAAGGGCTACGTGAAAGGTTGCGCAATCATATAACATGGTCAGTGGCTCTGCATGACCGGCTGAAGGCGGAATCCGATTTCGAAATCACCACCAACCCTATGTGGTCATTGTGGACATTCCGCTATGCCCCCCTTGGGTCAACCGATCTGGACGATCTGAACCTACGGCTGGTTAATGCGATCAATGATGATGGCCGCATTTACTTGACTCAAACCCGCGTTGATGGCGACTTGGTGATCCGCTTTCAGGCCGGTCAGTTTGAGACCACGCAGGCAGACGTCCAAATGGCATTTGACGTGATCACTGAAATCGCCCGCTCGCTAAACTAGAGGTTCCACATGTCCGCACCCGTCAACACGTTCAAACAAGCCCTGAAAAACGGCGACCATCTGATTGGGTGTTGGTCCAGCTTTGCTGAGGCGGTAACAGCCGAGATCATGGGCACTGCCGGATTCGACTGGCTGGTGATCGACGGTGAGCACGCGCCGAATGATATCCGGTCCATCCGGGATCAGCTGATCGCGCTGGCCGCCAGTCCGACACATCCCGTCGTGCGAATCCCGGTGGGCGACACCGCATTGATCAAGATGGTGTTGGACGCAGGTGCTCAGACAATCCTGGTACCGATGGTGGAAAGTGCCCAGCAGGCGCGCGATCTGGTAAGCGCCTGCCGCTATCCGCCCCAAGGTGTGCGAGGCGTCGGCGCGATGGCCTCACGCGCAACGCAATACGGAACGGTTCAGGATTACATTCAGACCGCAGACGATCAGATATGTCTGCTGTTACAGGTGGAAAACCGCGCCGGTATCGCCGCATTGGATGCCATTGCACAGGTAGAAGGCGTGGATGGCGTGTTTATCGGTCCGTCTGACCTGTCCACTGACATGGGTTTTCAGGGAAACAGCGCCGCGCCCGAAGTCCAGGCGGTGATCGCCGACGCGATGAAACGCATCGTTGCAGCAGGCAAAGCCCCGGGCATTCTTGGTGTCACGGATGAGGCATCGCAGGCCTATAAGGACATGGGCGCCCAGTTCCAGGCGGTGGGGATCGACGTGATGCTGCTGACACAGGCGGCGCGTGCCCTGGCCGCAAGGTGGAAGGCCTAAGCCCGCATCGCCGAGGCCGCCTGAGCATACCCGCCCGAGGCACCATCGACGAAATGGACGTGATCGTCACGGGTGGCCGAGGGGACAAAGCAGGTCATCATCGCCTCATCCTGCGCGTGCAGCCCGTATCGGATCCTGCCCTGTTTCCGGGCCTGTTCAAGAACGGTCTGAATCTGGTTCAGGGTGGCCGGGTCACAATCCAGCGTCATTTTCAGCCCGTCATCGAATTTGCGGAAATCCGCATTGCGACTGACCGTGCGCTTGTAGTGACCAGGCTCGAAATTACCCAGTCTCTTTCCAGATTTGAACAGCAGTGCGATCATCAAATTCTGCGCCAACAGCTTGATTTTCTGCAGCAAAAGATTGCGACCCGCACGGGACACATGGGCGTCCAGCGCCAAACCAGGCGGAGGCCAGCGGATCGGAGGGCCGCTTTCCGGCATCGGGTGGCCGGACCGGTCCAATCCTTCAGCGGCCACTAGAACAGCCCGTGATAGGTCGGCGAAATCGGTCTCGGTTGCGCGGGCAGTTGGCTGCACCACCACCGAGACTATCTGACCATTCTGCGCCTTGCTGTTGGACCAACGGCAAGACAGCCCGGTCAAATCCGGCAGCGCACCAGGGGCTGCGTACGGAACCTCAAACCGGCCTGCTTTCATCTCGGCCTCGGCCCAGGCCAGACCACCGCCCGAGAACATCGCATAATCCACCCCCTCGGATGGCGCATAACGCGCAACCCGAAGATCCTTGCCCGCCTGCCGGATTTCGGCGACGGGCACGACGGCCCCACGCAACGCGATCGAGAACTCTTCTTCTGCCCAGCGTCGCAAATCGGCCAGAACGCTACGTGCTGCCTCTGCCGCGCTTGCCGGTACGGCGAACCCGGCACCATCACCCCCAAAGACATAGGGAAATTCTTGCCCGCGAAGCGCATTGATCATGGCCGAGATCACCGCGGCCCCAACCATGTTCACGGCCTTGTATCGTCCCCGCTCTATCTGACCGGTGGAATCCACGACATCTGCGACACCAAGAACCCATTCCGTCGGCACCGCGGTAAAGCGTTCAGGATCGGTCAGATTGTTAAAGTCCCGCAACAGCGGAAGGCTGTCATAAAATGCGGCCTGTGCATCTTTCATTGGATCCTCGACAATATGAATAGACCTTCAGATAGCCCAAATTTGTTCGATGTCCGCTGAAAACATCATAGCACACGCGCTTGTACATATCACGGGGACATGCCAAGCATTTGCTGGCGGGTTGGGCGAAAGAGGCGTCTCATGAAAACCGGACTGGTGGTTCTGTGTCTGGGCTATGTGCTCAGCCAATTTTTTCGTGCCTTTCTTGCCGTGCTCAGCGTCGATCTGGGGCGTGACATCGGGGCAAGGCCCGAAGATCTGGCCTTTGCCTCTGGGCTTTGGTTTCTGGTCTTTGCCGCCATGCAACTGCCAGTGGGTTGGGCGCTGGACCGGATCGGGCCGCGTTTGACGGCTGCGGTTTTGTTGCTGGCAGGTGGCGCGGGCGGCGCTGCGTTGTTTGCAGTGGCCAGCACCCCGTTTCATATCGCAGTCGCGATGGGGCTGATCGGAGTCGGGTGCTCGCCCGTTCTGATGGCATCCTATTACATCTTTGCCCGCGAATACCCGCCCGCCCGCTTTGCCACGCTAGCAGCCATCATGCTGGGCGTTGGGTCGGTCGGCAATCTGGTAGCCTCCTACCCCACAGCACTTGCGGTCGAACTGATGGGCTGGCGCGCCACAATGGCTACACTGGCCGTCGTTTCGGCCATTATCGCAGCGGGCATCTGGATCAGCGTTCACGACCCCAAACCGGTTGAGACCGAGCATCGCGGGTCAGTGCTGGACCTGCTGAAAGAACCTGCCCTGTGGGCCATCCTGCCGCTGATGCTGGTGGCCTACGCCCCCGCGGCTGCGACACGAGGCTTGTGGGCAGGTCCATATCTGAACGACGTTTTCGCCCTCAGCACCACGCAGATCGGAACCGCGACGCTGGTCATGGGGGCGGCTATGATTGCCGGCACCTTTGCCTATGGGCCACTGGACCGGCTGCTGGGAACACGGAAATGGGTGATCTTTGGCGGCAATGCCTTGGGCGCGGCGGCGCTGGGGCTGTTGTGCCTGTGGATCGACATGGCGGTCTGGGTGTCAGTAAGTCTGATGGCGGTGATCGGTTTCATGGGCGCCAGCTTTCCGGTCATCATGGCCCATGGCCGCGCCTTCGTGCCGCCGCATCTGGTCGGGCGTGGCATGACCCTGTTGAATCTGTTCGGCATCGGCGGAGTGGGTCTGGCGCAATTTGTCACCGGCCGCGTCCATGCCGCGACAGTGGACATCAGTCCAACCGCGCCCTACACAGCGATATTCGGCTTTTTTGCAGTCACGCTTGCCATTGGATGCGTGATTTACCTATTCAGCCGCGACAGCGTTGACTGACGCTGGAACCATCGGGAGAGCCCATGTCCGACCCTGTTGTCATCGCACCGAACCTCAAGCGAAGGCTTTCCGGCGTGACCGCGACGATCGCGCGGCTGGTGCCGTTGCAAGTGCAATGGATCGACATCGCCGCAACCGGACCGGGCCTACCGGCCGATCTGCCCCATATCCCGCTGGGCCGTCTGCCATTTCTGTCGCGCAAGACCACGCGCGTCTGGCACGCGCGGCGCAATACCGAGATGCTGCTGGGCCTGATCCTGCGCAATGTCTTTCGTCTGCGCCTGAAACTACTGTTCACCAGCGCCTCGCAGCGGTCGCATACGGGCTATAGCAAATGGCTGATCGACAAAATGGACGCGGTAGTCGCCACATCGCGCAAAACCGCCGGATATCTTGAGCGGGACGCGCAGGTCATCATGCATGGCATCAACCTGCAGAATTTCACCCCGCCCGCGGACAAAGCCGCCCTGCGGGGCAAACTCGGCCTGCCCGGTGGTCTGCTGCTTGGGTGCTATGGCCGTATCCGGCACCAGAAAGGCACCGATGCTTTCGTCGATGCGATGATCGACCTTTGTGGCCGTTTCGAAGACGTCCATGGCATCGTCATGGGCCGCGCGACCGAAAAACACACCGGCTTTCTGGCCGAGCTGAAAGACAAGGTCGCCAAGGCGGGCCTGTCTGACCGCATCCTGTTCAAACCCGAGGTCACGGTGGATCAGATCGCCGAGTGGTACCAGGTGCTGGACTTGTTCATCGCGCCGCAACGCTGGGAAGGCTTTGGCCTGACCCCGCTCGAGGCGATGGCCTGCGGCGTGCCTGTGGTGGCAACCGATGTCGGTGCCTTTGCAGAGATCGTGACCGACCCCTCACTGGGCCATGTGGTCGAACCGGGGAACATTCCCGCCCTGGCTGATGCCGCCGCTGAAATGCTGTCGAACCCCGAGTCGCTGGCGCTATCCGGCAGCGCCGCCCGCGTCCATGTGGAACAGAATTTCGACATCTACGGCGAGGCAAAGACCTTGGTGGCGCTCTATGAACGGCTTCTGACCGACGCCTGAGGCGATGCACCGCGTCAAATCGGTGTCATTGGGGGAAATATCCCGCGAAACCTCTTTTTTCTTTGCTGCAACGCGGCTATGAACGCGCGTCCTTAACTTTGGAGACATGAAATGGGCTATCGCGTCGTAGTCGTCGGCGCCACAGGTAATGTGGGCCGCGAAATGCTGAACATTCTGGCAGAACGCCAGTTCCCCATCGATGAGCTTGCCGTGCTGGCAAGCCGTCGGTCGCTGGGAACCGAAGTAAGCTTTGGCGACAAGACACTCACGACCAAAGACCTGGACACGTTTGATTTCACCGGCTGGGACATGGCGCTGTTTGCCGTGGGATCCGAGGCGACCAAGGTCTACGCCCCCAAGGCGGCGGCGGCTGGCTGCGTGGTGATCGACAACTCGTCCCTGTATCGCTATGACCCTGCAATTCCGCTGATCGTGCCGGAATGTAACCCCGAGGCGATCCACGACTATAAGAACAAGAACATCATCGCCAACCCCAACTGCTCGACCGCGCAGATGGTTGTCGCGCTGAAACCGCTGCATGACCGCGCCAAGATCAAGCGCGTCGTCGTGTCGACCTATCAGTCGGTTTCCGGCGCGGGCAAAGAAGGGATGGATGAGCTGTGGGATCAGACCAAAGCCATCTATAACCCCACCACCGAAGTCCCGCCGAACAAGTTCCAGAAGCAGATCGCCTTCAACGTCATTCCGCAGATCGACGTCTTCATGGAAGACGGCTCGACTAAAGAAGAGTGGAAGATGGTTGTCGAGACCAAGAAGATCGTCGATCCGTCGATCAAGGTTACAGCCACTTGCGTCCGCGTTCCGGTCTTTGTCGGCCATTCAGAGGCCGTGAATATCGAGTTCGAGGAATTCTTGGACGAAGACGAAGCCCGTGACATCCTGCGCGAAGCACCAGGTATCATGGTGATCGATAAGCGCGAACCGGGCGGCTACGTCTCGCCGATCGAATGCGCAGGTGATTTCGCCACCTTCATCAGCCGCATCCGTCAGGATTCAACCATCGAGAACGGCCTGAACCTGTGGTGCGTCAGTGACAACCTGCGCAAGGGCGCAGCGCTGAACGCGGTACAAATCGCCGAATTGCTGGGCCGTGAGGTCCTGAAGAAGGGGTGAGCGATACGCACAACCCTTAGCATTGATTAAGTAAACCCCGCTGCATGGTCAGCGGGGTTTTTTATTTTATTGAACGTCGGCAAGGCGGACAAAACTGCCATTGGAGAAAAGCGAGGTAATGCTTGAAAATTCTTGCTTCCGCTGGGATGGTTTATCCGACAGTATTTTCTGAGGAATTTCGAATGCATTTTCCCAAACTTGCCGCAGTTTCGTCGATTGCTCTTGCAATAACCAGTTCGCAAGCGCTCTCCCAGGATGGGGGACCGATACTGTTCACAAACGTCAACGTGTTTGATGGTGTGAATGAGGAAATGATTGCAAATGCCAATGTCGTTGTAACCGACAATCTGATCACAGATGTGTCCTCAGAACCCCTCACCGTCGCCAATGGTATCGTCATCGACGGCGGCGGGCGCACGTTGATGCCTGGCCTGATCGACGTACACTGGCACACGCTTTATTGCTGCAATCCGCAGAGCATGGTTGTGACCGGCGATATTCTTGAAGTCGCGGTGCGGGGTGCCATCGGGTCCGAAGGCACGTTAATGCGCGGCTTTACAACGGTGCGCGACGTTGGCGGCAATTCATTTGCCATAAAACGGATGATTGACGCAGGCGAGATCGAAGGCCCTCGTATCCTGCCGTCCGGCCCGCCCGTGACACAAACCGGCGGCCACTTTGACTATCGCCCCTACCAAGCGGTTCCGACGAACGGCGCGGATTCGCAATGGTACTGGTACAGCGTTGGTTTGATGGCGCAGGCTGATGGTGTTCCGGAAGTGGTCAAACGCGCGCGTGAAATCATGCGCATGGGCGCGACCCAGCTTAAGATTTCCACCGGCGGCGGGGTGTCATCTACCTATGACCCTCTGGATGTACGCCAATACACCAAGGCCGAAATCGAGGCATTCGTAGAGGTGGCTGACACCTACAACACCTATGTTGCATCTCATGTCTTCACGGACGAGGCAGTGGAGATAGCCGTTGCCGCTGGCGTTAAGTCCATCGAGCATGGCTTCTTGATGAGCCGCGAAACGATGGAACTGATGCGCGACAACGACGTGTGGTTGTCAGTGCAGCCTCTTCTGGATGACGAGGATGGCTTTTCTTTCGACGACCCTGTTAGCCAGCAGAAATGGATCGACGTCACCAACGGTACAGATTTCACCTACAAAACGGCGAAAGAAGTTGGCGTGAAAGTCGCTTTCGGCACCGACATCCTGTTCGATCCCAAACTGGCCGAACGTCAAGGCGCGTTCCTTGCCAAGTTGCAGCGCTGGTACACGCCATACGAGGTGCTGAAAATGGCGACTTCAACCAATGCTGAACTGCTCAAACTCTCAGGCCCGCGCCACCCCTATCAACAAGGCGATTTGGGTGTAATCGCAAAGGGCGCTTATGCCGACTTAATCCTTGTGGACGGCAATCCGCTGCAAGATATCGACCTGATCGCAGACCCGCATGAGAATTTCGATTTGATCATGAAAGACGGCAAAGTCTACAAGAACACGCTGGACTGAGTTCCAGATGAAGTCCTTTGCTCAAAGCCAGCTTTGTAACGACTGCTCGGGGCTCAAAGCCGCCATCCGAATACACCTCGGGGTCCTCTAAATCACCCCTGCCCCTCGACCAGCGTTTTCAGATTATCCAACCCGCGCTGGTAATCTCCGCCAACCCATTTATCCATCATCAGCCCCATCCAGCGGGACATGGGATTCATACCCAATTCGGATTCAAACCCCCAGGTCACTTTGGTGCCGCTGCCCTCCGGCTGCAGTTCAAACATGGCAATGGCAGTTCCCATTGGACCAAAATCCAAGGCGGTTCTGACCATCTGGTTTTCAACGCTTTCGGTAATCTCTTGCGAACCGGTGCCGACCTGCCGGTGATCCGACGACCAGTTCAGCACATTCCCGACCCCAGAATCAGGCCCGCCATAGGTCAGCTTCGTCTCGGGATCACGAGATAACCATGGCGACCATTTCTCGGTCTCCTGCATGGAGTTGACATAAGGAAAGATGACCTCGGGCGGCGCATTAATAGTGATGCTGCGCGAAACCTCTGCTTTGCCTGGCAATATAAAGGACACCCCTACCAGAACCAGAATCAAGACTAGCAAAGTGACAAGAACACGTTTGATCAATCGCATGGAATGCTCCGAATCCCTAAAATGACATCCCAAACTTATCAAAAAAACAGCGCGGAATCAGTAGTCTGATCCGCGCTGCCTGAAATTGTCGAAAATCCGCCGGGTCAGACGACCACGAATTTCTTTTCGCCGGGATCATAACACTGAAGGCCACCTTCACCGATATCTGTCCACAAACCGTGCAGGCTGAGCGAGCCGCTCTCTACCGCCGCGGAGATGAAGGGGAAGGTCATCAGGTTTTCGAGCGAAGCAACAACCGCCTGCCGTTCGAACTGGCGCGCTTGGTCGGTGCTGTCTTCGATATCGGCAACCAGATCATATTTTGGTTTGAGGATATCCATCCAGCGACCAACAAAGCTTTCTTTGGCTTCCAGCAGTGGTGCCTGGCCCTTGCACATGTCGATACAGCCCTGCACACCACCGCATTGGGAATGGCCCAGCACGATCAGATGCGCCACTTTCAGCGCGGTCACCGCGTATTCGATGGCAGCACTGGTGCCGTGATGATCACCGTCGGGCGCATAAGGCGGCACCAGATTGGCAATGTTGCGGTGAATAAAGAACTCACCCTGATCCGCCCCAAAAATCGAGGTGACATGAACCCGGCTGTCGCAACAGGAAATCACCATGGCCCGCGGACGCTGCCCTTCGGTGGCCAGACGGCGATACCAGACCTGGTTTTCCGAATATGTGGTGGCTTTCCAGCCATGATACCGATTGACCAGATAGTTTGGCAAAGGTTTGGCGAATTCCATTCTTGTGTCCCTGTTCATGTCTCGGTGGACTGCTGTAACCTGAATTCGAAGAAAATTCGAGCCATTATCCTGCCCCATAGCAAGGTTTTGCAAAGGAATTGCGCACCACATTCGGGCTATGCCGTGGGGGCGTATAGAATTGGGGTGAATGTGGTGGAAAAGATCGTCACGCTTGAACACAAAGAAACAGTGCGGCTGGATTCGGATCGTCTGAATGGGCTGTATCGACAACTGGGTGAGAAAAACGCGTTGGACGTGCTGTGTCGCACGGTCGAGGAATTGGCGGTGCGCCTGTCGAATTGCGAGCGGTTCTGGAGACAGCGTGACTGGGCCGGGCTGCGCAAATGTGCGCGATCCATTGTGGCCATTGCCGAACAGATCGGAATGATGGCGCTGGCCTGTGTGGCGAATGATGTGGCGCAAAATGTGGATGCGGGCGACTCGGTCGCCGCCGGGGCCACCCTGTCGCGGTTGATCAGAGTGGGTGAGAAATCGCTGACTGTGATCTGGGATCAGCAAGATCTTTCGGTCTGACAGGGCTTGCGGACGGTCCATGGACGGCTAGGTTGGGCATAAGCCGCAACAGCCGAGATTTTCATGACCCTGTCTTTCGCATCACCATCGGATCCATCTGTTCCTCTTCACGTCATTGCGCAGCCAGGTCTGGACGACTGGCTGGCGGGCCAGCCCGAAGCCGTGACGACCTGGGCCAAAATCAGCGGATTTACCGGTGCACTGGGACAGGTTTTGCTGATTCCGGGCGCTGACGGTGCGGTACAGTCTGCTTTGGCGGGGTATGGCACAGCCACAGGTCGGGCCCGCAATCGTTTTCCTCTGGCCGCCGCCGCCGAAGCCCTGCCCGAAGGCACATATCACATCGCATCGGGCATAGACCAAGGTGATCTGGAAACAGAGTGCCTGGGGTGGTTGCTGACCGGTTATGCCTTTGACCGCTATGCCAGCCAATCCCCGGCCAAGGCCCGTTTGGTTGCCCCCGATGGGATCGACGCCGCCCGGCTTGAGGTTCTGGCCGGGGCCGAGGCCTTGACCCGCGATCTGGTCAATACACCGGCCTCTGATATGGGGCCGGAACAGCTTCATAGCGCAGCCGAAGCCCTGGCACAGGAATTCGGCGCCTCTTTCGAGGTTGTTCTGGGCGACGCCCTGCTAGAGCAGAACTTCCCCATGATCCACACGGTTGGCCGCGCCGCCGCACAAGCGCCCCGTCTGATTGAGATGAACTGGGGCGTGACAGGCCCAAAGCTGACCCTTGTCGGCAAGGGCGTCTGCTTTGACACTGGAGGGCTAAACCTGAAACCCGGCGCCTCGATGGGGCTGATGAAGAAAGATATGGGCGGGGCCGCAAATGTACTGGGGCTGGCCCGGATGATCATGGCCCTAGAGCTGCCCGTGCAGCTGCGCGTGCTGATCCCGGCGGTAGAGAATTCCGTTGCGGGCAACGCCTTCCGGCCCGGCGACATCCTGACCTCGCGCAAGGGGCTGACCGTTGAGATCAACAATACCGATGCCGAAGGGCGCTTGGTTCTGGCCGATGCATTGGCGCTGGCGGATGAGGGCGAACCGGATTTGGTGATCTCGATGGCGACACTGACCGGGGCGGCACGTGTGGCGGTGGGCGCCGATCTTGCACCATTCTATACCGACAACGATGCCGCGGCTGATGCCTTGAACCGCGCCGCAGGCAGAGCAGCCGATCCTGTCTGGCGCATGCCATTCCATAACCCCTATGAGGGTCTGATTGAACCCGGTATTGCGGACCTGGATAACGCACCGGCGGGTGGTTTTGCAGGCTCGATTACTGCCGCCTTGTTCTTGCGCAGATTTGTTGGTGACAGTCCCTATATGCATTTCGACATCTTCTCGTGGCAACGCAGCAAAGAACCCGGACGCAGCAAGGGCGGATTCGGTCAGGGGCCCCGCGCCCTGCTGACTGCCCTGCCTGAAATTTTGGGCCTTTGACCCGGCACCGCATCATACAACCGGTCATCGACCTGTTGCGCGCCCCGGACGGGCCGCGAGATCGCCAGCTTTTGTATGGAGATGGTGTTTGCACGCATGAAGAGAACAACGGCTGGAGCCGGATCACCTCGGACAAGGACGGCTATGCGGGCTGGGTCCGGTCAGACTGTCTGGCCCCAGATGTGCCTGCCACGCACTGGATCACGGCACCGTCAACACATGCCTATGAGCAACCGAACATGAAATCCCGGGACCGAACCTCGTTAAGCTTTGGCAGCAAGGTTCAGACAATGTCCGAACAGAATGGATTTATTGAGACGGAGCTAGGCTTTATCCCGGCCATACACGCCAAACAGATCAACGTAACCCTGACCGATCCGATCGCCGTGGCCGAATTGTTTCTGGGAACGCCCTATCTTTGGGGCGGCAACAGCCGGTTCGGGCTTGATTGTTCAGGTCTGGTTCAGGCCGGAATGCTGGCTTGTGGGCTGCCCTGCCCCGGTGATAGTGGCGATCAGGAGCGTGATCTGGGTCAGGCGCTGACCCCTGGCACACCTGCTCAGCGCGGTGATCTGCTGTTCTGGAAAGGGCATGTTGCCTGGGTCTACGGTGACAATATGCTGCTGCATGCAAACGCGTTCCACATGGATGTAACCTTTGAGCCGATGGATGCTGCAATCACGCGCATTCTGGAACAGGGCGATGGGCCTGTGACGGCCCAAAAAAGGCTCTAATCCAGGTCAACCGACCGTATCAGCTTGCGCTCCAACACCCGCAGCACCGTGCGCAGATCATGGCCGCGCTTCAGGATGCGGCCATCCATACCGACCACCGAATACATCCCTTGCCGGGAGCGCAGACGCGGATCTTTTTCGACCCGATAAATCGGATGCTCTGCCGTGCGGCGGAAGATGGAAAACACCGCCATATCACGCAGGTTCGAGATCCCGTAATCGCGCCATTCTCCGGCGGCGACCATCCGGCCATAGACAGAAAGGATATGAGACATCTCGTGGCGGTCAAACGCGACAGGCATCTGGGTCGAGTTTGCAGAAAACCGGCTGGGAGGCTGCATGTTCATGCCCCAAGCCTTGCCGGAAAACGTGTTCGAATCAAGCCTATCCGCAATCGGGTGTGACTTTTTCGTCGGTGCTAGCGCTGTCGCCCAACCTGTCGGCAGATCAGGATCACCGGCAACAACCCCACTGCAAGTATCACCAACGAGGGCACGGCGGCGCCCTCAAGCCGTTCGTCTGATGCCAGCCGATAGGCCTGCACCGCCAGCGTATCAAAGTTGAAAGGTCGCATGATCAGGGTCGCGGGCAGTTCTTTCATCACGTCCACAAAGACGATCAGCAGCGCGGTCAGCAGCGACGGCGTCAGAAGCGGCAAATGCACCCGGCGCAACGTCCCCAGCGGCGTCTGCCCCAAAGACCGCGAGGCCGCATCCATATTGGCATGCACCGTGCTCTGCCCTCCCTCATATGCGCTGAGCGCGGCGGCCAGAAACCGCACCATATAAGCGGCTACCAACAGCCAGATCGAACCGGTAACAAGCAACCCGGTCGACAGGTCGAAATTCTGCCGCATCCATGCATCCAGTGCGTTATCGAAACTGGCAAAAGGCACCATCAGCCCGACGGCGATCACACCGCCTGGAACCGCATAGCCCAGCCGCGCCATGTACCCGGCACCAGAGGACACCCTCCCCGGCCGCAATCGCTGAAAGAACCCAACGCTGATGGCCGCAAAGACCGTGACAAACGCCGCCACACCGGCCAGCGTCAGCGAATTCTGAATGAACCCGAGATAGCGCCGTGACAGAAGGTTCTGTTCGGACTCCATCCCCATCTGAACCAGAATGAACACCGGCAACAGAAATCCGAACAGCACCGGTATGGCACACAGGGCAAAAGCCGCGCCCGCTTGCCAGCCCTTCAGCCGGGCGGATGGCAGCGAGGCGTGGCTTTTGCCTGCCTGATAGTATTTGGCCTTCCCGCGCTGCATCCGTTCTGCCACGGCCATGACCAGCGCAAAGCCCAGAAGGCAGAGAGCCAGCTGCGCCGCACCCACCCGATCACCGATCGAAAACCAACTGGTATAGATACCCGTGGCAAATGTCTGCACCCCGAAATAGGCCACGGTGCCGAAATCGGCGATGGTTTCCATGATGGCAAGTAGCACGCCACCCGCAATCGCGGGACGCGCCATCGGCAGCGAAACGTGCCAAAAGGCCAGCCACGGACTTTTGCCCAACGCGCGCGCTGCCAGAAAGGCCGTTGCACTCTGCTGCAGAAAAGCGGCCCGGGCCAGCAGGTAGACGTAAGGATACAAGACTAAGATCAACATCACTGCCGCACCCTCGGTCGACCGAATCTCGGGGAACCAATAGTCGCGCGGGCCCCAGCCCGTTACCTGACGCAGGGTGGTCTGGACGATGCCCGGGTGATCAAGAATGAATGTATAGGCATAGGCCAGCACATAGGCCGGAAAGGCCAGCGGCAGCACCAACGCAATTTCCAGAATGCGCACGCCGGGGAACCGCGTCATCGTCACGAGCCAAGCTGCGCCCACGCCGATGGAAAACGTGCCCGTGGCCACCAGCACGACCAGTATCAGTGTCGTCATCGCATAGCCGGGCAGAACAGTTTCCAGGAGATGCGAAACCGTATCCGTGCCACCCGTCGTTGCGGCCAGAACAACCGCAAGCATCGGCAACAGGCAGGCTGCCGCCACAAGGCAGGCCACCACGCCGACGAGGCGTGTACCTACAGCGCCGCGGTTGCGCCTTCCGTGCTCAGAGATTTCAATATCGGCCATGATCCCGGCTTTAACTGGCTAAGGCGCAGAGTCCGTCTTTAATCGACCAAAACGCTCGGAAACACCAGTGGGCAGCGAAACAAATCTGCGACACATACTGCCGCAGAGTTGCACAGCCTTCATTCGTAGACGCGCTGATCCTCGATCACCAAACCATCTTTCGGCAGCGATCCCGGCGCCACGACTTCGATCGCGCCTTTCAGCTTCAGCACCTCGACGACGGATTTCGCATAAGCCAAGTCATTTCCGCCGGTGCTTTCGATCTGAACCGTCATCGTGTCCATCTCACCCTGGCGGGCGGCAATGACGCGCGCCTTGACGATTTCATCATGCTTGTCGACCAGCGCCGCGACCTGTTCAGGGCGCACGAACATACCCTTGATCTTGGTTGTCTGATCCGCGCGTCCCATCCAGCCCTTGATGCGCATGTTGGTACGACCGCAAGGTGACTGACCAGGTTGAACCGCCGACAGATCACCGGTGGCAAACCGGATCAGCGGATAATCGGGGTTCAGTGAGGTCACGACAACCTCACCCACTTCACCCGGCGCGACCGGGTTTCCGGTTCCGGGGGTGACGATCTCGACGATGACATGCTCATCAATGATCATCCCGTCCATCGCCGGGCTTTCATAAGCGATGCTGCCCAGATCGGCGGTGGCATAGCATTGCAGACAGGCGATACCGCGATTGGCGTATTCCTGACGCAAAGACGGGAACAAAGCACCGCCGCCAACAACGGCAGTCACGAAATCCAGTGCCACGCCCATCTCATCGGCCTTGTCCAAAATGACCTTGAGGTAATCCGGTGTGCCCGCATAAGCGGTGCAGCCGATATCGCGCGCGGCGGTTACCTGCAGTTCGGTTTGGCCGGTGCCGGCAGGCAGCACAGCAGCCCCCACCGCCCGCGCGCCGCTTTCGAAGATCATGCCCGCCGGGGTCAGGTGATAGCCAAAGCAATTCTGAACGATGTCTCCGGGCCCGACACCTGCTGCGTGCAGGAACCGCCCCATCCGCCACCAGTCGTGATCGGTGCTGCCGGGCTCATAGATCGGGCCGGGCGACTGGAAAACATGATGGAAATGCCGGGCCGGTTTGACGGTAAACCCGCCAAAGGGCGGGCGCGACGCCTGCGCCTTAGCCATATCGGACTTGCGCAGAACTGGCAGCTTCACAAGGTCGTCCAGCGACTTTACAGCTGCCTTATCAACATCCGCCATATGCGCCGCAAACCCCGGAGCCGAGTTCGCGCGCGTGATCTGTACCTGCAACGCCTCAGACTGTTCAGAGGCGCGCTGGTCGGCCGAGCGGGTTTCTAGCGCATCGTAGAATTTCGTCATCGCCAAATCCTCCATCCGCCTACAGCCACCTCTTGCGGCGGCGGTATGAGCGCACATCGCGGAAGCTTTTGCGGCCGTCATCCGACATGCCCAGATAGAATTCCTTAACATCGGGGTTTTCGCGCAGCTCGGCAGCTGGGCCATCCATCACAACGCGGCCGGATTCAAGAATATAGCCATAATGTGCGAACCTGAGCGCCACATTGGTGTTCTGCTCGGCCAGCAGAAACGAGACGCCCTCTTTTTCGTTCAGATCTTGGACGATGCCGAAAATCTCTTCGACAAGCTGCGGGGCCAGTCCCATGGACGGCTCATCCAGCAGGATCGTCTCGGGCCGCGACATCAGCGCCCGACCCATCGCAACCATCTGTTGCTCTCCGCCCGACGTGTAACCCGCCTGGCTGCGGCGGCGTTCCTTCAGACGTGGGAAATAGGTGTAAACAAGGTCCAGATCCTGTTGGATCGCGGCCTTACCATCTTTGCGGGTATAGGCGCCGGTCAGCAGGTTTTCCTCGACCGTCAAATGTTCGAAACAATGGCGGCCCTCCATCACCTGGATGACGCCTTTTTCCACCAGATCTGCAGGATCGCTTTCATGCACGCTGGTCCCGCGATACTTGATTGATCCCTTGGTGACTTCGCCCCGTTCCGAATGCAGCAGGTTCGACACAGCCTTGAGTGTGGTGGTCTTGCCTGCCCCGTTGCCGCCCAGCAGGGCCGTAATGCCCCCTTTGGGCACCGTTAGGCTGACGCCTTTCAGCACAAGGATCACATGATTGTAGATCACCTCGATATTGTTGACCTCAAGCAGGGTTTCCGCCTGCACGTCAGTGGTTTGTGCCGCATCCAGCATCAGCGCGTGTCCTCATGACTGTCCCGCGAGGGACCGTTGGGATAGAGCGGCGGCTACCCGCCGCTCTGGTCAGTTTCGCGGCCCCGGATCAAGACCGGGGCCAGCCATTTATTCACACCCAGGTGTGATGTTGTTTTCCGCTGCATAGGCTGCAGAATCTTCTTCGATCAACGTGTTGATCACATCTGCATCGGTCGGCTGGAAGTCCTGAACCGGGTTCCAGGTTCCGGCCGCAGCATCCCACTGCACAACGCCGACAAGGCCGGGTCCGCCGTGATTTTCGCACGAGACCGAGAATTCAGGCCCGAAACCGGTCATGCCCAGCGCTTCCATCTTGGCGTTGGTCATTTCCAGCGCCTCCATACCATCGCGCATCATGGATGCGTCGATATCAGCGGTATTATGGATTCCCTGTGCAGTCTTCACAGCTTCAGCGGCCAGCATGGCGGCATAGAGACCGCGGTTATACTGAACCGAGCCAAGCTGATCGCCCGCACCCGCCGCTTTGCCTGCATCCACCACGTATTTCTGCAGATCATCATAGACCGGATAGTCCATGCCCAGCCCGGTAAAGGTCAGTGCCTTATAGCCGTTTGCCTTGTCGCCCGCGGGCTGCACGTCAAATTCAGCGCCAGACCACCAGACACCGATGAAGTTTTCCATCGGGAAGCGGATGTTCGCAGCTTCCTGCACCGCGACCTGGTTCATCACGCCCCAGCCCCACATGATTACATAATCAGGCTTTTCGCGGCGAATTTGCAGCCACTGCGATTTCTGTTCCTGACCGGGGTGGTCAACAGGCAGCAGCGTCAGGTCGTACCCGTGCTTTACAGCCAGGGTCTCCAGCGTGCGGATCGGTTCCTTGCCATAGGCCGAGTTGTGATAGACCAGTGCGATTTTCTTACCGTTCAGGTCACCATCGTTTTCGCTCAGCAGATAGTTGATCGCGCCCGACGCTCCGTTCCAGTAGTTGGCCGGATAGTTGAACACGTGGCTGAATACCTTGCCGTTCGCAGCAGAGGTCCGGCCATAGCCCATCGTGTGCAGCGGAATGCCATCTGCGGTCACTTTTGGGATCAGCTGGTATGTAATGCCGGTCGACAATGGCTGATATACCAAGGCGCCTTCGCCCTTTGTGGATTCATAGCATTCCACGCCTTTTTCGGTGTTATAGCCGGTTTCGCATTCGATCACATTGGCCGAAACACCTCCGATGCCGCCATCACGCTCGTTGAGCAGTGTGAAATAATCGGCATAGCCGTCAGCAAACGGGATACCGCCTGCCGCATATGGTCCCGTCCGATAGCTGAGCGACGGGAACACAAGGTCGGCCATGGCCGGACCTGCGGCCATCATGGCGCCCAGCGCCAGGGTTGCCAGTTTCGTCTTCATCGGGTGTCTCCTCCCTTGATTGGTCCGATGTTGAATTCGGGCTTTGCACCCGTCTTGTCTTTGGGCCTGCCCGTCAGTGCGGAAACGGCCAGAGTCTGAGTTTCTCTTTCGCCACACGCCAAAGCTGCGCCAGCCCATGCGGTTCCAGAATCAAGAACATGATGATGAGTGCGCCGACGATCACCAGATTGAGATGCGCAACGATATCAGTGGGCCAGCCCAGTAGATCGACACCGACCACCTTCAAAACAACCGGCAGCAATACCAAGAATGCTGCCCCGGCAAAGGAGCCGAAGATAGACCCTAATCCGCCGATAATGACCATGAATAGGACCAGGAACGATTTCTGGATGCCAAAGACTTCGCCAACCTCAACCGCGCCCAGATAGACCGCAAAGAATAGCGCCCCCGCGATACCCACAAAAAATGAGCTGACAGCAAAGGCGGTCAGTTTTGCCTTGAGCGGGTTTACCCCGATGATCTCGGCCGCGATATCCATGTCGCGGATCGCCATCCATGTCCTGCCGGTCGTTCCCCGAGTCAGGTTCCGTGCAATGATGGCGCAGAAGGTCAGGAAGATCAGGCAGAACAGATAGGTTGCCCAGGCCGGAGCATTCGGGCCTGTGATGATGATGCCGAACACATCCCGCTCGGGCGCGTTGATCTGCCCAGAAGCCGAGTAGTTGTAGAACCACGGCACACGGTTGAACAGCCACACCAGAAAAAACTGCGCCGCAAGCGTGGCCACGGCCAAATAGAACCCTTTGATCCTAAGCGAAGGCAATCCGAACAGAACACCGACAATGGCGGTGATCCCGCCCGCAAGGATGACATGGATGAACATGCTGGTTTCGGGAAAGGCCGTCATCAGCTTGTAGCAGGCGTAGGCCCCCACAGCCATGAACCCACCGGTACCCAGCGACACCTGCCCGCAATAGCCAACCAATACATTCAAACCGATGGCGGCGATCGCATAGATCAGAAACGGAAGCAACAGCGCGTTCGCCCAGTAGTCATTGATGATGAATGGAATGATCCCAAATGCCACTGCCAGCACCACATAGTACCGATACCGGTCAAATTTGATCGGAAAGGTCTGGCTGTCTTCCACGTAAGAGGTTTTGAAATCTCCGGCCTCGCGATAAAACATGTCTTACTTTCCCCATTCTTCCTGCGCCCGGTCGCGGGCGACAGTGTTCAGTTGGCTGGAGCCTTTGGCATATCCGCTCGCCTCTGAGGCGCGCACAAGTTTCATGTAGGCCATGACACCCGTGACCAACCCGGCAAAAGCCAGGATCGCGGCAATCGTCAGCTGGCTGTCGGTCAGATCGTCCGAGGTCAGGGCGATATACCCAAACGCCCAGAACCCGGCCCATGCGATCACGTTGAGAATGGCGATGAGCTTGGTCATGACTACACCCTTTCGATGATCTTCTCGCCGAACAGGCCCTGCGGCCGGAACACAAGGAAGATCAGCGCAAGCACGTAGGCAAACCAGTTCTCGGTCGCACCGCCAACCATCGGGCCAATGGCGAACTCGAACAGTTTCTCACCCACACCGATGATCAACCCTCCGACGATGGCTCCGGGGATCGAGGTAAACCCGCCCAGCATCAGCACCGGCAAGGCTTTGAGCGCGATCAGCGACAGTGAGAACTGCACGCCAGACTTGGTGCCCCACATGATGCCCGCGACCAGCGCTACAAACCCGGCCACAGACCAGACCATGATCCAGATGAAGTTCAACGAAATCCCCACCGACAGCGCCGCCTGATGGTCATCCGCCACAGCGCGCATCGCCCGGCCCTGCTTGGTATATTGGCTGAACACAACCAGCGCCGCCACCAGCAGCGCCGCAATTACCGTTGCCACAATGTCCAGATTGTCGATGAAGAACCCATAGCCGAAGACGTTAAAGGTCGCCTCATCGAGCCAGAGGTTGATGCCCTGCGGCAGGCCTACATCCAGCGTCTTGATCTCGGACCCCCACATCAGGTCGGCCACGCCCTCAAGGAAATAGGCCAGCCCGATGGTGGCCATGAACAGGATGATCGGCTCTTGGCCAACCAGGTGACGCATCACGAACCGCTGCACGGCCCAAGCCAACAGAACCATCACCGCCATAGTCAGAATAATCGCCAGCAGCGCAGGGACACTCCAGCCAAAGTAATGGATATGCGTCCCGAAAGTCGCATTGATCAGATGTGCAAACGGCACCTGCCCGTTCATGATCCCGACCAGAGTCATCGCGGCAAACAGGGCCATAACCCCTTGCGCATAATTGAAAATCCCTGACGCCTTGTAGATCAGCACAAAGCCCAGCGCGACCAGCGCATAGAGCACCCCGGCCATAAGACCGTTGAGGATGACTTCCATCGCAAATACGAGTTGTTCAGGCATCCTATGTCCTCCGAACAGATTTCATCTGGCGCGTCATCCCGGAAAATTCGTCGAATTTTCTCAGCCCGTTCCGTAGATCAGTCATGGCTCACCCCCAGATAGGCATCGATGACTTCCTGATTGTTGCGCACCTCATCAGGCGTGCCGTCGCCGATCTTCTTGCCGTAATCCATCACGACCACCCGATCGCTCAGATCCATCACCACGCCCATGTCATGTTCGATCAGGGCGATGGTGGTGCCGAATTCATCATTCACGTCGAGGATAAAGCGGCTCATGTCCTCTTTCTCTTCAACATTCATCCCGGCCATCGGCTCATCCAGCAGCAACAGCTTGGGTTCAGCGGCCAGCGCCCGGGCCAGTTCGACCCGCTTTTTCAAGCCGTAGGGCAGGCGTGAAACGGGCGTCTTGCGGATATGCTGGATTTCGAGAAAGTCGATGATCCGCTCGACCGCCTCGCGGTTTTCGGTCTCTTCGGCCTCGGCCTTACCCTTCCACCAAGCCTGCTGCAGGATATTGGTCTTCATATAGTTCAAGCGCCCGGTCATGACGTTGTCTAAAACGCTCATCCCTTCGAACAGGGCGATGTTCTGGAATGTTCGTGCAATCCCCTGCCGCGCGACCTCATAGGGCCGCATTGGAGGGCGCTTGGCTCCGTGAAACCAGACCTCGCCCTCTTGTGGGACATAGAACCCCGAGATCACGTTCAGCATCGAGGACTTACCCGCCCCGTTCGGACCGATAATGGCGCGGATCTCACCCTCACGGATGTCGAACGAGATATCCTTGATCGCCACCACACCGCCAAAGCGCAGAGTGATGTTCTTCATCTCCATCACGACGCCGCCGATCTTGCGGCCGTCTTCGGTGACATATCCTTCGGAACTATCCAGCATCAGCCCCTCCTTGACTTACGCAATACACGGAATGGCGGGCGGGCGATGACCATAGGTCGAGCGGCGCAGGACCGGACTTCATTCCGCCGCTACCTTGTGTTGCGCGACCGTTACAACCGGCGCATCCACGATCTCAAGTGTGGCACTGATCGAACCCTTGCGGCCGTCCTCATAGGTCACCTCGGTCGTGGTCGAAACGCTTGAAGACCCGTCGTAAAGGGCGGTGATGATGTCGTGGAATTTCTCTTCGACAAAGCCCCGGCGCACTTTGCGGGTTCGGGTCATCTCGCCGTCATCCGCATCCAGTTCCTTGTGCAGCACCACAAAGCGATGCACCTGACAGCCCGACAGCATTTCATCGGCGGCGACCGATTTGTTGACCGCTTCTACATGGGACTTGATTGTCTCTAACACTTGCGGATGTGCCGTCAGTTCCTGATAGGACCCATAGGCGACGTTGTTGCGCTCGGCCCAATTCCCCACGGCGGTAAGGTCGATATTGATGAACGCCACGCAGCGATCCTTGCCATTGCCGAACAGCACGACCTCAAGAATATCGGGATAGAACTTCAGCTTGTTCTCAACATATTTCGGCGCAAACATCGAGCCATCGACCATTTTTCCGACGTCCTTGGCCCGATCAATGATCCGCAGATGACCGCTGCTTTCCTCAATGAACCCGGCATCACCCGTGGCCACCCAACCCTCGGCATCCTTGGTCGAGGCGGTCGAGTCCGGGTTGTTGTAATATTCGACAAACACACCTGGCGAGCGATAGTAGATCTCGCCCGTTTCGGCGATCTTCAGCTCGACATCTGGCGCGGGCACACCAACCGTATCGGCGCGCACCTCGCCATCGGGTTGCACGGTGATGAAGACCGTCGCCTCGGTCTGCCCATAAAGCTGCTTCAGGTTAATCCCCAGCGAGCGGTAGAAATCGAAAATCTCAGGCCCGATCGCCTCGCCTGCCGTATAACCGACCCGGAACCGGCCATACCCCAGCGTATCCTTCAGCGGCCCATAGACCAGCAGATTGCCCAGCGCGTATTTAATCCGATCACCAAACCCAACCGCTTTGCCATCCAGCAGTAACCCACCCACCTTTTTGGCATGGGCCATAAAATGGTGGAACATACGCTGCTTCAGCTTGCCCGCATCTTCCATCCGGATCATGACGTTGGTCAGCTGCGTTTCAAATACCCGCGGCGGGGCAAAGAAATAGGTCGGACCGATCTCGCGCAGGTCGGTTATCATCGTGTCAGCGCTTTCGGGGCAGTTTACACAGAACCCGCACCAATAGGCCTGACCGATGGAAAAGATGAAATCACCTACCCAAGCCATTGGCAGATAGGACAGGATGTCCTCATTCCGGGTCAGGTGGTCAAACTCTGCAGAATTCTTGGCGCTTTCGATTACATTGCGGTTCGACAGCACCACGCCTTTCGGCTTGCCTGTGGTGCCCGAGGTATACAGCATCACACAAGTGTCGTCATAGGTGATCGCAGCGATACGCGCATCCAGCTCGGCATCAAAGCGCGCATGACCTGCGCTGCCTTCGGCCTTGATGTCGTCCATCGCGTTCATCTGGGAATGATCATATTTCCGCATCCCACGCTTGTCAGTGTAGAGGATGTGTTTGATCTGGTGAACTTTTTCCTGAATCTCGATGACCTTATCGACCTGTTCCTGGTCACCGCAGACGACATATTTCGCACCGCAATGTTCCATCACATATGTCATCTCTTCGGCGACCGCGTCCTGATAGAGCGGCACCGGAATCGCACCCACCATTTGGGCCGCAACCATCGACCAATAATGCGCCGGGCGGTTCCGGCCTATGACGGCGATATGGTCGCCCTTCTCAACGCCAATCTCAAGAAACCCCAGCGCAATGGCGCGGATTTCCTTGGCCGCCTCGGCCCAGGTCCAGCATTGCCAGATCCCGAATTCCTTTTCGCGATAGGCCGGGGCATCCCCGAACTGAATCACATTGCGGTGTAGCAGCGCCGGAAGAGACTGCATCCCTTCAGCGCCTGACTGCGTCTGAGTCAATCTTTTTCTCCTCCCCACCCGGCCCCTCCCCGGGCCGGAAATGGCGGGTCCGGGTCTGGCCCGGACGCCAACGCCCCGATTAAGGGACGTCGACACGATCAGCGTCAAGTTTTGCCTGATGTTTTCTCAATTCTTACGAAATGTAACAAGTTGGGCCGTGCCGCCCGGGCCATACACCTCGTCAGAGACCCGACCCGAGATGACCACAAGCTGTTCCGCGAACCGCAAATTTGCAGCAGGTAAGCGCGTTCATCCAGGTATACCGGTATTGGCTTGGGGTTTTGTATGTTTACCGCGCCTGGAATTCACCGTATGCATCCCGCAACTGAGTAGGATATTCAGAGCGGTTTTTCATGCCGATTTGCTATGCATGTGTATCGACCGAAGGCATCGGTTATGCGGAATGATCCAGATCGCATGACCAAAACCGCTCGAATTATGCGATCAGAGGCGTGCGTCTTTGAAATCAACCGTTTTCTTGGACGGTCGGGCAGCACGAATTCCGACCCCTTTCCCACCCCAATACGCAAGGCAGGACTGCCGAGATGAATGTCACTCACCAGAGCATCACCAATGTGCTTTCTCAGCATTATGACCTGACACCTTCGACCGAATTGGTTGAGGAAATGCAGGAGACCTATGCCCGGATGGACCGGGTGGTGACGCCGCCGGATTTCGCGATCTATGCGCCCTATATCAAGGCGATCAATGCGCTTAAAAAAGAGCGGAACGCGGTCATTCTGGGCCATAACTACATGACGCCTGAAATCTTTCATGGCGTGTCGGATTTCGTGGGTGACAGCTTGCAGCTGGCAATGAAGGCCAGCGACGTCGAAGCCGATGTGATCGTGCAGGCGGGCGTGCATTTCATGGCCGAAACCTCGAAAATCCTGAGCCCCCAGAAAACCGTGCTGATGCCAGACATGGCCGCGGGTTGTTCGCTGGCCGAAAGCATCACCGCCGAGGGGATTGACGAGATGCGCGCCAAATATCCCGGCGCGCCGGTCGTCTCTTATGTGAACACCACCGCCGAGGTGAAGGCGGCATCCGATATCTGCTGCACATCGTCCAATGCCGTTCAGATCGTCGATGCGATGGAATCCGACACCGTCATCATGACGCCGGACCAGTATCTGGCGCAGAACGTGGCAAATGAAAGCCGCAAGAACATCGTGTACTGGCCGGGCTCGTGCATCGTGCATGAACAATACACCGCGCAAGACCTGCGCGATTTTCGCAAATGGAATCCGGGCACGCGGTTGATAGCCCACCCGGAATGCCCGCCCGAAGTGGTGGCCGAGGCCGATTTCTCTGGCTCGACCAGCGGGATCATTAAGTATGTCAGCACCGAAAAGCCCGAAAAGGCGATGCTGATCACCGAATGCTCGATGGCCTCGAACATCGCCGATGAACTGCCCGAGGTCGACTTTGTCGGCCCCTGCAACATGTGCCCCTACATGAAGAAGATCACGCTGCAAAAAATCCTCTATGTGCTGCACACGATGGAAGGTCAGGTCGAGGTTGAAGCCGAGATCGCGGAAAAAGCGCGCCATTCGGTGCAGGCGATGATCGACCTGTCGCGAAAGCTGGGTCTCTGATCCGAGATGGAAACCCTCACCACCGACCGCGTTATCATCGTGGGCGCCGGGTTGGGCGCGCTGTATGCTGCGCTGAAACTGGTCCCGCATCCGGTGGTGGTGATCTCTCCTGAAGCGTTGGGCAACGGTGCCAGTTCCGCCTGGGCGCAGGGGGGAGTGGCTGCGGCGATGGACGCCCATGACAGCCCGGAAAGCCACGCGGACGACACCGTAAATGCCGGTGCGGGCACCGTTGACCCGCAGGTGGCCGAATTGGTGACGCGTCAGGCGCGCGACTATATTCTGGACCTGACCACGCTGGGCACACCTTTCGACCGGACCGCGGGCGGCGATTACGTGCTGTCGCGCGAGGCCGCGCACAGCTTTGCCCGTGTCGTCCGGGTCAAGGGCGATCAGGCAGGCGCGCAGATCATGGCCGCCCTGATCGAGCAGGTCCGGGAAATACCCTCGATCCAGGTGCTGGAGGGCACCATGGCCCTAGGGCTGGATGTCGAGGATGGGCGTGTTACCGGCGTCAGCATTCAGCGTGCGGATAAGGGCGGGTCAGCCCCAGTGATGCTGCGCGGGGCTGCCGTGTTGCTGGCCGGGGGCGGGTCCGGTGGGCTCTATGCGCTGACCACCAACCCGCCGCGTATCCGTGGGCAGGTCATCGGTATGGCTGCGCGCGCGGGGGCGCTGATTTCGGATGCCGAATTTGTGCAGTTTCACCCCACCGCCATGGATGTCGGCGAAGACCCTGCGCCGCTGGCAACCGAAGCGCTGCGCGGTGAAGGCGCCATTCTGGTCAACCGTCATGGCGCGCGGTTCATGCAGGCCATCCACCCGGATGCCGAGCTTGCCCCGCGCGACGTCGTCGCCCGCGCCATCTATGCTCAGGTTCAGGCGGGCAACCGCCCCATGCTGGACACGCGCGAGGTTCTGGGCGAGGAGATCAAGGCTCAGTTCCCCTCGGTCGCGGAATATTGCGCCCGCAATGGAATCGACCCGGCGCAGGAGCCCATCCCCGTCGCCCCCGCAGCGCATTACCACATGGGTGGCATCGCGACCGACACCAGCGGATGCGCCAGTATCGACGGCTTATGGGTCTGCGGTGAGGCATCCTCGACCGGGTTGCACGGCGCCAACCGTCTGGCCTCGAACGGTCTGCTTGAAGCGCTGGTCTATGCCCGAATCTGCGCGGAAGGCATCGCCGGAACCTTGCCAGCGCCCGGCGCGACGCCGCCGCTGGAAATCAGTTTAGAGGACGGTGGTACCCCATCCGACCCCGCCGCTGTGACAGAGCTGCGCCAGACCATGACCCGTTATGTCGGCGTCATCCGTGATCGCAAGGGCCTGACCAAAGCCCTTGGCATCATCGCGCGGCTCGAGGCGGCTAACAGCGACAACCCGTCCTTCCTGAACATGTGCGCCACTGCCACGTTGATCGCGGCAGGCGCATTGGCGCGCGAAGAAAGCCGTGGCGCGCATGAACGATCCGATTTCCCCGACCCCTCGGCCGGACCCGGCAAACGGTCCGAGATGTATCTTTCCCAAGCGCTCGCCATTCGCGCGCAGGCCTGCAAGGAGCCGTAATGAGTTTCTCCACCGTTCCCGATCTTGTCCTTGAACCGATGATCCGCACTGCGTTGATGGAGGATCTGGGCAGCTATGGTGACGTCACCACCCGCGCGGTGATCCCGGCGGGCACCACCTATGACGCCTGCCTGAACGCGCGCGAGGATGCGGTCGTGTCCGGCATGCAGGTCGCAGCGCTGGCGTTTCGCCTGATCGACCCCTCTTTGGACATCACCACGCATATTGCCGATGGCCAGCCCTGTAAAAAGGGCGATACGCTGATGACCATCAAGGGATCGGCCGCCTCAATCCTGTCGGGCGAACGGGTGGCCCTGAACTTTGCCGGTCGGCTGACCGGAATCGCGACAAAGACCGCAGGCTTCGTGGCAGAGACCAAAGGCACGAAGGCCCGCGTCACCTGCACCCGCAAAACAACCCCCGGCCTGCGTCTGGTTGAAAAACTGGCCGTGCTGCATGGCGGCGGGTTCAACCACCGATACTCTCTGTCAGATGCGATCCTGATCAAGGACAACCACATCGCAGCCGCTGGCGGGGTGCGTCAGGTGCTGGAGGCCACCAAGGCCCATGCCAGCCACATGATGGCCGTCGAGATCGAGGTGGATCGGCTGGACCAACTGGCCCAAGTGCTTGAGGTCGGAGGCGCCTCGGTCGTCCTGTTGGACAATATGGACAATGACATGCTGCGCGAGGCTGTCGCGATGGTGGATGGCAGGCTCAAGACCGAAGCCTCGGGCAATGTGAAGCTGGATCGCATCGCCTCAATCGCGGCGACGGGTGTCGACTATATCTCATCGGGTGCGTTGACCCATTCGGCGCGCACGGTGGATCTGGGGTTGGACTTCCCAGTCTGACACGGCGACAGCTTATTCCTGAGCGCAAAGCTCAAGCAGTTCCTTGTGACGGTCCCGCGCCTGCCCCTGTACACGCTTGACGAAGGGCTGCGGCAGATCCGGGCCGAGGCGCGTTCCGTATTTCTCGCAGGATTTATCACCGATCAGCTCGGCGAACCTGACCCATGTCCGAAAGGCAAAAACATCCCGCAGGCTGAGGATCGGCTTGGAATTGCTTGGTCTTTCCGGGGCAGGCATCGGAATGTCCGTGAAATACGCCTCTTCGATCCCGCTCCAATCGGATGGTGTTTCAAAGTCGTCCCCCGCACCCTCGGAATACTTAAACGCGGGGTATTCCATACTGTATTCAGAACATCCGTGGGATATTTTTGAGTGAACCCCGGTGATCTCAAATTCCGCCTGTGCGGCACGGAAAATCGCAAGACACTCTTTCGCCTCTGCGATCGACTCACAATAGATATACGCCTTATAGGGAAACTTGACCGCTTCGCGCAGCTCGATCATGCTTTTTCTGGCATTGTCCCTGGGCAGCTGCAGGTTGAGCAGCAAGAAATAGACCTGAAACATCCCCTCAAGGTTCTCAGGCAGGATCTGCACCTTGTAGCACTCGTGGCACAGGCCACAAATCACCTTGGTTTCTTCAAAGAAATTCAGGCGTTGGCCGCAATTCCCATGCTCGCCATTGATGGTGATGGTTTGACCCACATAGATCTGGGCGATGGGCACGGCCAACTGGATATTCTGTGTGTCCAGGGCTTTCATCCAACCGGAATAGGCGGCGGTCTGCCGTCCGGTGTCGACCAGGGCTGCCTGCCAGCCCTTTTTCAACCCGCCCGTCACCTCAAGCTGCGCTTTGCTGTAGGCGCCCAGATGCTGTTTCGGCAGGTTGGAATATTCCAGCATCGTCACAAGCTGCCGGATGGCCTGTCGGTCATTGGGCTTGAGTGAAACCCGCTTCTCAAGACGTTCCAGCTGCGCGTAATCCATCACTCTGGCCTCCTGCTTCGGGTTTGGCCCGCCAGTTTTTCTTGTGATTGCGCCGAATGAGATCGCCGTCAACTGAAATGCGCGAAACTGGCTAGCTGCCGGATTGTTCTGAGACGATCTCTCCGAGCCGGGTAAAGAATTTCCCCGACAGTTTCTTGGCAGTCCCGGCAATCAAACGGCTGCCAAGCTGGGCGATCTTGCCGCCGACATCCACCTTAGCAGTATAGGCAAGAACCGTCTCGGACCCGTCTTCGGTCAGGGTCACATCGGCACCGCCCTTGGCAAACCCCGCAGCCCCGCCTTTGCCCTCGCCCTGCAGCGAAAATCCGTCCGGTGCCTTGGATTTATCCAGCGTGACCTGCCCCGCGAACCGCGCTTTCACCGGGCCGATTTTCAGAACCACCTTTGCCTCAAGGTCTTGCGGCGAAGATTGGGTCAGCTCTTCGCAGCCGGGGATACATTCCTGCAGGATATCGGGGTTGTTCAGCGCCTCATACACCACGTCCCGCGGGGCAGCGATGCGGATTTCGTCACTGAGTTCCATTCTGGCATCCTTCGCACAACAGCTTTGTGCCTATCAATAACGCGGTTTTTGCCAAATGTTTCAATTTTTTGTTTCAAATCAGGATACGCGACCCCAAATCTTACCTAATCGGGCGCCACCGGTTTGCGGTGACGCCCAATGCGATCAGTCGCTGATCGCGCCCTCTTCGTCGCGGCGTTGATGCATCTTGGCTTTGACACGCGCGCCTACGATCAGAGGCAGAACAAATCCGATCAGGGCAATGGACCACAAGCCGATGGCCAGCGGGCTGTCAACCAGCGTCCACCAGTTGCCATTGTCGATGGTAACCGCGCGGCGCAAGTTATTCTCCATCGAGTTGCCCAGCAGCGTGCCCAGAATGATCGGCACCAGCGGCACGTCCAGCTTGCGCAGAACCCAGCCCATGACACCGAACCCGATCATCACCAGCAGGTCAAAGCTGGACCCCGAGATGCCGTAAATACCAACAAAGCTGACCATCGCCACGACGGGCATCAGGATACGCGAGGGCACCATCAGGACGCGGGTGAACAGGCCCACCATCGGGATATTCATCGCGAGCAACATAAAGTTGGCAATGAAGAGCGCAGCGATCAGGCCCCAGACCACATCCGGGTTCTGGGTAAACAGCAGCGGTCCGGGCGTGATATTCAGCGCCAGCAGAACCGCCAGCAGCACGGCGGTGGTCCCTGACCCCGGCACGCCCAGCGCCAGCATCGGCACCAAGGCCCCCCCGGCGGCGGCGTTGTTGCCGGCCTCGGGCGCGGCGACGCCGCGCGGATCACCGGTGCCAAATGTGTTGTCCTTGTCGACCAGCCGTTTCTCCATCGAATAGGAAATAAACGAGCCCAAAGACGCCCCGGCCCCTGGCAGAACCCCCGCCAGAAAGCCCAAGAATGAGGTGCGCAGCATGGTCGGCATGCATTGCTTGATCATCGACATCGGCGGGTAAAGCCGCCCGATATTCAACTTGCGCCCAGCGGCATCCGACCCGCCATGACGGTTTTCCAGAAAGATGAACACTTCGGACAGGGCAAACAGGCCGACAATGGCGACAAGGAAATCGAGCCCATCATACAGGTGCACCTCACCAAAGGTGAACCGCGGTACGCCGGTCTGGGTATCGACACCAATGGTCGCCAACCCAAGGCCCAGCGCAGCGGCAAAGGCCGATTTCGCCTGATTGGTCGAGGACACGCCGCCCAGCGTCATGAAGGCCAGCGCGAACAGGGCGAAATACTCAGCCGGTCCAAACAGCAGCGCGATCTTGACCAGCTGCGGCGCCAAAAAGATCAGGCCCCATGTGGCCAGAAACGCACCAATGAATGAGGCGATACCGGACAGCGAGAGCGCCTCGCCCGCAAGGCCTTTTTTGGCCATCGGATGCCCGTCCAAGCAGGTCATCATCGCAGGCTCGTCCCCAGGGATGTTCAGCAAGATCGACGAGATTCTCCCGCCATACATTGCCCCATAATAAACACTGGTCAGCAGGATCAGAGACGGCGTCGCGCCCAGCCCCAGCGTGAACGCAAGAGGAATCAGAATGGCCACGCCGTTCGACGGGCCCAGACCGGGCAACGCGCCCATGATCGTGCCCAGAAAACAACCCAGCAGGGCCAGCAACAAGTTTTGCCATGTTAGCGCGATAGCGAATCCATCGCCAAGGGATGCAAGAGTTTCCATGACGTTCCCCTTAGAAACCCAATGGTCCGCGAGCCAGTGACAGGCCCAGAACCAGATGGAAGATGACGTAGATACCGACAGAAGTACCGATTCCGACCACTACGCTTTCGATCGGACCAGATCCCAGCCGCCAGGCCAGGTAAGCCGCAGCAAAGGCGGTAGAGATTACAAATCCCAGAACCGGCAACAGCTCGGCATAGAACATCATCACGACTACAGCGGCGCCGACTTCGACCAGCCGGCCCAGCGCGGGCCACTCGGGCTCGGCATCCGGGCGCAACGCGATGACCGCGCTGGACAGGCCAAGGATGGCGGCGACAATCAGTGGAAAGGCCTTGGGGCCAACCGCGTCTGACAGAAAGCTCTCTTCAATCGCCAGCGCTGACAGAGCAAAGCCGATGGCAAGAAGAATGCCGAAGACCCCGAATATGCGATCACTCATGGGTATCTCCTATGTAAGGGAAGTATAGGTCTGGTCGGGGTGCCGCGCGCCCGGCGCGACACCCCGCTCTCAGGTGAGTGCTGGTCTTATTTGATGATCCCGATCTCTTTCGAGATGGTCTGGATCTGACCCACGGATTGCGCAACAAAATCCTGGAAAGCTGCGCCTTGCAGGTCCAGCGGGGCCAGACCATTGGCGGCCATGACCTCTTTCCATTCATCCGAGGCGTAAAGATCACCGATCTTACCAACCCAATCGCCATAGGCCTCATCGCTCATTCCGCCAGGGGCGTAGAACCCGCGCCAGTTTGCGCCGATGGCATCAATGCCCTGTTCCTTGGCCGTCGGGAAATCGGCGAATTCGCCGGGAAGACGTTCAGGCGCCAAAACGGCGATGACTTTGATATCGCCCGAGTCGACAAAACCCTTGGCTTCCGAGATGTCACCGGTAAAGGCTTGAACCGAACCGGCCAACAGTTGGGTCACAGCTTCGCCGCCGCCATCAAAGGCGATGTATTTGACCGACCGTACGTCCTCGATGCCATAGGCATTGGCCGCGATCAGAACCTTCAGGTGATCCCAACCGCCTACGGCGGAACCGCCCGCCACGGACACAGACGTCGGATCGGATTTGATCTGATCCAACAGGTCGGGCAGCGTGTTAACCGCGCTATCGGCTGCAACGGCGATCACGCCATAATCCGCACCGATGGCCGCTAGCCAACGCACCTGATCCATGGTGTTGCCTGGATAGGCGCCCTGCGCCAGGCGGGTCGCCGTGGCTGCGCTGGCCGCTACGATCAGCTCATTATCCTCGCCGCGCTTGTTGACGACCTCGGCAAAGGCAACACCGCCACCGCCGCCGGCCAGGTTCACAACCTGCATGGTCTGGTCGATCAGACCCAGATCCTGCAGAGATTTACCGACCTGACGGCAGGTGAAATCCCAACCGCCGCCGGGGTTGGCCGGGGCAATACATTCCTGTGCGCTGGCGCTCACGCCGGACAGGGCAAAAACAGCAGCCGCAATCGCGCCGCTTGTTCCAAACAGTTTCATTCGTGTCTCCTCCTCTGGTCTTTTTGGGCTGCGTCCTGCAACCGAAACCTGTTCCCGCAAGGGTCTGTCCTTGCGGGCTGGTACTGTTTACAGAATAATGCTGTCACGAACCTGTCACAGAAATTCAGGGCAGGGCGCGGGGGGAAAATGCGCGTATTGATGATCGAGGATGCCGTAGATCTGGCCGAAGGCGTAATAGCTCATCTGGCGCGGTCGGGCGTTGTCTGCGATCTAGCGACCACTGTCGAATCCGCACGTGATTTCCGCGCAGTTCAAACCTATGACGCGATGCTTTTGGATATAAACCTGCCTGACGGGTCCGGCCTGAACTTTCTGGGCAAAATCCGAGACAGCGGCGACCGCACCCCAGTGCTAATGCTGACGGCACTGACTTCGGTCGAAGATCGTGTCGCCGCTTTGGACAAAGGTGCCGACGATTATTTGGGCAAGCCTTTTGACCAGCGCGAGCTTGAGGCGCGGTTGCGCGCCCTTGTCCGGCGCGATGCCGATCGCAAAAGCGAACAGATCACGCTGGGTCCGCTGATCTATGCCGCCAAGGATCGCAGCGCCATGCTGAACGATAAACGCCTGAACCTAACCGCGCGCGAGGCGGCGGTCCTGGACGCCCTGATCCGGCACGAAGGTCAGTATCTGTCGAAATCCCGGCTGTATAACTCGCTTTACGGGTTCGAAGACGCCGATGTGGGGGAAAACGCGATCGAGCTGTATATCGCACGGCTCCGCAAAAAATTCACCGGCAGCGCCATCAGCATTACCACCCAGCGTGGGGTGGGGTATCGGATCGGTCTGAATGACTAGGCTGCGCCTGCCCCACAGCCTGACGGCCCGCGTTCTAAGCGCGGTGGTTTTGATCCTGATTCTGGGCGGGTTTCTCGTTGGTCTGTCGATCTGGGCCAATGGTCGCCTTGCTGCGCGGCAGGCCTATGACCGGCTGCTGCTGGGCGCGGCCAGTGACATTGCCGAATCCGTTCGCATTCAAGATGGCCAACCCTTTGTCGACCTTCCAGTCTCGGCCTTTCAACTGTTGGCACAGGCGCCTGATGACCGTATTTTCTATGCGGTTCAGGTACCGGATGGCCCGTTCATAACCGGGCTGGACCGGGACACTGTGATCGAGGTGCCGCCACAGACTGGCACTGCGCCGGTCTATTTCGCCTCTGATCTGAACGGGGAACCCGCCCGTTTCGTCCGCGTTACCCGCCTGTTTGCCGAGCGCGATTTCTCGGGCGAGGTGGAAATTCTGGTCGGCCAAACCCTGCGCGCGCGCCAATCCATGACCGTGGGCCTGATGCGCGATGCCTTGCTGCCCATGGCGGTGGCCGGGATGTTGCTGCTGATCATGTCGTGGTTTGTCACCCGCTCGGCCCTGCGCCCGCTTGAGGCGCTGTCCGATGACCTGACCCGTCGCGATCCTTATGACCTGACACCGATGGCCAGCGACGGGTTGCCACACGAGTTGCAGGTGATGCTAAGCGCGATGAACCGGTTCATGGGGCGGCTGGATCGGCAAGTGGACACGATGCGAAACCTGATTGCCGACACCGCCCATCAACTGCGCACACCCGTGGCCGCAATCCGGGTACAGGCCGAGATTGCGCAGGACGATCCCGACCTTCCAGCCCGCACGCGCGCGCTGGATCGGCTGTTGGGGCGCACCCGGTCACTGGGCACGCTGCTGGATCAGTTGCTGTCGCGCGCCATGGTGATCCACCGTATCGACAGTGCGCCGCGGCTGCCCGTTGACCTACGCGAAGTGGCGCTGGACGTGCTGGAACACAGCGATCATGAATTGATGGCCCCCACCATCGAGGTGCGTCTGGAAATCGGCGATACGCCAGTTCTTGTGAATGGCGATGCCTTTTCGATCGGCGAAGCCGCCAAGAACCTGCTTGGCAACGCTCTGCGTCATGGTCTGCCACCCGTCCGTATTGGCGCCGCGCAAGAGGGCGCGCGCGCTGTTCTGTGGGTGCGCGATCAGGGACCCGGGCCTGCGACCATAATCGCCGATCAGCTGGGGGACCGGTTCAATCGCAGCACCGGTTCGGGCGAGGACAGCACCGGTCTGGGCCTGTCCATCGTGAAATCCACTGCTGAGGCCTTTGACGGCCGAGTCGAGATGGGGCGGGATGAAACCGGGTTTCGCGCTGCGCTGAGTTTCCCGGCCAGAACAGATGAGAGCAGCACATGATCCGAGCCCTAGCCCTTGTAGCGCTGAGTTTGATTCCTTCGCTTTCGCGCGCCCAAGAAGCCATCGCAGAATTCGGCGCAGGTCAGGATCCGATGTTGATCCGGTCAACCACCGACATTGCGATCATCGCCCCCGTGCTCGAACGGTTTACGGCGCTGAACCCCAATCTGCAGGTCACTTATGAACAATGGGGATCAAACGCTCTGTTCCAACACAGCCGCACGGTCTGTAAATCAGGTGAGAATCCTGCAGACATCGTGTTCTCATCCGCGATTCAACAGATGGTCTGGCTGGTGAACTCGGCCTGCGGACACCGGTTTCAATCCGACCTTACCAATGCCCTGCCCGCCGCGCGACGCTGGCGGGATGAGCTGTGGGGGATCACCACCGAACCCGCCGTCATCGTCTATAACAAGACCTTGTTACAGGATCAGAACGTCCCACGCAGCCGGTTCGCCCTGCTGGACATGATGCGGACCCAGCCGGATCTACTGCGTGGGCGCGTGGCAACCTATGACATCGCGGCCTCGGGTCTGGGTTATCTGTTTGCCTATGGAGACAGCCTTGAGGCCACGACTTTCGGCTCTTTGATCGAAGGTTTTGCACGTATCGACGCGGTGGCCACTTGCTGTTCTGCGGAAATCATCCGCGATGTGGCCAATGGGCGCTTTTTGATCGCCTATAACGTGTTGGGGTCTTATGTGGCCAATGCCAAGGCTCCGGGCATTGGGGTGATCCTGCCAGAAGACTATACTCTGGTCCTGTCACGCGCCCTGATGATCCCGCGCCAGGCGCGGAACAAACAAGCCGCCACGGGATTCTTGGATTTTCTCCTGTCGCCACAGGCGCAAACCCTGCTGGCAACTTCGGGTCTCGTCGCCCAGATGGACACAGCCGATACGGGGTTAACGCCCAGCGCCCGAAGGTTCATCGCCCTGTCGCCGGCCCTATTGGTTGCCAGAGATCAGAACCGACGGGCCGAGCTGTTTAAGCTGTGGAACGACGCCTTCGACGTGGAAAGTGCGCGCTAGGTCTTTTCGTCGATGGCCGGTTCGATATCAGGCCGAACCGGTTCGATCTCTGCCTCGATAACCTCAGGCTCATCGGCCTCGTCGACCTCATCCATATCGGTGTCGGCCTTGTCCTCAAGCGCGCCAACGATCAGCGGCAGCATGTGAACACCGGTGGCTGAGGCGATCTCTGGCGTTTGAGGCGTTTGCCAGCTGAGCGTGTCAAAGCTGTGGCAGTTCTGACAGACCGGACCCCATTCCGGCTGAATGTCATGGCAGTTGTCGCAGACCCATTGCGGCCCGCGCGGCGCGTTCAGCGCCTTTGCCAGCCAGCCCTGCACAACCACATCCGAGGCCCCTTCGCCGCGTTCAATCGCTGCCATCAGCGTGTAGGCGCGGGCATCAGCCTGTTTTTCGACCACATCCCCCAGCGCGCGGCGGGCTTCGGGGAAATCTTCGGCGACGATGTTCAACTCGGCCAGAATCAGGCAGGTTTCCGGATTCTGCGCGTGTATGCGGGTCAACGTCGCAAAGCGTTTGATGCGCTCGGCCGGTGATTCATCCGGTGCAATATCGGCAAAAGCATGGGCCAGATCGGGATGTGGCTGTGCCTCCCATGCTTTTTTCAGAATCTTCGTTGCGGCACGCGGCTTGCCTTTTTCGATATAGGCACGGGCAGCCATCGCTGCGGCAGGCACCAAATCAGGGGAAAGGCGGTTGGCCTCGATTGCCTGTTCCTGCTGTTCTACGGTCGAACTTTCGTCCAGAATGCCCTTTGCCTCGGACAAAGCGAGCACCGCATCGCGGCGCTTGAACACATCGCGCGGCAAATGCCCGGATTTCAGCTTGGCGGTCAGCGTTGATCGCGCCCCAGCCCAATCCTGCGACTTGGTCTGCAGGCCCAGCAGGATATCTTGCGTTTCTTGATGGCGTGGCTTGATGGCCAATGCCTTTTCGGCCAGCTTCCGGGCGGTGTCATCATCGCCTTCGGCCAGCTTCTGCTTCATGATACCGCGCACCCCCACAAAACGCGTGGCATTATTCGTCACCAGTTTCTTATAGGTTTCAGATGCCTTTTGGGTATCGCCATTCATCTCGGCGGCCTGGGCCACCAGCAGGTTGGTCAGCTCGGGTTTGTTCAGCAGCTTTTCGGCCTTGGCGGCCTTGTTCATCGCGATCCGCCCCTCACCCGAGGCAAGCGCCATGATCCCATCGGTTAATGCCTGATATCCGCGCTGTTCCCGGCTGCGGTCGAAATAACGCGACAGGGCTGTTTCATCCCCATTGAGGAATTTCAGCGTGGCGATCAGCAGGGTCAGCAGCTTGAAGAACAGCCAGATCGCAATGATCATCACGCCTAGCGCAATGACCGATTGAAGCGGACCAAGCGTGTATTCCGTGCCACCCGCTGTGATCTGCACCCCGCCTTTGGTTTCCATAAGGAACCCGGCGCCAAGAGCCAACAAGCCGACAATCGCAACAAAAACAAGGATCTTAAACAGTGACCACAGCATAGCAGGCCCCTCAGTTCGAGTTCGCGCTTGAGGCAAGCGCATTTGCAGAATCCACAGCAGAAACCCGCGTCTGGGCCGCCTGTTCCCACCCTTCAAATGCAGCTTTGGCTGCATCGGGCAGGGATTTCAGCTCATCCAGGGCAGCAGAGACATCTCCGCCCGACAAAGCGGCTTGAGCCCGCGACAAGACCGCATCGGGGCTGTCACCTTCTTGCGGGGTAACCGAACGTGCACCCGTCTGGCGCTGCAAAAACGCGACAATTCCGGTGCCCTTGTCCGCGTCCCGCGCATCGGCCAGCGCCGTGCGCGCAGCGGGCGCAAAGCTGTCCTGAAGTGCTGCAATCGTCGCGACACCTTCGGTCGCCGGTGCTGCCAGCGCCTCGGGAACGGTTACGCCTGCGGCCTTCAGTTCTGCAATCAGGTCGCCATAAGGTTGACCCGTATTCAACTGTTCATGCACCCGTGACAGAAGGGCTGCATTGGTCGCCGCCAGCGATTTTGCTGCAGCCTCGGCCTCGAGCGTCTGAGCGTCGGACACCATCTTTTCCACCTCGGCCCGTTGCGCGGCCAAAGAGTCCTGGAGTTTTTTCAGCTCGGCCTCGATGGCCGCGCCGGTTTCAGGTGAAGCGCCCTGCGTCAGCGCGCCACTTTCCAACTCGGCCAAACGGCTGGCAAGCGGATCAACCTTGTTGGTCAGATCGGATATTCTGGATTTCACCCCATCCAGATCAGCGGTGATTGGCGCGATTTGGCCGGTCAGCGTGTCAATCTTCTGGGACAGATCCGACCCGTCGGTCAGAGACTTCGACAGTGTTGATATCTGATCGGATTGTGCGGTCAGCTTCGCCTCAAGCGCGGCGATTGCGTCGGACTCACCCGAGGAGAACGCGCCGCTTTGACCCAGAGCGAACCCGGCCGCCGCAGCAATCGCACCGCCAATAAGCGCCGGGATAAAGCCGCCGCGTTTTTCGACCGGCGGTTCTGCGACGGTCTGATCAGGCGACGTAAGAGAGGCTTCGGCTTCGGCTTCGGCTTCGGCTTCGGCTTCGGCTTCGGCTTCGGCTTCGGCTTCGGCTTCGGCTTCGGCTTCGGAAGGCGTTTCGTCTACGGGGTCAGCATCGTCAACAGGTGCCTCATCCGGGGTCTGGACAATGTCCTCGACTGCGTCAGCCTTGGGGTCATCTTCCGGCTTTTGATCGGTTTTCTTCTTACCAGCCACCGCAATGTTCCCCTTTTCGAATCCAAAACAACCTGAACAACTAACCAGACTAAGTTAATCTGTGGCCTCGCCGCCCTCAACCCGCATCGCATGTTTCACAAGCTTTTTAACGGCTTTCCGCATTTTCTTCGGTGTCGGCTCTTTGGCAATCTTCAGGCGGGCATAATCCAAGGAATAAAGGGGTTCAGCCGTGGCCTCGCTGATTGCAGCCAGCCAAAGTGGTGCCGAACCCACCCAGATGTCGGCAAATTGTCGCGCTGTTCTGGGTGAAAATATGGGGGCAATCACCGGTTCATTGCCCTCAGCAACGGCGCCTGCCCGATCTGTGAGCGGTAACAGGTGCTGTTTATAGACAGGCTGTTCACGCACAGCCAGACCGGATTCGGTCAACCGTTCAGCAATGTTACCCCGGCTGTGTTCCCCCCGAAGATGAAGCAGCGGGCTTTGGGGCCGGTGCTTTAGCAGGTTTGCAATCAGCTCTTCGGCGGTAGCACCCACCATCTGGGCATCCCAGCCCGCGCCTTTGGCCGTTCCGGTGGTAACAGGACCGACACAAAAGGCCGGCATCTTTCGAGATACATCTAAAGACGTCGCCGCATTAACGGCGTTGGCCGAAGTAAAGATCAGCCCCTTTGCTTCATCCGCATGCACTTGCACCGCCAAAGGTTTGATTTCCAGAATCGGCGAATGGATAACCTCTACCCGGCTTCTGATGCGGGTTGGCAACTGCGCGACGAACCTTTCAGACGCAGCGCGCGGGCGGGTCATCAACAAATACAACAGTTGGCGCCTTCGGCCTTGGGATTGTTTGCATCCGCGCAGGGTGATACCCCGCTTGGCAACCAAGGTGTAACGGATCAGGCCAATGGTGCAAACACTTACTGTCCTCGGGTTGGAAAGCAGCTGTGATGACACGGCCGCCGCAGTCGTGCGCCAATCCGATGATACAGCCGCCGAGGTGCTGTCCTCGGTTGTCTATGGCCAGACCGAATTGCACAGCGCATTTGGTGGCGTGGTCCCTGAAATTGCCGCCCGCGCGCATGCGGAAAAGCTGGATATCTGTGTGATTCAGGCGTTAGAGGCCGCGGGTCTGGGCCTTGCCGACATGGACGCTATTGCCGTAACCGCCGGTCCCGGCCTGATTGGGGGGGTTATGTCGGGCGTCATGTGCGCCAAAGGGATCAGTGCCGCCACGGGCCTGCCATTGATCGGAGTCAACCATCTGGCCGGTCACGCGCTGACGCCACGCCTGACGGACGGGATCGCGTTTCCCTACCTGATGCTGCTGGTCTCGGGCGGGCACTGCCAATATCTGATTGCCCATGGGCCCGAGCAGTTCACCCGTCTCGGCGGCACCATCGACGATGCCCCGGGAGAGGCCTTTGACAAGACAGCCCGCCTGCTGGGCCTACCGCAACCCGGTGGCCCCTCGGTCGAGGTCGAAGCCCGCACGGGCGATCCCAAGCGGTTCCGGTTTCCGCGGCCACTGCTGGACCGTCCGGGCTGCGATTTGTCCTTTTCCGGGCTCAAGACCGCGCTGATGCGAATGCGCGACCAGATCGTGGCTGAAAAAGGTGGCCTGACGCGACAGGACCGCGCCGATCTTTGCGCCGGGTTCCAACAGGCCATCGTGGACACTTTGGCCGAGAAAACCCGCCGCGCAATCGACCTTTACCTATTGGAAGGCCCTGCGGAGGCGGTTGTGTCTGTTGCGGGCGGCGTTGCGGCAAATACGGCCATTCGTACCGTGTTAGAGTCTATCTGCGTCGAAAAAGGTGCCCGATTTACCGCCCCTCCGTTAGCCCTGTGCACCGACAATGCCGCCATGATCGCCTATGCCGGAATTGAACGTTTCCGCACTGGTGCCCGCGATGATCTGACCCTGACCGCGCGTCCGCGTTGGCCTCTGGATGAAACCAGCCCGGCCATGTTGGGCAGCGGCAAAAAAGGAGCCAAAGCATGAGCGTGTCGGTTCTGGGGTCCGGAGCGTTTGGAACAGCTCTGGCGATTTCGCTGGCCGGGAAAGGCCCCGTCACGCTATGGGCTCGGGATCCGGAACAGGCCCAGATGATGCAGAACCATCGCGTAAACAGCGCGCGCCTGCCGAATGCACCTTTGCCCAAGGCGATTACGGTTACTTCGGACGCTGATCTGGCGGCAGAAAGCGAAATCATCCTCCTGTCCGTGCCGATGCAGAAATTGCGGAGCGCGTTGTGTGCGCATTCCGCTACCCTCAGAGATAAAACGCTGGTCGCCTGCTGCAAAGGGATAGAGCTGACCTCGGGCCTTGGGCCGGTTTCCGTTATCCGTGAAACCGTCCCAGAGGCGCGCGCTGCGCTGTTGACCGGGCCAAGCTTTGCGAACGACATCGCGCGCGGCCTTCCCACCGCATTGACCCTCGCTTGTGCGGATGATGCGATTGGCCGTGACCTGCAGCATGAATTGAGCACCACAAATCTGCGCCTCTATCGCACCGCGGATACTATCGGCGCCGAACTTGGTGGGGCCTTGAAAAACGTCATGGCCATCGGGTGCGGGGCCTGCATTGGCGAAGGCATGGGCGAAAGCGCCCGTGCCGCCCTTATGACGCGGGGCTTTGCCGAGATGCAGCGCTTTGCGCTGATGCGCGGGGCCCGCCCTGAAACATTGATGGGCCTGTCGGGTATGGGTGATCTGGTACTGACCTGCTGTTCCGAACTGTCCCGGAACTATCGATTTGGCCTGTCGCTTGGGCGCCAGGATGCTTTTGACACAAACACAACCGTCGAAGGTGTTGCCACGGCCAAGGCTTTGGCCAAAATTGCCAAGGCCGAAGACCTGGACATGCCCATAAGCACAATCGTTTCAGAAATAAGCACCGGAAAATGCAGCGTTGGTGAAGCCATGCGCTGGCTGCTGAACCGACCCCTGAAGGAGGAATAACATGCTGATCGCCCTTATCGCCAAGGATAAACCCGACGCGCTGCAAACCCGGCTGGATAACCGTTCCGCCCATCTGGCCTATATCGAAGAAACCGGTGTTGTTGCCCAGGCCGGACCCCTTCTGGAAGGCGATGCGATGATCGGATCACTGATCATCCTCGAGGTCGAGGATATGACGGCGGCGCAAAACTGGGCCGACAATGATCCCTATGCCAATGCAGGACTGTTCCAGTCAGTTGATCTGATCGTCTGGAAAAAGGTGGTCGGCTGATGGCGTATTGGCTGTTCAAATCCGAACCCTCGACCTGGAGTTGGGACCAGCAAGTCGCCAAGGGCGCAGAGGGCGAAGAATGGGATGGGGTGCGCAACTATCAGGCACGCAATTTCATGCGGCAGATGGCCGTGGGCGACCGTGGTTTTTTCTATCATTCGCAAAAAGACAAGGCGATTGTCGGCATTGTTGAGGTTTGCGCCGAAGCCCATCCAGACAGCACCACCGAAGATGAGCGTTGGGAATGTGTGGATATCAAAGCCGTGCGCCCGTTCACCATCCCGGTCACGCTGGATCAGATCAAAGTGGATGAACGTCTGGATGAGATGGTTCTGGTCAAGAATTCCCGCCTGTCCGTACAACCGGTCAGCGATGCCGAATGGCAGGTGATCTGCGATCTGGGGCAGACGAAATCGGATTGATTAAAGGGAAGGTCCTGACAGATGCAGAACCTTCCCTACCCCGCGTGCTCCCGACTCACCACACGCGTATAGAATTTCGGTTCTGACCGTCCTGGTCACAAACTGACACTAGCCCATTTGGCCGGTTTGGCACAAACAACAAGTACCTAAAATTGGAAACGCCCGCCACAGATCGGGCGGGCGCTGATTGGTCGAAACCCGGATTTAGCTATAGACCGACTCTTTGCCGAAATGCTTGGTCAGCATATAGTAAACGACAGCACGATACTTGTTGCGCTCGGACATGCCATAGGTTTCCAGCGCCTTGTTGATCGCTTCCATCAACTCGGGGCCGTCGGAAAGGCCCAGTTTCTTGATCAGGAAGTTGTTTTTGACGGTCTCAAGCTCACCTGACTGAGTGGCTGCCACGGTCGACGCGTCGGCGTCATAAATCGCCGGACCACATCCGATTGTGACCTTGGTCAAGAGGTCCATGTCGGGGTCCATCCCGCATTTGTTTTTCAGATCATCTGCGTATTTGGCGATCAGTTCGTCGCGTTTTCCCATGAATATTTCTCCCGTTGAGCAGCTTTGGCTGCGATTTTCAATGCGCCTATGAACAGGTGTCGGAAGGTTAGTCAGTTGTTCTGTTTACACAAAGGGAAAATTTCAGGTCATTCCCCGTAAGCGAAATTATGGCAGCACAGATAGACTCCGCGTACCACAATGCCTGATTCTGGCCTTCTGTTAAGGGTCAGGTGGTTTGGATTCAGGGCGCAGCGGGAAAATGTTGAAACCAGCGCAGCGTGCCGACATGGCACCTACTAACCGACCGGTGGTTATCTGCAATATCCCCAACCCGGTCCCTGAAGATGGAAGTGGTCCGCATGCAGCCGGTTGTAGTTTGGCCCAAGTACCACCCGAAACCATTCGCATGCACCCCGGCCAATCCGGTGTAGAAAATCTGCTTCGGGTCCGGGTGTTGTCCAGTCCGACAGCAGGCTCAGGCTTCGCCCATCTGCCAACTCGACCCCGACAATATCGATGGCATCAGCGGTGGCATGACTGCTCCAACCGCTGTCCTTTCCCTGCGCGGTGCGCATTCGCCGGCAGTTATAGCTGCCCAGGTGGCGCAAGCTGCGCACCCTGCTGCCAAACATCTCGCGCGCGGCGGGTTGGACCACATGGTGTTCCCACATGGCCAATCGCAGAGCCGTGGCACAACGGGTCTCGACGCCATTGACGCTGGCCGTGGTTAAGCCCGAGAGAACCCCGCGCCCGGCTATTCCGCATTTCTCGTCGACAATCAGATCCTCGACCAGGGAAAAGCTTACCCCCGCCCCGGCCAATGCGGCCCTGCACTGCGTTTCATCGGCCAAAGCTCGTCGCATTTGCACAGGTGTGACCGGCGTGACCCGAGCCGTAATGGTCAGATCTCGCAAAGGGTTCCAGTGGTCCGGAACCGGTGATTGCGGGTGGGACAAAAGCCAGTAGCCACCCCCACCCATCAAAACCACCAAGGCGAGTGCTGAGAAAACGAAAGACGCCGCCAGATGCAATATCCGACGGCGTCCAGAAGGTTTGGTCATGCCTGACCCGCAATCAATAGCGGTAATGTTCAGGCTTATAGGGGCCTTCCGGATTCACACCGATATACGATGCCTGTTCGCTGTCCATCTGCGTCAGCTTCACGCCGATACGGTCCAGATGCAGGCGTGCAACCTTCTCGTCCAGATGTTTAGGCAGGATGTAGACCTTGTTTTCGTACTGATCGCCTTTGGTGAACAGCTCAATCTGGGCCAACACCTGATTGGTGAACGAAGCCGACATCACAAAAGACGGATGACCGGTGGCGTTGCCCAGGTTCAGCAGGCGGCCTTCGGACAACAGGATCAGACGATTGCCCGAGGGCATCTCGATCATGTCCACCTGTTCCTTGATGTTGGTCCATTTGTGGTTCTTCAGGCTGGCCACCTGAATTTCGTTGTCAAAGTGACCAATGTTGCCGACGATGGCCATGTCCTTCATCGCGCGCATATGCTCGATACGGATCACGTCCTTGTTGCCGGTCGTGGTGATGAAGATATCCGCGCTGTCAACTTCGTCTTCCAGCAGCGTAACCTCGAACCCGTCCATCGCGGCCTGCAGGGCGCAGATCGGATCAACTTCGGTCACTTTCACACGGGCACCGGCACCGCGCAGCGACGCGGCCGAGCCTTTGCCCACGTCACCATAGCCACAGACCACGGCAACTTTACCAGCCATCATAGTGTCGGTGGCGCGGCGGATACCGTCGACCAGCGATTCCTTACAGCCATATTTGTTGTCGAACTTCGACTTGGTGACACTGTCGTTGACGTTGATCGCTGGGAACGGCAGTTGGCCTTCCCTGACCAGCTGGTACAGACGGTTCACGCCGGTCGTGGTTTCCTCGGACACGCCTTGGATCTGGTCGCGCATTTTGGTGAACCAACCGGGGGACGCGGCCATACGTTTGGCGATCTGCGCCTTGATGGCCTCTTCCTCTTCCGAGCCCGGTACGGGGATAATGTCTTCGCCCGCTTCGGCGCGGGCGCCCAGCAGGATATACAGCGTCGCATCGCCGCCATCGTCCAGGATCATGTTGGGGCCGTCGGTGAACAGGAAGGATTTGTCCAGATAATCCCAATGCTCTTCCAACGTCTGGCCCTTGATGGCGAACACCGGAATTCCGGCTTCGGCAATCGCCGCCGCCGCGTGGTCCTGGGTTGAGAAGATGTTGCACGACGCCCAACGCACATCCGCGCCCAGCGCCACAAGTGTTTCGATCAGAACGGCTGTCTGGATGGTCATGTGCAGCGACCCGACAATACGCGCGCCCTTCAGGGGCTTTGCGTTACCGTATTCCGCGCGCAGGGCCATCAGGCCCGGCATCTCGGTCTCTGCAATATCCAGTTCTTTGCGGCCAAACCCGGCCAGCGAAATGTCTTTGACGATATAGTCCCCGGCCATCAGGTGCTCCATTCCGGTATAGTTCAATCCGGGTTGCCCTAGCATCCCTTTTGGGACGTGGCAACGCAGATGGCCGGAAACGGGGTTTTAAGCCGCCAAAATCAACTTGGTATGCCCTCTACCTTGATTTTGGGGATCGCTTGGAAAAAGTCGGTCCCAACGGCGACAATGCAACTGATGCCGTTCGGACGTGTCACCAAAACGGTATAGCTACCCGTTTCCTCTGAGGTCCAGACCTCCATCACCGATTGCGAGCCACTGGATTTTTGCAATCCGCCAAAGGCCAGTTCCTCGGAATAATTGTCCTGTAGCGTTGAAATCAGTTGATCACGCAACGCACAGCTTTGCTGGGCAAAGGCAGGCGGTGCAGTGGCGGCCATACCAAAGGCCAGAGCAATTCCTAACAAACGCTTGAACATAGCAAGCTCCTTTCGATACGAGTTACGTCCGAGAGGGGCACACCGGGAGGAGCATGCGCCCCCCTCGGTACAAATGTCGGTATCACCGCGTGCTTGTTCAAAGCACGATTGCTCAAGAAAAAGTTGGCAGCTGGTGATCTTGACAGGTACAGCTTACCACAAAAATGCGAATTTAATGTGTCCCACTTCACAAGGCATAGCAGAATGGCAACACAACCCCGCGCATGGCAAAGAATGCTGTCCGGGCGCAGGCTGGACCTGCTGGACCCAACACCGGTGGATATCGAGATTGAGGATATCGCGCATGGGCTGGCCTTTGTGGCCCGCTGGAACGGGCAGACACATGGCGATTTCGCCTATTCGGTGGCCGAGCATTCGCTGTTGGTCGAAGAGCTTTTTGGTCGTATTGCCCCCAAGGCACCGGTCAAATGGCGGCTGGCGGCCCTGTTACACGATGCGCCGGAATACGTGATCGGAGATATGATCTCTCCGGTCAAATCCGCTGTCGGTCCCGACTATGGCGCACTGGATGACCGGCTGGCTGCGGCGATCCACATCCGGTTCGGCCTACCCGCTGCGGTGCCTAAAACAGTAAAACGGCAAATCAAAAAGGCCGACAAGATCAGCGCCTGGATGGAAGCCACCCAGATCGCGGGCTTTTCCGAGACCGAGGCGACAAAATTCTTCGGCCGCCCGGACAGGGTTATTATGGAAGGGCTGCAGATCAAATTGCGGCCACCTGTTGAAGTAAGATGTGCCTATACGCATAGACATTCGGCATTGATGGCCGAGATTGGGCCCTGACCACTATCAGCCTTCTGATCGCGCCACCTTCTGAAAGACGTTACCGTCCATCTCATGGGCATGCCAACGCACTGGCGTCGCCTTCAGATTTGTTATTTCGGCCTTGCCCTCAGTCTTTTGTACTTCAATCTGCATAATCGTACTGCTGGCAATGTCTCTATCGGCGAAACCCCACAGCAGACTTCCCAGGGAATAGGCGATTGGCACCGTCCGATCTCCGGTCTGTGTGCGATACAGCTGAATCGGCTGGGGGACATGGGGGTGGTGGCAGACGATAAGATCAGCTCCGAATTCGGCCAAGTCCTGTGCGGCCTCTTGCTGCGCTCGGCGCGGGAACAGCTCGAACTCATGACCCCAATGAATAATCGCAATAACCAGATCACAGCCAGCCGCTTTTGCGTTCGAAATCTGTGTCTTTAGAAGGGTGGTGTCCGGCGCTTGATGCTTTGAAGTCAGCTTGGCGATATTGATGCTCTGCTTTTGACCTTCAGGAAGCGCGTGGCCGTTGGTACCAAAAGCGCAGGACGCAAATCCGAACTTTACCCCTTTACGTTCGATCGTTTTGACGGCTGTGGCTTCTGTCAAACTCTCATTCACGCCGATTTGCATGATATTTCTGTCACTTAAGACGTTCAGAGTTGTCTCAAGCCCCTCAACACCCATGTCGAGAATATGGTTGTTTGCAAGGTTCAAAACATCAATGAACCTTTCGTTATGGCTGGTCAAAGCATCGAACTGTCCTTCTGACGCACATTCGATCGGCGGGCCAGCGTCCCCGATCACTTCGTCAATCAAAGGCTGTGTCGTTACAGGTGACTCGTAGTTGGCGACCAAAATATCATCCTGAAACAAAAGATCTTCGATCTCAGCATATACTTGATCTTTTGTGACACTGGCCCTGTGGGTTCTTAGAATGTCCCCGGCAAAGCTCAGAGTGACCGAATTTGATGTGTCACTGATGTCAGCGGTTGAAAGTTGTACCGTCGTTTTAGTCATAAAGCCGGACTGATCCAGCTCCGTTTCAGGCTGCTGAATGGGGTTCTTACTTTTATAGACCCAGTACAGGTTGTCCAAAATGTTCATTTCGGAAAGCTCACCCGCAGCGCCTTTTCGTGGCCGCGCCCAAAACCCAAATCTCTCTGCTGCCCAGGTGACAACAGAGACAATGACTTTAAGGGCAGGGTTGGAAATACGGAGGCTTTCGTATGGCGTATTAGGGAGCGGCGACACTTCGATACATCTCAACTATTTGTTCGGAAAATATAAATATTGAACTTAACGACAACAAAAATTGGTTAACAGACACTAAATTAAAGTCTTCAGGGGTTGCGGGCCATCAGCCGCGACAAAGCATATGTTTGATAGCCGCCTGTCGAGACTCAATTCGGTTTTCCGGCTTCATGAGTTCTGGCCTGGTATGCGCAAGCTATACTCACGATCTCATCGCGGGCTGCGCTTCGCCAAGATCCGTTGCAATGTCCGGCGGTGCATGTTCAGGCGTCGCGCGGTTTCACTGACGTTGCGATCACACAGCTCATAGACCCGCTGGATATGCTCCCAGCGCACGCGATCCGCGCTCATTGGGTTTTCCGGCGGCGGGGGCAGTTCGTCGCCCTTGGCCAGCAATGCGTTGGTGATGTCGGTGGCGTCGGCGGGCTTCGACAAATAGTCGGTGGCACCGATCTTGACTGCGGCCACAGCGGTGGCAATCGCGCCGTACCCGGTCAGAACCACAACCCGGCTGTCGGGGCGCTTTTCGCGCAGCACTTCGACCACATCCAGGCCGTTGCCATCCTCCAACCGCAGGTCAACAACCGCATATGCAGGCGGGCGGGCTGTGGAAATGGCGCGGCCAGCGGCGACAGAGCCCGCGGTTTCAACCTCGAACCCGCGTTTTTCCATGGCCTTGGCCAGACGTCTCAGAAACGGTTCGTCATCATCCACCAATAACAGCGATTTATCCGGGCCGATGTCGAGGTCAGAGCTGTCCGCCATATTCTATTCTTTCCGCTAATTCACGCCGTTGGCTTAAACATGAGTAATAGCAGCGCCATTGCAAAGGTCAAACAGACCGTTGCGTTCTAGATCTTGTCCAGAAAGCAGCCCACCTTGTCAGCCATCTGCTCGGCTGTGTCATTGCGATCGAAAAATTCGATAAACCCGTCCTGGGGTGTGACCAGATAAGTAAAGGTCGAGTGATCAACCAGATAGTACTCATCACTTTTGTCATGGGCCTTATAATAGGTCTTATAGGCCTTGCTGGCGGCCTTGACCTGCTCGGGCGTGCCGGTCAGGGCGATGGTCTTACCACCAAGGTTAAAGGCGTAATCGGCCATAACTTCGGGTGTGTCGCGATCCGGATCGATCGAGATAAACAGCGGCGTCACCGATTGCCCGCGTTCGGCCAGAATATCCACCGCTTCGGCATTGCGGGACATGTCAAAGGGGCAAACATCCGGACAGAAGGTATAGCCGAAGTAGACCAGCGTAGGTTCGGTTATCACCTGATTGTCGGTCACAGTCTCGCCCTTGCCGTTGATCAGTTCGAAGGGCCCGCCAATGGTGGCCGTACCCCCTGCGATCTGGCTGGACCGGCACTGCGCGAATTTGTCGTCCGAGCCTGCGCCGCGCGTCAGCAGCCACATGGCCCCCAGACCTACGGCCAAAACAACTGTTGCAAGGATAGCGTATAGACGGACCATGGCATCTTACCTGACGATAGAGGAGTTGTTGATCGTTCCGGCCGGGACACCTATCAAGATGAACAGCCGATGCAACAGGACATAATGGACCAATGGCAGATTCCAACATCACTTTTTGGCCTGGTCAGGAACGCAGCTGGATTCGCCTGCGGACGCTGATCCTGCTGCGCTGGGTGGCCATCTTTGGCCAGATCACCGCAATCACCGTGGCGCAACAGACCTATGATGTGCAGTTGGATGTGACGCTGTGCTATCTGGCCATTGGCATTTCGGTCATGGGCAACTTGACGGCTATTCTTGTCTTTCCACGCAACAAACGCCTGTCCGAGTTCGAAAACTTTCTGATGGTGTTGTTCGATTTGTTGCAGCTGACCATCCTGCTGTACCTTACCGGAGGCCTCAATAATCCGTTCGCCTTGCTGTTGGTGGGTCCTGTGACGATCTCTGCCAATGTCATGAGCACCCGGTCAACGCTGATCATCGGTACGGTGGCCATCATTCTGACCACGCTGCTAGCCGAATTTCACCTTCCCCTGCACACGGATGGCGGTGTGGATCTTGAGATCCCCGATATCCTTCTTTTCGGAAACTGGGCTGCCATCGTTATCGCGATCGTTTTCCTGGGGGCCTATTCCCACCGCGTAAGCTCTGAGGTGCAGTCGATGTCTCAGGCGCTGTCGGCCACGCATATGGCCCTCGCACGTGAACAGAAACTGACCGATCTTGGTGGAGTTGTCGCCGCCGCCGCGCACGAACTTGGAACACCTCTGGCAACAATCAAACTGACCAGTGCCGAACTGATTGAAGAGCTGGACGACCGCCCGGACCTGAAAGAAGACGCCGCCTTGATCCGCGAACAGGCCAATCGTTGCCGCGACATTCTGCGCGACATGGGGCGGGCTGGCAAAGACGACCTCCACCTGAGACAGGCCCCCCTGTCCACTGTCATCCATGAGGCCGCCGAGCCACATATCAACCGCGGCAAGCAGGTTCACTTTGCCGAAGGTCCGGTCGGGGATGGCGATGTTCAACAACCTTCGATCCTGCGTAAACCTGAGATCATCCACGGAATGCGCAACCTCATCCAGAATGCTGTGGATTTCGCGCGCAGCAACGTCTGGGTCGAAGCGGAATGGACAGCCGAAAGGATTACGATCAACATCATGGATGACGGCCGCGGGTATCCTTCGCAAATGATTGGCCGGATCGGGGATCCGTTCATGCGCCGACGGCGGGCAGAATCGGAAAAGCGGGCCCGGCCGGAATATGAAGGTATGGGCCTGGGCCTGTTCATCGCAAAAACCCTGCTGGAACGCAGCGGTGCGCATTTGGACTTCGCCAATGGCTCTGATCCATATCAGACCTTGTCGGACAATCCCGAACGTATAGGGGCCATCGTCCGGGTATCCTGGCCGCGAAAACTTGTGGATGCACAGACCGGCGACACCCCCGTTCCTTCAGGTGTAAATCAGCATATCCAAGTCTGAGTTAAGACCCCGTTAACCATTTCCACCCATAGCTATACCCGTGAATTCACCGCGGGAGAGCACATGGTCGACTGGATCATATTGGCCGTCATCAGTGTGGTGTCTGCCAGTCTGGCAGTTCAATGGCTTTTGCCCCGTCGTCAGCAGACAAGTGACAATTTCGGCCTGTCCGAGCCGGCCTCGTTGTTCAATGTCGTGTTTCTGTTCGACGGTGACCGCCTGATCAGCCACACAGACATCGCTCTGGATGGGTTTGAGGCTGTGCGCGACTGGTCAGATCTGCGTCGGCTGCTGCAGCGGGATTTTCCGGGCTTTCCTGAAACCCCTGAACGCGTCAGGCACGAAGGGAATCTAGTCATCCCCGCCATTGATTGCTCGGTCGAGCGGGACGTTTTGTGCGAATGGATCGACGGGGTCGTGCGCGTACAGCTGCGGGAAAGCTCTGATTACCCCAGAACCGTATTGCGCGAGAATAGCGATCCGATCCGCCTGGCGATGGAACTGGCGCCCTACCCGGTCTGGCATCTGGATTATCAAAACAAGATCCGCTGGTGCAACGCCGCCTATGTCTCGCTTGTCCGCAAAGTGCGCGGTGGCGATACCGACCTGACTGCACCTCTTTTTCCCGGGCCCGAAAATGGCGCGCGTATCAGCGCCAAGACCCGTGTATTCATTTCGTCCGAAGACAGTGCAAACAAGCTTTGGTTTGACCTGACGATGGTGGACCATCCGGAAGGCAGCCTTTGCTACGCTGTGGACATCAACGCCATCGTCGCCGCCGAGACAGCGCAGCGAAAATTCGTACAGACGATGACCAAAACCTTTGCACAGCTGTCCATCGGCTTGGCCATTTTTGACAGAAATCGCCAACTTGCACTGTTCAACCCCGCCTTGATTGACCTGACCACCCTGCCCCCGGATTTCCTGAGCTGCCGCCCCAACCTGTCCAGTTTCTTTGACCGCCTGCGCGATCAGCACATGATGCCGGAACCCAAGAACTATCGCAGCTGGCGCAATCAGATGAACGATCTGCTAGAGGCCGCAGAAGACGGAAATTACCAGGAAACATGGTCGCTGCCATCCGGCTCGGTCTATTCCGTCAGCGGCCGCCCGCACCCGGATGGTGCGGTGGCCTTTCTGTTCGAAGATATCACGGCCGAGATCACGTTGACCCGCCGCTTTCGGGCGGAAATGGATTTGATGCAATCCATCCTGGATAAGCTGGCCGACGCGGTTGCCGTTTTCGGTGATGACGGTACCTTGGCCTTCACCAATTATGCCTATCAGAAATTATGGGGTGAAGCCGATGGTGCCGGATTTGAACCCGACACGGTTCTGGACGTGACCCGCAACTGGCAGAAACATTGCACGGCCACTCCAATTTTGGGTGAAATCCGGGATTTCGTGGAAATGCGGGACAGCCGGGCTGAGTGGTCAGCCAGAATCCAAATGCGTAACGGAACCGATCTGAACTGCACCATCTGCCCATTGCAAAACGGGGCCACCATCATTCGCTTTGCCACGCACAATGCGTTGCCACAGCACGAGATACAGCAAATCAGCGCCTGAACCGGGTTGCAGCCAATCCAGCGTGGGGCCATTGTGGCGCCATGACGTTACCACCCCTCAGGATCACCCTGAATTCGCCCGAAGATACGACCAAATTTGCCAGTCGGCTGGGCGCAATTCTGCATCCGGGCGACATCCTGCTACTGCAGGGTGAGATCGGAACCGGTAAGACCCATTTCGCGCGCAGTCTGATCCAATCGCTGATGACCCGGCCCGAGGATGTGCCCTCGCCCACATTCACGCTGGTTCAGGTCTATGACACCCGTAAAGGTGAGATCTGGCACTGCGATCTATACCGGCTGAGCGCGGTGGAGGAAGTCGAAGAGCTTGGGCTGGCCGAAGCGATGGAACAAGCGATCTGCCTGATTGAGTGGCCCGAGAAACTGGGCCCGCTGACACCCGGTTCTGCCCTGACCATGACATTTGAAACAGACCCGGACATGCTGGATATGCGTCACATCACCCTCACATGGACCGACGAAAAATGGGCTCAAAAACTGGAGGTCAGCGAATGACAAACCGCGCCGTCCTTGCCGAAGCCCTGATTTCACACACGCCGTGGTCCAAGGCCCACCGAGAGCCTTTGGCGGGGGATGCCTCGAACCGCCGGTACGAGCGCCTAACCGACCCGGTCACGGGCAAATCCGCTGTTCTGATGGATTCGCCCCCGGGCCAGGCGGAACCGGTCGAAGCCTTCGTACGGATGGCCCGGCATTTACAATCTATCGGGCTAAGCGCCCCACAGATCTACGCCGAAGACACGCAATATGGGTTTCTTCTTCTGGAAGACCTTGGCGATGACCTGTTCGCGCGGGTTCTGGTCAAACATCCCGATATGGAGCGGGAATTATACGAGGCCGCAACAGATGTCCTGATCACGTTGCACGAGGCCCCGACCCTGTCGCTGCAATCTTACGGCCCGGCACTGATGACCGAACTGGCGGCCTTATCCTTCACCAAATACGCCCAAGGGGTTCTTGGCGATTATGACCAGGATGCGCAGGATCGGTTCGAACACCGATTTGCTGATATCCTGCATCAAGAAACATCCGGCACCAAAGTTGTTGTCCAAAGGGATTACCACGCGGAAAACCTGATCTGGCTGCCTGACCGCCAAGGGGTTGAGCGCGTTGGATTGCTGGATTTTCAGACCGCCATGCTGGGCCATCCTGCCTATGATCTGGTGTCTTTGCTCCAGGATGTGCGCCGCAAAGTGACGCCGGGTACGGAAATGCGGATGGTCAGCCACTATATCTCGGCTACGGGCGTCAACGATCATGATTTCCGCAGTGCCTATGCCGTGCTGGGTGCCCAGCGAAATCTGCGGATTCTTGGTGTGTTTACCCGGCTTGCGACCGAGTATGGCAAACCCCATTATGTCGATTTGATCCCGGCTGCGTGGGGCCATCTGATGCGGGATCTGGATCACCCGGCGCTGGTGAATGTTGCCGACCTGCTGCGCGCGGCTCTGCCCACACCAACACCCGAAAACCTGAACAGGCTCAGACAGAGATGACCCAGCCCCCCAATGCCGTCATGCTGTTCGCAGCCGGGTTCGGCACCCGTATGGGCACCCTGACCCTGAACCGCCCCAAGCCGCTGATCGAGGTAGCCGGGCGCCCGCTGATCGACCACGCGCTTGATTTGGTTGACGCGCTTGGGCCGGTTCGCAAAGTGGCCAACCTGCACTATCTGCCGGATCAGCTTGAGGCGCATTTGGCACCGAAAGGCGTACTTGCTTCACACGAACAGCCCGACATTCTGGATACTGGGGGCGGATTACGGGCAGCTTTGCCCTTATTAGGGTCTGATTCAGTGTTCACGTTGAATTCAGATGCCATATGGTCCGGCCCAAACCCGCTGACAATGCTGCGGGCCGCCTGGAACCCTGATTTGATGGACGCATTGCTAATGTGCATCCCGACCGCGCAGGCGATTGGTCATGCCGGCGCCGGAGACTTTACTGCTGATGAAGCGGGCCGGATTACCCGCGGCCCCGGATTGATCTACGGAGGCGCGCAGATCATGAAGACGGAAGGGCTGGTCAAAATTCCAGACAAGGTGTTTTCGCTGAACCTGCTTTGGGATCGGATGCAAAAGAAAGACCGGCTGTTTGCCCTAACCTATCCCGGCCGCTGGTGCGATGTTGGCCATCCGAAAGGGATCGCCCTTGCTGAAGGTCTGTTGGCGGATGTTTGACCCCTCACCCCTGCCCCGCGTCTTTGCCGTACCTCCGGGTGTGGATTTTCCAAAGACGCTGGTCCGGGGGTTGAGAAATCGCTGTGCCGCTCTTCCGCCCGAGGCTTTGGCCCGAGTGGAGCTGGTTGTTAACACGCGGCGTATGGCTCGCAGGGTGCGTGAGCTATTCGACCAGGGCCCTGCCTGTTTGTTGCCGCGCCTTTCACTGGTGACTGATCTGGGTGAAAGCGTGAATCTGGCGCAGATACCACCCGCAATCCCGCCCCTACGACGGCGGCTGGAATTGACGCAGCTGGTCTCGAAGCTGCTGGATCAACAACCGGATCTGGCGGCGCGCTCGTCTTTGTTTGACCTGTCAGACAGTCTGGCCGCATTGATAGATGAGATGCAGGGCGAAGGCGTTTCACCCGAAGCGATCCGGCGGCTAGATGTCGGCGACATGTCTGGGCATTGGGCCCGCGCGCAGGCGTTTATCGGGATTGCGGATCAGTTCATCGACACAGAAGACGACATCCTGGACACGCAGGCCCGGCAGCGCCGCGTGGTCGAGAACCTAATCGAACATTGGCGAGTGGATCCACCTCAGCACCCGCTCATTCTTGCCGGCTCGACGGGGTCACGGGGAACGACACTGATGCTGATGCAAGCCGTTGCCTGCCTGCCGCAAGGCGCATTGATCCTGCCGGGTTTTGACTTTGACCAGCCCGATAAGGTCTGGGCTCAGCTGGATGCGGCGTTAACCTCTGAGGATCACCCGCAATACCGGTTCCGAAAACTCATGAACCAGCTTGGGCTGAGTCCGGATCAAATCACAGCCTGGACCCAGGACAATCCACCCTCACCCGCCCGTAACAAACTGATATCGCTTGCGTTACGCCCTGCCCCGATCACGGATGCGTGGATGTCCGAAGGCCCGCAACTGACCGATCTGCATGGTGCAACCAAGGACCTGACCCTGGTCGAGGCGCAGTCCCCCCGGGCCGAGGCCCTGGCCATAGCACTCCGCTTGCGAGAGGCGGCTGAAACCGGCCAGACCGCCGCTCTGATCACCCCCGACCGCATGCTGACTCGTCAGGTCAGCGCTGCGCTGGACCGGTGGAACATCCTGCCCGATGACAGTGCTGGCCTGCCGCTGCAGCTGTCCCCGCCCGGACGGTTCCTGCGCCATGTCGCGGCCCTGTTCGCGCGTCGATTGGACGGCGAAGCGCTGTTGACCCTGCTGAAACATCCGCTCTGCCATGACGGGGGCGAGCGTGGCTCTCATCTGTTGCACACCCGCGATCTGGAACTGGACCTGCGCCGCCACGGGCCGCCATTCCCGGATGCCGCCAGCCTGACGGCATTTGCCATCCGCAAAGAGGTGCCCGAAGGCTGGGTCCATTGGTTGGTGCAGCATTTCTGCGACCAGCAAATTGCTGATGAGTTGCCACTGGCGGATTGGGTTGGTCGCCTCTGCGGGTTGGCTCAGGCCATTTCCGCCGGTCACACTGACGATCCCGGCACTTTGTGGGACAAGAACGCCGGTCAAAGGGCCTTGGCGGTTGTGACCGAGCTGCGAAATGAGGCTCAGCATGGCGGCACCATGACCGCCCATGACTTTGCCGATCTGCTGGGTGCTTTGCTGGCCGGAGAAGAGGTCCGCGACCGCGACGCGCCACACCCCCGGATCATGATCTGGGGCACGCTCGAGGCCCGGGTGCAGGGCGCCGATTTGCTAATCCTTGGCGGTTTGAACGAGGGCAGTTGGCCCGAGGCGCCCGCGCCCGATCCCTGGTTGAACAGGCAGATGCGCGATAAGGCCGGGCTGTTGCTGCCAGAGCGGCGCATTGGCCTGTCGGCACATGACTTTCAGCAGGCTATCGGCGCGCCCGAGGTCTGGCTGACCCGGTCGACCCGGTCCGACGATGCCGAAACCGTTCCTTCCCGCTGGTTGAATCGGTTAACCAACCTGTTGAGTGGCCTGGCAGGACAGGGTGGCCAAACCGCCCTTGCAGAAATGCGCGGCCGAGGGCGGCAATATCTGGGGTGGTCCGAACAACTTGAATACGCTCCAGAAATCAAGGCGGCACCGCGCCCATCTCCGCGCCCTCCGGTCGGGTCGCGCCCGCGCCGCCTGAGCGTCACCGAGATCAAGCGCCTGATCCGTGATCCTTATGCGATCTACGCCAAACATGTGCTGCGGTTGAAACCTCTGGACCCTTTGGTTCAGGCCCCGGATGCGCTGCTGCGCGGGATCGTGATCCACGAGATTTTGGAGCAGTTCGTGAAGGACAGCGTGTTGGACACGGCCTTGCTGACACGCGAAAGCTTCCTGAAACGCGCCGAAAGCCTGCTGGTCCAGCATGTCCCATGGCCCACAGCGCGCAAATTATGGCTCGCGCGGCTGGAACGGATTGCGGATGATTTCCTGCGGGCCGAGACCACCAGGCGCAGCGATGGTGGGCCTGTGGCTTTTGAGGCCGCGATGAAACTGGCGCTCAGTCCGCTGGATTTCACCATAGTCGGGCGCGCCGACCGCATTGACCTGAACAGCCGCGGGGCGCTGCGGCTTCTCGATTACAAAACCGGTGCGCCTCCGACCGAAAGTCAGCAGGCCAAGTTTGACAAACAGTTGCTGATCGAAGCCGCAATGGCCGAGCAGGGCGGGATCGAAGGGTTTGACCCGCTGCCTGTGGCCGAAGCAATTTTTATCGGCATGGGCGGCACCTATAAAGAGGTGCCCGCGCCTCTGACCAAAGAGCCGGTCGACAAGGTCCTAGCCGAGCTGAAACAGCTCATTTCCTCTTATTTAGAGCCTGATCAAGGCTTCACCTCGCGCCGCATGCTGCACAAGGATACCGATATCGGGGACTATGATCATCTGGCACGTTTCGGAGAGTGGGACCGAACCAGCAACAGCGCCCCTGAGGACCTGAAATGAGCACCCGCAACGACGCAACCGAACGGCAGGTGCAGGCCGCACGACCCGATACCTCGACCTGGCTGGCGGCAAATGCGGGATCTGGCAAAACGCGGGTTCTGACCGATCGGGTGGCGCGGCTGTTGCTGGACGGGGTGCAGCCGCAACACATCCTCTGCCTGACTTACACCAAGGCTGCAGCCAGCGAGATGCAAAACCGGTTGTTCAAACGCCTCGGTGAGTGGGCCATGCTGGGGGATGCTCCGCTATTGGCGCAGTTGACCGATCTGGGCGTTCAGGGCGCGATTGACCCGGACCGCCTGGCGCAGGCCCGCACATTGTTTGCCCGTGCGATCGAAACGCCCGGCGGGCTGAAAATTCAGACCATCCACTCTTTCTGCGCCTCGCTACTGCGCCGTTTCCCGCTTGAGGCCGGAGTAAGCCCACAATTCACCGAGATGGAGGATCGGGCCGCCGCCTTGCTGCGCGAAGAAATCGTCGAGGATTTTGCCCAAGGGCCGATGGCCAATCTGATCGGCGATGTCGCCCGTTTTGTGACTGACACAGGGTTCGACAAACTGACCGCCGCCATCACGCAAAAGCGCAATCTGTTTGCGCAGACGGCAGATTGGTCACAGATTTTGCAGCAATTCAATCTGCCCGCAGGCTTTGACGAACAGCTCTTGCTGGATCAGGTATTTTTGGGGGGCGAGGTCGACTTTATCCGCAGCGTCCTGCCCGCACTGACCGAAAGCGGCGGGAACAACGCCAAGGCAGCCACCAGGCTTGCGGCCTTCACCCGCGCCGAAATCGGTGCGCTGCGAGTGCTTGAGGATGTGTTTCTGACCGGAAAGGCGGCCAAGGACCCATTTATCGCCAAGATTAACGCTTTCCCGACCAAACCCCTGCGCGAAGGTGTTCTGGCGGGTCAGATGCCACAGCTAGAGGCGTTGATGCTGCGCATCGAAGCCGCGCGTGAACAGCGGCTTGCACTGGTTGCAGCCCGCAAAACGCTGGCACTTCACCGGTTCGCAATGGCCTTTCTGCCGGAATATGAACGGCGCAAGCAACTGCGCGGCTGGCTGGACTTTGACGACCTAATCCTGCGCGCCCGAAACGTACTGAACGACCCGGCGGTAGCGTCTTGGGTATTGTACCGACTGGACGGCGGGATTGACCATATCCTTGTGGATGAGGCCCAGGATACCAGCCCGGACCAATGGGACGTCGTCGAAAAGCTGGCGCAGGAATTCACCAGCGGGGAGGGGGCCCGGTCCGGGATTGAGCGCACTATTTTCGTGGTGGGTGACAAGAAACAATCGATCTATTCCTTCCAGGGGGCCGACCCTCAAGCCTTTGATCGGATGCAGGCCGAATTTGGGCGGAAACTGGAAGAATCAGGCTCTAAACTGTGGGATTCCACGCTGGAATACTCGTTCCGCTCCTCCAGCGCCATTCTGTCGCTGGTCGATATTCTGTTCGAAAACCGTTCCGAGGCCGGGTTTCACAAAGAAAGCCAGCACCGCGCCTTCAAGTCCGATCTGCCTGGACGCGTCGACCTGTGGCCGGTGGTCGAAAAAGTCAAAGACGAGGAAGATACCGAATGGACTGATCCGGTGGACCGCCCTGGTGCGCGCCACCATACCGTTGTTCTGGCCGAGCAGGTTGCACAGTCGATCAGGGATATGATCGAACAGGGGGAAACCATCCCCGAAGATGGCGAGGTACCGGGCAGTTTCGTCCGGCGAAAGGTACAGCCGGGGGATTTTCTGATCCTCGTCCAGCGCCGCTCGGACCTGTTTGCTGAGATCATCCGCGCCTGCAAGGCTGCCGAGCTGCCGATTGCAGGGGCTGACCGGTTGAAGGTCGGAGCCGAGCTTGCGGTCAAGGACCTGGCGGCTCTGCTGAGCTTTTTGGCCACGCCCGAAGACAGCTTGTCGCTGGCCACGGTACTGAAATCGCCTCTATTTGGCTGGTCCGAACAGCGGCTTTTTGATCTGGCACATCGGCGACAAGAGCAATTCCTTTGGGCAGCGCTGCGAAATCGGGCCGAGGAGTTTCCCGAGACGCTGGCCATTCTGAATGACCTACGCAGCCAAATCGACTTTCTGCGCCCCTATGACCTGATCGAGCGGATTCTGACCCGTCATCACGGGAGACGCCTGTTGTTGGGTCGGCTGGGCCCCGAGGCCGAAGACGGCATCAACGCGCTGTTGTCACAGGCGCTGGCCTATGAACGCACCGACATTCCAAGCCTGACAGGTTTTTTAGTCTGGATGCAGACGGACGATCTGGAGATCAAACGGCAGATGAGCGGTGTCGGCAACATGATCCGCGTGATGACCGTGCACGGATCGAAAGGGTTGGAAGCCCCCATCGTGATCCTGCCGGATACCGGCAGACGACAAGCCCCGCGCGATGCCGAGATCATGGTGGCGGATGCTAAGCCACTATGGAAAGTACCGGCAGACGCGTCCGCGGCGCTGATCGCGCAGGCGCGAGCCGAAGCGCGCGAACGGGAAGAGAATGAGCGGTTGCGCCTGTTATACGTGGCGCTGACCCGGGCAGAGAAGTGGCTAATCGTCGGTGCGGCAGGGGATGTCGGCAAGGACGGAACCAGTTGGTATCAACTGGTGCAGGCGGCTATGGCGCGGGCAGGGGCAACAGCTCTGCCCAACAGTGAGATCCTGCGCTTGTCGCACGGAGATTGGCATGGTCCGGAATTTATCGAACACACAGGTGCCGTTCATGCCCACAGCGAATTGCCACCGACCTTCCTGAATTCCGCCCCCGCCATTGATGCGGCGCCGGAAACCCTCAGCCCGTCTGATCTGGGCGGGGCCAAGGCCTTGCCCGGGGACATGGGCCAGGATGAAGAGGCCGCCAAGCTGCGCGGCACCCGCCTGCACCTGCTGCTGGAGCATTTGCCGCGGGTCCTTCCTGAGAACTGGCCGCAGCTTTGCGCACGGGTTCTTCCCGATATGCGTGAGGCCGAGCGGCAAGGATTGCTGGCCGAGGTGCAAAATGTGTTGACGGCGGATCACCTGAAGGCCGTTTTCGCCCCCGATACCTTGGCCGAAGTCCCGGTAACGGCCGATCTGGGCAGTCGGCGTATCCATGGTGTCATTGATCGGCTGATCGTCACTGAAACGGACGTCCAAGTAATTGATTTTAAATCGAATATGACAGTTCCAGACAATGCAGCATCCTGCCCCGAAGGACTGCTGCGGCAGATGGGTGCCTATGCTGATTCATTGTCGCAGATCTATCCGGACCGCGAAGTCAGAACTGCAATTCTGTGGACCCGAACAGCCCAGCTGATGTGGCTGCCACACGATCTGGTGAAAGCTGCGCTAACCCGTGCGCTGACGCCTTGACCTTGGCATACCCGACACCTAGTTTCAGTGACCAAGCATTCCCCATTCAGGAGACAGAATATGTCGACCGTAGCTGTTACCGACGATACTTTTGACGCCGAAGTCAAGAATTCCGACATCCCCGTAGTTGTCGATTTCTGGGCCGAATGGTGTGGCCCCTGTAAACAGATCGGACCCGCTCTGGAAGAGTTGGCGGCTGAATATGGCGACAAGGTCAAGATCGCCAAAGTCGATGTAGACAGCAACCCGAACTCTGCCGCCGCCATGGGCGTACGTGGCATCCCGGCGCTGTTCATCTTCAAGGATGGTCAGGTCGTTTCGAACCGCGCAGGCGCCGCACCGAAAGCCGCGCTGCAAAGCTGGATCGAAGAAGCGCTCTGATCCGGTTCGGGAAACAACGTTTGAAGGCGCCTTATTCGGGGCGCCTTTTTTCGTATCTGGGGCAAAGCGCTTCCGGCTGAATTGTCTGACTGGAAAAAGCTGCGCAGAAAAAGAAAAGGCCGCCCAGACCCGGGCGGCTTATCTTGAATTCACGAATTCTCGTGGATCAGAGGGTGGTGATATCCGCGCGGCACAGGCCGATATCGTCCAGCTGTTCATCACTGAGAGCCGACAGGGCATTGCGGGTTTTGCGGGATTCATTCCAATCGGCGGCTTTTTCAAAAGCGCCAAAAAACGCGTCCACTACATGCAGGATGGTAGCTGCTCCGAGCGGCGCATGGATATTTGCGGTAGTTGCCATTTGCGCATTCCTTATAAACAGAAACAGCCGACCCGTTGTCGGTTGTGAGCCTCATGTAGGATTTTCAGCTGAGTCCCACAATTGCTGGTTTTACAGCCCCGATTTGCGTTTTTTGCATATCTTATAAGCAAGTTGTGAACTGTTGCGCTGCGGATGAGACCGGCCCATATAGAACAGCAGGCGAAAACGGAGGCCCCCATGGCAGACAGCGACTTTCCCGGTTGGCACGGCACAACCATTATTGGCGTCAAAAAAGGCGGGCAGGTGGTCATTGCCGGGGACGGGCAAGTCAGCTTGGGCCAGACCGTGATCAAAGGGACCGCGCGCAAGGTACGCCGCCTGTCACCCGGCGGATTCGAGGTTGTCGCAGGCTTCGCCGGATCAACCGCCGATGCCTTTACCCTGCTGGAACGTCTGGAAACCAAGCTTGAGGCCACGCCCGGCCAACTGGCCCGCGCCTCGGTCGAGCTGGCCAAGGACTGGCGCACCGACAAATACCTGCAAAAGCTTGAGGCGATGCTGATCGTCACTGATGGCAAGGATCTGCTGGTGATCACCGGGGCAGGGGATGTGCTGGAGCCGGAACACAACGTGGCTGCCATCGGATCGGGTGGCAATTTTGCCCTGGCGGCGGCGCGCGCGATGATGGATGGCGACAAACCGGCGGAACAAGTCGCCCGCGAAGCCATGGCCATCGCCGCCGATATCTGCGTCTATACCAATGGCAATCTCACGGTTGAGAAGATCGGCGGCTAATCCGGCTGCTTACCTTTTCGACGGCAGTTTTGGCCCCAGAATCGTTCCCGACCGAGCGCCAATATTCGGACCCGGCAGGTTTATCTGCCGAGAAGACCCTGGCCGACCCATGAATTGCCCAGACCGCGCGCCGAGATTTGGACCAACAGACTCAAGTGGGTAAAAACTGCGACCCATGAATTGCCCAGATCGCGCTCCAAGATTTGGGCCAACAGACTCAAGTGGATCAAACTTGCGCCCCATAAATTGGCCGGATTGGGAACCAGGCGGTTTCCTCGGCCCCAAAACTGTACTCGAACTTTCGTGTGCTGCCCGCTTGTTGACAACGTGACCGCCTAGATCAGAGGAATCTGCCAGAAACGGCGGCGGCGGCGCCACCTGCTGCGCAGGCAATGGGCCCGTGGCCAACAGCCCAATCAATAGTGCCGCGCCCGTAATCCTGAGGGATTGGATTACCTTCATCTTCCCTGCTCTCAATCGTGGACAATATCCGTCTAAGCCAATAGAGCCGAGATTTCCTTGGATTTCCAGCGCCGATGCATGCCGATCAGCCCCAGTATCGCCGCGACGATCACGATGTAATAGGGCAGGCGGATGTCGATACTCATCAACCCGCCGCCGATCAAGGACATGACGCCCCCGGCCAGACAGAAGACAGCCGTGGTCACCCCCATGACCCAGCCTTGATCGGTGTCGCTGACACTGGAGGAAAACAGGCCCAGCAGTGTCGGGTATGAGACGCCAAAGAAGAAATAGAAGAAAAAGACCGGGACATAGCTCAGCACACCGCTGGGGCTGAAGGCGAAACCTAGGCCGCTGATCACCATCACAACCAGTGAGACATAGATGATCTGGTGTTTGCTGAACCGTTCCTGCGCAGGTTTGACCAGGAAGGTGCTGGAAAAGGCCAGCGCAACCCCAATGACGACCATGGCCATGCTGCCGCCGATGACCCCGTATCCAAATGCGCTGGTCAGGAAGTTGTCGACAAACACATAGAAGGTCACATTGGCGATCATGAACAGGCCATAGACCGGCATGATTTTCAGAACCATCGGATGTTCGCGCACCGCTATCAGGCTGTCGGTGATATCGCGGGGGCGAAAGACAAAGGGCTCACGCTCGGTCCGGGTATCCTTGAAATACGCGGCGACAAGGAAAATGGCGATCATCACCAGAACAAAGGCGCCGTAGAATGGCGTTTTCAGCGTCGCCGCGCTGCCCAGCAGGGCCGAGTCCGACAGGACCGCGCCAATAATGGGACCGCCAACCAGGCCAAAGCTGACACCTGTCACGATATAGCCCATGTTGCGGTCGCGGTCAGTGACATCGGTGCTGCCGTCAATCATTGCCGCCTGCGCGATCGGCTGGTTGCCAGCCGTAAACCCCGTGATCGACCGGCCGACAATCAACAGCAACAGGCTGTTGAGATACAGCGCAGCGATGGTCAGCGCATAACCTATCAATGCCCCTCCCAGACACACTAGCAGCGCGTTCTTGCGACCAATGGAATCTGAAACCTTAGAGACATAGACCACGCCCAGAAACCAGGACAGAAAGAAACAGCCAATCACCAAGCCGTAGTAGAAATGCCGGGTGCCCATGGCCGTGTTTTCAGGCAGGAACCCCGATTTCGTCTCCATGATCAATGAGTTGATGATCGGAAAGACCAACCCTTGCCCGATCAGGTCGACAAACACGACAAACAGCAGGGTGATCTTGGCAATCTTGGTCATTTCCGCGCTCCAGGCCCTCAACGCTTTGAAATCACTGTACCAGAAGCCGGGCGCTTTACCTATGGAAAGCATTTGCAAACCGGGTGGGGCGTTGCTAACCAACGCTGCCGCTGTTGTTTTCGCCGTTGCGGTGATTACCTAGACCGCAGCCAACTTATGCCGACCGAAAGGACTGCCCCCGTGACCGACCTGACCCCGCGCGAGATTGTCTCGGAACTGGATCGCTTTATCATCGGGCAGAAGGATGCCAAGCGCGCGGTCGCCGTGGCGCTGCGTAATCGCTGGCGGCGCAAGCAACTGGCTGATGACATCCGGGATGAGGTTTATCCCAAGAATATCCTGATGATCGGCCCCACCGGCGTTGGCAAGACTGAGATCAGCCGGCGTCTGGCCAAGTTGGCCCGCGCACCTTTCATCAAGGTCGAGGCCACCAAATTCACCGAGGTTGGATATGTTGGCCGCGATGTGGAACAGATCGTGCGTGATCTGGCCGATGCCGCGATCCTGCAGACCCGTGAATTCATGCGTGAGGACGTCAAAGCCAAGGCCCATCAGGCCGCCGAAGACCGGGTGATTACTGCCATTGCCGGGGAAGACGCACGTGAGGGCACCCGCGAGATGTTCCGCAAAAAGCTCAAATCCGGAGAACTGGACGACACAGTGATCGAGCTGGAACTGACGGATACCTCAAGCCAGATGCCGATGTTCGATATCCCTGGCCAACCCGGCAGTCAGATGGGGATGATGAATCTGGGCGATATTTTCGGCAAGGCCTTTGGCGGGCGCACCGTCAAGAAACGCCTGACCGTCGCCGAAAGCTATGACATGCTGATCGGGGAAGAGGCCGACAAACTGTTGGATGACGAAACCGTAAACCGCGCGGCGCTGGAATCGGTTGAACAGAACGGCATCGTGTTTCTGGACGAGATCGACAAGGTTTGCGCCCGTTCGGACGCACGCGGCGGTGATGTCAGCCGAGAGGGGGTGCAGCGTGACCTGTTGCCTCTGATCGAAGGCACAACCGTCTCCACCAAGCATGGGCCGGTCAAAACCGACCACATCCTGTTCATTGCCTCGGGCGCGTTTCATATTGCCAAACCGTCCGACCTGTTGCCGGAACTGCAGGGTCGCCTGCCGATCCGTGTCGAGCTGCGCGCACTGACCGAAGAGGATTTCGTCCGCATCCTGACCGAGACAGACAACGCGCTGACCCGCCAGTACACTGCCTTGATGGGCACCGAGGATGTCACGGTCAGCTTTACTGAGGACGGCATCGCAGCCCTGGCGAAAATCGCAGCGGATGTGAACCAAAGCGTCGAGAATATCGGCGCACGTCGGCTTTACACCGTGATGGAGCGCGTATTCGAGGAATTGTCTTTCACAGCCCCCGATCAGGCCGGTTTGGAAATCACCGTGAATGCACAGTTCGTTGACGACAATCTGGGTGAGCTGACAAAGTCTACGGACCTCAGCCGTTACGTTCTGTAATATCTCCAGCCGGTTTTTGCCGGTCCGTGTCATTGACCCCGCTGGACCTGGGATCAGAATAGAGTAGCGTGTGCGCAAATTCCTTAGGGGGCGACAGGTGCTGCGCTATATTATTTTTGTCCTGACTGCGGCAACGCTAGCCGCATGTGTCGACCGGACCGTATCTCAAACCGTGCCCTCGGCACTGGACATTGGCACTCCCAAAACCATTTACGCAGCAACCACCCGCGCGCGCGAAGCGGACGGATCCTATGGGTACCGCCGCAGCGATCAGCTGCAGTTTCTCGAGATGACGGTCTCGATTCCACCCAATCACACACCCGGGACATTGGATTTTTCCTATGCCGACCCGGACCCGGAAAATCAGTTCGTGATGGCTGATGAAGACGAGCTTGCTGGACCCCAGGGTCTTGCCTCGCGACTAAGAGGTGTGGACGAGGTTTCGATCTTTATCCACGGCTATAACACGACCCAGTCGGAAACAGTGTTCCGCGCCGCGCAGTTGGAACATGATCTGGAAATACCGGGTGAAACCATGGTCTATTCCTGGCCAAGCCAGGCAACGGGTTATGGCTATGCCTATGACATCGACAGCATGCTGTTCGCCCGTGATGGTCTGGAACAAACTGTTCACCAGCTGAAATCAATGGGGGTCGATCGGGTTATCCTTGTGGCGCATTCCATGGGCACCGCCCTGACGATGGAGATGATGCGGCAGGCCGAGCTGCGCGAACCGGGCTGGTCGCATCGGAATATCGAAGGGGTTGTTCTGATCGCACCGGATCTGGATGTCGATCTGTTCCGGTCGCAGATGGACAGCATCAAAACGCTGCCTGACCCGTTCATTGTGATGATCTCACGCAAAGACAGGCTGCTGAGTATATCCGCACGCCTGCGCGGTACCGCCAAAAGCGAACGTCTGGGAAATATCAGCTCGGCCGATGCGCTGTCCGAATATAAGATCAGTATTCTGGATACGACCGCCTTCAACAGCGATGCCGGGTCGTCTCATTTCGTGGCTGCAACCTCTCCGGCGCTTTTGGCGATTATCAATTCCGCCCGCCGGGTCAGCAGTACCTTTGGCAGGCAACGCGGGATTGACGTGATCGCCCCCGCCGAGGTCCGCAACCCGACCGGGGCGACCGAGATTGAGCTGACCGAGACCGGGCAGGCCAAGGTCAGCTCTCCGTAATGTCCTTTCACCTGGGGCATTATCTGAAAGCAAATGCCTCATGGCTTGGCGCCGGAGTTCTGCTGACCTTTCTGTCCTGTTTTGGGCAAACGTTCTTCATCTCGATCTTTTCCGGCGAAATTCGTGCGACGTTCGGGTTGAGCCATGGGGCTTGGGGTGGGATCTATTCGCTGGGTACGACCGCATCCGCCATCATCATGATCTGGGCGGGCGGGCTTACGGATATCTTCCGGGTGCGTGTGCTCGGCCCCGCTGTCCTGGCTGGGCTAGCCGTGGCGGCGCTAGCGATGGCGTTGAACCGCTGGCTGATCCTGCTACCGCTGGTGATCTTCCTGTTGCGTCTGTTCGGGCAGGGGATGAGCACCCATCTTGCCTTGGTCGCGATGGCGCGTTGGTTTACCACAACGCGCGGCAAGGCCTTGTCGATCGCCTCGGTCGGATTTGCGGTTGGCGAAGCGCTTTTGCCGGTAATCTTTGTCGCTGCGATGGTGTTTTTGGATTGGCGCCTGCTCTGGATCATCTCGGCAGGTATTTGTGTGGCCGGCATTCCGATTCTGCTGCGCTTGCTTCGGCAAGAGCGCACACCGCAAAGTCTGGCCAGCGAGTACTCAGCAGCAGGTATGCAGGGGCGGCACTGGACACGCACCGACGCTTTGCTGAACCCGTTGTTCTGGTTCATGGCCCCCGCCTTGCTGGGTCCTTCTGCCTTTATCACCGCCTTCTTCTTTCATCAGGTCCATCTGGCCGAGGTCAAAGGCTGGCAACATATCGAATTGGTGGCGCTGTTTCCCGTCTACACAGGTGTTTCCCTGATCTCGATGTTTGTCGCGGGATGGGCACTGGATAAATGGGGAACCGCCCGAATGATGCCCTTTTATCAGGTGCCAATAGCTATCGGCTTCATGTTGGCGGCTGCAAGCACCTCGATTGGGGGTGCGGTTGCTGCATTGGTCTTTCTGGGGCTTACCGTCGGCGCAAACAGCACCTTGCCCAGTGCGTTCTGGGCGGAATTCTATGGAACCCGTCATATTGGCGCGATCAAGGCCATGGCCACTGCGGTCATGGTCCTTGGGTCGGCGATTGGCCCCGGACTGACCGGCGTGTTGATTGATCAGGGGGTTCCGCTGGACACGCAGTTCCTGTGGATCGGAGTATTCTTCCTGCTGGTTTGTCTGCTGACCTGGATTGGCATCAGCCGCGCCGCACGCACGCTTTAGCGACTGCGACGCAGATAGACGTAATAGGCCCCGTCGCCACCATGGCTGATATGCGCGGGCGTCACCTGCATCACAGCCTGTGCCAAGGGCGGCAGTGACAGCCATTGCGGTACCTGATTACGCAAGACGCCGCGCGGAGTGGGGATGGGGCCGGGCTCATCCCGGTCCTTGCCTTTGCCGGTCACTACCAGAACCAGACGCTTGCCCGAAGCCTGCGCGGTTAGCACAAAGCGCACCAGCGCCGGATAGGCCGTGTCCATCCGCAAGCCATGCAAGTCCAACTTGCCCTCGGGTCGGAGCTTGCCACGTTTCATCCGGGCAAAAGCCTTGCTGTCCATTTGCACCGGGTTGGCGCGTAACCCTTCGGTAACGGATGGTTTCAACACATGCCGCACACCCCTGCCAGCCGCGTTCTGCCCGACTTCAAACGCCTCGATCCGGGGCTTAAAGGTCTTTGTCGGTTTCGGCTTGGGCAATGAGGTGGGGTGCACCGACTGCGGCAGTTCGGGATGCAGGCGATCTGCCTGTTTGGTCACCTTGCGCCACAGATCCATTTCGTCAGGGGTCAATTTGCGGCGCGACATCAGAACTCGTCCGGCAAAAGAGCATATGCGCGCTGAATCGGCAGCAGTACCACCATGCGACCCGGATCTTTCAGGCGCCCCGCTGCAGCCCCTGCGGCATCGCCGGTTCCAAAGAAAATATCAGCCCGTTGCGCGCCCTTGATGGCCGACCCGGTATCCTGAGCGATCATCAGCCTGCGCAAAGGATCCTTGCCGTCCTTTTCGACCCAGACTGGAGCACCCAGCGGTGTGTATGCCGGATCGGCGGCAATGCTGCGCATGGTAGTGACCGAACGGTTCATCGCACCCAGAGGGCCAAATTCCGGTGCAACACGATTCACCTCGCGGAAGAACACATAAGACGGGTTATGAAACAGCAATTCGGTACCCGCCTCGGGATTCTTGCGGACCCAGGATTTGATCATCTGCGCACTGACCTGATGCGCACCCAGGGCACCGCGCCGGATCAGTTCGGACCCGATCGAACGATAAGGATGCCCATTGGCGCCCCCATAACCGACCCGCAGCGCCCTCCCATCGGGCAACCGGATACGGCCTGAGCCCTGAATCTGCAGAAAGAACAGCTCGACTGGGTCGTCCACCCAGGCGATTTCAAGACCGCGGCCCTGCATGACATCACCGGTCAGCAGATCGCGACGGGATAACCATTTTTCGGCTCCGCGCGCCTCAGGAGGCATTTTATAGATCGGGTATTTATACCGCTCCGATCTGGTTTTGGACCCGTCCAGTTCGGGTTCAAAATAGCCTGTGAACAGGCCATCCTTCCCGTCTTCGACCAGAACGGGACGGAAGAACAGCTCAAAAAATGACCGGGCCGCATCGGGCTTATAGGTGCGCGCCACGCCGCACAATGCCTGCCAGTCCGGATCATCCAGATCACCGCACGTGTTCAGAAAAACCGAAAGGGCCGCCCCGTGATCATCGGCGGCCCAGCCATTCAGGTCATCGTAGGACAGTATGGATCGTGTCACCTCGGCGCTGGCAGAGGTGGTCATGACAGCCACCAGGAAAAGCGACCGAAACGCTGCAATCATGCGTCCGTGGCAACAAGCAGCCAGTTCGGATCGTCCGAGCCCATAACGCGGGCAAAGGTCCAGCTGTCCTTTTGACGTTTAACCGTGTTTGGGTTGCCCTCGATGATATCGCCACCACGATCCCGCACGGCCGAAGTCAGCTCACCAACAAATTTCATGGTGATTTCGGCCTGGTTGGTATCCTTGTCAAAGCTCACATCTGCCAGTGTGGTTTCGCGCACACCGATAAATTCGGCCTCGATGGTCAGCCCCTGATCCTCGCGCGCGGCAACGACCGAAACAAAGGTTTCAAATACCTCTTCCGACAGGAAGGGCTGGATTTCATCCAGATTGCCCTTTTCGAACCCCATGACGATCATCTCATAAGCGCCGCGAGAGCCCTGAACAAATTCACCCACCGAAAAGCCCGGCTCGATCCGTTTCATAGCGGATAGGGTCTGCGCCTGTTCGCTGTCCTCGGGCACGTGATCGGTAATGTCGTGATCTGGCCCACCCTCAATCACCTCAAAATCACGGCGCGACTTATTGGCTTCGGACTGTTGTTGAAGCGGGGGTTTCTCAAAACCCTCACGTGTACCCAGTACGCTTTTCAGGCGCAGGATCAGGAAAACGGCAATTCCGGCCAGGACCAGCAACTGGATCATTGGTTCGTTCATTTCATCCTCTTGGTCAGACCGCGACTTTGTATACACGGCCTCTTGCCACTATGTAGGTGACAGTTCGGGACAAGTCTACCGCCCGACCTGCAGTAAAGGATAATGCAAATGTACCTGTTCCTGGCTTTTTTACTTGTTCCGATCATCGAAATCGGCCTGTTCATTCAGGTTGGTGGGCTAATCGGACTGTGGCCAACCCTTGCGATCGTGGTTCTAACGGCCGTTCTGGGTACCGCTTTGGTGCGGACACAAGGTCGCATGGCGTTGGAAAACCTGCAACGATCCTTTGCAGAGCTTGACGACCCGACCGAACCTTTGGCCCATGGCGCGATGATCTTGCTGTCTGGTGTCTTGCTGCTGACACCGGGGTTTTTCACCGATGCCGTTGGATTTGCGCTGTTAATCCCTGGCGTCCGGGTCTCTGTATTCCGCTATCTCCGCTCGAAGGTCACAATCACGCAGTTTCAGATGGGCGGCGGGACGCAGTTCAGGACCGGGCCCCAAGCATCCACCCAGGGCGATGTGGTCGACGGTGAATACACCGAGGTTCGCCCCCGTCAGAACCCGTCAAAGCCATCGAAATGGGTCGAAGGGCCGCACCAGCATTGAGGTGCCTCGCCCAACTTGCTAAGCAGTGGCGAAATTCAGTTTCGGAGTAGACCCATGGCCGAAGACGGCGCCCAAGAAAACACCGCGGCCCAGACCGCACCCCAGATCCAGATGCGCGTTCTGGGACAATTCATTCGCGATATGTCCTTTGAAAACGTGATGGCGCAAAAAGGCGTGTCTGGCGATGTCCAGCCCGAGATCGCGGTTCAGGTCAATCTGGACGCCAAAAAGCGCCCGGCTGAGCATCAATACGAGGTGTCGATCAAGCTGAACCTCAAATCCAAAGCCAAGGGCATGGAAGACATCCTGTTCCTGTGCGAGCTGGATTATTGCGGCCTGTTCCATGTGGAAGGTGTCGCCGAAGACCAGCTGCATCCGTTCCTGATGATCGAATGCCCGCGGATGCTGTTCCCGTTCCTGCGACGCATCGTCAGCGACATCACGCGCGACGGTGGGTATCCGCCGGTGAACCTGGACAACATCGATTTTGTCAGCCTGTACCGGAATGAATTGATGCGCCGCCAGGCCGAGACGCAAAAAACACAGGCCTGATCAGCCTTACCCGCGCCGGGGCTGACCTCAGGCGCGGGACCACAAGGCGTTTTCGCCCAGTTTTTCCACAAATTCCTCATGTGCCGCGCGTTCGTCCTGGGTGATCCGGGGCGGCAGGGCGTCTTTGCGCGGCGATGGCCGCCACTCTTCTGCTCCGCCAGCGGAAGACGACGCAGAGGTCGAAAGCCCGAAATCAGGCTGACGGCCCCCGATCAGCTCAAGATAGACCTCAGCCAGAATTTCCGAGTCGAGCAAGGCCCCGTGCAAGACCCTGTTTGAGTTGTCTATGTTGAACCGCCGGCACAATGCATCCAGCGAGGCGGGCGAGCCCGGAAACCGTTTGCGCGCAATCGCCAGCGTGTCCAGTGCCTGATCCATCGGGATCGGCGGCAGTCCCATCCAGCCCAGCTCGGCATTCAGGAATTTCATGTCGAATGACGCATTGTGGATCACCAGTTTCGAGTCAGCGACAAAATCCCGAAATCCCTGACCAACCTTGGCAAAAACCGGCTTGTCCTTCAGCGTGACCTGACCTTTTTCCACCGGGCGGGGCGGTTCCAGCAAGTCCGGGCCAATGCCATGCACGCCAAACGCCTCTTCGGGCATGAACCGTTGAGGGTTGATATAGACGTGATAGGTTTCGCCCGTGGCGACGTGATTCCAAAGCTCAACCGCACCGATTTCCACAATCCGGTCGCCGCTCTCAGGATCAAAGCCCGTGGTTTCGGTATCGAGTACAATCTCACGCATCTGCCAGCCCTGCCCGTATCTGCCTGACCACATCCTGCACCTGTGTGCGGGCGTGGTCCAGACTGTCCGTGACGATCACAAAATCAGACCGCGCGCATTTTTCGTCATTCGGCATCTGCTTGGCTTTGATCTGCTCGAATTGCGCCTCGGTCATGGTACCGCGCGCCATCACGCGGCGTTTCTGCTCGTCAGCTGGGACCGAGACACAGGCGACCGCATCCATCGCCGCATCTCCATCGGTTTCAAATAGCAAGGGAATATCGAAAACCAGAATATCTGCGGTGGCTTGTTCCCGGAACGCCGCTCGATCCGCCGCCACCAGCGGGTGAACAATGGCCTCAATCGCTTTCAGCGCCGCTGGGTTTGCCGAAATGAACCGTTTCAATACTTCCCGGCTAACCGCGCCGTCGATAATGGCCTCAGGAAACGCCCTACGCATCGGCTTGATCGCTGTCCCGCCACGCGCGTACAGCCGATGCACGGCGGCATCTGCGTCCCACAACGCACAGCCTTCGTCGACGAACATGCTGGCAGTTGTGCTTTTTCCCATGCCGATAGAACCGGTCAGGCCAAGTGCAAAGCTCATCCCAGTACCGCAGCACGCAAATCAGAAGTGACTTCAGGGCGCACCCCAAACCAGCTTTCAAACCCAGGTACGGCCTGATGCAACAACATGCCAAGGCCATCTACGGGTGTGCATCCCGCCTGTTCTGCTGTTTCCAGCAAGCGTGTCTTAAGTGGCGCATAGACCAGATCGGTGACTATGGCACCGGGCTGTAACCCGTCCAGAGGCACCCGCAGCTCGGGCTGGCCGTGCATCCCAAGCGAACTTGTGTTGACCACAAGTTCCGCATCTTCAACCACGTTGCCCGCTTTCAACCAATCCACCACCGTTATGGTCGTACCAAACTCTGCCTTCAGGCGATCTGCACGTGTGCGCGTCCGATTGGTCAAGAAAATCTCGGGCACACCTGCATCGACCAATGCTTGAAGAACAGCACGCGCGGCGCCTCCGGCACCAAAGACAACCGCGGGGCCATCCGCTGGAATCCAATCTGGGGCGCCGCTGCGCAGGTTCTGCATGAACCCGTACCCATCGGTGTTATCCGCATGGATCGAACCGTCGGGCTGAAACACAAGCGTATTAGCGGCCCCGATCTGCCTGGCCCGGTCCGAAGCCGTATCCGCCAGATCCAAGGCCACCTCTTTATGGGGCACTGTGATGTTGGCCCCGACAAATCCGGCTTTGGGCAAGGTTCGTAGAACAGCCTCAAGATCATCCGGTGCGACATCCAAGGGGATATAGTGACCGGCCAGGCCATAAGTTTTCAGCCAATGGCCATGCAGTATTGGGGATTTCGAATGGGAAATCGGATGCCCGATCACACCCGCCAGCGGGATCTGCTTGCCACTCATTGATCAATCACCCCTTTGACCGCCAGAAAATTCAACAGCTCCAATAGGGGCATACCCAAAACGTTAAAATAGTCACCGTCAATGGTTGCGAACAGCCGCACGCCTTCTTCCTCAAGCTTATAGGCCCCGACAGCGTGGCGGATGCTGTCCCAGTTCCGCGCAACATAATCGCGCAGATAGGCGTCCGAACTCATCCTCATCCGCAAGCGCACCTGACCTACATGTCGCCAGATCGGCTCTCCATTCTGATAGACGACGGCTGCGGATAACAGCATATGCCGCTTGCCCCGCATCGCTTTGAGCTGCGCCAGCGCATCCTCGGGCGATTGCGGTTTGGACAAAAGCTGACCTTCGAAATCCAGCACCTGATCACATCCCAGAACCATCGGCCCCGGCACCTTGTCGCTGACCTTGCGGGCTTTCATCTCTGCCAGAGTATCGGCAATATCACGTGGAGATGCCTCTTCGGCCAGCAAAGCCCGTTTGGCGGTCTCTTCGTCCACGCGTGCAGTTTGAACGGTAAACCGCACGCCCGCATTCTCTAGCAACTGCGCGCGAATGGATGACCCCGAGGCCAATATGATGGGGACAGAAATGTGGAAAACCCCCTGAGCAAATGGTTCATCGTTCAAGGATGGTTTGTATGGTTTTCCTGTTGACACGCAAGCCCGGTGTTTTCGCGAAAAACTTCTATGAGTCGCCCGAACCCTGTCCAGTCTGGACAAGGATAACTTTGAACATCGGGACAAGCGGGATATCCCAGCTTATTCATCAAGTTATCCCCTGAATTCTACGTCCTATATAATCATAACATATTGTTTTATTGTAGTTTTTTATGAAATCAACAGAAACACCCAGTTCTCGGGTGAAACTATCCACCTGGGGAAAACAGATGGGTAAATAAGTAATCCACGGAATTTGATCTCCCTACAAAACCATCATCCTTTCTCTTTTCCTATTTTTTTTATAGGGAGAGATCCAAACCACGCCCGGAGCTGGAATGACTGATCTTCTTTTCACCATCTATCCTTGGGTGAAGTCCCTGCACATCATGGCCGTGATCTCTTGGATGGCCGGTTTGTTCTATCTGCCTAGATTGTACGTCTATCACGTAGAAAAAGCCCAAGGCGTTGACGGGGCGCAGGAGATCTTCTTTGAAATGGAAGAAAAGCTGCTGCGGGTGATCATGCGCCCGGCGATGTACGTGGCCTGGGCCTGCGGCCTGATCATGGTATTCACACCAGGCATAGTCGGCTGGGATTTTGCCTGGCCCTGGGTCAAAGGCGCAGCAGTGATTGCGATGACTTGGTTCCACTACTGGCTGATGGTACGTCGAAAGGACTTCTTAGAGGGCCGAAATACGCTCACTGGGCGGCAGTATCGCATGATGAACGAGGTGCCCACTATTTTGATGGTTATCATCGTTCTGGCGGTCGTTCTGAAGTTCTGAGCAGCTATTTGACTCTTTGTAGGTAAGTGCTTATTTATCGCGTAACACGCCCGTCCGGGCGGCGTATCTTCCGTATTGAAATTCCAGTCCGAGCCGCATCCATGCGGCCAAGGTTCTTATCATCATGTCTAATGAATCCCTCAATCTGGCCGATCTGAAAGCCAAAAGCCCCAAAGACCTTCTGGCGATGGCCGAAGAGCTTGAGATCGAAAACGCCTCGACCATGCGAAAAGGCGAGATGATGTTCCAGATTCTGCGCGAACGCGCAGATGAAGGCTGGACCGTGGGCGGCGATGGCGTACTTGAGGTTCTGCAAGATGGGTTCGGGTTCCTGCGTTCGCCCGAGGCGAACTATTTGCCCGGTCCTGATGATATCTATGTCTCGCCAGAAATGATCCGCCAGCATTCGTTGCGCACCGGTGATACGGTCGAAGGTGATATCAAGGCGCCGGACGAGAACGAACGGTATTTCGCACTGATCAAGGTCACCAAGATCAATTTCGAAGATCCCGAGAAAGCCAGGCATAAAGTTGCTTTCGACAACCTGACACCGCTTTATCCGGATGAGCGCCTGAAGATGGAAGTCGAAGATCCAACCATCAAGGACAAGTCCGCCCGTGTCATCGATCTGGTTTCGCCGATCGGTAAAGGTCAGCGGTCGTTGATTGTGGCACCGCCACGGACCGGTAAGACGGTGATCCTGCAGAATATTGCGAACTCGATCGAAAAGAACCACCCTGAGTGCTATCTGATCGTCCTACTGATCGACGAGCGGCCGGAAGAAGTGACCGACATGCAGCGTTCGGTGAAGGGCGAGGTCGTGTCGTCGACCTTTGATGAACCCGCCACCCGCCACGTTGCCGTATCTGAGATGGTTATCGAAAAAGCCAAGCGTTTGGTCGAACATAAACGAGATGTTGTTATTCTTCTCGACTCGATCACAAGACTTGGTAGGGCATTTAATACCGTGGTTCCATCCTCGGGTAAGGTTCTGACCGGTGGTGTCGATGCAAACGCCTTGCAAAGGCCCAAGCGCTTCTTCGGTGCGGCACGGAATATCGAAGAGGGCGGCTCGCTGACCATCATCGCCACCGCGCTGATCGATACCGGAAGCCGGATGGACGAAGTCATCTTCGAAGAATTCAAAGGCACCGGTAACTCGGAAATTGTTTTGGATCGTAAGATCGCAGATAAGCGCGTGTTCCCGGCTATCGACATCCTCAAATCCGGTACGCGGAAAGAGGATTTGCTGGTCGATAAGGGTGATCTGGCCAAAACCTTTGTTCTGCGCCGTATCCTGAACCCGATGGGCACTACCGATGCGATCGAGTTCCTGTTGTCCAAGTTGAAACAGACCAAGACAAATGGCGAGTTCTTCGATTCGATGAACACCTGACACAGGTCCTGGACGCAAGCGAGGCGGTCGAATGGATACGATATTCGCCTTGGCCAGCGCGCAAGGCAAGGCAGGGGTGGCTGTCATCCGTCTCTCGGGCCCCTTGGCGCATCCTGCCGCGGCTGCTCTTTCCGGTGCTGCTTTGCCCTCCCGCGGGATGCGGGTGCGCAGCCTGTATGGCAAAGACGGATCGCGCCTGGATGATGGGGTAGTTCTGACCTTCCAGGCCCCGGCCAGCTTTACTGGCGAAGACGTGGCAGAGCTACAGATTCACGGCAGTACAGCGGCGGTCAACGCCGTCATGCGCTGCCTTGCGGACATGGACGGTTTGCGCCTGGCCGATCCCGGGGAATTCACCCGCCGTGCCTTGGAAAACGGCAAAATGGATTTGACACAGGTCGAGGGCCTTGCCGATCTGATCGACGCTGAGACAGAAGCTCAACGCAAGCAAGCACAGATCATTCTGGCCGGAGAGCTTGGGAATTTGGCTGAACGCTGGCGGCGCGATTTGATTCGCGCCGCATCGCTGCTTGAGGCAGTGATTGATTTTGCCGATGAAGAGGTGCCAACCGATGTTACCCCTGAAGTGCGCCAGTTGATCACAGATGTCATTGCAGATCTACAACGTGAAGCTGAAGGGGTTCGTATTGCAGAACGCATTCGAACCGGGTTCGAGGTTGCGATCGTTGGCTTGCCAAATGCTGGAAAGTCGACATTGCTGAATGCTCTGGCTGGTCGCGATGCAGCGATCACGTCGGAATATGCCGGCACTACGCGCGATGTGATTGAAGTTCGAATGGACCTTGAGGGACTTCCCGTGACTTTGTTGGATACAGCGGGCTTGCGGGAAACCGACGATCACGTCGAAAGCCTGGGAATTGAGCGGGCCAAAAAGCGCGCCGAGGCCGCCGATCTGCGCGTATTTCTGACTGATGATCCAAAAGAGCTGGGCGTTCAGATGTTGGAAGGAGATATTCAGGTTCTTCCGAAATCCGATCTGAGAAACAGTTCTGATGAAGGAATCTCAGGGAAAACCGGGCAGGGTGTGGATCGGTTGATTTCCAACATATCGCGAGTTTTGGGTGATCGTACTACTACCCATGGTATCGCCACGCGTGAAAGGCATCGTATAGCGCTGATCACAGCGCGCGACGCACTTAGTGCTGCAATCGCTGTTCTGGAATCAGGTCCCGACCTGTATGATATTGCAGCCGAGGAACTGAGGACCGCGATCCGCGCTTTGGAAGCTCTGGTTGGCAGAATTGGTGTAGAAGACTTGTTGGATGAAATATTCTCAAGCTTCTGCCTGGGAAAGTAAGGAGTGTTTCACGTGAAACATTCGGATTTTGACGTCGTCGTTATCGGAGCGGGCCACGCCGGAACAGAGGCGGCCCATGCGGCCGCCCGTATGGGTGCGACTACCGCCCTTGTGACTCTGTCGGCCACTGATATCGGCGTAATGTCCTGTAACCCCGCTATCGGGGGCCTCGGCAAAGGGCATCTTGTTCGCGAAATTGACGCGTTGGACGGGGTGATGGGGCGCGTCGCAGACCAGGCGGGAATTCAGTTTCGTTTGCTGAATCGCCGTAAAGGCCCCGCTGTGCAGGGGCCCAGAACGCAGGCAGACCGGGCTTTGTACCGAGCTGCGATGCAGCGAGAAACCACGGCACAGCCGAACCTCAGCGTCGTAGTCGGCGAGGTGACAGATTTCCTGGTGAATGGACCTGCTGTTACCGGAATTCGATTGGCGGATGAGTCTGAAATACGGGCCGGCGCTGTGATCCTGACGTCTGGGACATTTTTGCGAGGGGTTATTCACATTGGTGACGTATCGCGCCCTGGCGGCCGTATGGGGGACCGTCCCTCTGTAAAGCTGGCCGAGCGTTTGGATAGCCTTAACCTGCCGCTAGGACGCTTGAAAACGGGGACACCGCCCCGGCTGGATGGTCGGACGATTGATTGGTCAGGTCTCGAACGTCAGGACGGCGATGATGAACCTACGCTGTTCTCATTCCTTTCGATGGGGGTGGTGGCGCCGCAGATTTCTTGCGGGATTACGCATACCAATGCCAGAACACATGAGATCATTGAAAAGAACCTTTCCAGATCGGCGATGTATGGGGGGCATATTGACGGTATAGGCCCCAGATATTGCCCTTCGATCGAAGATAAGATTGTGCGGTTTGCGGATAAGGAATCTCATCAGATTTTCCTCGAGCCAGAAGGTGTGAATGATCACACAATCTATCCGAATGGAATTTCTACCTCACTGCCACAGGATGTTCAGGTCGATTATGTCAGGTCCATTAAGGGGCTGGAAAAGGCAGAGATCCTCCAACCTGGCTACGCCATCGAATATGACTACGTAGATCCTCGCGTTCTGACATCATCACTGTCGTTGCCTGAGGCGCCAGGACTATATCTTGCGGGTCAGATTAACGGTACCACAGGATATGAGGAAGCTGCAGCTCAGGGAATGGTGGCTGGCCTCAATGCTGCCCTTCAGGTCTTGGGTCGGGATCCAATCCATTTCACGCGTTCCGACAGTTATATTGGCGTCATGGTCGATGACCTGACCACTCGCGGAGTGGCAGAACCATATCGGATGTTTACCTCACGGGCAGAGTTTAGATTGTCTCTGCGCGCCGATAATGCCGACCAACGACTGACACCTATTGGCCTACGCCTAGGTTGCGTAAGCGAGACACGCAGCACGCACTTCTCTGAAAAGATGGAGAAGTTGGGGGCTGCGAAAAAGAAGCTCACAGATCATACCTATACTCCGAAAGAAGTGCGAGAAGCTGGTATCGAGGTCAATCAGGATGGCAATCGCCGCGATGGTATGGCGATTTTGGCCTTTCCTGATGTGAGCTTTGAAGACCTTGTTCCCTTGATTCCTGAGTTGCAGGACGTTGATTCAGGCATTCGGCAGCAAGTGGAACGCGATGCGCTGTATGCGAATTATATCGAGCGGCAAAGACGTGATGTCGAAGCGATGAAACGCGATGAAGCCTATGAGATTCCGCGTGATTTTGACTTCTTCGCATTGGATGGGCTGTCGTCAGAGATGAAGCAGAAGTTGTCCAACGCCCGTCCTGAGAATGTAGCGCAGGCAAGCCGGATAGAGGGTGTGACGCCGGCAGCGCTGACTCTGGTGTTGGCCAAGCTTCGCCGAGATCAGAGGGTGCGCAAAGCATGAAGGAAGAGCTGTTTGACGGTCTGAATGTTTCACGTGAAACATTTGATCGACTGGCAACATATGTTGCCCTTGTCGAGCGCTGGAACCCGAAAATCAACCTTGTATCGCGCAAAAGCTTGTCCGAAATCTGGACACGGCACATTTTGGATTCCGTTCAGGTTTTTCGATGTGCCGAGAACTTTTCGCATTGGGTTGATATTGGAAGTGGTGGTGGGTTTCCCGGTATGGTCTGTGCAATTATGGCGATCGAAGAAGCGCCAGACGCAAAATTCACCTTTGTTGAAAGCGATCAGCGAAAATCTGCGTTTTTACGCAATGTATCCCGGGAATGTGGTGCAAACTGTAAAGTGGTGGCGAAACGCATTGAAGCGGTGGACCCCCTGAATGCAGATGTTTTGTCTGCCCGCGCCTTGGCAGATCTTGGGGTATTATTATCTTTTTGTGGCAGACATTTAGGCGATTCTGGCGTCGCTTTGTTGCCGAAAGGTGTAAGCTGGAAAAAAGAGGTGCAGGATGCGCAGGAAGAATGGAATTTCACCTGTGATCCGATTACAAGTTTAACAGAGCCCCAAGCCGTCATCCTCAAGGTCAAAGGAGTATCACGTGGTTGATCTATCTCGTCCCTCAGGCCCCCGGATCATAGCGGTAGCCAACCAGAAGGGCGGGGTTGGGAAGACGACAACAGCCATAAACTTGGCAGCAGGCCTGGCCGAGGCCGGATGCAGGGTTTTAGTGGTTGATCTGGATCCACAGGGGAATGCTTCAACCGGTTTAGGTGTCGAGGATCGAGATTGGACAACTTATGACCTGATTCTGGATGATGCGCCTTTGGATGCGGTCGTTCAGGACTCGGAGATTGAAGGCATTCTCGTAGTCCCCGCTACGGTAGACCTCAGCTCCGCCGATATCGAATTGATTTCGAACGAAAAACGCAGCTATTTACTGCATGACGCGTTACGCCAGACTGCTATTGATAAGTACGATCTGGATTTCGTCCTGATTGACTGTCCGCCATCGCTGAATCTTCTGACGGTAAACGCGATGGTCGCAGCGCATTCCGTACTGGTGCCATTGCAAAGCGAGTTCTTCGCATTAGAGGGTTTGTCCCAGCTCATGCTGACCATTCGCGAGGTGCGACAGACTGCGAATCCAGACCTCAGAATCGAAGGTGTTGTGCTGACTATGTATGACAACCGCAACAACTTGTCCCGTCAGGTCGAAAAAGACGCACGTGACAATCTGGGTGAGATGGTATTTAAAACCAAAATACCCAGAAATGTGCGGGTCAGTGAGGCTCCGTCATACGCGTTGCCGGTTTTGCAATATGACTCGGGGTCTCTGGGCGCGATGGCCTATCGGCATTTGGCCCGGGAAGTCATGCATAAGAACAATAAAACCGCAGCCTGAGCGGTACTAGGAGGACCCTGTGACAGCCAGAAAATCAAAACCAAGAGGGTTGGGTCGCGGGCTTTCGGCGTTGATGGCAGATGTCACACAAGAGCCCCAGGGACGCGTGCCAACTGATTCACGGCGGCCGGACCTGACGGTTCCAATCGAAAAGCTTCACGCAAACCCAAATCAGCCGCGCCGCACCTTTGCCCGGGAACATCTGGATGAGCTTGCCGCCTCGGTCAAAGAGAAGGGGATCATTCAGCCGCTGATCGTCCGCGAGATTGCCGAAGGCGATTATGAAATCGTCGCGGGCGAGCGCCGCTGGCGCGCGGCGCAAATGGCGCAGTTGCATGATATCCCCGTTATCGTTCGCGATTTTGATGACACTGAGGTTCTGGAAGTCGCCATTATCGAAAACATCCAGCGCGCGGATTTGAATGCGGTGGAAGAGGCGGCCGGCTATAAGCAGCTGATGGACCGCTTTGGTCATACGCAAGAAAAGCTGGCTGAAGCATTGGGCAAAAGCCGCAGTCATATTGCCAATTTGCTGCGCCTGTTGTCCCTGCCAATGGATGTACAAACCCTTGTAATAGAAGGAAAATTATCGGCTGGCCATGCACGGACGCTGATCACGGCCGAGAATGCCTCGGACCTTGCAAAGCAAATTGTCAAAGACGGGCTGTCGGTGCGGGCAACGGAAGCGCTGGTGAAGAAGCAACAGCAGGGGGATGCGGCCCGACCGGCACCAAGGTCTCGGGATCTGAATGCGGGTAAAGATGCGGATACCCGGGCGCTGGAAAAGGATCTTTCCGCGATTCTGGCGATGAAAGTGGCGATCAATCACAAAGCGGGCTCGGAAACGGGGCAGGTGGTCCTGACCTATGAGAACCTGGATCAACTGGATGATCTTTGTTCCAAGCTCAGCCGCTAGGGCGGGTCCAGATAAATATCATCACGCCGCCAAGTACAATCGCCTGGATGATCAGGACATGAGACGGCGCAGACATCATGACCGATAATCCAAATACGGCGGCGACCGACAGGGTGGCCGCCTTTTTTGCGGCCGGACGAATCGCACCCGAACTCTGCCAATCGACGATCATTGGGCCAAACAGTCGGTGCGTTATCAGCCAGCTATGCAGCCGTGAAGACGAGCGGGCAAAGAAGAAGGCGGCGAGTAGCAGAAATGGAACCGTTGGTAGTAGGGGAAGTACCACCCCAACAGCGGCCAGCCCGACACATAACAATCCAAGCCCTGCCCACAGATATTGCATGGTCTACCCCAAAAGTTCGCGGATCACGGCGTTCAAGACGGCCCGCCCGTCGGTTGTAGCCATCAGTCTACCATCCAGCATTTGAACCATGCCGATATCCTGAAGATGGCCCAATGGGTCTTGTGGTAAGGGGTGGCCTGATATTCCCATATATCTATCTATATCTAGCCCGTCGGAAACTCTAAGACCCATCATAAGGTATTCACTTGCCTGATCTTCACGCGACAATGCGGCGCGTTCTTTCTCTCCGCTACCACAGGAAGCCGCATCCAACCACCGTTGCGGATTCAGATAGGTTTCAGTCGCGTATTTCTGGCCATTCTGGGTGATCCGCCCATGGGCGTCGGGGCCAATGCCGACATAGTCACCATAGCGCCAATAGATCAGATTGTGCTGTGATTCCGCGCCGGGGCGGGCGTGGTTCGATACCTCATAGGCGGGCAGACCATGAGCCTCGCAGATTTCTTGCGTGGCCAGATACATATCGGCGGCGCTATCATCCAAGGGCAGGCCGCGTAGCTTGCCCACGGCATAGCGATCACCAAAGGCGGTTCCGTCTTCTATGGTCAGTTGGTACAGCGACAGGTGATCGACCGCCATCGACAGGGCTTCGGTCAACTCTGCGCGCCAGGCATCAAGGGTTTGATGTTGCCGCGCATAGATCAGGTCAAAGCTGACCCGTTCAAAACAATGACGGGCTATGTCATAAGCAGCCCGCGCTTCGGCCACGCTGTGAATGCGGCCCAACCGGCGCAGATCGTCATCATTCAGCGCCTGTACCCCCATCGAGATACGGTTGACGCCTGCTTCTCGGTAGGCAGCGAACCGTCCCGCCTCGACCGAGCCGGGATTGGCTTCAAGTGTGATTTCCATGTCATTGGCGGGGTGCCAAAGGGCGCGGGCGGTATCAATCACTGCGGCGACGGTTTCGGGATCCATCAGAGACGGGGTGCCGCCGCCAAAGAAGATGGTGTTCAGGACACGGTTGGGGGTTTCGGAAGCGCTACGGCGCAGCTCGACCAGATATGCATCAAGCCATTGTTTTTGATCAATATTTTTGGAAACATGGCTGTTGAAATCGCAATAGGGGCATTTGGCCTCGCAAAAGGGCCAATGCACATACAGGCCAAAGCCCCCATTGCGCCAATCATCCGCCAAAACAGCCTTTCACGAACATCTCAACCGCGCGACCGCGATGGCTGATCTTGTTCTTTTCCCAGCGATCCATCTCGGCAAAGGTAATGTCATGACCCTCGGGCACAAACATTGGATCATAACCAAAGCCGTCCGCACCGCGAATGGGCCAGATCAAGTGACCGGGGGCGATGCCTTCGAACACCTCATCATGCCCGTCGGGCCAGGCCAAAACCAGCGTGCAACGAAATTGTGCGGTGCGGGGATGGGCAGCGTTCTTCGCCTCAAGCTCCCCATGTGCGCGTGTCATCGCCACCAGGAAATCGCGGCCATTGCCGGTTTCTGCCCAATCGGCGGTGTAGACGCCCGGCGCCCCGTCAAGCGCGTCGATGGTGATCCCGGAATCGTCCGACAGGGCAGGAAGGCCGGTGGCTTTGGCGGCGGCATGGGCCTTGATCCGGGCATTGCCGACGAATGTATCCTCGGTCTCTTCCGGTTCAGGCAGGTCCATGTCCGCGGCACCGATAACAGTGACGCCAAAGGGTTCAAGCAGATGTGCCATCTCCTCAAGCTTGCCTTTGTTATGCGTGGCCACCAGCAACCTGTCGCCGTCGAACTTGCGGGTCATGCGGTGGCGGCCTTTTGCGCAGCAGCCAGTTCACTAACGCCCTGTTCAGCCAGATCCATTAGTTGATCCATCTGAACGCGGCTAAAGACCGAGCCTTCGGCGCTCATTTGAACTTCGACCAATTTGCCGGACCCGGTCATGATAAAGTTGCCGTCCACGCCGGCTTCGCTGTCTTCGGGGTAATCCAGATCCAGCACCGGTTGACCGGCGTAGATACCGCAGGACACGGCTGCAACCGGGTCAACCAGCGGGTCCGAGATCACGTCACCCGTTTTCATCAGCTTGTTGACCGCAAGACGCAGCGCAACCCAACCGCCTGTGATCGAGGCACATCGGGTGCCACCATCGGCCTGGATCACATCGCAGTCGACGGTGATCTGGCGTTCACCCAAGGCAACCCGATCGACACCTGCACGCAGGGCACGGCCGATCAAACGCTGGATTTCCACGGTACGACCACCCTGCTTACCGCTGGCAGCCTCGCGCCGCATCCGTGTATTGGTCGCACGGGGCAGCATGCCGTATTCAGCGGTAACCCAGCCCAGGCCCGAACCCTTGATGAACGGTGGCACGCGATCTTCGATCGTGGCAGTGCACAATACATGGGTATCGCCCATCTTAATCAGGCAGGAACCTTCGGCATGTTTGGTAAATCCCGTTTCGATTGAAACGGCGCGCATTTCGTTTAGATCACGTCCTGAGGGTCGCATGGGAATTCCTTTGTTTGCTGGTTTGGGGATACCGCCCCGCAGCGTCAGGATGCAACCCTGATTGACCTTTCGCCTACCTGCTATTTAATGGCCATCCAGCAGAGGATTGCCGATGAGTGACGCAAGCAAAATTCTGAACGAGATGAATGACCGGTCGCGCGAGGTGTTTCGGCTGATCGTCGAAAGCTATTTGGATAGCGGTGAGCCTGTCGGCAGCCGTACCCTGACGCGCACTTTGTCGGAAAAAGTCAGTGCGGCGACGGTTCGCAATGTGATGCAGGATCTTGAGTTTCTAGGCCTGCTCGACAGCCCTCATGTCAGTGCGGGGCGGATTCCGACGCAACACGGGTTACGGATGTTCGTGGACGGATTGCTGGAGGTCGGTGATCTGGGCGCGGATGACCGGCAGAAGCTGGACGACACACTGGGCGCTAACTCGGGGGATGTCGGCGGGATGCTTGACCGTGTCGGTGCGGCCTTGTCACACGTGACACAAGGGGCCTCACTGGTTTTGACGCCGAAACACGAAGCGGAAATCAAACATATCGAATTTGTGTCGCTTGGGCATGACAGGGCCCTGGTGGTTTTGGTCTTTTCCGACGGTCAGGTGGAAAACCGGCTGTTCAAGCCGCCACCCGGGCAAACGCCCAGCTCGATGCGGGAAGCAGCGAATTTTCTGAACGCCCTGATCGAGGGCCGCACAATCAGCGAAGTCCGCCGTCAGATGCTGACCCAGATAGATGCGCGCAAGCAGGAAATTGACGTGTTGGCCCGAGAAATGGTCGACAGCGGCATGGCCGCATGGGACGGAGATGATGGCGACTCGGCCCGTTTGATCGTCCGAGGGCGGGCGAATCTGCTGGGTGAACGCGGCGAAGCAGATGAGTTGGAGCGCATTCGCACCCTGTTTGACGACCTCGAACGCAAGCGCGACATCGCCGAATTTCTGGAATTGACCGAAGAAGGCGAAGGTGTACGCATTTTTATCGGGTCTGAGAACAAACTTTTCTCACTTTCGGGTTCCTCTTTGGTGGTGTCTCCATATATGAACGCTGATCGTAAGATAATCGGTGCGGTTGGGGTCATCGGGCCCACACGTCTGAATTATGGACGGATCGTGCCGATCGTGGATTATACGGCGCAACTGGTCGGCAAACTGATATCCGACCGGAGCTAGAGGGTAAGAGATGGCAGAGCCCAAGAACGAAGATTTTCTGGACGATATCGCAACGGCCGAGGCCGAAGAACTGGCTGATGAATTTGCTGAGATCAGCGATGAAGCGCTGGAGCTGGATGAGCTGCGCGCCGAGCGCGACGACTACAAAGACAAATTCATGCGTGCATTGGCCGATGCGGAAAACGCGCGCAAGCGCGGCGACAAGGCTCGGCGCGATGCCGAACAGTATGGCGGCTCGAAACTGGCTCGTGACATGCTGCCGGTCTATGACAATATGAAACGCGCGCTTGAGGCCGCAACCGACGAGCAAAAAGAGGTCGCAGGCGCTTTGTTGGAAGGTGTTGAACTGACCATGCGCGCGCTGAAGGACGTGTTTCAGAAACACGGGATTCAGGTGATCACGCCAGAAGTTGGCGATCGGTTTGACCCCAATGTGCATGAGGCGATGTTCGAGGCCCCCGTGCCCGGAACACGCGCTGGTGACATCATACAGGTATCTGCAGAAGGCTTTATGCTGTACGACCGGCTCTTGCGCCCCGCGCAGGTGGGTGTGTCGTCCACGCCGGCAAGCTAAGCACCTAAGATATCAATCAATTATTGAGGCGGTCAGGATCTGGCCGCCTCTTTCAATTTATAGATCAGGTCCAATGCCTCGCGCGGGCTTAGCTCATCTGGCAAGATCTCACCCAACATATCCGCAACGGGTGAAGCTTTTGGGGGAGGCGGTGGCGGCGGGGCAGCTGAGAACAGCGGAAGATCGTCGATCAAAGCCTTTTGCTTGCCGCCTTCGCGTTCGGTTTTTTCCAGCTGGTCCAGCACAACGCGGGCACGTTCGACAACGGATGCCGGCAGGCCAGCCAGTTGCGCCACCTGGACACCATAAGACCGATCCGCGGCGCCTTTGTGAACCTCGTGCAAAAAGATCACCTCGCCCTCCCATTCCTTGACCGCAACGGTGGCGTTGTCGACACCTACCAGATTTCCGGCCAGCGCGGTCAGCTCGTGATAATGCGTTGCAAACAGCGCGCGACATTTATTGGCGGCGTGCAGATGTTCGAGCGTGGCCCAGGCGATGGAAAGCCCGTCATAGGTGGCCGTCCCGCGTCCGATTTCATCCAGGATGACCAGCGCATGATCGTCGGCCTGATTGAGGATGGCGGCGGTTTCGACCATTTCAACCATAAAGGTCGACCGACCCCTGGCCAGATCGTCAGATGCCCCGACACGGCTGAACAGCTGGCTGACCACACCGATATAGGCTTGTTCGGCTGGAACATAGCTGCCCATCTGTGCAAGCAGGGCGATCAGCGCATTCTGCCGCAGGAAGGTTGATTTACCCGCCATGTTGGGGCCGGTCAGCAACCAGATTGCAGCACCATCTTCGGCGCTGAGATCACAATCATTGGCGATAAACGCGTCACCGCTTTGTTGGCGCAGCGCATGTTCAACAACCGGATGCCGCCCGCCCTGAATATCAAAGGCACGAGAGGCATCGACCTGCGGGCGACACCAGCTCTCGCCCCGTGCCAGATCGGCCAGCGCAGTGGTTAGGTCCAGTTCTGCCAGCCCGCGCGCGGCTTGGTTCAGTTGCGCAGCACGGGTAAGAATCTCATCAGAAAGCCTTTGATAGAGCCGCTTTTCGATCTCCAAAGCATGATTTCCGGCGTTCAGGATACGGGTTTCGATCTCGGACAGTTCTACTGTCGTGAACCGCACCTGATTGGCCGTGGTTTGCCGGTGGATATAGGTTTCGGAGTACGGCGGGTTCAACATCTTCTCGGCATGGGTGGCCGTGGTTTCGATGAAATAGCCCAGCACGTTGTTATGTTTGATCTTCAGCGAGGTGATGCCGGTGTGCTCGGAATATTTCTGTTGAAATCCGGCGATGACCGAGCGGCCTTCGTCGCGCAGGGTGCGCGCCTCATCCAGTTCCGCGTCATAGCCGGGGGCAATGAAGCCGCCGTCGCGCGCCATCAGAGGCGGCTCGGCCACAAGCGCCTCATCCAGCAGGGTCAGCAGATCATCAAAGCCCGTCAGGTTTTGCACCGCAGTGGCCAGCAGGATCGGCAGATCCCCCGTCCCGCACAGTTCGGCTATGGTTGCAGCCTGCGCCAACCCGTTTCGGATCGCGGCCAGATCGCGGGGGCCGCCGCGTTCCAGCGACAGGCGCGACAAGGCGCGGTCCAGATCGGGGGTTTTGCGCAGGGCATCGCGAAGATCTTGGGCGATCAGGCTGTCCTCAGCCGCGAAACTCACCGCATCCAGCCGCCCGTGGATCACATCCAGATTGCGCGAGGGGCTGGACAGGCGCTGTTCCAACAACCGCGCGCCGCCCGGCGTGACTGTACGGTCAACCACCGACAAAAGCGATCCGGCGCGCCCGCCAGACAGCGACCGGGTCAGCTCCAGATTGCGGCGCGTTGCGGCGTCGATCTGCACCACGCGGTCCTCGGATTCTTTCAGCGGCGTTTGCAGCAGGGGCAATTTGCCTTTTTGCGTGATCTCCAAATAGTCAATCAATGCGCCCATAGCGGACACTTCGGCCCGGCCAAAATTTCCAAACGCGTCCAGCGCGCCCACGTGAAACAGAGCGCAGATGCGCTTTTCAGCCGCCGTGCTGTCGAAACTGGCACGGCCGATGGGCGTCAGTGAGATGCCCAGATCGCGGGCAGGTTCGTGCAGGACCTGTTCGGCCCCGTCCGCCACGATCAGCTCCGACGGAGCCAGCCGGGCCAGTTCAGGGCTTAGGCGCACAGAGGTCAAAGGCATCACGTGAAACGCCCCGGTTGAGATATCGGCCCAGGCAAGCGCCGCTTCATCCCTCACCTCGGCATAACAGGCCAGAAAGTTGTGGCGGCGCGCCTCTAGCAGCGCGTCCTCGGTCAGTGTTCCGGGTGTCACCAGCCGGACAACACCGCGCTTTACCACTGATTTAGAGCCTCTCTTCTTGGCCTCAGCCGGGCTTTCCATCTGTTCGCAAACGGCCACGCGAAAGCCTTTTCGGATCAGCGTCAGCAGGTATCCTTCGGCGGCATGGACCGGCACACCGCACATCGAGATGTCGGCGTCGTTGTGCTTGCCGCGTTTGGTCAGGGCGATGTCCAGCGCCTCGGCGGCGTTGACGGCATCCTCGAAAAACATCTCGTAGAAATCGCCCATCCGGTAAAACAGAAGGGCGTCGGCATGGGCCTCTTTGATTTCGAGATATTGCGCCATCATCGGCGTGACTGTGGACAAGGCTGATCCCTTTTGACGGCGTTCGGTCGCGACCTTACAAATCCGCCATCTGGTGCGAAAGGCAAAAGTATTCTCGTTGAGGCGCGCGCGTGCCTGCGCTATGAGGCAGAAGCCCCGTAGTTGCAGAGAAACGACGTATCAAATGCCCAAAGCGAAGATCACCAACGAAGAGGCGCTGGCCTTTCACCTGGACCCAACTCCTGGCAAGTGGGAGGTACAAGCCACCGTTCCCATGACCACGCAGCGCGACCTGTCGCTGGCCTACAGCCCCGGCGTGGCTGTTCCATGTGAAGCAATCGCGGAAAATCCAGAAACGGCCTATGACTATACCAACAAGGGAAATCTGGTCGCCGTGATCTCGAACGGGACGGCGGTTTTGGGTCTTGGTAATCTGGGCGCGCTGGGCTCAAAACCGGTGATGGAGGGCAAGTCAGTCCTGTTCAAGCGTTTCGCTGACGTAAACTCGATCGATATCGAGTTGGACACCGAAGACCCGGATGAGTTCTGCCGCGCCGTGCGTCTGATGGGCCCGACCTTTGGCGGCATCAATCTGGAAGACATCAAGGCGCCCGAGTGTTTCATCATCGAACAGCGCCTGAAGGAAGAAATGGATATCCCCGTCTTCCACGATGATCAGCATGGCACGGCGGTGATCTGTGCAGCGGGCCTGCTGAATGCGCTGCGTATCTCGGGCAAGAAGATTGAAGATGTGAAGATTGTTCTGAACGGTGCTGGGGCTGCTGGGATAGCGTGTATCGAACTGCTCAAGTCCATGGGCGCGCGGCATGAAAACTGCATCGTGTGTGACACCAAAGGCGTGATCTATCAGGGCCGGACCGAGGGCATGAACCAGTGGAAATCGGCCCATGCGATCACCACGGATCTGCGTACGCTGGAAGACGCCATGAAAGGCGCAGACGTCTTTCTGGGCGTGTCGGTCAAAGGGGCTGTGACGCAAGATATGGTAGCCAGCATGGCCGATAACCCGGTGATTTTTGCGATGGCAAACCCCGACCCCGAGATCACACCGGAAGAGGCGCATGAGGTGCGCGTAGATGCCATCGTCGCCACAGGGCGCAGCGATTATCCGAACCAGGTCAACAACGTGTTGGGCTTTCCCTACCTGTTCCGCGGTGCGCTGGATATCCACGCCCGCGCCATCAATGACGAGATGAAAATTGCCTGTGCCCACGCCCTGGCCAACCTCGCGCGCGAAGATGTCCCGGATGAGGTCGCGATGGCCTATGGTAAGTCGCTGACCTTTGGGCGCGATTATATTATCCCGACACCTTTCGATCCGCGCCTGATTCACCGCATTCCGCCCGCCGTTGCGCGGGCTGGGATGGATACCGGCGCGGCGCGGCGCCCGATTATCGACATGGACGCGTATGAGCTGAGCCTGAAATCCCGCATGGATCCGACCGCCAGCATTCTGCGCGGCCTGAACGCGCGGGCCCGTCAGGCGCAAAGCCGAATGATCTTTGCCGAGGGCGACGATCCGCGTGTGCTGCGGGCTGCGGTGATGTATCAACGCTCGGGCTTTGGTAAGGCGCTGGTCGTAGGCCGCCCGGATGACGTCAAGCAAAAGCTGGAAGAGGCCGGGCTGGGCGATGCTGTGCGTGAGCTGGAGATCGTGAATGCCGCCAACACTGCGCATCTCGATACCTATTCTGATTTTTTGTACGATCGCCTACAGCGTAAAGGCTTTGATCGAAAGGATATTCATCGACTTGCCGCGCGCGACCGGCATGTGTTTTCATCGCTGATGCTGGCGCATGGGCATGGCGACGGTTTGGTCTCGGGCGCGACGCGTAAATCGGCGCATGTGCTGGATCGGATCAACCATGTGTTCGACGCAGATGCGGCCCGTGGCGCGGCGGGTGTGACGGCGCTGTTGCACAAGGGGCGGATCGTGCTGATCGGCGACACTCTAGTCCATGAATGGCCGGACGAAAACGATCTGGCCAATATCGCCGAGCGCTCAGCAGCCGTTGCCCGCCATATGGGGCTGGAGCCGCGCGTTGCCTTTGTCAGCTTTTCGACGTTTGGCTACCCGGTGTCGGAGCGGGCCGAAAAGATGCACCGCGCTCCTGCCGTTCTGGATCAGCGTGGCGTAGATTTCGAATACGAAGGTGAAATGACGGTGGACGTGGCGCTGAATGTCGACCAGCAGGCAAACTATCCGTTCCAGCGCCTGACCGGACCGGCGAATATCCTGATTGTCCCAGCACGGCATTCGGCCTCGATCTCGACCAAGCTGATGCAGGAAATGGGTGGGGCCACGGTGATCGGCCCGATCTTGTCGGGCATCGACAAGCCGATTCAGATCTGTTCGACCATATCGACGGCCAATGACATTCTGAACATGGCCATTCTGGCCTCCTGCGATATTGGTTAAGCCATGACAATCTGGAATCTAGGCTCGATCAACGCAGACATGATTTATGATGTGCCACACCTGCCGGGCGCGGGTGAGACGCTTTCGGCCAACCGTTTGGATCGGTTTCTGGGCGGTAAGGGCGCTAATATGTCCGTCGCCGGCGCGCGGGCCGGCGCGCGGGTGGCGCATATTGGGGCCATTGGGCCCGACGGGCGCTGGGCGCGTGACAGGCTGACCGAATATGGCGTCGATACCCGGTGGATTGCCGAGGTTTCAGATCCTACCGGGCACGCCATTATCGCCGTAGACGCCGAGGGTGAAAACAACATCATCCTGTTTCAAGGCGCGAATCATGCAATTACGTCAGATCAACTGGGCCAGGCGCTGTCATCGGCGGATCAGGGTGATCTGATTGTGACGCAAAACGAAACCAACTTGCAGGTTGAAGCCGCAAAAATGGGCCGCGAAATGGGGCTGACTGTCTGTTACGCGGCGGCCCCTTTTCAAGCCGATGCAGTGCGGGCGGTTCTTCCGTATCTGGATTTCCTGATCCTAAATGAAGTCGAGGCCGAGCAGCTGCGGCAGGCAACCGGACAGGGCCTGTCCGAGTTGGGGATAGAGCATGTCATTGTGACCCTCGGATCAAAGGGCGCGCGATATCATCATAAGGGGACGACCTCGGATTTTTTGGCTCACAAGGTTCAGGCGGTGGACACAACTGGTGCGGGCGATACGTTCACAGGTTACGTTCTGGCAGGAATGGATCGTGGCATGCCGATGGAGCAGGCAATATTGCAGGCAAACCGGGCTGCCGCGTTGATGGTGACACGGCACGGTACGGCGGATGTCATTCCTGATCTGAAAGAAGTGCGCGAAGCGCGCTTTGATTAAGACCCGGCAAAGGGCGCGTCACTGCCCCACAGCTGTTTAACGCGGGCGTCGCGACCGCAGGCTTTGCGATAGGCCTTATAGGCGTTGCGTTGGCGTTTGGGACCGAACCGCGTAAAGACCAGTTTTTCGCCCTTATAGTAATCCTGATGATAGGCTTCGGCCGGGTAAAACCGGTCCTGTTGCAGGATCGGGGTGACAATCGTTTGACGCAGGACGTTCTGCGCTTTGGATTTTGCAGCCTCGGCCAACGCCTTTTCGCCTGTATTAGAGACGAAAATCGCTGTGCGGTAACTCTCTCCACGGTCGCAGAACTGTCCGCCCGCATCCGTAGGGTCGACCGAGCGGAAAAACAGGTTCAGCAGGGTTTCACGGGAAACACGGGCCGGGTCAAAGGTGATCTGAACAGCCTCATAATGGCCGGTGCCGCCTTTGGACACCTCGCCATAGGTTGGATCGGCGGTTGCGCCACCGGTATAGCCCGAGACCGCCTGAATCACGCCCGGCACGGATTCGAAATCGGATTCAACGCACCAGAAACATCCCCCGGCCACAGTCAGCGTTTCGGTCCCGGCAGCGGGAGCAGGGGCGGCGCGCAGCATTGCGACGATGAGGATCAACGCGAACAAAAGCCATGGCTTGACTGCATCAAGATATGTGGTTCGGATCATGGTGGGTCTCCTTCCATGATCAGACTGCCTTGGGAAAACCTCAGGCGCAACGCGCTGACATCTGTTCTCACGCGCTGGTGAGACGAGTTTATCGCCTTAGCCCAGCAACTGCCCCAGCTTCATCGCCACACCCATATTGCCCGAGATCTTGAGCTTGCCCATGGCAATACCGGTCATCGGGTTCAGCTTGCCGGTCAACAGCTTGGTCAGGTTCTCTTGTGAGATACGGATGGTGCAATCAGTGTCCTGATCCTGCGTCGTCGCCTGATTGTCGGCCAGAACAATCACACCGGCATCACCGCAATCGAATTTCAACGACCCATCAAAGTTTTTGCCATTCAGACCGTTCTGAATACCTTCTGCGATATCCTGCAACATGCCCCATCCTTTCAGTGTTGTGACTTGGGTAAAGACATATCCTACGGTGGAGCAAGAGTGACCTGACGGGAGGTGGCAAAAATGGACGCATAAAAAACCCGGCATCCTGAGGGGCTGCCGGGTCTTCAGGTCAAAATCTCAGCTGTCTTACTTCGACAGGCGTTTGTCGCGTGCTGCCAGAAGTTTCAAGCGCAGGGCGTTCAGTTGGATGAATCCCGCAGCGTCTTTCTGATCGTAGGCACCAGCATCCTCTTCGAAGGTCACGTGCGCCTCGGAATACAGCGAGTGTTCCGACCAGCGGCCAACGGTCGATGCCAGACCTTTGTACAGCTTCACGCGCACGGTGCCGGTGACATGATCCTGAGATTTGTCGATCGCGGCCTGCAGCATCTCGCGCTCGGGCGAGTACCAGAAGCCGTTATAGATCAGCTCTGCATATTGAGGCATCAGCTGGTCCTTCAAATGCATCGCGCCCCGATCCATGGTGATGGATTCGATGCCACGGTGTGCTTCCAACAGGATTGTGCCGCCGGGTGTTTCATAGATACCGCGCGATTTCATTCCAACGAAGCGGCCTTCAACCAGATCCAGACGTCCGATACCGTGCTTGCCGCCATATTCGTTCAGCTTGGTCAGGATGGTGGCCGGGCTCATCGCCTCGCCATTGATGCTGACCGCGTCACCTTTTTCGAACCCGATCTCGATGAATTCTGGTTTATTCGGCGCGTCCTCGGGGTGGACCGTGCGCTGATAGACGTAATCGGGCGCCATATCGGCGGGGTCTTCCAGAACCTTGCCCTCGGATGAGGTGTGCAGCAGGTTGGCATCAACCGAGAACGGCGCCTCGCCCCGCTTGTCCTTGGCGATCGGAATCTGGTTCGCCTCGGCAAATTCCAGCAGCTTGGTCCGGCTGGACAAGTCCCACTCGCGCCAGGGGGCTATGACCTTGATATCGGGATTCAGCGCGTATGCCGCCAGTTCGAACCGTACCTGATCGTTGCCCTTGCCGGTCGCGCCATGCGATACGGCATCCGCTCCGGTCGCCTCGGCAATCTCGACCAGACGTTTCGAGATCAACGGGCGCGCAATCGAGGTGCCCAGCAGGTACAGGCCCTCATACTGCGCATTCGCGCGGAACATCGGAAAGACGAAATCGCGGACGAATTCCTCGCGGATGTCCTCAATATAGATGTTTTCGGGCTTGATCCCCAGCAGCTCGGCCTTCTTGCGGGCGGGCTCCAACTCCTCGCCCTGACCCAGGTCGGCGGTGAAGGTTACGACCTCACAACCATACTCGGTCTGCAGCCATTTCAGGATGATCGAGGTATCAAGGCCACCGGAATAGGCCAGAACAACTTTCTTGGGCGCGGACATCTGACTTCCCTTTATGCGTAGAACGACTGGCCCCTAGCGGGTTTTGAACGCGGGGGCAAGTTATCTGCGTTGACGCAGGTCGGGATTTGGGGTGAAACAGAAGGAAAGAAAACAAGGATTGGTTGAAGGGATAGATTTCAGATGCTGGGTTGGAAGATTTTTGCACATTCGGTGCGGATGGTTATTGGAAATTTCCGGCAGGCGCTGCAGATTGCACTGTTACCTGTCGCCCTCAGTTACGCTGCGGTTTTTCTGTTTACTTACAGTTTTGGAATGTCACTTGATTTCTTTTTGAGCGGAGAGTGGGTAGGTCGAATTATGTCTGAGCCGGGCGGCTTTTCCCTCGCAGTGATTGGTCTCTGGCTCGTTCAACTGCTCTTAATGCTGTGGGTAATTGTGTCATGGCATCGGTTTGTCCTCTTAGAGGAATACCCAAATGGGTGGATTCCGCCTTTGCACCTTGATCGGGTCCTTTCATATATCGGACACGGGCTTTTGCTGCTTGTTTTGGGGGTGGTGCTTTTCTTACTATTGGCAATTGTTGTCGGTATTTTGAGCACGGATTCTGAAGTTCTTACTTTGATAGCTTTTGCCGTAGGAGGTTTCGCGGTTTCAATTTGTTTTTACCGGGTTGTTACAATTCTGCCTGCAGCAGCGATTGGTAGGCCAATCAAGCTTTCAGATGCGTGGTCCGCCACCAAAAACGCAAATGGTCAGCTCGTCTTATTAATGGTGATTACAATGGTGGCTCAATTGGTCTTCAATCTGGGCTCCTTGCCGCTTCTCGCTGTCCCTGTGATCGGCTATTTGGTTTCCTATACCGTTAACTTGGTGCTCTATTTGATCAATGTCAGCATCCTGACCACGATGTACGGCGTGTTTGTTGAAAAGCGCCAGCTGACCTGAGCCCGTACACATATGTATTCCTTGCTCTTTCAGCGATGATGGGGCAGGGAAACCGGCATGAGTGATTTCATGACCCGCGCCCGCGCTGCCGAACAGGCGATGCGCTCTGTGTTTCCGGTGACGCCTCTGCAGCGCAATGCCCATCTGTCTGATCGTTTCGGGGCCGATATATGGCTGAAACGTGAGGACCTCAGCCCGGTGCGGTCCTACAAGATCCGCGGTGCGTTCAACGCCATGCGCAAACAGCAGGGGCAGAACCTGTTTGTCTGCGCCAGCGCGGGAAATCATGCGCAGGGCGTGGCCTTTATGTGCAAGCACATGGATGTGAAGGGTGTGATCTTCATGCCCGTGACGACGCCGCAGCAGAAAATCCAGAAAACTCGTATCTTCGGCGGCGACAATATCGAGATTCATCTGACCGGCGACTATTTCGATGACACGTTGGCCGCCGCGCAGGCGTGGTGCACCGAACAGGGCGGCCATTTTCTGTCGCCCTTTGACGATGTTGATGTGATCGAGGGGCAAGCCTCGCTTGCGGTTGAGATCGAAGCGCAGTTGGGTGGGTTGCCGGACCACATCCTTTTGCCAGTAGGCGGTGGCGGCATGTCTGCGGGCGTGGCTACGTGGTTTGGCGATCGGACCCATTGCCTGTTTGTGGAACCCAAAGGCGGTGCCTGTCTGCACGCGGCAATGGCAGCAGGACATCCGGTGGCATTGGATCAGGTGGACAATTTCGTTGACGGTGCTGCCGTTGGTCGGATCGGTGAAAAACCGTTCGAATTGCTGAAATCCCGTCATCTGTCGGATGCTCTGGTCCTGTCCGAAGACCGAATCTGCACAACCATGATCGAGATGCTGAATGTCGAGGGCATCGTTCTGGAACCCGCCGGGGCCCTCGCGATTGAGGCGCTGAGCGATATTCAGAGTTTTATCCGAGGGAAAACCGTTGTCTGCGTAACCTCTGGCGGCAACTTCGATTTCGAACGTCTGCCCGAGGTCAAGGAACGCGCGCAGCGCTATCTGGGGGTGAAGAAATACTTCATCCTGCGCCTGCCACAGCGCCCTGGCGCATTGAAAGAGTTCCTGAACATACTTGGCCCCGAGGATGACATTGCGCGGTTTGAATACATGAAGAAATCGGCACGTAACTTCGGCTCGGTTCTGATTGGTATCGAAACCCGCAAGCCCGAAAACTTTGCCCGTCTGTTCGCGCATCTGGATGAAGCCGGGTTCACTTTTACGGATATCACCGAGGACGAGACCCTCGCCCAGTTTGTGATCTGAGCAAATGACCAGACTGCAATGTTGTCTGTCGCGGCGATGGATCAGCTGCGTTTGAAACAGACAATATACAGGGCCGGGTTGTCACCCATCGCTAGTGTACCTGTTTGCTGCCTGTACGGCGCCGCTCAGAGCTCGTTCAATCCTGCCTGAAACTCCGTTGCTGAGGTCCGGAATGTGCCGACTATTTCGGCGATATCGACGGTTGCGGCCTGACCCTGTGCCGAATGGCGCTCACCATCCTGGCAGAGCCTGGCCAATGTCCTGAATCCCAGACTAAGCGCGCTGCCCTTCAAGGAGTGTAGATTCTGTTCGAAGTCAGACCGATCATCATCGCCCTGCAAATGCTCCAGGCCTTGTTGCACCTCATCGAGAAAGATTTCCACTACCTCGTCAAACTCGTCGGCGCCGACCTCGTCCCGCAGCTGTCTGACCCTGGACCAGTCGATCATGGCCATCCTTTCCCTAAAGATAACGACCCGACTATCACTACAGGCCGTTGGTAAATCCGTGGTTAAGATGGATGCATTTACGACCTTCACAGGATGTTAAACAGCCGTGCGCTAGGGTCGTCCCGTTCCGCATTATGTGGCAGAGCTGAGGGTCAGGTGGCAGAGGTCAGTCAGGCAGAAACAAAGGCAGAGCTGGATTTTGGTGCGATTCGCAAGGTGCTGGTCGTTGATGACAGTCGTCTGCAACGTCGCATCCTTGTGGCCTCGCTGAAGAAATGGGGCTTTGAGGTGCTCGAGGCCGATAGCGGAGTGGCCGCCATCGAAATTTGTGCTGCCATGTCCCCCGATCTGGTCTTGAGCGACTGGGTCATGCCGGGGATGAGCGGGCTGGAATTCTGTCAGGCATTTCGGGCGCTGGAGAATGACGAATACAGCTATTTCATCCTTCTGACTTCAAAAAGCGAAAAGCAGGAGGTTGCGCGCGGACTGGATGCCGGGGCGGATGATTTTCTGATCAAACCTCTTGAGGCCGATGAATTGCGGGCGCGCATATCTGCGGGCGCACGGATATTGGATATGCAGCGTGAGCTGTCTGATAAGAACCGTATGATCGAGACCGCGCTCGAAGAACTGAAAGTGGTCCATGATGCGATCGACAAGGACCTGATTCAGGCGCGTAAGATACAGGAATCTCTGGTCCCCGAACTCACGCGTGATTTCGGTAGGTCGCGTATCAGCATGTTGCTGAAACCTTGTGGGCATATCGGTGGCGATCTGGTGGGAATGTTTTCACCGGGGGTCAACCGTGTGGGGTTTTACAGCATCGATGTGTCCGGCCACGGCATCACCTCGGCGATGATGACAGCACGGCTGGGCGGGTATCTGTCCAGCAAACATTTCGATCAGAACGTGGCGATGGAAAAGCGGTTTGATAAATTTTACGCATTGCTACCACCTGATCAGGTGGCAGAGATGCTCAATTCCCGCCTTATGGCCGATGCAGGCGTCGAAGAGTATTTTACTATGGTCTATGCTATTATTGACCTGCGAAACGGACATCTCAAGATGGTGCAGGCAGGGCATCCGCATCCGCTGTTGTTGCGAGAGGATGGTGGGACCGAGTATCTGGGGCAAGGTGGCCTGCCCATCGGACTGTTGCCGGATGTCACGTTTCAGCGAACCGATACCTACATGAAGCCCGGTGACAAGCTGTTGCTATATTCAGACGGGTTCACGGAATGCCGGATGGCGGATGGATCCCTGCTGGAAGAAGAGGGGCTGTGCAGAATGGTGACGGATTGTGCCACCGATCTCAGCGGGCCCGAATTTCTGGACGATATGTTCTGGCGGCTGACACAGGCCATGGATCCGGACCAGGGTATGGATGATGACGTATCTGCGGTTTTCTTTGAATACAGCGGGCCTTAAAGCCCCATCAGGTGTCCCGAAGCGAAATGTCGGTCGCCGCTGTTGCCCAGCATCTGCGCAGCATCCGCACTGTCCAGCCAAAGGGCTTCGTGGAATGGCTCTGAAGGTGGACCTATGCGGCGCACAGGGCGGGCTCGATATATCAAACAGACCTTTTCGGCCCACAGGTCATATTCGGGCATGTATGTGAAACGGCGAAAGGCGCCGACCCGCCGCGGGCTGGCAATCAACCAGCCGGTTTCTTCAAAGACTTCGCGATGCAGGGCCGTGATGGGCGATTCGCCCGGGTCAATACCGCCACCCGGCAACTGTAGATCAGGGCCGGGTTCGGTCTGGCAGGTCAGCAACAGATGTCGTCCTCGAGGCAACAATGCGTATACACCCACACGTCGTGTGTATTTGCGCCCCGCTTGTGGGGTTTCACCGAACCGTCTGATCATGTATGGCCCCTTACAACCCGAAATCTTCGACCTATATGCTGGCGGTATGCCAATCTGTGGCGTTTAAGGAAACCCCATGTCTCTTGGAACAAAAATCGCGTGGGACGACACCGTCCTGCCCTTTCAACTTGATATACCGGATATGCGCGGACGTGTGGCGCGGCTGGACGGAGTGTTGGATGGCATTCTGAAACAGCACGACTATCCTGAAAAGGTCGAGGCTTTGGTGGCCGAGATGGCCTTGCTGACTGCTCTGATCGGCCAGACCGTCTCGCTGCGCTGGAAGCTGTCGCTTCAGGTTCAGTCCAAAGGCGCCGTTCGGATGATCGCAACCGACTACTACGCTCCGCAGGCCGAGGGCGAACCGGCCCGCATCCGCGCCTATGCCAGTTTTGACCCGGACCGCCTGACCGATTCCACACCGTTTGATCAGGTGGGTGAAGGCTATTTCGCCATCATGATTGACCAGGGCGAGGGCACGCAACCTTACCAGGGGATCACACCGCTGGCTGGCGGCTCTCTCAGCGCATGCGCAGAGGCGTATTTCGCACAGTCCGAACAGTTGCCGACGCGGTTTTCACTGAGCTTCGGAAAATCAACTGAACCTGGCGTCGGTGAGCACTGGCGCGCAGGCGGCATCATGCTGCAGCACATGCCCAAAGCGTCACCATTTGTAGCCAATGCAGAGGGTGACGGTCAGATTCTGTCGGCGGATGATCTGGTTGACGGTGAAGAAGGTGAAAATTGGGGGCGCGTCAACATCCTTCTGGATACTGTTGATGACCTTGAACTGATCGGCCCTTCGATTGCGCCAACCGACCTGTTGATCCGGCTGTTTCACGAAGAACAGCCACGTGTTTATGATGCGCAATCGGTTCAGTTCGGCTGCACCTGCTCGGAAGAGCGCGTGCGCCAAAGCCTGTCGATCTATTCGGCGCGCGACATCGAAAAGATGACAACCCCCGAGGGCCAGGTCACTGCCGATTGTCAGTTCTGTGGTGCCCATTACGTATTGGACCCCGTCACCGTTGGCTTCGATGCCGGTGAGGCCTGATCCAACAGAACAGCTGCGGGCGGCCCTGAGCCGCCCCGGCAACGGGTCCAGTGATTTCGATCTGAACCCTGATGCGGTTTTGCCAGCGGGGCGCAAGCTACGTCCAGCCGGGGTTCTGGTTCCGATTCTTGTAACGGATGAGTCCCCGCGCCTGCTTTTGACCAAGCGCTCATCGGCGCTGAAACACCATCCCGGCCAGATCGCCTTTCCTGGCGGAAAACAGGATGAGACCGATCCGGATGTAACCGCAACCGCCCTGCGGGAAGCACAGGAAGAGATTGGCCTTTCCTCGGATTTGCCTGAAATTCTCGGGCATTTGCCTACCCATGAAACCGTGACGTCTTTTGTCGTAACCCCGGTTGTCGCGATCCTACGAGACGGGTTCGACCCAATTCCTGAGCCGGGTGAAGTTGACGAAGTTTTTTCAGTCCCACTTGCGCATGTTCTAAACCCTGCGAATTATATCGTTGAGTCGCGTCGCTGGCGGGGCCAGCGGCGGTATTATTTCACCGTGCCCTATGGCCCTTATTACATCTGGGGGGCTACGGCCCGGATGTTGCGGGGCTTGGCTGCGCGGGTGAGTGAATGATGAAGCTATCAGAAAGCTGGGTTACAAACCCGGCAACCCAGACAGTCTGCGCCGTTTTGATCGATGCCGGTTTTCAGGCGCTTTTCGTCGGCGGTTGCGTCCGCAACGCGCTTTTGGGGGCGCCGGTCTCGGATCTGGATATTGCCACGGACGCTCCGCCCCAGCAGGTGCTGGATTTGATGCGGGCGGCGGGGTTGAAGGCCATTCCAACTGGGATCGAGCATGGCACGATAACCGTTGTCAGCCAAAGCATCCCGCATGAGATCACGACCTTCCGGCGAGATGTCGAAACCGATGGCCGCCGGGCTGTAGTGGCGTTCTCGAACAATGTTGATGAAGATGCCAGCCGGCGCGATTTCACCATGAATGCGCTGTACGCCCGCCCGGATGGGACGCTTTTGGACCCGCTGAACGGACTGCCCGATCTAAAGGCCCGAAAGGTCCGGTTCATAGGCAACGCCCAGCACCGCATCCGCGAAGACTATCTGCGCTCTTTGCGCTATTTTCGGTTTCACGCCTGGTATGGGGATATCGAAGCCGGGTTTGATCCCGAAGCGCTGTCGGCCATTGCAACCAATCTGGACGGATTGGCAAGCCTGTCGCGCGAACGGGTTGGGGCCGAGTTTATGAATTTGCTGACCTCGCCTGACCCTGCGCCTTCGGTCGCTGCCATGCGCAGCACGGGCGTTCTGGCACAGATATTGCCGGGGGTTGAGGATCGATCACTTGCCCCGCTGATCGCCTTGGAACAGCAGGCTGGGGCAAAGCCCGAGCCGGTCCGGCGGCTTTCCTCCATCGCCACGCCCGAGATTGCCCAGACCCTGCGTCTGAGCAAGGCCCAGATGCAACGCCTGACACGGATGCGGGATGAGGCCGCGGGAACCGCGGGCACTGCCGAGCTTGGGTTCCGTTATGGCGAAGAGGACGGCCTGCACGAAGTTCTGCTGCGTTGTGCTTTGTTGGAACAGCCCTGGTCCGAGGATAAGCGGCAAGCGCTCCGGGACGGGGCGGCAGCGGATTTTCCCGTGCGGGCCGCTGACCTGATCCCTGACTTTACCGGCCCGGCGCTGGGCAAGAAACTGGCCGAGCTTGAGGCGCGCTGGATCGCCTCGGGTTTCACCCTGACGCGCTCCGAGTTGCTGGTCGAGTAAATTGAAGTCTCAAAAGGGGATGACAAGCCGGATCGTTTGTGTTTTCTTGCGCCTGTAACATGAATGGAGGGATGCGAATGTATTACGGGATCTGGTTCGGCTAAAGCCATAACACTTGACCCGTAGGGGTGGTGTTCTGGCGCCATCTTTTTTCGCATGACTTGTTATCTGCTCAATCGGAGCACTCTCTATGTTTCGCTATTTCGAAAATCTCGTCGACCCTTTTGTCGACTACGAAGAAACCGACACGCCGCCGACACGGCTGTGGCCCTTTATGTTGAACTATTCCCGCCCTTTTATGCGGGTGTTCTTTTGGGCCGGATTGATTTCGGTCGTGGTGGCCGCGGTTGAGGTCGGTCTGATCTATTATATGGGTCGCGTTGTTGACTTGCTGTCCGCCCCGCCGGACGAAGTTTGGCAGACCCATAGTACGGAACTGATCCTGGTGGCGCTTTTTGTGCTGCTGCTGCGACCCATGCTGCATGTCGTTGACGTGCTGTTGCTGAACAACACGATCCTGCCGAATTTTGGCACTTTGATCCGTTGGCGCGCGCACAAGCACGTGTTGCGGCAATCGGTGGGCTGGTTCGAGAATGATTTTGCAGGCCGCATTGCCAACCGGATCATGCAGACGCCGCCCGCTGCGGGTGAGGCCGTGTTTCAGGTGTTTGATGCGATTTCCTTCTCGCTGGCATACCTGATCGGCGCAGCCATTTTGTTGATGACGGCTGATGCCCGGCTGCTGTTGCCGTTGTTGATCTGGCTCGTGCTGTATGGGTTTCTGGTGCATTGGACGGTGCAGCGGGTGGGACCGGCTTCGAAGGCTGCCTCAGACGCGCGCTCGGCCGTAACGGGCCGGGTTGTGGACAGCTATACCAATATCCATTCCGTAAAGATGTTTGCCCATGGGGCACAGGAACTGGATTATGCGCGCGAAGCGATCGAGGAAACCCGCCGTACCTTTCAGGCTGAGATGCGGATTTTCACCATCATGGATGCGGTTCTGGTTGCATTGAACGGGCTGCTGATCGTTGGTGTGGTTGGCTGGGCGATTGCTCTGTGGATGCAGGGCAGTGCTACGGTCGGTGTGGTCGCGGCGGCCACAGCCCTGACCCTGCGCCTGAACGCGATGACCGGCTGGATCATGTGGGCGCTGACCAGTTTTTTCCGCCAGCTTGGTGTCGTTGCCGAAGGTATGGAGACAATCGCTCAGCCGATCGACCTGTTGGATGCGCCGCAGGCCAAACCCCTGCATCTGTCCAACGGCAAGATCGAGATTCGTGATCTGTCGCATCATTACGGTCGCAAGACCGGCGGGCTGGACCATATCAACCTGACCATCGAGCCTGGCGAAAAGATCGGTCTGATCGGACGGTCGGGAGCTGGGAAATCGACCCTAGTTAAGCTCCTACTTCGGTTCTACGATGTGGAGCAGGGGGCCATTTTGATCGACGATCAGGACATTGCCCGGGTCACTCAGGACAGCTTGCGCATCCATATCGGTATGGTGCAACAGGACAGCGCGTTGCTGCACCGCTCGGTGCGCGACAATATCCTCTATGGCCGCCCCGAGGCTTCCGAAGAGCAGATGATTGCCGCCGCCAAACAGGCCGAGGCGCATGAGTTCATCCTTGACCTGCAGGACCCGAAGGGGCGTACGGGCTATGATGCGCATGTCGGCGAGCGGGGCGTGAAGTTGTCAGGTGGTCAGCGGCAGCGGGTGACGCTGGCGCGGGTGATCCTGAAGGACGCGCCGATCCTGTTGCTGGATGAGGCGACCTCCGCGCTGGATTCCGAGGTTGAAGCGTCCATTCAGGAAACGCTCTATGGCATGATGCAGGGCAAATCCGTGATCGCGATTGCCCACCGCCTCAGCACCATTGCCCAAATGGATCGCATCCTGGTGATGGATGGCGGCCGGATCGTCGAGCAGGGCACCCATTCCGAATTGCTGTCACAGGGCGGGCTTTACGCCCAGTTCTGGGCACGGCAATCTGGGGGCTTCCTGAACACGGAGGCAGCTGAGTGAAACTTGCCGATCTCATAGATCCGTTCAAACCCACCGAAACGCCCCCGCCGCAAAGGCTGGGGGCGTTCATTCGCTGGTGCCTGTCCGGAGCTTGGCCGATGATCCTTGTCGCCTCCGTGTTTTCGGCCTCTGCCGGGGCGATGGAGGCCGGAACCGCCTGGATGCTGGGTCTGGTGATCGACATGGCAAACGAAAGCGGGCCGGATGGGGTTCTGACGGCGGGCAATCTTTGGATAATTGGAGGGGTCGCCGCATTTTTCATGCTGCTGCGACCGGCGCTGTTTGGTCTTTCGGCCTTTTCCAACAACTATATTGTCATGCCCAATATCCCGCCCCTGGTTCTGGCCAAGCTGAACCGGTGGACTTTGGGTCAGTCTGTGACCTATTTCGACGACGATTTTGCCGGGCGGATCGCTCAGAAACAGATGCAAACTTCGAACGCGATGGCCTCGGTCGTGTCCGAGACGATAAGCGCAATGGTTTTTGCGCTGGCGTCTCTGGCAGGGACTTTGCTTTTGTTAGGGTCTATTCATCTTCTGGTCATGCTGCCCTTCGCCGCCTGGTTGGCGGTGTATTTCCTGCTGATCCGCTGGTATTTGCCACGCATCCGGGCACGCTCAGCGGCGCGGGCCGGGGCGCGGGCGATGGTGTCGGGGCAGGTGGTCGACACGATCACCAATATCAAAACCGTCAAGCTGTTCGCCCATTCCGAGTTCGAGGATCAGGCAGCCCGAAACTCGATGGTCGATCTGCGCGAAAAGATGCTGGCCTTTGGCAAGCTCTCCGCCAGTTTTAGGTTCATACTGATGGTTCTGGCCGGGGTGTTGCCTGTGCTGTTGCTGGGGGTGACCTTGCTGCTGTGGCGGTCCGGGATGGCCAGCGCTGGTGATATCGTTGCGGCGGGCGCGATGTCCGTGCGAATTTCGCAGATGACCGGCTGGGTCAGTTTCACGCTGATGGGGCTCTATGCCAATGTTGGTGAGATCGAGAATGGCATGAAGACGCTCGCCAAGCGTGATCGGGTCGAGGATGCGGCAGGGGCGGTCAGGCTGAGCGTGCCAGAAGGTCAGATCGAGTTTGACCATGTCAGCTTTGCCTATGGCGGTGACATCGGTGGCGTGACCGACGTGCACATGACCGTACATCCTGGCGAAAAGCTGGGTATCGTCGGGGCATCGGGTGCGGGGAAATCTACGCTCGTTTCGCTTCTACTCAGGCTCTATGAAGGGGAAAACGGCGCAATTCGGATTGATGGGCGGGATGTGTCACAGGTGACGCAGGACAGTCTGCGCAGTCAAATCGGAATGGTCACGCAGGAAACTGCGATGTTCAACCGCTCGGCGCGCGAGAATATCCTATATGGCCGTCCTGATGCCTTAGAAGACGATATGATCGCCGCGGCGCAAAAGGCCGAGGCGCATGAATTTATCCTTGGCCTGCGGGATGCCCATGGTCGCAAGGGCTATGATGCTCATCTGGGCGAGCGCGGCGTCAAACTGAGCGGCGGTCAGCGGCAGCGGATTGCGCTTGCACGCGCCATCCTGAAAAACGCGCCGATTCTGGTGCTGGATGAGGCGACCTCGGCCTTGGATTCCGAGGTCGAAGCCTCGATCCAGACCGCGTTGCATCGGGTGATGCAGGGCAAGACGGTATTGGCGATTGCACATCGGCTGTCGACGCTAAGCGAGATGGACCGGATCGTCGTTCTGGATCAAGGGCAGATCGTTGAAATGGGAAGCCATGACGACTTGCTGGAGCAGGGCGGGCTTTATGCCCGGTTCTGGGATCGCCAATCGGGCGGGTTTATTCAGGCCGCCGCCGCCGAATAAGGGTTTTGTTGTGGGTAAAGCCCAGCTATCAGGCCCTCATGACGCAGCATTACAGCATTTTACGCCTTGGTCATCAGGGCGACGGCATCGCCGATGGACCGATCTACGCCCCCCGCACCTTGCCGGGGGAGGTGGTTAGCGGGACATTGGTTGGTCAAGTGCTGAGCGACATTCGGGTCGAGACCCCCTCTGACCAGCGGGTCAAAGCACCGTGCCGGCACTACAAAGCCTGCGGTGGCTGCCAGCTGCAGCATGCCGCAGATGATTTTGTCGCTGATTGGAAGGTTGAGGTCGTGCGCAACGCACTGGCCGCGCAGGGGCTCGAGGCCCCGATGCGGCCGATCTATACCTCGCCGGAACGATCACGGCGACGGGCTACGATTGCGGTTCGGCGGACCAAAAAAGGCACCATGGCCGGGTTCCATGGCCGCGCCTCGGACACGATCACCGAGATTTCCGATTGTCATCTGCTTGATCCGGCCCTGATTGCATCTGTCCCGGTGGCCGAGGCGCTTGCCGTTTTGGGTGGTAGCCGCAAAGGGGCGCTGGCGGTCACGCTGACCCTTTCTGATGGCGGTTTGGATGTCGCCGTCAAAGGCGGCAAACCGCTGGACGGTCCGTTGGAACTGGCCCTGGCACAGGCGACCGAGGCACATGGGCTTGCGCGGCTCAGCTGGGATGGCGAGGTGATCGCCTCGCGTCACGCCCCGATTCAGCGATTTGGCGTGGCGGCTGTCGTGCCGCCTCCAGGGGCATTCCTGCAGGCCACGAAGGACGGAGAACAGGCTCTATTACAGGCAGTTCTGCAGGCAACCAAGGGCGCCAAGCGGGTTGTGGACCTGTTTGCGGGCTGTGGAACATTTTCACTGCCACTGGCCCACGACGCCGAAGTTCACGCGGTTGAGGGCGAGGCCCTGATGACCGACGCTCTGGATCAAGGCTGGCGTCGCGCGCAAGGCCTGAAACGGGTCACGACCGAGGCGCGCGATCTGTTCCGCCGCCCGTTGATGCCAGATGAGCTGAAGAGCTTTGACGCGGTTGTCCTGGACCCGCCCCGCGCCGGGGCTGAGGCGCAGGTGGCCGAGCTGGCGCAGGCGCTGCCCCCGGTCATCGCCTATGTCTCATGCAACCCCGTGACCTTTGCGCGGGACGCAAAAAACCTGATTAACGCAGGCTATACCCTTGAATGGGTACAGGTGGTGGACCAATTTCGATGGTCGTCACACACGGAACTTGCCGCGCGGTTTGCATTGAACCCCGCATCATGACCAAACAGGAGAGTTTCAGAATGGGGTTTGCCCAGCGCCTGCAGGATATCACCGAAAACCCGACCTTTGGTTGGTTCATCACAGGTGTCATCATCTTCAACGCCATTCTGCTTGGCATGGAAACCTCACCCACATTGATGGAGGCCGCAGGGCCCGTGATTGTGGTGTTGGACAGCCTGTGCTTGGCCATCTTCGTGGCCGAGATTGCGATGAAACTGGTCGCCACAGGGCGCCGGTTCTTTACCAATGGTTGGAACCTGTTTGATTTCATCGTTGTTGGCATTGCCCTGATCCCAAGCGCCGGTGGCCTGTCAGTTCTGCGGGCGCTGCGGATCCTGCGGGTCTTGCGGGTGATCTCGGTCGCGCCACGGCTGCGCAGGGTGGTTGAGGGTTTCATCTCAGCTTTGCCGGGTATGGCCAGCGTTTTCCTGCTGATGGCGATCCTGTTTTACATCGGCGCGGTAATCTCGACCAAGCTGTTCTCGGGCACATTCCCGGACTGGTTCGGCGATTTGGGCCTGTCGGCCTATACGTTGTTCCAGATCATGACGCTGGAAAGCTGGTCCATGGGCATCGTGCGCCCGGTGATGGAGATTTATCCCTATGCGTGGATATTCTTTGTGCCATTCATCATGGTTACGACATTTGCAGTGGTGAACCTGTTGGTTGGTCTGATTGTGAATTCAATGCAGGATGCCCATCACGCCGAGGATGAGGTGAAAACCGATGCCTATCGTGATGAGGTGCTGGAAAGGCTGGAATCCATCGAACGCCGCTTGCTTGAGCAGTCGAACAGCAAAAAGTGATTTCAGTTTTCTGGATTTCTGGCATAATCACAAAAAAAGCAGAAGCAGGCATTAAACATGGATCGTCGAGCATTTGGAATGGGTGCTGTGGCTACGCTGGGTCTTTCGGCCTGCGCCTCGGCCAACCCCAGATTTCTGGCCTATGATGGCCCCGAGGTGACCTCTATGGTCATCAACAAAAGCGCGCGGAAGCTTTATCTTCTGCACAATGAACATGTCCTCAAGGAATATAAGGTCGATCTTGGCTTTGCCCCCAATGGCACCAAAACAAAACGCGGCGACGGCCGCACGCCAGAGGGCACCTATCTGATCGACCGGCGCAATCCCAAAAGCCGCTATCACCTGTCGCTGGGGATTTCCTATCCGGATTCGAAGGATATCGCAGAGGCCAAGGCTGCGGGCGTTGATCCGGGCGGTGACATCTTCATCCACGGCGAGCCGAAAACCCGGTCCGAGAAAAAGCGTGCCAAGAAGCAATCGGATTGGACGGCAGGGTGCATCGCTGTCAAGAATGAAGAGATCGAAGAGATCTATGCGATGGTGAATCGCGGCACAGTGATTACGCTGCGCCCGTAACCGGCTTCCAGACGTCAAACCCGAATTGCATATAGTCGCGCTGGTAGGTTTCGGCCGCCAGCGCCTCAAGTTTGGTGTCATAGATATCGCTCAGTGAAAACGGGATATCTGGTCTGGTATTGCCGGGCGCGGGCGGGCTGTCATGACCCAGCCGCCGCGCCAGATCCGGCAGGGCAGTTGCAATTTCTTCCTCGCGCAGGATCAGATCCGGCAGGGCAAAACCGACTACGCCCTCCAACACCTGCGCCTGACTGCACCAAACGCCGTCAACGCGCACAGGGGTTTGTCCCGCCAGGTTTTGCCGCAGGAAGGTCAGAAAAGCCGAGAATGCCTCATAATGCTGCTCGATGGGGTAGTTTTCAGCGCGTAACTGTCCGGGGATCGGAAGCTTGAACCGGTTGCGCAGCATATTGCGGATTTTCAGATAGGCGCCGGGCTCGGTGCTGAGGATGTAGGAACAAAAGGCCGAATGTGCGCGTACCAGCGGGTGCCGCACCACGGTGAATTTGCGATGCCCCGGATGATCCTGTAACCACTGGCGGGTCTTTTTGCGGTTTTGATCAGTGATCAGGTCATCCGCACTGATTGAATCAAGCGCAGCCATCCATTGCTTCACAACCCCTTCAATGCCGCTCCGCACGGGCAGATACATTAACGGGGTTTTCGGCGTGGCGACATAGGTCGCAACGGCCGCGCCACGCCGGGGTTCAAAATTCGGAGTTCTGTGCAGGCTGAAACTGTCGATGCGCGATAAGGCCTGTTCGGTCTCATCAGGGTTTGTCACCTTGGACAAGGCCGGCTCAGGGTTTTGGGGTTTGAGCGTGTCGTCGATCGTGGTCAACCGACCCGATACCCCAAGCCAGGCCGCCAGGCCGTTCAGGCTTTCGAGCCGGTTCAGATCGTCGTAAGCGATGAAAAAGGCGGTTTGCCCGCTGGCCTGAAGATGATGCAGCAAAGTCAGTTGAAAGGCCTGTTGCTGGTCCAGATAGTTTTCGAACTCACGAGGGTTGAAGGCGATCTGCTCGGTGCGCCGCCGCTTGACGTTTTTCAGCTGCCATTGCTTGGTCTCGCGCGCAATCTTCAACGAGATATAGCTGTCCAGAGGGTTGCGCGTCAGAATGATCTTGGCGCAACTCGGATCATCTAAAACAGGCTCTAACACACGCGGATCATGGCCCTGGAAAAAGCGAAACCCGTTCATTTCACCCTCAGCTGATCGGATTGCGTTCAGCAGGGTTTTAGGGTCATTGTCGCGTTCTTCGAGAGTGACGCCCAGCAGGCTGTCCCCCTTTAGCCTGCCAATGAAATGAGGATTGAAGGCCTCACCATGGCTGGAGACACCTTCCAATGCGTTCAGATTTGCCTCAAGCAGGTTCGATCCGGTCCGCATGGCGGCAAGTATTACGAAATAGTCGAATTTGGATGACATGAAACGCTATTGCACCAGATATGGTTTTCGATAAGGCCTGAGTTGCCCGCCAAAAATGTCATCGGCTGGAAAATCTCCCATAAGATAAGGGTGCATACCCTGGTTCTTCAGGTTTTGCAGGAACTTCCCGAACCCGGACAGGTCGACCATCGTAGGGGCTTGGGTCAGGTGGCTGGGATTCTGGCATCCGGTTTCTTCCAGAATTGATTGCAGAGGCTCCATCGGAGATTCCACAAACTCGGCCAGCGACCAGGTGCGCACTTTGGCCTTGGTCCAGACCGAAGTTAAAACCTCAAGCTGTTTGGTCTCGATTTGTTGCAGGCGGGCGGCTTCGTTACGGATATCCGCGAAATTTCCGTTCGAACGGAACAGGGGAATGGCCCAGGCGCCTGTGACAACGGAAATCTGCGCATTTCTGTCGCGCGCCAGAAACCAGTTGATATCCTGCGTATCCGTGGGGCCATATTGAAAGCACTGCCTCTCGCCCCGAGTATTCCAGATCAGGTTCGACAAAAACGCCGTAGGATTATAGTCCCGAAGGCTGGCACAATCGCTTAGTGCGCCGTTGACCAGAGGCGCCCCGCCGGCGAATTCCGCACGTTCGGGACCGAAGAGGTGACCGTGGACCTTTGTTCCGGTGGCTTCCGACAGCCAGGGCTCGAAATCTGCGAACAGTTCGGTAAACCCCTGGAATACCGAATAGGGGAACGACGTCAGTCCGTTTTCGCTGCCGTGGCGGGGAAAGCGGCTTTGCATATACAGGCCATCCCGGCCTCGGGTCCTGCGCTCGACCGCTTTCGAGAATAACCGGTCGATCTTGCCCGGGTTGGGTTCTGTAGGCTTCATCGCCTGTGCCTGGTTGGTCAGAAACGCCTGATAAAGCCGATTGGCCTGGGGCCAGATCTTGCGTGCTACAAAACAGTCCGACCGTCGCAATAGCTGTAGGTGATCGTCATAAAAGATATGCGGGCGACCTTGATAATCGAATTTGGACAGGGTCAGAGAGCGACTTTCGATATGTGTTGAATAAAGTCGAGTTAGGGTCTGAAAATAGCTTTCGTCGGGAATCCAGACGCGCCGGAAATAGCGATCATATGTTTTGCGTTTGGGATCTTGCAGAATGGCGGACAGCGTTTGACGGGTCAGGCACCACCATTGACTGCCCATATGTGGCACCAGACCTTCGGGTATCGACCGTCGGATTCCGATGGTCCGCTGTAGCTTTACGTAAGCGTCGAACAATTTGCGCTGTTTACGCCACGAGAACGGAAATCTCAGCGTAAATCGTTCCTGATCCAGTCCGCCAATCGTCCAGCTTACATCGGCTGTTGTCGCGCTTTCGATAAAGTCGACACGGGGCCGTTCCGCTAGATATGTGACCAGCTCATCGACGGGCCGTAGCGGCAGGCAGGCGCCCGAGGCCAGAAAGATATGGTGTACATCGGGAAAGGCCTTCAGCATCAGTTCAGCCGCTGATTGCGAGGCTGCAACAATGCCCCAACCGCCCCAGTTGCAGGTGTGGCGCTCCGAGAACCGGATCAGAGGTTCGTCCGCACAGGAGGCTACAAAGTCATCAAAAACAGTGTCCGCAACCTTGCGGTCGACATGGATCACCACCGGGCAGCCGGATGCCGCCCAATGGCGCGCGACCTGTTGCGCCCTTGGAAGCGCTGCGTGCACCAGCATGATGACGCCAAGGCTGCTCATGCCCAGTTCCCTTTCGACATGAGGCCAAGAATCTCAAGCTGTCGCCAGTTGATATATGCCTCGGACCAGTCGCACCAAAACACCGGACGGTCGTTCAGCCCTTCGGCATAGGCGCGATATTCGCCGGACCCGCGATAGTGCTGACGCCGCTCCATCTCTTCATGTGCCTTGTCGCCCAAGGTGTTGATCAGCTTGGCATGCAGCAACGCCCCGCTGGTCTTTTCGCCGCCCCAATCGTCATAGACCTGGTTCAGCCCGCGTGGCAGCAGCGAATGGGTCGAACTGACATAGACATACCGACGGTCCCACTTGACCAGCGGTATCTTGTTCAACGCAGGCGCCTTTTCCGGAGCCTGGCGGAAAAAGACACGGGCGCGCGGTCCACCCTGTATCCAGAGATTCCCGTATTCAGGGTTTTTGCTGATCACATAATTCCCGGCATCGAACCAACGGGCAATTTCGAAGGGGTCTTGCCCTTCACGATAGGGTTCGGCATCTACCGGGCCCTGCGGGTACATGTCGATCAGCATGGTGCCGAAACTGCGGACGGCACAGCCATCAAGCCAGTCGGTCAGGGCACGAATGGGCCGCGTGTCGCAGAACGGATAGATGAAGAACTCATCCGGATCGACCGTCAGAACCCAGTGCCCATCGGCGTATTTGCGCAGCAGATAGTTCGACCAATCAGTGCCATATGTGGCCCGCTTATAGCTGCCGTTGGACTGCCAGACCGATACGTCCGGCTGACTACTCAGAAACTCGCGGGTGCCGTCGTCGCTGTTGTTGTCCACAAACAAAAAACGATCAACGCCAAGTTTTCGGTAATATTCCAGAAAATAGGGCAGGCGGATTTTTTCGTTTCGCACAACGCTCATCAACAGGATGTCACCGGGTTGAATGGCGTTGGTTTTGTCGGAAACCGCTTCTAATTCGCGTCGTTTGCGAACGCAACGCAACAGGCGGCGCTTGCGCCGCAATCTCATTCGGTATGAATCCAACAGGCTCACGCGACTGCCCAACCTTTGTTTATACGCGAGCATACCCGGGGCCTGAACAAGCCAGAGTGGAGCCGGGCGAATGCCATTTTATGCCACTTTACCATCTAATGAAGCAACGCATTTAAAAGTAGTTAGTCCGAAACGTTGTTTTTCCAGTCAGTTTTACCCATCAAGCCAAGCTCACACAGTTGGCGCCATCCGATATATTTCACCGATTGTGGATCCCACATGATCGGGCGGTTAATTATGCCATCATAATAGTTGTCGAACTCCGCCGGGTCGTGAAAATGCTGCGCTCGGGTTTTCTCGATTCTTGATTTGATAACCACCTCGGGCAGGAACTTTGTGTGCAGTAGCACGCCCGAAGGGCCGTGGCTCCCCGGTCCGTCATAGGTGGCGTTCAAATCTCGGGGCAGGGCGGAATGGCAGGAGTTCACGTAAGCATAGTGCCTCGACCAGCGTACCAGCGGTATTTTGTTTAAAGTTGGTGACCGCTCGGGCCGGTCAGCAAAAAACACGCGTTCCCGTGCACCGCCCTGAACCCAGAGATTGCCCAGCGGCGATTGCCGTTTGGCGCGCAACGGGCCTGGATCAAACCAGCCCAAAACTTCGATCGGGTCGGTCCCGGGGTCATAGGGCTGTGTGCCGAGCTGATCTTTGGGGTACAGGTCCAACATCAAGGCTCCGAAAGCGTCGCGCCCCTGCACCTCTAGCTGTTGGGTCAAATCCTGCAGCGGATGGCTGTCCCATTCGGGATAGATAAGCAACTCATCCGCATCCACCATCAAAGTCCAATGGCCGTGACCAAATCGCATCTGTAGCCAGGTCAGCCAATCCAGCCCGTATCGTGAGGCGCGATAGCTGGCATCGGTTTGCCACAAGGATACATCCGGTTGATCTTTCAGATATGCGACCGAGCCATCATCGCTGCCGTTGTCCACGATCAGAAAATGATCAACGCCCAGCGACCGGTAGTGATGGAAATACCAGGGCAGGCGCGTGATTTCATTTCGCAGGGTGGTAAAGACCAGTATCGCACCCGGGCGTATCTGGTCGGTTTGGTCGACCAACTGGGTTAACTGATGGCGGCTGCGAAAGGATCGCCACAACAGCCGCCTGCGTTTCAGGCGCAAGCGATAGCGTTGCACCCATCCGATTGGCGGCAGGGTATCGTTCACGCGGCCCTCATCTGTCGTAATGCCCGTTCTGATGCCAGCGCCAGGCATCGGCAATCATCGTCTCTAACACGGACCTTTTGGGGGACCAGCCCAGTTCTTGCCCGGCCCTGTCAGAGCCCGAAACCAGCTTGGTGCAATCTCCGGCGCGGCGTGGACCGATTGTATAGGGCACTGCGCGATTGGTGACGGATTTCGACTGTTCGATCACCTCCATCACTGAAAAGCCGGACCCGGTGCCCAGGTTGAAAACGCGACTGTCTTTGCCCTGTTCCAGCCAGCGCAGCCCCAGAACATGCGCGTCAACCAGATCGCAGACATGCACGTAATCGCGGATACAGGTGCCATCAGCCGTGTCATAGTCGGTTCCGAACACAGTCAGCCCGTCGCGCTTGCCGTCAATCGCATCCAACATCAGCGGAACCAGATGGGTCTCGGGGCGGTGGAATTCGCCTACCTCTCCGTCCGGATCGGCGCCAGCCACGTTGAAGTAGCGAAAAATCACGTGGTTCATCCCGTGAGCGGCCTGGAAATCACGCAGGATATCCTCGATCGCGCGTTTGGAGGCGCCGTAAGCGTTCAGTGGATTTTGCGGGGTGTTTTCGTCGAGGACCACATTGTCATGTTCACCATAGGTGGCGCAGGTCGACGAAAACACGAAATCCAGACATCCAGCCGCCACGGCGGCCTCGATCAGGGTCAGCGAACCGGTGACATTGTTCGCCCAATATCTTCCGGGTTCGGACATCGCCTCACCCACCTGGCTGAGCGCGGCGAAATGCATCACGGCAGCGGGCTGATACTTGGCAAAAACCTCATCCAACCGCGCCCGGTCCAGCAGATCACCCTGTGCGAACGGGCCAAATTTGACCGCGTCCTGCCAACCGGTGATCAGGTTGTCATAGGTGACAGGTGTGTACCCGGCCAGCGCCAGCGCCTTGCAGGCATGGGATCCGATATATCCGGCACCGCCGGTTACAAGGATATGTGTCATATCAGATCCCGTTATTCCGGTTTTTCAGGGTGCGACAGCCTGCGGCACTCAGTCCAGCCCCATCGCGGCCATCATCGCTTCAAGTTTGGGAACGTCCTGCGGATTGTTTAGTTCCCAGAACTGGCGGCCTTTGGATTCGACTTCAACACACAGAACCTTACGCCCGTTTTCCATGAAACGCAGCTGTTCCAGCCCTTCCAGTTGCTCTAATGGACCGACAGGCCAGGACGGATAAGCCGCCAGCGCGTCAGGGCGGTAGGCATAGACGCCGACATGGTGAAACACCGGCGTTTCCTCCCCACCCGCATAAGTCTGTGAAGTAAAGGGCACGACCTCTTTCGAGAAATACATCGCTCCGTGATCGGTGGCGAAAACGGCGGTTGTTCCACCGACGCGCCCGTGTTTACGGTCATTCAGCAGGCTGTTGAGTGCATCGCCGTCGCAGCGCAGAACCGGAGTGGCCACCCCAGCCTTGGGTGCGGCACGCAGACCGGTGATCAGATCTTCGACGAACCAATGCGGGGTCAGCGGTGCATCGCCCTGCAGGTTCACCACAATGTCATAGCTTGCGCCCAGCACATCATGCGCTTCGGCGCAGCGTTCGGTGCCATTGCCACAGGTTCCCGAGGTCATCACAACCTCGGCCCCGAACCCTTCGGCCACCTCGCGAATGCGGTCGTCATCGGTGGCAACCACAACGCGGTCCACGCCCGAGACCGAACTGGCCGCGCGCCATGACCGCTCGATCAGAGTCATTGCATTGCCACTGGCTCCGGTGAGCGGCACCAGAGGTTTGCCCGGATAGCGGGTCGAGGCGTAGCGGGCGGGAATGGCGATCAGAACGGACATCAGGCCTCCTTCAGGTCTACACCCGGAGCGTAGGCGATAAAGAACGGGTTTGCATAGCCGTCCTTGCCATAGGTCAGCGGCGCATGATTGTCGAACCGGACAACTTTGCCGCCCGCACCTGTCAGCACGGCGTGACCTGCTGCGGTATCCCATTCCATCGTGCGGCCAACGCGGGGATAGATATCTGCCTCGCCCGTCGCAATTAGGCAGAATTTCAGCGACGAGCCCGCGCTTTTGCTGTCCTGCACTTGATATTTGTTGATGTAATCGTCGGTCGCCTGGTCACGATGTGACTTCGAGGCCACGACTAAAAGCGCGGAATTGTCTGGATCAGAGACCGAAATCGGAGTCACGGCGCCGGGTTGATCCTTGTCCAACGCGCCGGTTTCCTCGACCGATTGCCCGTCGGCCAAAGTATAGAACATCCGGCCGCGGGCTGGCGCATAAACCACGCCACGCGTTGGGGTGCCGTTTTCGACCAGCGCGATATTAACGGTGAAATCGCCGCGCCGGTTGATGAACTCTTTGGTGCCGTCCAGCGGATCAACGATCAGGAACGTATCGCCTTTTTCAGAATGCGAGGCGGCCTGTTCCTCAGTCACCAGCAGGATATCGGGGAACGCCGCGCGCAGACCGACCGAGATCAGCGCATCGGCGGCCTCATCTGCTTCGGTCACGGGGCTGGCATCGGATTTGACCTTCACGTCAAACTCATCCGAGTTATAGATGTCCATGATCGTATCGCCCGCTTCCAGGGCAAGACGTCGGATGACGGGGATGAGGGCATCATAGGTCACAAAAAAGCTCCGTTCCTGTGATTTGTTGATCGAATAACCTGACGGCCTTATGCTGTGCTGGTTACGGAACGGCAAGAATTTCGTGCCAGATTGCAGGCAATAATACAGGAAAGACGCTTCGGGTGTTTTATTACAAGCGAAACCGGTCGCTTATAGGCGGTGCGTTTACGACGGCGGAACTGGTGTTTCACGCCGTGGTCCGGAATGTCCGATCTCAACACAGCAATGCCGTGCTTTCGGTGCTTATCAATATTTTCCAGGTTCTGGTGCTGGTGAGTGTGTTTTACGTAATCATGTCCCTTCTTGGCGCGCGCGTTGCCAAAATCCGGGGTGAGTTCATTCTGTATCTGCTGTCTGGGGTTTTCCTGTTTCTGACGCACATTAAAGCCGTCGGTTCGGTTTCCGGAGTGGACACGGGTAATAACCCGATGATGCTGCATTCGCCGATGAACATGATGGTCGTGCTTATGGCTGCCGCTTTCGGGTCGCTGTATACTCAGGTTTTGACAATCGTCATCATCCTGTTTGTCTACAGCGTATCGGTTGCTCCGCTGGAAATTCAGGAGCCCGGTGGCGCCTTTGCCATGCTGATGCTGGCCTGGTTCACGGGCTGTGCGGTCGGCGTGGTGTTCATGGCGATCAAGCCCTGGTTTCCGACCACTGCGACGATCATGAGCACGATTTACCGGCGCCTGAATATGGTGTTCTCGGGAAAAATGTTCGTCGGCAATGCGCTGGGCGGGTTCATGTTGACCATGTTCGCCTGGAATCCGCTGTTTCACATTATCGACCAGTGTCGGGGTTTCGTTTTTCGGAATTACTATCCGCGCAATACCAACTGGGAATATCCTGTCTGGGTCGGGTTGGCTCTGTTGTTGATCGGCTTGCTTGGAATTTTCTTTACCCGCCAGCATGTGTCGCAAAGCTGGAGCGCACGCCGTTAACCCGCCACGCGCAAGGTCAGGTTGATCCGCCCGCCCTTTGGCAACAGTTTTGAAGACCCGAAACGAATGCGATCTACCCCGTGATAGGTTAGGCGCGCGGGTCCGCCCATCACAACAACATCGCCCGAGCCAAGCCAGATCGATTCCGTTTTGCCCCCTCGGGTCGTGTTGCCAATGCGGAACAACGCGTCGTCACCTAATGAGATCGAAAGGACCGGCCAGGAAAAATCGGCCTCGTCCTTATCCTGATGCAGGCCCATTCGCGCCCCTTCGCCATAGTAGTTGACCAAGCAACAGTCGGGGTCACGTTCGGGGCTGGCAAGATCGCGCCAGATATCCAGAATGCAGTCTGGAATGGTGGGCCATTCCATGCCCTTTGGATGGTGCGGCTGGTACCTGTACCCGTTCTTGTCAGTGACCCAACCCAGCGCCCCGGCCGAGGTCATGCGAACAGACATTTCCTTGCCCGAAGGGGTGGTCGGGCGGAACAAAGGTGCTGATTTCAGAATCGGACGCAACAGCGTGATCAGCTGTGCCTGGGCAACTCCGTCAAGGTAAGCTTTCCTGATTTCAAAACCGCGTAAAAGCAGCCGCGCCATTCCAGATTCCTCAATCCTTGCCAAAACCTTGCTAAAAAGGCTGCAGATTCCTGAAAACCTGCATTTGTGAATGCTTGCAGGCCCCTGTTCCCGTCCTTATATACGCCGGGACGCGCGATGGTGTAGGACCATTGCGCAAATCAGATCGGGGCCAGATGCCATAACGGGTCGGGCCTCGGGACATCGCCTTGAAGAGAAAGGGATTGAACATATGGGAAAAGTAATCGGGATTGACCTCGGCACCACCAACTCGTGCGTTGCCATCATGGACGGCTCGCAGCCGAAGGTCATCGAAAACGCCGAAGGGGCGCGGACCACGCCCTCGATCGTCGCCTTCACCGAAGATGAGCGACTGGTCGGTCAGCCTGCGAAACGCCAGGCGGTCACCAACCCCGACAACACGGTTTTTGGCGTCAAACGCCTGATCGGTCGTCGTGTAGATGATGCCGAAGTCGAAAAAGACAAGAAAATGGTACCATACGCCATCGTTGATGGCGGCAATGGCGACGCGTGGGTCGAAGCCCGCGGTGAAAAGTACTCCCCAAGCCAGATTTCGGCCTTCACTCTGGGCAAGATGAAGGAAACCGCTGAAAGCTACTTGGGTGAGGAAGTCACACAAGCCGTCATCACCGTTCCGGCCTATTTCAACGACGCACAGCGTCAGGCGACCAAAGATGCCGGTAAAATCGCCGGCCTGGAAGTGCTGCGGATCATCAACGAGCCGACAGCTGCCGCTCTGGCCTATGGTCTGGACAAGGAAGAAACCCAAACCATCGCGGTTTATGACCTTGGTGGCGGTACCTTCGACGTAACCATTCTGGAAATCGACGACGGGTTGTTCGAGGTTAAATCGACCAATGGCGACACCTTCCTGGGTGGTGAAGACTTTGACATGCGCATCGTCAACTACCTGGCGGATGAGTTCAAAAAGGAACACGGTGTCGATCTGTCCCAGGACAAGATGGCGCTGCAGCGTCTGAAAGAAGCTGCGGAAAAAGCCAAGATCGAACTGTCCTCGACCTCACAAACCGAGATCAACCAGCCGTTCATCTCGATGGGCGCCAACGGCCAGCCGCTGCACATGGTCATGAAACTGACCCGTGCCAAGCTGGAATCGCTGGTTGGTGATCTGATCAAGAAGTCGATGAAGCCCTGCGCGGCTGCTCTGAAAGATGCTGGCCTGTCGGCTGGCGATGTAGATGAGGTTGTTCTGGTCGGTGGTATGACCCGGATGCCGAAAGTGATCGAAGAGGTCACTAAATTCTTCGGTAAAGAGCCGCACAAAGGTGTGAACCCGGACGAAGTGGTTGCCATGGGCGCCGCCATTCAGGCCGGTGTTCTGCAGGGTGACGTCAAAGACGTTGTTCTGCTGGACGTGACACCGCTGTCGCTGGGTATCGAAACGCTGGGTGGTGTGTTCACCCGACTGATCGACCGCAACACCACGATCCCGACGAAAAAGTCTCAGGTCTTCTCGACCGCCGAAGACAACCAGAACGCCGTGACCATTCGCTGTTTCCAAGGGGAACGTGAAATGGCTGCGGACAACAAGATCCTGGGCCAGTTCAACCTCGAAGACATCCCGCCCGCACCGCGCGGCATGCCGCAGATCGAGGTGACTTTTGACATCGACGCCAACGGCATTGTCTCGGTTTCGGCCAAGGACAAAGGCACCGGCAAAGAGCAGAAGATCACCATCCAGGCATCGGGCGGCCTGTCCGACGAGGACATCGAAAAGATGGTCAAGGACGCCGAAGAGAACGCGGAGGCAGACAAGGAACGCCGCGAGCTGGTCGACGCAAAGAATCAGGCGGAAAGCCTGATCCACTCGACAGAAAAGTCGATGGAAGAACATGCCGACAAGGTTGATCCAACAACCATCGAAGCCATCGAGCTGGCGATTGCCGCGCTGAAAGACGAGCTGGAAACCGAGAATGCCGACAAGATCAAGTCGGGCATCCAGAACGTTACCGAAGCGGCCATGAAGCTGGGCGAAGCCATCTACAAAGCGCAAGCTGAAGACGGCGAAGATGAACCTGCCGCTGCGGATGCTGCACCGGGCGAGGATGACATCGTCGATGCCGAGTTCGAAGATCTGGACAACGACAAGCGTAGCTAACGGGTAACCGGGCCAATTCGGGCCGGTCCGGTCACCGGGCCGGCCCGATTACGTTGAGGCAGAAGGAAATACTGATGTCAAAACGCGACTATTACGATGTGCTCGGCGTATCCAAGGGTGCATCAGCGGACGAGATCAAGAAAGGCTTTCGCAAGAAGGCCAAAGAATTGCATCCCGACCGCAACAAGGACAATCCGGAGTCAGAGGCACAGTTCAAAGAAGCGAACGAGGCCTATGACGTCCTGAAAGATGCTGAACGCAAGGCGGCTTATGACAGGTTCGGTCATGCTGCATTCGAAAATGGCATGGGCGGCGGTGGCCGACCTGGCGCTGGCTTTGGTCAGGGCGACTTTTCCAGTGCATTCTCGGATGTGTTCGACGACCTGTTCGGCGATTTCATGGGTGGCCAACGGGGCGGGGGCGGTGGACGTCGTGCCGCACGCGGTTCGGATCTGCGCTATAACCTGCGCGTCTCGCTGGAAGAGGCGTATTCAGGTCAGCAGAAAACCATCAATGTCCCGGCAGCGGTTGCCTGTTCGTCCTGCGACGGATCTGGGGCTGAAGGCGGTGTTGAGCCCACCACCTGTCCGACCTGTTCGGGTATGGGCAAGGTGCGTGCGCAACAAGGCTTTTTCACAGTAGAACGCAGCTGTCCGACCTGTTCGGGCCTGGGTCAAATCGTCAAGAACCCCTGCAAATCCTGTCAGGGTGCGGGCCGTGTTGAAAAAGAACGCGCTTTGTCCGTTAACATTCCAGCCGGTGTCGAAACCGGCACGCGCATTCGTCTGGCCGGTGAAGGCGAGGCTGGAATGCGCGGTGGCCCTCCGGGTGATCTATACATCTTTGTAGAGGTCTCAGATCACAGGCTGTTCGAGCGAGACAGCGTGAACCTCTATTGCCGCGTGCCGGTCAGCATGGCCAAAGCCGCGCTTGGTGGTTCGATCGAAGTTCCAACCATCGACGGTGGCCGCGGGCGTGTGCAGATTCCAGCGGGCAGCCAATCGGGTCGCCAGATGCGCCTGCGCGGCAAGGGCATGCCAGCCCTACGTGGTGGCGGTGTTGGAGATATGTTCATTGAGCTGGCCGTGGAAACTCCGGTAAACCTCACCAGCCGCCAGAAAGAGCTGCTGCGCGAGTTCGACGACCTGGGTGAAGATAATCACCCGGAATCCAACAGCTTTTTCTCCTCCGTCAAATCCTTCTGGGACGGGATGAAGGGCTGAAGTCTTTTCCCAAAAAAGGGGGCGCTGCCCCCGCGACTCCCCCGAGGTATTTAGGGTCAGATGAAGCAGGTGATCCGCTCTTCATCGGGCTAAAATACCTCGGAGCGCGAGGCAGAGCCTCGCAAATCTCCGCTTGATTATTGTCGCCGCTCCTGAGATGGTCCGCGCAACCGTTGGGGTGCCTTGTTCGCAAGGCTGAGAGGTGCAGCTGCATCAACCCATCGAACCTGATCCGGGCAATACCGGCGGAGGGAACGGTCTTATGAATACAGACGTTTTCCCTGCCCCGTTGCCCCTAGAAGATGGAGCAACGACATGGCAGCTATTGCCCTGACCATTGCAGGGTCCGACAGCGGAGGCGGGGCCGGGATTCAGGCGGACCTCAAGGCGATGTCGGCGCTGGGCGTTTATGGGGCCAGCGTTATTACGGCGGTGACTGCTCAGAACACCCTGGCCGTGTCAGCCGTTCATGGCATTCCTCTGAGTGTGATCCGCGCGCAAATCGACGCCGTGCTGAGCGATCTGGATGTCGGGGCGATCAAGATCGGCATGCTGGCAACTCCCGAGATTATCGAGACCGTTGCAGATGCCCTTTCGGGCTATGCCGGGCCCATAGTTTTGGACCCTGTCATGATAGCGAAATCCGGGGATGCATTGCTGGCGGGTGATGCAATCCGGACCCTTATGGACCTTCTGATACCACGCGCGACTGTTCTGACGCCCAATTTGCCCGAGGCTGCGCGCTTGCTTGGACAGTCCGAAGCGCAGTCTCCGGATGAAATGGTGGTTCAGGGACAGGCCCTTTGCGCAAAGGGGGCCGCGTCTGTTTTGATGAAAGGTGGGCATGGACAGGGCGAGATATGTCATGATCTGTTGGTCGACGGTTCGGGATTGGTGGATGAATTCACAGCGCAGCGCCGGAACACAAAGAACACCCACGGAACCGGGTGTACATTGTCCTCGTCAATTTCCGCCGGGTTGGCCAAAGGTCTGAGTTTGCAGGATTCCGTGGCAGAGGCACATGCTTATTTGCAAGGCGCTATCGCCCAGGCTGATGGGCTGTGCGTGGGCCGGGGCCATGGTCCGGTGCATCATTTCCATTGGGTCTGGCCGGCGTGACGATCTGGTCTGTCATAGGGGCAGGCGTGGCCGGTTTGGCTGTTGCGTCCGAATTGGCCCATCGCGGCGCACGGGTGCAGGTCTTTGACCCCGCCGGCCTGCCGGGTCCGCATGGCTGTTCTTGGTGGGCCGGGGGAATGCTGGCCCCGTGGTGCGAGTTCGAAAATGCCGAAGAGCCGGTCTTGCGCCTGGGGCAGGGTGCTTTTGACTGGTGGGCGAACCGGACCAAGGTTCATCAGCGCGGTACTTTGGTCGTTTGCGGTGCGCGCGACTTGCCGGATTTGCGTCGATTTGGTCGTCGAACGCAGGGGCATCATGAGGTAGATCAGCAGGAACTAGCCGCATTAGAGCCTGATCTACATGGTTTCGGCAACGGTCTGTATTTCAAGGACGAAGCCCATATAGACCCACGCATGGCGCTGCAGGATGTCTTCGACAATCTTATCGCGCGGGGCGTTGCCTTTCATCGCGAACCCGCCCCTGCTGGGTTGGAGAACGCGATTGACTGCCGTGGTCTTCAGGCGCGGGACGCCTTGTCTGATCTTCGGGGCGTAAAGGGTGAGATGCTGGTGATCCGCTGCCCTGATGTGACGCTGACCCGGCCCGTGCGCCTGTTGCATCCCCGGATGCCGCTTTACATCGTGCCGCGTGGCGATGGCATCTACATGCTGGGCGCGACGATGATTGAATCCGAGGATAAAACCCGCATCACCGCGCGCTCGATGCTGGAACTGCTCAGCGCGGCCTATGCGTTGAACCCCGCTTTTGGCGAGGCCGAGGTGCTAGAGATCGGCGTCGATCTGCGCCCGGCCTTTCCCGACAATCTGCCTCGGATCCGGCGTCGGGGCGGGACGATTTACGCCAACGGGCTGTACCGCCACGGGTACCTGCTGGCACCTGCGCTGGCCCAAGGCGTTGCCGATCTGGCGCTTGAACACAAACATTCGGAGATGTTCGATGAAGATCGTGCTTAATGGCGAGCCGCGCGAGGTGCGGGCCGAGACCCTATCGGAATTGCTGATGGAATGCGGCTACTCGGGCCGTGTCGCCACTGCGGTGAACCAAGAATTCGTGCCCTCGGGGCTGCGTGTTGCCCATGCTTTGGTTGAAGGGGATCGGATCGAAATCGTCGCACCGATGCAGGGGGGCTGAGGATGAAATCCTTTTACGGAACCACATTAACCAACCCGCTGATGCTGGGCACGGCGCAATATCCCAGCCCGGCTATTCTGGAGCAGGCCTTTCGCGAAAGCGGGGCGGGTGTTGCCACTGTCTCGCTCAGACGTGAATCCGGTGCAGGGCAGACATTCTGGCAGATGATCCGCGATCTGGGCGTGTTGGTGCTGCCCAACACCGCCGGATGCCACACGGTCAAAGAGGCGGTGACCACCGCCCATATGGCGCGTGAGGTCTTTGATACCAAGTGGATCAAGCTGGAACTGATCGGCCATACCGACAGCCTGCAACCGGATGTGTTCCAGCTGGTCGAAGCTGCGCGCATTCTGACCAGCGACGGGTTTCAGGTCTTTCCCTATACGACCGACGATTTGATTGTCGGCGAACGGCTGCTTGCCGCCGGATGTGAGGTGCTGATGCCATGGGGCGCGCCGATCGGGTCAGGGCGGGGGCTGAACAATGAATATGCCCTGCGTGCGATGCGGGCAGAATTCCCGGATGTGCCCTTGGTGATTGACGCCGGTATCGGCCTGCCCAGCCACGCTGCCCAAGCGATGGAGCTGGGCTATGACGCCGTTCTTCTGAACACCGCCGTGGCCCGTGCCGGAGACCCCGCGTTGATGGCCCGCGCAATGGCCCGCGCGATCGAGGCCGGGCAACTGGCCCATCAGGCCGACCCGGTCGAGGCGCGCGATATGGCGGAACCTTCGACCCCGGTTATTGGAAAGGCATTTCTGTCATGACACTCGACCGGTTTTATCCGATCTTCGATCATTCGGACTGGCTGCGCCGGATGCTGCCGCTGGGTGTGAAACTGGTGCAGCTGCGGGTCAAGGACCAGCCCATGGATGTGGTGTGTGACCAGATTGCCAAGTCGCGCGACCTGTGCCGCGCAAATGGGACAGTTCTGGTGGTCAATGACTATTGGCAGGCGGCCATCGACGCCGGCTGTGACTGGGTGCATTTGGGGCAAGAGGATCTGGACGAGGCCGATTTGATTGCCATCCGCAAGGCGGGTTTGAAACTGGGCGTGTCCACCCATGATGATGATGAGTTAGAGCGCGTGCTGGCCATGGACCCCGACTATGTGGCGCTTGGCCCGGTCTATCCCACCATCCTGAAAAAGATGAAATGGCAGCAGCAGGGTCTGCCCCGCGTCACAGAATGGAAAGCGCGCGTTGGTGATACTCCACTGGTTGGCATCGGCGGGATGAGCGTCGAGCGTGCACCGGGTGTCCTGCAGGCTGGGGCGGATATCGTCTCGGTCGTGACCGATATTACCCTGAATACCGACCCCGAAGCGCGTCTGCGTCAATGGATCAAGGTCACCAGATGAGCCGGTATGCCCGTCAGACGATGTTACCCGAGATAGGGGCAGAAGGGCAGGGCCGACTGTCCTCGGCGCGCGTCCTGGTGGTAGGGGCAGGCGGGTTGGCTGCCCCGGTCCTGCAGTTGCTGGCCGGGGCAGGGGTCGGGCAGATCACGATCCTGGATAGGGATCAGGTTGAGCTGTCCAACCTGCACCGGCAGACCTTGTTTTCTGAGATGGATTGCGGACACCCCAAGGCCGAGCGTGCGGCGGCACGGTGCAAGGCGATCAATGGAGACATAGACGTCAGCGGCAAAAAACAGGCTCTAACAGGCGAAAATGCCAGTAACCTGGTCGCTCAGGCGGATGTGATCTTGGATTGCGCAGACAGCTATGCGGCCAGCTATATCCTGTCGGACACTTGCTTGGCGCAAGGCAAGCCGCTGATCAGCGCCTCGGTGCTTGGGCTGTCGGGCTATGTCGGAGGTTTCTGCGGCGGCGCGCCGTCTTTGCGGGCGCTGTTCCCGGATGCGCCGGACAGCGGGGCAAGCTGCGCCACCGCTGGTGTTCTGGGTTCGGTCGTCGGGACGGTCGGCGCGATGCAGGCACAGATGGCGTTGAACCTGATCCTTGGACTGACGCCCTCGGTGCTGGGTCAGATGGTTCAGTACGATGGTCGGACACTCCGCAGCACGGCCTTCCGCTTTGACGATGCGCCCGAACCGAACGGCTGTTTCCGGTTTCTCTCGGCCGGGCAACTGACGACAGATGACCAGATCATCGAGCTGCGCAGCCCCGAGGAATCCCCGCGCCCGGTACATCCTGATGCGCAACGGATATCGCCGGATGATCTGAATCAGATAGACCCTAATAAAGGCAAAAGGCTGGCATTGTGCTGTGCTACCGGATTGCGCGCCTGGCGTGCTGCCGAGCGAATTCAACCGAATTGGCCGGGCGAGATTGTTCTTGTCGCGGCTTCAACCTCGTGAACAGAAGGAACCGCGAGATATGAAAAAACTGATCGCTGCAATCGCCCTGCTGGCTGCCGCGCCGGCCTGGGCCGAGGATAAGATGACCGTCTTGTTGGATTGGTTTGTGAACCCGGACCATGGTCCAATTATCGTCGCACAGGAAAACGGCTATTTTGCCGACCAGGGGCTTGAGGTTGAAATCATCCCGCCTGCGGACCCCTCCGCGCCGCCGCGCCTGGTTGCTGCCGGTCAGGCCGATCTGGCGGTATCCTATCAGCCGCAGCTGCATCTGCAAATCCATGAGGGCTTGCCGCTGAAACGGGTCGGCACGCTGGTTGCCACCCCGCTGAACTGCCTGCTGGTGCTGGATGATGGCCCGATCAAGTCGCTGGCCGATCTGCGGGGCAAGAAAATCGGTTTCTCGGTCGCCGGTGTCGAAGAGGCGATCCTGACAACCCTTCTGGGGCAGCATGATATCGGTCTGGATGAGATTGAGATGGTCAATGTCAACTTCTCGCTGTCGCCGTCGCTGATGACCGGTCAGGTGGATGCGGTTATCGGGGCGTTCCGGAATTTTGAGCTGAACCAGATGGATATCGAAGGTGTCGCGGGTCGCTGTTTCTATATCGAAGAGGAAGGCATCCCACCCTATGATGAGCTGATCTATGTCGCCAATCCCGACACGATGGATGCCGACAAAATCGCCCGATTCTTGGCCGCGACCGAAAAAGCGACCCAGTATATCGTCAACAACCCGGAAAAAAGCTGGGAAATCTTCGCGGCCACCTCGCCCGAGCTGCAGGATGAACTGAATGCCCGTGCCTGGGTCGACACGCTGCCCCGGTTCGCGCTGCGTCCGGCGGCGTTTGATGCGGGTCGCTATGCGCGGTTCGAGGAGTTTCTGAAGAACAGCGGCATGATCGACAGCCTGAACCCGGTCAGCGACATTGCCATTGATGTGACCGCGCAATGAGCGATTACGGCAAAGCTTTCGCGCTGATGCGCGATGCTGCGCAAGGGCCTTGGGGGAATTACACCCGCCACGCCTTTGTGGAAGGAATGAAAGACGGAACGCTGCCGCGCGCGGCGTTCCTGCATTACCTGCGACAGGACTATGTGTTCCTGATCCATTTTTCCCGTGCTTGGGCACTGGCGGTTGTTAAGTCCGAGACTCATTCGGAAATGCTGACGGCTGTGGCCACAGTAAATGCGTTGGTCGCCGAGGAAATGCAGCTGCATATCGGTATCTGTGAGGCAGCTGGGATTTCCCATGAGGAGCTGTTCGCAACCCCTGAACGCGCCGAAAACCTGGCCTATACGCGCTTTGTGCTTGAGGCCGGATATAGTGGCGATTTGCTGGACCTGCTGGCGGCTCTGGCCCCTTGTGTGATGGGCTATGGTGAAATCGGCACGCGGCTGGCCTCCGAGGCAACATCCGAGGTCTATCGTGATTGGATCAATACCTATGCCAGTGACGACTACCAAGGCGCGTGCAAAGCGGTTGGAGAACTGCTCGATCAGGCTCTAACACGGCGTATTGGTGAGAACTTTGCAGCTTCGCCTCGCTGGGACCGCCTGTGCCAGACCTTCCGCACCGCAACCGAGCTAGAGGTTAACTTCTGGCAAATGGGGCTGACCCCATGACACGGGCGCCCGAACTGAGCATCAACGGCACGGCCACGATTGACGGCGCGACACTGTTCGCGCCGCTTACCCTGACCCTTGGGGCCGGGCAGTGGACTTGCCTGTTGGGCGGATCGGGCGTTGGTAAAACCACAATTCTACGTCTGATTGCCGGGCTTGATACAGGTGCCGTGTTCACCGGGCAGATCACCGCCGGCGATGGGTCCCCTGTGCAAGAGCATGTGGCCTATATGGCGCAGGATGATCTGTTGCTGCCCTGGGCGACGGTGGCGCAGAATGTCTCATTAGGTGCGCGGTTGCGGGGTCAAAAGCCAGATCTGGAGCGGCGCAACCGTCTGATACGGCGCATGCGGCTGCAGGATCATATGACCAAGAAACCGTCCGAGCTGTCCGGCGGTCAGCGCCAGCGCGTGGCCTTGGCCCGCACGCTGATGGAAGATCGCCCGATTGTTCTGCTGGATGAGCCGTTCTCGGCCCTTGATGCTCGCACCCGCGCCGACATGCAGGATCTTGCGGTCGAAGCGTTGCAGGGCCGGACTGTTCTGCTGGTCACCCATGATCCGGGTGAGGCGGCGCGGCTGGGCCAGTCCATCATGGTGATGACGCCGCAAGGCCTGACCCCCTGTGAGCCGCCGCATGCCCCCGCCCCGCGCCATGTGGACGACCTTGAAACGCTGGAAACCCAAGGCGCACTGTTGCGCCTGCTGCGTGAGGCGGTCGCATGAAATATCTCTCCGCCCTTGCAGCCACCGTGTTTGCGATTGCGATCTGGCAGGGTATCGTCTGGACGACCGGCTTGCCTAAGTTCATCCTGCCAAGCCCCGCCGTGGTGGCCGAGACTTGGTGGCAGAACCGTTGGCTGATCGCCGAACACACTTGGATCACTGCGGTCGAAGTGGTGATTGGATTGGCCTTTGGGACGGTTCTGGGTGTGGTCACTGCGCTGCAACTGGCCAATTCGCGGGCGGCGCGCGTGCTGGTACAGCCGATGCTGGTGTTCACGCAGGCTCTGCCGGTGTTTGCGCTGGCCCCGTTGTTGACGCTTTGGCTGGGCTATGGCCTCTGGTCCAAGGTCGCGATGGCGGTGCTGATCATCTATTTCCCGATCACCTCGTCTTTCTTCGATGGGCTGATGCGGACGCCGCAGGGCTATCTGGACCTTGCGCGCACGATGCAGGCCAGTCCGCGTGCAGTGCTGTGGTATATCCGCATTCCGGCGGCGATGCCCTCGCTGGCGTCGGGGATGAGGCTGGCCGCCGTCTATGCGCCGATCGGGGCGGTGATTGGTGAATGGGTCGGCTCGTCCCAAGGGTTGGGATATTTGATGCTGTTGGCCAATGGCCGTGCAAAGACCGATCTGATGTTCGCCGCGATGTTGACCTTGGGGGTGTTTTCCATCGTGTTGCATATGGTTGTCCGCAGCGCCACTGCCCGCATGGCAGGTGAGGTGCGTTAACCATCTGGAAACCGATTCTGCGTCAGGCTGAGAGCATGACACAGGACGCCTTTTCCGAAGCCCCAATGCTGTTCGATACAGACGAAGCCCCCGCGCAGCCGCTGCCGACGGGTCGGTTACCCTCCTACATCAAAGATCATCGCAAGCGGCTGCGCGCACGGTTCCTGTCTGGCGGGTCCGCCGCCATGCCGGATTATGAGCTGTTGGAGTTGGTGCTGTTCCGTTCAATCCCCCGGCAGGATGTGAAACCGCTGGCGCGTGCGCTGATGGAGGCGTTTGGCGATTTCAACCGGGTGCTGACCGCGCCCGAGGAACGGCTGCGCCAAATCAAAGGTGTCGGGGATAGCGTGATCACCGATCTGAAAATCCTTGAGGCCTGCGCCCATCGCATGGCCCGCGCGCGGGTGATGAGGCGACATGTGATTTCCGGATGGGACGCATTGCTGGACTATTGCCACACCACCATGGCCCATCGCGAGACCGAACAATTCCGTGTGTTCTATCTGGATCGCAAAAACGTGCTGATCGCTGATGAGGAGCAGGCCAAGGGCACGGTGGATCATGTCCCTGTCTATCCGCGTGAGGTTGCCAAACGGGCGCTGGAGCTGAATGCCTCGGCGTTGATACTTGTGCATAACCATCCGTCAGGTGACCCGACCCCGTCGCAATCGGATATCGACATGACCAACCGAATTCAGGATGCCTGCCTGGCACTGGGCCTGACGCTGCATGACCATCTGATCATTGGAAAGTCGAACGAGTTGAGCTTCAGGTCCGAAGGCTATCTGTGAGTGCTATTGAACCCAGACCTCGACTCGGCGGTTGACCTTTCGGCCCCATTTCGTGTCGTCGCAGGCCATGGGCATGGCCTCGCCAAAGGCGTCGACCGTGATTTCGACGCTGTCCCCGATAGCGGTTTCAATCTCGGCCAATACGGCATTGCGAACGGTTTTTGCCCGCAACAATGCGATCCGCGCATTGGTTGACGCTGCCCCTTCGCCATCGCTGAAGCCGACAAACCTAAGCTTTCGGGCATCGAGGGTCCCGGATTCCAAAAGAAGGGCAAGATGTCGGATATTGGACCGTGACTGCGCATCCGGGCGCGAGGAACCGGGCTCGAACCGGAAGGACAGTGACAGGCGGGACATGGGTCTGAAAATCTCGACCAGCCGCTGAAGTTCCTCCAAACCAACTTCTGATCCGCCCGACGCGATCGCATTGGCAAGTCGATCCCCTTGCACCCCAAGACCCATAGTCTCTGGGGTTTGATCGACAAAGCCAGCCTCGCGTATTGCCATCTGCGCCTCGGCTCCCTGGGTGTAGGCCAGGAATTGACGTGCAAAACGCGGCAATCGCCGGTCCGGCAGGTATAAAAACATAGGCGAGGTCAGCGGATAATCTTCGGTCTTGATTGACTGCCGAGTTGCCGCCAGCGCATGACCGCATCCGCCGGTCAATGGCAGGGCACGCGCGGTGCTGGCTTCGGCTTGGCTTGCGACACCTATTGAAAAGGGATCCGCAGCAACGGTACGCACCAGATCAGTACTGCGGTCATGCCGAATGGCCGCCTCGGAAAGGGCTGTGCCGGAGGGTGCCAGAAGCCTGTCTTCGACATTCTGGGCCAGACCCGAACCGGCTTCCGGAAGGTGCAGTGAAATTGGCACATCGGGCCCGCCCAACTCGGCCCAATTCGTAATCTCGCCCGAAAACACCCGGGTTAATTCCGCAAGCGAGATTTGCTGTAACGGGTTCGAGTTGGCAACGATTGGTACCAAAGCGTCAAGCGCGATGACGCGGGCCCGGCGGGTGCGGGTCAGATCGCCAAGGCCTACCGCTTGTGCGGCTTGCTCCTCTTCGGGTCGGATTTCGCGCAACGCCAGAACAATATCAGCCTGGTTTTCTGCCTGCGCCCTAAATCCGCGCTCAGTGTTCCCTGCGTCAAAGAAGAACCGACCCAGCGGTGCTGCCCTCCCGGGTTGGTGCAGTTCGTAAGAAAATGTGTTGGTGGTCAGCCTGTTTGGGGTTGCCGACAACCCTTGCTGCTGTGCGAAGCCAACAATCAGCGCTGGTAGAACTTTTTCCGCCATGACCGAAGATCCAGCAAATCGGATTTCAGCCACAAAATCGGTCAGGCTTGGGCAGGCAGGGCCGGTACAGGTCACACCGGACCCATCAACTGTCAGCGTGCCGAATTGTGTTGCCACGCGATAGAACTCGCCGTCAAATCCCAGCAGGTCACCGGTGATTTCGACCTTGCCGTCATGCGACATAAGCGAGATGTCTTGCGCCTGTGCGCCCGACGCGATTGTAACGGAAGCCAGTGCAGCCGCTGCCACACGAAAGAATTTCATAAGATGCCCGAGCCTGCCTGCGGATTTAGTTTGCGGCGATTGTCAGGTCTTGGAAGAGATTATTCAACACCAGAAACTCTCCGGTGCGGGAGCATTCAGGAAAACTCAGCGTCCTGTCTTTTGATCTCAACCGATCATCCCGCAATTCAAGCGACTGGATGTTCAGGTCGCGCCCGCAATTTTCTGAAGTCACCTCGGTTTCGACAGTGATTTCTATCGACCCGTTTTGGTTGGAAAGACCAGCAGGGAACGAATAGATTTCGATGTTTTTCATGTCCCCGGTTCCGGTATTGCCCAGACGCACTACCTGTCCGGCGCCTTCGGTCGGGGTCTCGGCCGAGACATGGCCATTGCCGCCATAGCTGGCCCCGAATTCCAGCGCATGAATTTGCAGGTCAGTTTCACCCTGCCATTGCAGGGCAATGCGTTCGTAATTGGCAATGTCAGCGATATGGGTGGTTGCGACTGTTCCATGCTGGTCTTCAAACGAGATCAGAAAGATCGCATATTCTGACAGGGCCGGGATTGTCATGTCCATGCGCCCTACTGCGTCGGTGCGCTGTGTGACTGTCAGACCGCTGTGGTGAATTTCCACGGATTCATTACTGTGGCAGGGGGCGTTGACGACCAGCCGGGCGGCAGCACCGGGAACGGCAGTAGCGCGCGCACTGAGGGTGCAGTCAATGGGATTGACAGGTTCTGACCGACTGGACTCGATAAAACGGTTGTCGGACCCGGTCTCTTTGCTTGTTCCGTGAACCGGTGCAGATGAGGTCAGAACGACTTCGCTTAACCCGGGGATGATTGAAGCCTGATCCGTAACTGATGCCACATCGACAGAAGCCCGCTCCCCTCGCGGTTGCGCAGGGGTTCCGTTCTGCATGAGGTAGCCAATGGCCAATGCACAAGCAACGGTGCCGCCAGTGGTTACGTAGTTCTTAATTACAAACAAGACACCCTCCCCAGTTGAAGGAGCGATTCGCACCCTGCAGTTGAATCACGGCTAATATGTGGCCGTGAGGCGGACTCATTGTGTCTCGATTGTGGTGACGTTAGGTCAACCGGCCATGGCAATGCTTAAACTTCTTGCCTGAACCGCAGGGGCACTTGTCGTTGCGCGACGGGTTTCCCCAAGTTGCCGGGTCGTCTTCGACAAATCCAGGCCGCGCATCACCCGAGGCTTCGGCCTCGGCCACCGCTTCGGCGTGACCAGTGGCCTGATCTACCGCCTGCTGCGCCCGTGCCTGCTGCGCTTGCATCTGGGTCAGCATTTCGCGCTGCTCCTCTTCGGTCAGCGGTCGCACGCGGGACAGCTGCTGGGTCACGGTTTCGCGCAACGAATCCAGCATGGATTCGAACAGCTGGAAGCTTTCGTTCTTGTATTCGTTCAGCGGGTCGCGCTGGGCATAGCCGCGGAAGCCCACGACCGAGCGCAGATGTTCCAGCGTCAGCAGATGTTCGCGCCATTTGCTGTCGATCGTGTTCAGCAAGACCTGCTTTTCGATGTTGCGCATGTTCTCGGGGCCGAACGCGGCCACTTTTTGCGCCATCATCTCGTCAGCGGCGTTGATCAGCCGTTCGCGCACCTGCTCGTCATCCACGCCTTCCTCAGCGGCCCAATCCTGAACCGGGGCGTCAATGGTCAATTTTTCCTTGACCGCTGCGTGCAAACCCTCGGTATCCCACTGATCAGCATAGGATTTCGGCGGCATATATTCGTCGATCAGATCGTCGATCACCTGTTCACGCATGTCTGATACGATTTCGGACAGATCGTCGGCGGACATGATTTCGCGCCGTTGGCTGAATACCACCTTACGCTGGTCGTTCATCACATCGTCGAATTTCAGGACGTTCTTGCGCATGTCAAAGTTGCGACCTTCGACCTTGGATTGCGCCCGCTCCAGCGATTTGTTCACCCAAGGGTGGACGATGGCCTCACCTTCTTTCATGCCCAGCGTGGTCAGAACCTTGTCCAACCGTTCCGAGCCGAAGATGCGCATTAGGTCGTCTTCGAGGCTGAGGTAAAACACGGTGCGGCCCGGATCACCCTGACGGCCGGACCGGCCCCGCAGCTGGTTGTCGATACGGCGGCTCTCGTGCCGTTCGGACGCCATGACATACAGCCCACCGGCAGCCAGGACCTTTTCTTTTTCTTCAGCATGGCGGGCTTCTTCCGCGGCACGCAGCTCGGCCGGATCTGCCTCGGGGTTTTCGGCCAGCGCCTGCAGAACCTTCATTTCCACATTGCCGCCCAGCTGAATATCAGTACCGCGACCGGCCATGTTGGTGGCGATGGTTACTGCGCCATATCGGCCCGCATCGGCAACGATCTGCGCCTCTTGCTCGTGTTGGCGGGCATTCAGAACATTGTGCTGGATACCCTCTTTGGTGAGCATCTGGCTGAGCAATTCGGACTTTTCGATGGACGTGGTGCCCAGAAGGACCGGTTGTCCGTTTTTCTGGGCTTCCTTTGTCTCGTCGATCATGGCGCCGTATTTTTCGGCCGCGGTACGAAAGACCTGATCGTCCTCATCCAGACGCGCGATCGGTTTGTTGGTTGGTACTTCGACAACGCCCAGACCGTAGATTTCGGCAAATTCCTCAGCCTCGGTCAGCGCGGTGCCGGTCATGCCGCCCAGCTTGTCATACAGGCGGAAGTAGTTTTGGAACGTCACGCTGGCCAATGTTACGTTTTCGGGCTGGATCTGCACGTTTTCCTTGGCTTCGATGGCCTGATGAAGACCTTCCGACAGGCGACGACCTGGCATCATGCGACCGGTGAACTCATCAATCAGAACGACATTGCCGTCCCGCACGATGTAATCTTTGTCACGTGTAAACAGCTTATGCGCGCGCAAGCCCTGGTTCACGTGGTGAACGACTGTGGTGCTTTCAGGATCATACAGCGAATGGTCTTCTGGGATCAGGCCGTTGGCAATCAACTGTTGCTCCAGAAACTCGTTACCCTCATCCGTGAAGGTCACGTTCCGGGACTTTTCGTCCAGCGTGAAGTGATCTTCTCCCAATGACGGAATCAGCGCATCAATCGCGGTATACAGGTCCGACCGGTCCTCGGAGGGCCCGGAAATGACCAGCGGCGTCCGCGCCTCGTCAATCAGGATCGAGTCGACCTCATCCACGATCGCGAAATTGTGGTGTTTCTGGTAAATTTGATCCAGTTCCGCCTTCATATTATCGCGCAGATAATCAAAACCCAGCTCATTGTTGGTGGCATAGGTCACGTCACAGGCATAAGCAGCCTTTTTCTCGGCATCGGGCTGCCCTGACCAGATGACACCGGTGGTCATGCCCACGGCGGCAAACACCTTGCCCATCCATTCAGAGTCGCGCTTGGCCAGGTATTCGTTCACCGTGACCACATGCACGCCCTTACCGGTCAGCGCGTTCAGATAGGCGGGGAGGGTCGCAACCAATGTCTTGCCTTCACCCGTTTTCATCTCGGAAATATTGCCCTGATGCAGGAAGGCGCCGCCCATCAACTGCACATCAAAGGCACGCAGGCCCAGCGCGCGTTTTGCCCCTTCGCGTACGTTGGCAAACGCCTCGGGCAGCAGATCATCCAGGCTTTCGCCTTCCAGCGCACGTTTGCGCAGCTCGGCGGTCTTTGCGATCAGGCCGTCATCCGACAGATTCTCGAACTCGGGTTCCAGCGCGTTGATCTGTTCGATCAGGGGGCGGGTCGCCTTGATCTTGCGGTCGTTCGGTGTTCCGAACACCTTTTTGGCGAGCGTTCCGAGTCCCAGCATGTTCACTCCAGCGGATCTGTTCTTGTCTTGGTTTTGACAGGCTTGCCCACCTTGCGCGCAACCCATAGATACGGGGGGTGAAAGGCGGCCCTGTCCAAGGCTTCAAAGCGATGTAAGCGGCAGGTTCCAGAGTGTCAACGCTGCGCCCTGCCGTGGCAAAGAAATAGGATGATTCCATGCCCAAAGGCCTCACTTTTCTGCCATCGCTGGCCCTTGCAACGGTGATGGCGCTGCCATTGGCCGCCGAAACCAAGCCCGATGCCAGCACGGTGGTCGCCCGCGTAAACGGCGAAGAAATCACTCTGGCGCATGTGATCGCAACAGTTGCGACACTGCCCCCCAACTATCAGCAGGTCGAAGATGATGTTCTGTATGATTTCATCATCGAACAGCTGATTCAGCAGCAGTTGCTGGGCCAGGAGCAAGAAGGGCTGAGCAATCTGAACGCCTTGGCCATCGAGAACGAGACGCGGTCGTTGCTGGCGGTTCAGACCGTAAATGCCCTGATCGACGAAGTTGTAACGGCAGAAACCATTCAGACCGCCTATGATGCGCGCTTTGCCGAGTTTGAAGGCGAAGATGAGTTTAATGCCAGCCATATTCTGGTCGAGACCGAGGATGAGGCCAAAGACCTTAAGGCTCAGTTGGATGATGGCGCCGACTTTGCCGAGCTGGCCAAAGAAAAATCAACCGGTCCTTCCGGCCCGAATGGCGGGGTGCTGGGTTGGTTCGGCAAGGGGCAGATGGTTCCCGAGTTTGAAACCGCCGTTGTCGCGCTTGAGAAGGATCAGGTGTCGGACCCGGTGCAGACACAGTTCGGCTGGCACGTGATCATTCTGAATGACAAGCGCAAATCCGAAGCGCCCGCACTTGATGCGGTACGCGACGAGCTGGCACAGGATCTGCAAAGTGAAGCTATTCAGGCACGTATCGGCGAATTGACCCAGGCTGCACAGATCGAACGTCCTGCACTCGAAGATGTGACTCCGGGCATCGTGCGTCAGTTGGACCTGATTCAGGAGTAACCCCGTGGCCTCGATCACCAAAGTCTCTCCGCTGGCCCCGGCGGCGTTTCCCGAATTGCCCGCGATTGACGGTGTGCGCTTTGCGACCGTCGAAGCCGGCGTACGCTATCAAGGCCGCACCGATGTGATGCTGGCGGTCCTTGATCCAGGCACTTCAGTGGCTGGGGTCTTTACCCGCTCGGCCACACGCGCGGCACCCGTGCTGGATTGTCAGGACAAGATCGGCGGGCCAAGTGACGGGCCGGCGGCGATCCTTGTGAATTCGGGCAATGCCAATGCATTTACCGGGCATTATGGCCAAAGCTCGGTCGCCGAGGTGACGCAAGCAGTGTCCAAGACCACAGGCGTACCGGTCGAACGGGTTTTTACCTCGTCAACTGGTGTGATCGGTGAACCCTTGCCGCATGACCGCATCGTGGCGCAGCTTGAGGCCCTGAAATCCGGCCTCAGTCGCCACGCAATCGAAGATGCAGCGCGGGCCATCATGACCACGGATACCTTTCCGAAAGGAGCCTCGGCGCAGGTCGAGATTGATGGAAAAACGGTCTCTATTGCGGGGATTTCCAAGGGTTCTGGCATGATCGCGCCTGATATGGCGACGATGCTGGTTTATATCTTCACCGACGCCCAGGTCGAGCAATCCGCGTTGCAGCAGATGCTGGGTGCGCAAACCGACCGCACTTTCAACTGCATCACCGTCGACAGCGACACTTCGACGTCGGACAGCCTGCTGCTGTGCGCCACCGGGGCGTCGGGCGTGGATGCCACCGGCAATGCCGCCTTTGCCGAGGCTTTGGAAACCGTGATGCTGGACCTAGCCCAGCAAGTGGTCCGCGACGGCGAGGGCGCCACGAAATTCGTAGAAATTCGTGTGACCGGGGCTGTCACCGATGCCGACGCCAAGGTGCATGGATTGGCGATTGCCAATTCACCACTGATAAAAACCGCCATTGCGGGCGAAGACCCGAATTGGGGCCGCGTCGTCATGGCCATCGGAAAATCGGGTGCAGCTGCCGACCGTGACCTGCTGAGCATTTCTTTCGGAGACATCCTTGTGGCCGAAAAAGGTTGGGTCAGTCCCGATTACCGCGAGGAAGACGCCGCCGAATACATGAAAGCTCAGGACCTTGTAATCGGCGTCGATCTGGGGCTGGGCGCGGGTAAATCCACCGTTTGGACCTGCGACCTGACCCATGGCTATATCGAGATCAACGCGGATTACCGGTCGTGAAAACAGTTCTGGTTTCTGCGGTCGCCCTGATAGACATTGAGGGCCGGGTGCTGCTGACGCAGCGCCCCGAAGGCAAATCCATGGCTGGACTTTGGGAGTTTCCCGGCGGCAAGATCGAACCCGGCGAAACGCCCGAGGTCGCCCTGATCCGCGAACTGCACGAAGAACTGGGCATCAACACATGGTCCTCCTGCCTTGCGCCGCTGACCTTCGCCAGCCACAGCTATGATGATTTCCACCTGCTGATGCCGCTGTTTGCCTGCCGCAAATGGGAAGGCATTCCACAATCGAAGGAAGGACAGGCGCTGAAATGGGTGCGTGCGAATGATCTGCGCAGTTACCCGATGCCTGCGGCAGATGTGCCGTTGATCCCGATTTTGCGGGATTGGCTTTAGGGTCCTGGTTCGATCTTGTCTGGACGCTGGAATTCAGCGGGCGATTTAAACCTATTGCAGCGCTTAGGTCGTGTTGACAAAAGGGATTCACAGCGCCCGCTGATCGTGATTCAAGCCGGTATCTGCGATGGAGGCCAGC